>NZ_OY781114.1:3411831-4141163 GCF_963676485.1 uncultured Cohaesibacter sp.
TCCTATGCGGCCTTGCGCTGGTTCCATAATCCGGGCCGATGCTGCATGGTGGCGACGCCAAGCCTGAAGCGGGATCTTGAGGCGCGCGGTTTTGAGCGATTGCACTATTGGGGCCGTGGTGTTGACCTTGACCAGTTCCACCCACGAGAAGAAAAGGTGCTCGATTTTCCCGGGCCCTTGTTGCTTTATGTTGGTCGTGTTGCTGTCGAGAAGAATATCGACGCTTTTCTGGATCTGAAGGTTGAGGGCACAAAGATCGTCGTGGGGGATGGTCCGCAGAAGGCGGCTCTGGAAGAGCGGTATCCGGATGTGAAATTTCTCGGGCTCAAAGAGGGTAAGGATCTCGCAGATATCTATGCGTCATGCGATGTCTTCGTCTTTCCTTCCAAAACCGACACCTTCGGCATTGTGCTTCTGGAAGCTTTGGCGTCAGGATTGCCCGTTGCTGCCTACCCTGTCATGGGACCTCTGGATGTTATTGGCGATAGCGGGGTTGGGGCATTGAAGGACAATCTGGAAGAGGCCGTGCGCGAAGCGTTGACGATTGATCGACAAGCTTGTCTGGATTACGCGCGGAATTATAGCTGGGAGGCGAGTGCCAACCAGTTTCTGTCCAATATTTCAAAAGTCTATTCTGATTAAGCTGGCAAGGCCTGAAGCTGTTCGCTCAAGGCCTGGATATCGACAAGAGCAGACAGCAAGGGGCCGCGCATAGGGGCCCCGTTGCTTCTCGCCGGGCTATTGCCTCCCCATGCGCTAGATCGCCTTGAGGGTCCAGACGAGAATATCGTTCAACACGCTATCAAGGGCGCGGTCCAGTGCTGCAACACCTTTGTCTGGTGTCGCTGAGCTGGCCGGAGAGGAGGCCTGGAACAGGCGAGAGGCAACCACGCGGCCATTGCGATCATTGATGATCTTTACTGAGAGCGCGATTTTGGCAACGGGCTGGTTTGCGTCATTCAACTCGAAACTGCGTATGGATGTTGCGAGCTTGTAGTCAACCACAACGCCATCCCCTGGCTTGACGACAGAGCGCATGCGGCCGGAATTCTCGAATGTCTGGATCAGCTTGTCCTGCAACACATTGGGCAGGCTGTCGCTCCATTGTGCATCGCCAAAATAGGTGATTTCGGCAGCGTCAGGTCGCACCACGATCATCTCGCTATCAAGCGATTTCAAGGCAGTGGGCTCCGAGATCAGCAGCTGCGCATTGCTGCGCCCGCGGAGATTCTCAAAATTCGTTGGTGCACTCAGATCGTAAGTCGTGAGCTCTTTGCCTCCGCCCACCACAGAACAGGATGAGAGCCAGAGAGCGAGGCAAACAGACGATAGGATGCGCACAAATTGGGTCGCAGAAGACAAAGGTGTACCTCGGCAGTAGACAAATATGGGCTTACCTTAACGCAGAAATGGTAACCGCCAACCGTTTTTTCCTGACATGGACTGATTTTGGAGGAAATTTGCGCTTTCGCGCGCAGTCCATAGTGTCAGATTTTTGCGGCTGGGGCCTCGTTTCCACAAGGAACCCAGTTTAACAAAGCGAGTCAAAGTCATATGACAATCATGTTTTGTTTCAATGACATCGACTCATGATCTTGATCAGTCGGCAAGCGACTGAAGGTTAGTAGCGCTGATCGAAGGTTTTCACCTTGTTGCCGCCAAATATCACGCTGGATGGATCTTTCTCCAGCTTGTTGACGGCCCCTTCAACCCGTTTGATTGTCCGCCTAGCTTCAGAAACCATGGCTTCGACGTTGCGCAAGCCACTGCCTGAGAAGCGGGCAAGGCCATCGGAGATTTCATCTGCGCGGCTGTTGAACTTGTCTGCAACACTGCGGATAGAACGCGCTGCGAGCGTCACTTCCTCTATCACGCCTTTGCCGCCATCTTTATCGGAAAGAATGCCATCGACCTTGCCCAGAATGCCGTCGATCCGCTTGGATGCCTTGTTGAGACGGGCAGCAAGTTGCTGTGCATCAGTCACTATGGCGTTGAAATCATCTGTGCGTTGGGAGAGGGATGTAGAAAAATTGCTGATATCGCCCGACGCCTGTTTGGCGTTGGCCAGAATAATGTCGATATCACCGGACGACTTATCCAGCGTCGTTGCAAAATTCTGCAAGGATGCAACGGCTGCAGAGATGGTTTCAGGGTCCACGCTTTCAACCAATCGATCGACCTTGCCAAGGGAGGCGTTCAGATTGGACGAGAAATCATTGATGCCCTTTGCGGCTTCAGAGGCGTCGGCAACGATTGCATCAAAGCGGTTGGAGGTTCCCACCAGATTTTGGGAAATCTTCTCGACATTTGCGACGCTGGTCTTGATGCTTTCCGGATCAACCGCAGCTAGCAGGCTGTCGGCCCTGTCGCTGAGGGTTTCAAGGCGGCCAGACAGAGAGGTCAGGCCCTTTGCAGCGTCAGACGCATCTGCGAGAAATGTTTCTATTTTGCCGGAATTGTTGTTGAGCGCTGTGGTGAAGCCTTCGATATTCTTGACCGTCTTGTTGATGCTCTCCTGATTGGTATCAACAACGGTTTCGATTTTCGAGAGCACCTTGTCCGCGCGAGACATGAACTGGCGGGCGCCATTCATCATGTCCTCAAAGGATGAGCTGTGAGCCATCATTTCCGGCGTCCCCGGTTGATCGAGAAGATCGGGTAGATCCGGGCTGCCGCCCTTGATTTCAACGGTGCCTACGCCTGTCAATCCCTGAAAGGAGAGGCTGACATCACTGTCTTTCTTGAGCGGGATATCGGCATCGACCATAAGGTCCGCTTTGACATATTTGGGATTGTCCGGGTCATATTCGAGTTTTGCGACTTCGCCCACCTTGATGCCGTTGAACATCACAGCGCCGCCGCGAATAAGGCCGGCAACAGATCCTTCAAAACGCACGATTACCTCGGTCGTTGGTCGGGTTTCATCGTATCTGGCAATCCAGTAGATAAATCCGAAGCCGACTGCCGTCAGAAGCAATGTGAACAGGCCTATGGCCACATAGTTGGCTTTTGTTTCCATGTCTTAGCTCTTGTCCCATTGTCTGATGGCGCGCTTGCCCGTGAAATAGCTCTTGATCCAGGGATGCGGGTTTTCCTGCAGATCACTCATATTTCCTATGGCCAGAACGCGGCGTTCGGCCAGAACCGCGATGCGATCGCAGGCCTGACTGAGGCTATCCAAATCATGGGTTACCATAAAAACGGTGAGACCCAAAGTGTCTCGAAGGGTCGAAATCAAATCATCAAACTCCTCGGCGCTGATCGGATCAAGCCCGGAGGTCGGTTCGTCAAGGAACAGAAGTTGGGGGTCAAGCGCCAAAGAACGGGCCAAAGCGGCGCGCTTGATCATGCCGCCGGAAAGCTCGGACGGGAATTTGTGGGCCGCGTCCGGAGAGAGCCCGACAAGCTCCAGCTTGGAAATGGCCAATTCATCCATGAGGCGCTGGGGCAAGGAATAATATTCCCGCATGGGGACCTGAATATTCTGCAATACCGATAGCGAGGAGAATAGCGCGCCATGCTGGAACAGAACTCCAAGGCGGCGCTCGATGGCCAGGCGCTCTTTGCGTGATAGATGTGCGGTATTGTGGCCGAACATGATGAACTCGCCGGACTGGCGCTTCACAAGGCCCAAGACACTGCGCAGCAACACGCTTTTGCCCGTGCCGGAAGCGCCCACGATGCCAAGAATTTCGCCACGCCGCACATCAAGATCCAGATCTTCCAGCACCAAGCGGGAGGAGAAACCGACGGTGAGACCTCGTACCGACAGAATAGGACTGTCACCTGACGCTGAAGAGTGTGTGGTTTGCGGCGTTTGAGGTGTTGCTGACATGCTGCTCTCCCTAAAACCCGACTGCGGCGAAGAAAATGGCAAAAAGGCCATCGACCAGAACCATCAGGAAAATGGATTTCACGACGGCTGCTGTCGTTCTCCTGCCAAGGCTTTCTGCGCTACCGCCCACCTGCAAGCCTTCGCTGCAGGAGATGAGCGCAATGATCAGGGCCATGAAGGGGGCTTTTATCACCCCGACAAGGAAAGTATTGATCGCGACAGCATCGCGCAACCAGGTGATATAGGTGGATGGTGAAATATCCGAATAGGCCCATAGCAGAATGCCTCCGCCGACAAGACCTGAGAGGTTCGCAACAAGGCCAAGCAAGGGCAGGGCGATGATGAGAGCAATGACGCGTGGGGCAATCAGAACTTCAATGATGTTAAGGCCCATGACGCGCATGGCGTCGATTTCCTCGCGCATTTTCATCGAGCCGAGTTCTGCGGTGAAAGCGCTGCCGGAACGACCGGCCACAAGAATTGCCGTTAGCAGAATGCCCACCTCGCGTAAGACGAGAATACCGACAAGATCGATGACAAAGGGCTCTGCGCCGAACTTGCGTAGCTGAAAGGCGCCTTGCTGGGCGACAATGGCTCCGACCAGAAAAGACATCATGGCAACGATCGGAACGGCTTTCAGCCCCGTATGCTCCATATGATGGACGATGGAGGTGATGCGCAGGCTGCGCGGGTGTATCACTGCCCTGAGAAGGCAGGCGACGATTTCTCCGGCCAGATAGGCGAGAATCTTGATGTCATTGTAGATCTCAACGACATCTTCCCCCGTTTTCTGAAAAGCGGCGATAACGAAATTCTGGTTCTTTTGGGTCGAAGGCGCTGTCAGGTTGGTTTCTGCTACGGCTTCGAAAAGAGACACATGATCCGGATTGATCGGTTTTGCGCTGGACAGCTCCAGTCCGAGCCCACGCAGGAGGCGAATGATCACCCAAGCGCCCGATGTGTCCAGAGAGGTCAGTCCAGACAGGTCCAACTGTTGGAAGGAAGGCTTTTCTTTCAGAAGATCATCAACTTGACTGTCGGCATCTTTGAGAGTCTCGATGGTCCAGCTTCCAGTTACAGACAGAGTCTTGGGCGCAGACGTTCCGTCGGCCTCCAGAACGGGGGGGTGCCCCGGGGCGGCTAAGTCTGATCCCTGTGGAGCCATGTAACAGTTTGCCTTACTTGCGTTTGTGCTGCATCAAAACCATGAGCAGGCCAAAATATCCATGCTTGCCTTGAAACGAACCGATCAATTTATAATCGATCCGCGTCCTGTCCTTTCTGACGCATGCCAGATTCCCTGCTTTTTATACAGGAAATTCATGCCTTTGCAGAGAGTAAATTGGTGCGCGATCCTATCGGAGACTGTTTTTACCGCCATTGACCCTTATATGGGTGAGCGGAACCCAACTGCTCAGCACAAGAAGACCCAATGCCAGAATGCCAATGGCGCTCATGGTCAGGAAGGCAGCGCCTTGCAATTCGGCATAGAGGAATCCTGATGCCGTTGTCGCCATTGCCGAGAGAAGGCCGGTGAGCATGGTGTAGAGCCCTTGTGCGGTGCCTGAGAGTTCATCATCGACGGTTTCGTTGATAAAGAACATCGCACCCAGATGGGCACAGCCAAAACTTCCCGCGTGCAGAAGCTGGAGCAGTAAATAGCCATAGGTCGGCAGCTCAAGAGGGAAGGTGGCCCAGCGGACAATTGCAATCAGGGCCGCAATCTTCAACAGCGCTCGCCAGTCGAATATGGCGGATATCTTTTTGGAGTAGCGAAACAGGATGATCTCGGACACTGAGGCCATGGACCACAAAAGGCCGGTCATATTGGCCGAGATGCCGATCTTGCTCCAGTAAATCGCGGAAAAAGAATAGAGCATGCTGTGCGATGCCTGAATGAGGGAGGCTGACACTAGAATGATCCAGAAGCATCCTTGCCCGAATTGCTTCAATTGGGCCCAATCCAGCCGGGTGCCTTTCGCGAGCGCCTTGTTGTCTATCCGGCGCGGGTCTATCGGTAGGGAAACAGAAAAAATGATATGCAGCATATTGCCGATTACGAGCAGCCAGATCACCTTGTTGGCGCCAAAATGCTCCATGAAGAGACCGCCTGCGAGGTTGGCTCCCAGAAAAGCAAGGGTGCCCGAGCTGCGCATGCGTCCATAATCGAGCCCAAAGCGACGCGTGCCAGCCAGAGCCAGAGAGTCTCCAACGGGGATAATGGCGCTTTGGGCGATATGTGATACCGCCATAACTAACGCAATCCAGATCAGGCTGTCGTTAAGCATAATCAAGGCAAAAGTCAGACCATAGAAGCCGCAATAAATGCGCAAAGCCAAGCGTCGGTCGCCGAATTTGTCGGATATTGCCGCCATGATGGGCGTAAATATCACGCGTGCAATCATCGGTATGGTTAATACCAGTCCGATCTCCTCTGGACTGAAGGCCAAACTCTTCAGCCAGATCCCGAAAAAGGGTACGTAAATACCAAAAGGAAAGAAAAAACCGGCATAAAAAAGCGACATGCGCAGCGCGTATTTTTGCTGAATTGGGGGGGGCATCGCGGATTTGCCTGCTGAAAAGTAAAATTCCGTTAAGATTTGGCCTGTAGAATCAGGCAGTGAGAATGCGTATACCGAGTGTGATTCGCGCCAATGAAGATAGGAACTTGGTCTGAACCATGAGCAGCAAACCAATGCCACCTACACCACTGCGACAAGAGGACTATCTGGCGATCGAAGCCGCCGTGATGGAAACTGCGAGAGGTCGCTGGTTTCTGGCGGAATATGCCCGTAGAAATCGTAATGCAGATACTGATACCTTATTGACCGCGATCGATAAACTGGAAAAAACGGTCGTACGGGAAAGAGCACCATCGTCTCTGATGCATCAGGTCCGCATGGATCTGACGGATATGGCCAACGCCATTGAACGCACCAAAACAGAAATTGCTCAAATCAAGCATGAAGATAATCAGGGCTCCGAGCGCTTCGAACGCGCGACTGTTGAGCTTGATGCCATTGTTTCTCAAACAGAAAGTGCGACCGGAGATATTCTGGGCGCAGCCGAGAAAATTCAGGAATTCGCTTGGACGCTGCGTGAAATGGGCGCTGATAGCGACAAGTGCGATGAACTGGATATGGAAGCAACCAACATCTATATGGCTTGCTCCTTCCAGGATCTGACCGGCCAGCGGATCAGAAAAATTGTGGATGCCATGCGCTATGTCGAAAGCCGCATCAATTCCATGATCGATATCTGGGGATTCGAATCCGAAGGCATCGAAGTGGATCAGCATGATCACCGACGTCATGATCAGCGGCCCGACGCCCATCTTCTCAATGGGCCGGCTCTTGAAGGGGAAGGCGTTGGACAAGATGATGTCGACAATCTCTTCAGCGCTCCTGATCTTTATGAAGAAGCTGATCAGAATGATGTTGATGCCCTGTTCGATAGCAACGACAAGTCAGATCAGGACGATGTAGACGCTCTGTTCGATACGGCAAGTTCTGATGATGAGCCCTCTGAAGAAGAATGCGATCTGTCTGCAGAGATGAGCCAGGATGATGCGGATGCTTTGTTTGCGACAGCCTCTGAGGTTGAAGCCGATGATGAAGCTGAAGCTGAAATGGTAGAGGCTGCTGCCAGCTCTGAGGAAATGTCCTCTGACGATATGACCGAAGTGGCTGCTGAAGTCAGCGCAGAGGACACCGCTGATGTCGATATTGTCGATGCAGACTTCATGGACATGCAGGATCTGGACTGGGCTGCAGAAGCGGAAGCTGACACAGATGCTGCCGACTATCTGGAAACGGTAGAGCCGGAAGCAGTTTCTGAGGCCGATGATCAGGAAGCCGACATCTTTGCCTCTGCAGATCCTGAAATGCTGTCTGAGCAGGAGAGCTTAGATGCGGCTGCTCAGCAGGATGAGGGCGAGGCAATGCCTCCAGCAGAAGATGGCGAGCCGGACATTTTTGCTTCTGCTGATATTTTTGATAAGGCTCTGAATGAAGAGTTGGCCTCT
Source organism: uncultured Cohaesibacter sp. (assembly GCF_963676485.1). Lineage (NCBI taxonomy): Bacteria > Pseudomonadati > Pseudomonadota > Alphaproteobacteria > Hyphomicrobiales > Cohaesibacteraceae > Cohaesibacter > uncultured Cohaesibacter sp. Next base: position 3,419,691 of record NZ_OY781114.1, read on the forward strand.
TCCGATGAGGAAGAAGAAGAGCTTCTGGATCTGCGTGATCGCGTGGCTCAGTTCAGCTAACGGCCTTTTCGCAAGAGTAGCTGGCTTTGTCTTGCTGCCAATTTCCAGAATGCGTCTTGTGAGCTTTCTATAAGACATAAAAAAGGGTGCCAGTTCGGCACCCTTTTTTGTATCTTTATGGATCAGGGGAGAGCAAGAGGAAGTGCTTCCTCTTGCCACATATCCTGTTATCCCAATCTACCGCTGGCATGGGCAAGCATGGTGTAGATCTTGCCGGTATCCGAGGTGAGATAGTTCATTGTCGAGCTTCCGTCGCGGTCTTTTCTGGAAATATCGTCCAGAATGCGTTCGAAATCACCGACATAGCGGTTCACCGTGTTGCGGAAGTCCGTGTCACGTTGGTAGCGCATACGTACGTCTTCAAAGGTCTGTTGGCCTTTCAGGGTGTAGAGCCGCCGTGTGAAGCTTCCACCTTCGCCGCGGCGATAGCTTTCCCAAGCATCCGATTGGTTGTCAGCGTCAATGCCGCGGATGATGTCCTTGGAAATCGGTGCCAGCGCTTCGGCATCGCCCGGCTGAGGAATGTTGTCCTCTGGCTGGGAGGCCCGGCGCAGCAGGTCTGAGACCCAACCGCCGGAGCGGCCTTCAGGCTCTTCTCTTGCGCTTTGCGGGGCATAGTTGCTCGCTACAGGTTGCTGTGGCTGCTGCTTCTGAGGTTGTGGCTCAGGCTGGCGGGCCGGCTGTTGAGCTGGTGGAAGCGAACGCTGCTGGTTGCTGGTGGCAGGAGCATTGTTGCGCTTCTGGCTCGAACGATCCGATGCAGGCACTGTGTCGAACATGTTGCCATGGCGTTGCACCACGCGGGACAGCTCTTTAAGGGCATCGATCTGCTCGGAGACGACACGGCGCATGGCACCTGTTGCCTCGCGGGTTTCTGTTGGCAGTTCGTTGAGACCCTGCTTGAGCTCGGACCGGGTGACATCAAGATCACGCTTGATTTCCTGCGTGATGGTACGGATGTCTTGCGTTGCCTGCTCGAAGCGTGCATTGGCATCAGACATGGACTGGGCCATTTCTTCGCTCATTTCACGCTGCACGGCACGAATGGATTCCGCAGCACGGCGCCCTTCGGAAGCCGCGTTGATGCGCAGCTGTTCGAGCTGGTCCATGACTTCCTTGGACACGCCTTCCGTGCTCTGGCTGAGCAGCATACCCACATCCCGTGCGCGGCCTTCAGCTGTGCTCAGGGTGCTGGCTATGATCGAGGTGAAGTTGTTCAGCACATTCTCGATGGCTTCTGTCCGCTTGGAGAGGTCATCGGTCATGTTGACAAGCATCGCGCGCCGTTCCTCAACCGAGCCTTCGAGGCGATCATTGGTGGATTCCATGATGCGCGTCGTGTTGACCAGAGCTGAGGCTTGCTCTTCGAACTTGTCGGTGAGCGAAGCGACCTGACCAAGGATGCTGTTGGAGACATCGCGCAGATCATGCACATGGCCTGTGAGCTGGTTGGTCGAGTTGCCTGCTTCGTTGACCACGGTTTCCACGACAGTCCGGAACTGGTTGGTCTGGTCGGACAGGCTGGTCTCGATGGTAGACAGGCTGTGACCGGCATTGAGAAGCAACTCGGAGAGCGTGTCGTTGGCATGCTTGAGCCGCTCGACGATTTCTGTGCCATCGGCCCGCAGCAATTCGTTGGTGCTGCTCATGGACTGGCTGGCTTCGTCTGAGGCTATGCGCATTGCTTCGACCAGACGTTTGTTGGAAGTGTCCAGTTTGACAATCGCATCGTGGCTGCTCTGGGCGATGGCCTTGACGAGATTGCTCGAAGAGGCTTCCAGCGCACTTCTTGCCTGATCGGAGCTGATGCTAAGCGCCTCGACCGTGCGTTTGGAGCTTTCGTCCATGGCAGAGAGCGTTTCGTTGGACTTCTCGCCAATGGTCTCAACAGCCTGACGGGAGCTTTCATTGAGTGCAGATACAGCCCGCCGCGAGCCTTCGTCCAGAGCGGCGAGGGTGCCGTTCGAGCTATGGCTGATGGCTTCGACTGCGCGTCTGGAGCCTTCTTCAAGGGCTTCCAGAGTGCCGCTCGAGCTTTCCGTGATTGCGGTAACCGTGCGTCTTGACGTATCTTCAAAGGCCGCAAGGGTTTCGCTGGAATTCTCGGTAAGGGCCGATACGGCGCGTCTTGACGTGTCTTCAAAGGCCGCAAGGGTTTCGCTGGAATTCTCGGTAAGAGCCGATACGGCGCGTCTTGATGTATCCTCGAAGGCTGCAAGCGTTGTGCTTGAGCTTTCATCGAGCGCTTTGGCGGCCATTTCTGCGCTGGAGGAGAGAGCCATCTGTGTGCGTGATGTGCTTTCTTCGAGCGTTTGCACGGCCAACTGGGCGCTTTCAGACATGGTGTGCGCAGCGCGATCTGTGCTGCTGGTCAGAGACCCAACAGAGCGATCGGTGTTCTCGGTGATCGCCTGAACGGCACGGCTCGTGCTTTCGGTAAGGGTTTCCGTTGCGCGTGAGCTGTTGTCGTTGATAGCGCTGACCAGATGTTCGCCGGTTTCCGCCAGCGTCTGGGATGCCCGAGCACTTTCCTGTGCAACGGCGCGAGCGATTTCCCCACCGCGGCTGGAGAGGCTGTGAATGATGCTTTCGCCAGCTTTCTGGAAGGTTTCTGTGATGCTCTGGCTTCTGCTGTCCAAAGCCTGCACAACAGAGTTGCCTTTCTCATCCAGAATGGAGGAGAGCTCAGCCGATCGCGATCCGAGGACTGCGTTGAAGTTCTCGGTCTTCTCGGTGATTTCGGCGCTTGCCGTTGTCAATGTGGAAGCAAGGGCATCGCGGGCCTTGGCGCTTTCAGTTGCGAAGTTGGTCGAGATCGCATTCAGGCGATCATTGAGAATGGCCTCGATCTGGGCGGAACGGCTGTCGAGCGTTTCGGCAACCTCAAAGACCTTGCTGCCGAGCGAGACATTGATTTCTGCAACGCGATCGGACAGGGTTTCCGTAAGTTCGTGGGCCTGACGCGACAGGGTTTCGCCAACCAGAGTAAGGCGCTTGTCCATGCTCTCGTTGATGTCATTCTGCCCTTGCGAGTAGGCCTGTGCGATATCACGGGTGCGGTCAAGCAGCGTCTCGTTGATATTGCGCGCCCGGGTATCGAGGGTTTCGTCCAGCTTGCTGGTGCGTTCTTCCAGAGCCGAATTGAGCGTATCGGCCTTGGTTGCGAAGTTCATCGTCAGGCTCGAGACATTGTCTTCGAAGCCACTCAGGCGTGTCGCAATTTCCTGCTCGAAGGTTTCTGTGCGGCTGGTAAGTGCGTTGGCCACTTCCTCTGCCCGCGCCGAAACGCTGACCGAGAAGCCTTCAAGGCGGCTATCGAGCATGCTTTCGATCTCACCGGCCCGTGCAAACAGGGTCTGATCAAGCGAGTTGATGCGCTGATCCATGGACTGGCTGAGATTGTCGAGGCGATCACCAAGATGGCTGACCAGATTGGTGCCACCAACGGAAATGACGTCGTCAAATGCCTTGACGCGCTCTTCCATGGCAATGCGGATTTCTTCGCTCTGGCCTTGCAGGGCATTGGTGAGCTCGCCGCCTGCATTCTCGAACAGTTCCTTGACCTTGTTGCCGCGCTGGGCAATGACCTTGGCGATCTCGGTACCGACCATGGCAAGACGCTCGGTGACTTCCATGGAGCGGGAATTGAGTGCGTCGGTTGCTTTGCCCGTGGCCTCTTCGAGATTTTCGGACATGGCCTTGGACTGGGTCTCAAGCACAGTGCTCATGCTGCTTGTGCGTTCGTCCAGCATGGAGCCCAGATGGGAAGCATGCGCTTCGAGCTGTTCGTTGAGCTCGCCGCCCTTGACGGTAACCGTCTGATGGATGCGTTCGGCGGTGGTATCGAGCTTGATGGTGAACTGCTCGCCCTGCGTCGACAAGGTTTCGGAAATATGCGTTCCGGTCTGTGTCATGCGCTGGGTCAGGGTGTCGCCCGTGCTGGAAATGGTATGAGCGATATTGGTGCCCGTCTCGTCCAGCTTCTCGTTGATTTCCGTGCCGCGCAGGGACAGATCCACCAGAAGGGCATCGCCGGTGCCTTTGAGGGCCTGGGAAACTTCGGAGGAGCGTTCGGTGATGGCGGAAACGATCTCGGTGCCTTGGGTGCGGATATTCTCTGCGACCGTTGACCCCGTCTCGGACATCGAGAGGGTCATCGTGGAGCTGATTTCCGTCAGGCTGCTTGTAACGGTTGTCCCGATTTCGCGCAGTTCCGAAGTGATTGAACCGCCAGTATCGGAAAGGTTCGTTGTGACTTCGGAGCCGAAGCTTCTGAGATTGTCCGTCAGCGACTGACCGGTGGTTGCGATATTTTCGGTAACCTCGGTGCCAATTGTCTTCAGCTCGCTGCTGAGAGAGTTGCCGGTGTTGGCTAGATTTTCCGTGACTTCCGAACCGATGGTGCGCAGCTCTGTGCTGAGGGCGCCGCCTGTGGAGGAGAGGTTGGCCGTGACTTCCGCGCCGATGGTTCTGAATTCGCCGGTGAGGCTGTTGCCCGTCTCGGCCAGATTGGTCGTAACCTCGGTGCCGATGGACTTCAATTCGCCCGTAAGGGAGTTGCCGGTGTAAGCAAGATTCTCGGTGACTTCTGCGCCGATGGATTTCAACTCGCTGGTGAGCGCGTTGCCGGTGGTCGACAGGTTGGCCGTGACGTCATTGCCGATGGACTGAAGATTGGAGTTAAGCCCGGCGCCGACTTCGGAGATATTCTGGGTTACCGTCTCGCCCGTCTGGGAGAGGGTGGAGGTCAGTTCTTGCCCTGCGCCGATGAAGCGGTCGGTTACTTCATGGCCGATGCTAGCCAACTGGCTGGTCAGGTCACTACCGGTAATTTCCAGTTTTTGGGAAATGTCGGTGCCTGACATGCTGAGCTGATTGGTAATGGACTGTCCGGCGTCGGTCAGGGACTCGGTCACATTCGCACCGGTGGTGGAGAGGCGATCCACCAGATCGGAGCCGCGGTTGGAGAGCACATTGACCATGGTTTCGCCGGCGTTGGCCAGCGCAATGGTGATTTGCTCGCCCTTTTCGGCCAGAGACAGCGTAACGCGGGACCCCGCATCGGAAACGCTTTTGGAGATCGACTCGCTGGTGGTGTTCAGCTCGTCGGAGAGGCTGGTATGCGCTCCGGAAATGGAGGCGCGGACACGTTCGGAGTTGGTAACGATGGCTTCGCGCTGTGTGATCAGTTCGTCAATCAGCGAGCGAATGCGCAATTCGTTTTCAGTGTAGGCGCGTTCCAGGGAGGAAACCTCGTTATGCACCATCACTTCCAACTCGGAGGCGCGGGCCAGAGCCCGTTCGATACCATCGCTCATGGAGGCCACTTCGCGGCGAATGGCCTGCCCAACATTGACGACGGATTCCTTGGCAACATTTTCCGGTTCCACCAGACGCATCGCGACTTGTGTCATGGCGTTGGAAACCTGACGCATCTCATGAGCCCGGACCACAATGTAGGCCATCATGAAGAACAGGATAACAGGCAGGAAGATACCGGCCATGGCTGCGAGGGCCGGTGGCGAATCCGTCAGGGATGCAAAGCCGTCCTGAGCGATCTGATCGCCGCCAAAGCCCATGAAAAACAGGCCTCCGCCGATCGCAACCCAGAAGAGCGACAGGATCGAAGCAAACATGTAAGGTGCCGAACTCGGCGGCTGCTGCAGGGAATGCAACAAATGCCCGACCGATTGCTGATCGTCATTGGCAGGCCTTGGCTTGATCTTGTTGCCGCGCCCTTCGCCTTTGGCCGAAGCCTTTTCGCCAGTGGTGTCCTTGGCGTTGTCAGCGTCATCTTTCGGCTTGGATTCATTGGTCTCTTCGGAGACGTCGAAATCCATTTTCAAAGCATCTTCAACCGCTGACAGAGCCGCTTCTGTCGGATCCTGAATCTTTGGAGACTTCGTTACCATGTCTGCTCTAGCCTTGTTCTACTCAATACTTGCATTGGTCTTTCCACCCATCGTCCCGCCGAACGGGGCGGAACTAGCCTCTTGCGAGTGGTAAACCTCTTAAGGGTCAAACCTTATCGTCACGATTCCTATCCGGGGATCCTTGTATCCACACGCCAAAAGCACCCGGACGTCCGCAGCCCATGAGCTGCGGGGCAAGGTGGATAGAAAAAGTGTCCAACATATTGCGACGCATCGTACAAGGAGAGGAAAGGCAAAGGAACTACTATTTTTCATGAGTCCTCTCAAGCTGTTAACCAAAATCGCATGACGTGGTGGGCTAATTCAGGGAGGGGATTAAGGCTTGCTCGTTAACTATATGTGTTTACTGTGTTTTTTATCTTTTTATTTTTATTTTCAACTCTGCTGTCGAGACATGCGAAATTGCACAAAATATTTATGGTGAGTCGCTGCGAATCCGGCAAACATGGTTAACATGTAGTAACCATTTTCCAATTTGTTTTGATTCCTGCTGCGGCCAGTCGCGGAGAAAGAAAAGTGGGCATGGATACACAAAATTGCGCCCTTGATCGGGTTCATTTGGCCCAACAGACCATGGGGGATGCGGGGCTGGAGAAACAGGTCCTGACCATATTTGTTGACCATATGGCAGAGACCATGCCCCGCTTGACTCCAGCGACAGAGGAAGTGTGCCAGATCGCCCATAGCATCAAGGGGTCTGCGCGCGGCATAGGCGCGTGGGATGTCGCTGCTGCGGCGGAAGCTGTCGAGAAGGCATCCGGGGATCGGTCTGGGGAAATTTCGTCTCTCAAAAGGGCTGTTGATACCGCAATGCTGGAGATTGTCGCCTTGCTTGAAAGGGATGTTTGAGCCGAAAGATTCAAGATCCCGCACAATAATTACTCTTCGATACAATTCGCCCTCTTTGTTATCAGGGCAAAATTGTCTATATGCAGTGAACCTGACCAATAATAGACCAGTGAGCTGAATTCATGCCGAAGATTACTTTTATCACATTTGATGAAACGCAGTATGACGTGGACGCCAAGGATGGCGCGACCGTGATGGAGACAGCCATCAAAAATGGCGTTCCCGGAATTGAAGCCGAATGCGGCGGCGCCTGCTCCTGCGCGACCTGTCATGTTTATATCGATGAGGCATGGGCCGAGAAAACCGGCGAGCCGGGAGCTATGGAAGAGGATATGCTGGATTTTGCGCAGGATGCTGATGAACGCAGCCGCCTTTCCTGCCAGATCAAGATGAGCGATGAGCTCGATGGCTTGGTGGTGCGTATACCGGAATCCCAAGCCTGATACGCTTAGCCGCAAGAATAGTGAAGTGATGAAGAGCGAAGGCCTGATGCAGGCCTTCGCTTTTTTATTGAAGGCCCGCGAAGGATCGGGCACAGTGCGTCTGTTATTTTCTTATGTTCGATATTACAAAAATGGAGGGAATGTGCCGGACTGTTGCGCCAACAAAAAGCCAGGCTCTCTTCTGGGCGGTTTCATGCCGATTGGCGTTCATCTTGTATGTGGTTTGCAAGTGGTGACGCGCCAGCGTGCCAAAGTGGTGCCCATGGCGCAAGGTGATGTGGTGGAAATCGGCTTCGGCTCCGGTTTGAATTTGCCGCATTATGACCGTAGCGCTGTGCGCAGTCTGATTGGCATCAACCCTGATGACGGGTTGCCGGAGTTGGCGCGCAAAGCCATAGCCAGGCAGGACCTTCCCGTCGAGTTGCTGGTGGAAAGTGCCGAAGCGATGTCCCTTTCGTCCGCCTCTGCCGATACGGTGGTCGTTACCTATAGCCTATGTTCTATTCCGGATGTGTTGGCGGCGCTCAGAGAAGCGCATCGCATTTTGCGCCCTCATGGTCGTCTTCTCTTTTGCGAACATGGTCGCTCCCCCAAGAGGCGTGTGGCGCGCATGCAAGACCGGTTCAATGCGCCATGGCGCTGGATGGCCGCGGGCTGTCATCTGAACCGCAACACCGGAGTGTTGATCCTTGAGGCCGGTTTCGAGATGGAACATTATGACATCTATGACCTTGGATTGGGCACCCGCATTTTGGGCACCCACCATGTTGGTGTTGCACGCAAGCGCTAGGCGCCGCGGCACTTTTTCAATTTTCTATCTTCATTCGGCTGCTGGTTGCGGGACTGATGGTGCCTTGCCGACCCACTCATGGCCTTCTTTGGGATGTCTTGGAACGAAGCGGGAGAGGATGAAGGATATGATCGCCATGCAGGAGCCTAGCAGAAAGACTGCGGACGGGTTGATCAGCCAGATGAGGCCGAAGGAAACTGGAATGACAATGGCTGCGATATGGTTGATGGTAAAGGCCACCCCGGCGGTGGGGGCAATATCTGCCGGGTCGGCAATCTTCTGGAAATAGGTTTTCATCGCAATCGCCATGGCAAAGAAGGCGTTGTCTGCCACATAGAGCGCGGCGGCCATCCATGGACTGGAGACGAAGGCATAAGATGTGAAGATGAGGAACAGGCCGACATATTCGATGCCCATCATGCGCCTCTCACCAAAGCGGCCGATGAATTTGCCGATCTGGGGGGCGAAGACCATGTTGAAGAGGCAGTTGATGAAGAAGAGCGCGGCAATCTCATCTACGTGATAACCGAATTTTTCCACCATCATGAAGCCGGCAAAGACCGTGAAGATCTGGCGCCGTGCTCCACCCATGAATGTGAGGGCGTAATAGAGCCAGTAACGCTGGCGCAGGACCAGCTTCTTGCGCTGAGGGTTCGGAGCTTCGAATTGGGGGAAGAGGAACCAGAGTACCGTGATCATGATGATGGTCATTGCGCCGCCGATCAAGAATACGGTCTGGTAAGACAGATGCATCGTCTTCCATGTAATGAAGATCACGCCATAGGCCACCAGCTGCGCTGTCGCAGCAACTGACAGTATACGCCCCATCATCGCAGGCGCCTTGTCCTTGGGGAGCCACTGCAGGGAAAGCGACTGGTTTGCCGTCTCGTAATAGTGGAAACCGATGGACATGATGATGGTAGAGAAATAAAGGCCGTAGATCGTCGGCAAAAAGCCCGTCATGGCCACGCCCACTCCAAGAAAGGCCAGTGCCAGAAAGGCCATGGTCTGCTCGCGCATGATGAGCAACAAGAAGATGGCGGTGAAGGCCAGAAAACCGGGTATCTCGCGAATGGATTGGGCTATGCCGATTTCCCGCCCCGTGAAGCCGACCTCATTGATCGCGAAATTGTTGAGCAGATTATTCCAGCTGGCAAAGCCAAGCTGGTTTGCCGCCGCCATGAGCATGAGCAGAGCGAACGGGGTGCGCCAAGCGCTGGCAGAAGCGGCGGAAATTTTCATGACGGAGCCTTTGTAGAAAGGGAACTCGGAAGGGGATTGATATCTAGCAGGCGCTTCGTAATCCCGTCAAATCAAGAAAATTGATCCCCTGTCCGTCTGATGCTTCCTGTGCCGCGCTTGCTTGCATTGAATGCTTCCGCTGCGCAGGAGGCATTTCTAGCGTTTGGCGCTCTTCTCTTTGCCGCTTGGCTCCTCTTCTTTTTCCATTTCTTCGGACGTGGCGCGCAGGGTTTTAATGACCGCGCCCAACTGCGGTTGCGCTTCTGTCGTGAAGGGCATGGGGCGGCAAAGGGCGATTGTCGTAAGGCCGATGCGGGCGGTCAGGATGCCATTGAGCAATCCTTCGCCCAGCTTGGCGGACAGGCGAGCTGCGAGACCATGGCCGACGATCTGCTGCAACAGACTTTCTCCTGCGGCCATGCCGCCTGTCACGGCAAGGTGGCTGGCGATGTGACCGGTGAGACGCAGCATGGCTACGAAGCCGGGGCGGTTGCCGTAGCTCTCGGCAATGAAGCGGACCATGCGGACGGTCTCGACCAGCACCACGACAATGTCGAAAAGGGCACGGGGGCTGAGGGCAGTGACAACGGCCACGCGTTTGGCTGCCTGATGGACCCGATGGGTCACCAGCCGGTCGATCGGTGGCATCAGGATCTGTTCTGTCTGGGCGAGGATATCTTCCCGATCAAACAGGTGTGGCAGATCCTGTTTGAGGGTCTGTCGTGCCCGGAATAAAGATGGCTGCTCCTTGTAAAGATCAAGCAGATTGTTGGCGATCTGCTGCGCCTCTTTGCGGTCGCCCTCGATATATGTGGACGCAACCTTGGCGCGTAGATGGTCCAGATGGGAGAGGCGCCTCAGGGCCAATAGCTCGCGCGCAACAAAGAAGAGAAGAGACAGAAAGGCGATGACGACAAGGGCGAGTCCTGCCCAGCCAAGGTAATCCCAGCGGGCAAAAAGATCGCGGATCAGACGGTCAAGCCAGAGCCCGATAGCGAGCGTAACGATGCCGGAAAGGGCGCTCCAGAATAAAGCGGAGAGAGACCATCCGCGTTTGCGCACCGGCTTGTATCGGGTCTCGTTGGTCTGGTTCACCTTATCGAAATAGTCTTCACTGTCGGGGGTGAAATCCGACGTCATTGAGAGGGTGGCGGCAGTTTCAGGAGAGGGGCGTGCGATGTCTTCGCCATAAGCACCACGGTCCAGCTTGACTGCTCTGGGGGCTCGCTTGCGCGTGCTGTTCTGATCATTTCCCGCGTTGTTGTCCTTGGTCATTTCAGAATGTCTCCCAGCAGAAAATCAAGGGCCCGGTCAAGGCGGATGTGGGGAAGCGAGAGGGCAACGCCTTCGGCATTTTTATCGAGCTCCGGAGGCCTGAAGCGGACAAAACAGAGTGGGTCTTCGAAATGCTCCGGCAGTTCAGAAATTGAGTCAGCTTGCCCGGTTTTGTCTTCAAGTATTGAATCCGCTTTGGGTGCGTAAGTGGGGTGAGAAACTGATTCAACTCGCTTGAAAACTGATTCAGGATCTTTAGGTAAGTCTCCGGGAAATAAAGCAAATTCCGTTTCTCCGTCAAACTCATCTTCACCCAGAGATTCACCTTGCATCGGAATGCCGATCAAAGAGGGCAATTCGTCGCCTTCCACAGTGAGGGTGGCTTCCCGAGTGGCTCTGACCGCTGCAATTGCCATGGTCTCATAGTTGGCGCCGGACGCTTCCACGCGCTTGGCTGCGCGCTCAACGAGGCGGCTCAGAATGCGTTCCAACCGATCATGCGAGGTGTGATGCAAATGGTCTGCCTTGGTCGCGGCAAAGAGAATTTTGTCGATGCGGCGAGAGACCAGATTGCGTAGCCAGAAGTGGGAGCCGGGACGGAAAGCGCGTAAGATTTCCGTGATCGTATCTTCCAGCTCTGCCAGTGTGTCGGGGCCTTCGTTGAGGGCTGCAAGCAAGTCGATCAGAACGATCTGTCTGTCGAGGCGAGCAAAGTGATCCCGATAGAAGGGCTGGACGATCGAGTCCTTATAAGCTTCGAAGCGTCGCTCCATGATGGCCCACAGGCTTTTGCGGTCCTTGCTATAAAGCTCTGGGGGCAAGGGGGCAAAAGTGAGGGCCGGGCTGTCTTGCAAATCGCCGGGCATGAGGAAGCGTCCCGGGGTGAGCAGGGCATAGGCTCCACGGGCCTTTTTGGCTTTCAGTAGATACGCGGTAAAGTTGTGGACTGTTTCGCGAGCGATGGTTTCCAGCACCGGCTCGTCGCCTTGTTCGTTCGTATCGATCTTGCTCTGGATGCTGTTGGTATAGGCGAGCCACTCTTCCGAGTAGGGCATGTAGAGAGGTTGTCGCGCTTGCTGGAAGGAGCGCTCCGACCAGCTTTGGAAGCTGTGATCCATCAGGGTCAGATCGAGCAACCACTCGCCCGGATAGTCGACGATATCAAGGGCAAGGCGGTCAGATCGCAAGGTGCGCTTGAGGGTGTCGCGGGACTGGTATCTGAGGGATAGACGGACCTGGCTGGTGCGGCTAGTGGAGGAGGGCCAGACGCGTTTATCTGTTAGATCCGCGACGTGATCTTCATACCGGAAGCGCGGGGTCAGGCTGTCTGGTTGCGGGCTTATTTCGGCGGTGCCGATGCGTCCTGTTGCGTGGGCTTCAAAGCGGGGCAGGCGTCCCCGATGGATGATGTTGTGAAGGCTGGAGGATATGAAGATGGTCTTGCCGGCGCGGGCAAGGCCCGTTACGCCAAGGCGGACTGATGGCTCTGTCATATCGCTCGCGAAATCGGCCAGATTGGCTGTGGCGATGCGAAGCTCTTCAAGGACTTTCATATCTTCCGCCTCTCGAATGGATAAGGCGCGCCCGATGTGAAATGCGCCTGTGGCCGAATTTCTTTATGGGCTGCGGCCTGCCTGATGCTGAAGGGCCTGTTTCAGGCTTGTTCTTTTAGCATGTAGGCGAGGAGAGGGGAGATTGCAATCAAAGCGGGGGATTTATGGGCCTAGCAGGGAATGATGCTGTGGCTCCATTCCCTGCATGATCTGTGCGCGCTTACAGATATTCGCGCGCTTGTGTCCTTTGCTTTCTTCAGCGCCGGAAGAAAGTCGGGGCAGGGTTTTCGACGATCAGCTCTTGTTCGTCGTGGGCGATGTCTTTGGGCTTGATGAAGTCGAGCAGGTGGCCGGACTTCTTGGCTATATCACTCCAGTCGCCGCAATTGAATTCCAGTATGGCAAGGGCGGCCGTGGGATATTTCACGCGCATCTGCATGATCAGTTCAGGGTCGCCCGATCCGGTCAGTTCGACTGCAATGTCTTGCAGACCCGTATTGTGGCCCACGATCATGAGACTTTTGCTGTCCTTGGCATTCTCTTTGAGAAGGGAGAGATAATCGGGATTGTTGCCTTCATAAAGTGCATCCAACAGCCTCAGGCTGACATCTCCGGTAAGGCTGGGGATGATCCCTGCCATGGTCTCCTTGGTGCGCTGTGCTGATGAACACAGGATGCGGTCCGGATTATAGTGACGGGCTTTCATGACGCGGCCGATCTTTGGGGCGTCTCTCTGGCCGCGCTTGTTAAGCGGTCGATCAAAATCGTGCAGGGATGGGTCCGACCAGGATGATTTTGCGTGTCGCAGCAGAAAAAGCCTTAGCATTGGGGTCCTGTCTCCTGTTGTCGTTATTGTCTGTTTTGCCTGACGGGGCCACAGCTCAAGCCTGTTGTGAGCTATGGGGTGGCTCTGATGTTCGGGCGTTGTGGCCTTTCACCCCCGCGCTGTCAACCGCGCAGCCTATCTGATTGGTGTCTGTTGGCGAGATTGGGCTGTCAGAGAGCTTTCTTGCTCAGCAAAGCTACAGCTTCATGACAGCTTTTGCTTTTTGGTTTTTCTTTTCGAAAAGTGGGGGTACCTACGGTCTGGATTGTGAAGGTGATTGCGCCCGAGGGCGCTGCCAAGAGAGGGTTCGGGACCGATGAACTGCCTGCCTGGAGGTGTATTCTACCATCGCAATTTTTGCCGATATGAGGCTGTTGAGGGAAAGAAATTGCCTACTTAACAAAGGGTTAAAAAAGTTAAGTGTCTGTATTTATAAAAATATTTCTGTTTGTGAAAAATGGCCCGCTTCTTGCTAGTTCAGTGATAATCTTGATTTGTATCTGGTCAAAGGGATGTCCCATGAGTCTTTATTCAGCGCTTACAACTTCGGTCGCCGGTTTGGGTGCGCAGTCCACTGCTATGCAGAATATTTCTGGCAACATCGCCAATACATCGACCAATGGCTTCAAACGCGTGGATACGGCGTTTGTTGATCTGGTTAGCAACCATAATGCCAATAGCAGCAAGCAGACATCGGGGTCTGTTCTTGCCAGTTCGCGTCAGACGAACACCGTTGCAGGGTCGGTTGATGGATCCCAGACATCGACCCATATGTCGATCAGCGGGGATGGCTATTTTGTTGTTTACGAGAAAATTGGCGAGGTTGATGGCACGCCAATTTTTGACGGGACGCCTCTTTATACGCGCCGTGGCGACTTCACGCAGGATGAAGACGGTTATTTCGTGAACGAAGCTGGCTACTATCTTGCTGTGATCGAGTTGGATGATACGACAGGCAATCCGGTGAGCTCTGTGCCTGAGCCGACAACCTTTCAAGAAGGTTTCATGGCGGCTGAGGCAACAACGACCCTGACCTATAACGGTAACCTTCCTGCCATTCCAACAACGACGGATCCGTCTGGCTATTTGATGACAGGTGGTGTCGGCTACTCGTCTGACCCGACAACAGCTGGTGCTGGCGTGGTTCAGGCCCAGGACGAGACACAGTTCATCAGCCAGTCCATTTCCGGTGGTGCTATTACGGCCTATGTCGCCAATGGTGAAAATGCCAGCGTGCAGTTGCGTTGGGCCAAGATTGCAGAGGGCGATGCAACAGCTATACCGCCAACGGAAGATACCTGGAACCTTTTCTATAAGTCTGACACCAATGCGACAGGTGCCGCGGCGAAGTGGACAAATGTGGGGCAGGATTACACTTTCGATGCCACTGGCAAGATGACATCTCCTCTGGCCAATGTGACGGTGCCAGCCATGACCATTGATGGTGTCGATTTGGGCAATATCATTCTCGATCATGGCGGGAATGGCGATGGTATCACTGCTTATGCAACGACTACTGGTATTTCCAACATGAATCTGTCACAGGATGGGGCAGCGGCCGGTGAGCAAACCAGCATTTCCATTGATAATGCCGGATATGTCGTGGCCAACTATTCAAACGGCAAGTCCAGCAATATGGCAGAGGTTATTCTGGCGTCTTTTGATGGTGACAATTATCTGGCGCGCGCCAGCGGTGGTGCGTTCCGGGCGACGGATGATTCCGGTTTGGCCATTCTTGGGGCGACGGGGTCCATTCGCGGGTCTTCTCTGGAATCATCCAACGTTGATATCGCGGATGAGTTTTCCAAGATGATCATTTCGCAACAGGCCTATTCGGCCAATACTCGCGTTTTGTCTACGGCGCGGGACATGCTGACAGAAGTCATGCAGATCATTCGGTAGGCATTTGGTTCAGTCCCTTTGTTTCCCTGCCAATGGTTGGCGGGGATGCGAGGGGCGGAGGATAGTATATGGCGTTGTCACAAGCATTGTCGGTCGCTGCGTCCGGGTTGAAGGCTACCAGCCGAGACCTTGAGATCGTTTCGTCCAATATTACGAATGCCAACACCCCTGGTTACACCAGAAAGGTCACCAACCGTCAGGACATGGTTCTGAACGGGCAGGTGACCAGTGTCATACAGACCGACGCCCAGCGCACCCTTGATCTGGTTGCTCAAAAGCAGTTTTGGTCTGAAACCGGCGCGACAAGCTACTCCAAAACCATCAATGACTATCTCACACAGGTCGATGCGATGTTCGGACAACCGGGAGACGGCAACTCTCTCGATTCTCTGGTCAACGCATTTGCCACATCGCTGCAGGCGCTGGAAACCAGCCCTGATGACGCAACAACGCGGCTTGAAGTGCTCAACAATGCGTCCGTGATGACGCGGGCCATGAATGATGCTTCCGAAAAGCTGCAGGCCTTGCGACAGGATGCCGAGTTTGCGATCGAAACGGCGGTTCAGGATACAAACGAGATCCTGAAGCATATCGAGAAACTGGACCTCCAGATTCAGGAGCTGTCTCTTTCCTCGGGCGACTCGGCTGTTGGCCTGATGGATCAGCGCGATGCCTATGTCTCGCAACTGGCCGAGTTGATGCCGGTGCGGGTGACGCAGCGCGAGAATAACTCCATCCAGATCTCAACGACCAGCGGCATGACGCTGTATGATGTGTCGGCCTCTCAGTTCGAGTTCTCCGCTTATGGCACGGTAGGGCCCTATACCGAGTGGGATCCCACCGCGACGGATAACCAGCTGGGTACGGTATATCTGAGATCAAACAACAGCGACCTGCATGATGTCACGCTCTCTGGTGGCTTCGGTGGCAGCAAGATCGGCGCGCTTCTGGAACTGCGCGATGATATTCTGGTGGAAGCCCAAAACCAGCTTGATAGTCTGGCCGACGGACTGGCGGATGCTTTCGGCAAGTTCGATGTCGAGGGCACTGCGGTCACGTCGGGCGCGCAGGAGGGTTTTGATCTTGATTTGACTGATCTGCAGTCTGGCAATGAGTTTACCTTCACCTATCAGGATGTCGGGACTGGCGAGACCAAGACGCTTACCTTTGTGCGTGTCGATTCTGCGACGTCTCTGCCTTTGGATGATGATGTTACAGTGCGCAATGATGATGCCGTGGTGGGGATTGATTTCTCCGGCGGAATGGCCAGCGTTGTGGCACAGGTGCAAACGGCGCTTGGTGGGGCCTTCAGCGTAAGCAATCCGGCGGGTAACACGTTGCAGGTTTTGGATGATGGCGCTGCCAATACGGTTTCCATCCAGTCGTTTGATGCTGAGGCAACCGCTACGGGCCTGCAGCAGAACCCCGGAGCCTTGCCTTTATTCGTCGATGGCGGCGAAGGGCCGGGTCTTTATACCGGCCGTGTGGATGGTATGGTGCAGCAAACCGGCTTTGCTGGACGTATTACGGTCAATGAAGCGTTGTTTAATGATCCCACCTTGCTGGTGCAGCATAGCGCCACAACGGGCATTGGCGATCAGACGCGCCCGGCCGCGCTCTATAGCGCGCTAACGGAAAATGAGCTGGCCTTCTCTTATCAGCAAGGCGGGGCTCCTGTTTCCATGACGGTGGACGAATTTGCCCGTCAGGTGATCTCCTTCCAGTCCCAGCAGGCGGCTACGGCCCAAACGCGGCACGAAGGGCAGGAGATCGTCATGAATAATGTGATTTCACGCCTCGAAGAGTCCTCAAGCGTGGATGTGGATGAAGAACTGGCGCGCCTGCTAGAGCTGCAAACAGCCTATTCGGCCAATGCGCGCGTTATGACTGCCGTCAAAGACATGATGGATGCCCTTATGCGGATTTAGCTGCCAATTGCAGCGACTGGAAATGGAGCCTGAAACATGATCGGTACCCTTAATGGATTTTCATCCTCTGTGATGATGAATGTGTTGAGAAACAATTCCAGCCTGATGCAGGATCTTACCATTCAGCTGAGCACTGGTAAGAAAGCGCAGACCTATGGCGGTTTGGGGCGAGACGCAGGTATGGCGCTTGATTACCGATCGCAGATCAACTCTGTTAAGGGCTACCAGAGCAGCATCGAGCAGGCGCAAGTGCAAATCTCGATGATGAATATCGGGCTCGAGCGGATCGTCGAACTGGGGACTGAAGTCAGTGGCTCGGCCACCGGCACACAATATGACATCACCTCCAATAACAGATCTGTCGCACAGGCAACTTCCGGCACGCTGGTCAGAGAAATGATCGGGATTCTCAACACCGAAGTGGACGGGGATTTTGTCTTTTCGGGGCGGACAACCGATGTGGAGCCAGCCATCAGCTATGATCGCTTCGTTTATGGATATGGAGGCGAAGACGGGCTGTTGGCGGTGACGGATGAGCGCATTCGGGCTGATGCCGGGGCGGATGGATTGGGCCGTCTGGATTTGTCTGTTGCCGGGCCGACCATGACACTCAGCGAAGAGGCAACTGATTTTGGCTACAAGCTGAGCAATGTGACAAGCACGCTGAGCAATGTGACTGTTACGGGACCAGGTGGTAGTCCTGCCAGTCTTGACGTAACGGTGACCGGAGTGCCGAATGCCAACCAGCTGATCAGCTTCACCTTTGACATGCCGGATGGATCGACCGAGCGGATCGAGTTGACAGCGGTGCAGGGAGCAGCCGATGCCGGGGAGGGCGAGTTTTCAATAAACGGAACGCCTGACACGATTGCCGCTTCCATAAAGGATGTGCTGGAATTCCAGATTGGCAAGAGTGTGACTTCGGCCGGCGAGTCTGCCTCTCGTATTCAGGGCGCAATGGACTTTTTCATGACCTCAGGCGGTGGGGAGCCGAAGCGGGTTGTTGGTACTCCTGAGACAGCCACAACACTGGATACGGCTACCGCTGCGGGCAAACCGACCGTGAGCTGGTATGTGGGGGATAATGATGCGCAGGTGGCATCACGCGATACCGCCAAGGTGCAGATTGATAACAGACTTGATGTTTCCTATGGCGCACGGGCCAATGAAGACAGCTTTGCGCGGCAGTTGGCTTATATGGCCGCCTTTTCATTGCCGACCTATGATCAGAATAGCAGCGTTGATGAGGAGCGGTATACCACCTTTGCCGACGCAATTTCGTCGGGGCTGTCCAGCGTGCATCAAGGGGATGTTGTCAAGACGACACTGACAGAGATCGGTGTGGCCAGTAAGGTCATGGCGGATGCAAAGTCTCGTCATTATACGAGTTTGAGCATGCTGCAGACGGCCCTGACGGAAAAAGAGGGTATCAATGATGAAGAGGTGGCGGCCAAGATTATGACCATTCGCACGACGATTGAATCATCCTATCAGGCCGCTTCCATGATGTATAACCTGTCTCTGACCAAGTTCATCTAGGCCTTTCAAGTCGACAAACGGCTTTGCCTGTTAACCCTGAAATGCAAAAAGCAGCCCTGGAGGCTGCTTTTTGCATTTTGCGATAGTGGCCTTGCAACTTTAAACAGCCTCAAAAAAAACAAAGCGCCGAACCGAAATGGAACGACGCTTGTCTGTTTTTTCGTGACAGGATCCTGTCGAAGTGCGCGTGTCAGGCTCTAGCCGTCCGCGCGAAGTCCTTCAGCGATATTGCGATTGATGTTGATGAGGCTATCAACGGTCGCTGACTTGGGATCGGACAAGATGCGCAGGGTGTGATTGAATGTAAAAATGCCAAGATTGACCAGGTTCTGTCGCAATTCTTTAGGCATTTCATGGTCTTCGCTCATGAGCTCGCCTACAAAAAGGGTCCAGATCTTGCGGTTGAATGTCAGGGCTTCATCCAGTTGAGCGCGTGTGCTGTCGTCAGATTTTGTTTTCTGCAACTTCGCGGCAGCTTTGATCAACAAAGCCGCTTCACGTTCTCTGGGAGAGCCTGCATGAGAGCTTGCATCCTGATAAGCTCTAGCCGCTGAATGGTTGTACATCCCGAAGTAACTCCTCTTCGTATTTGATGAGAGCTTTTGCTTCTTTTAATGCAGGATAAAAGGAATTAGTTAAAATTTTGTTATTTATGCTGTCGACTATCGTTAATGCACTGGGCGCTGCTTGTAAAAAATCATTTACCAAAGTGAAGTACATGTCCTTATGCTCAGCTATATCTTGCGAAAGATACATAAGTTGTATGCATAGATATATTCTTTTTGAAGGACTATTTGCTGTTTCGGATGTCAGGATGTCTTTTTCACGTAATATTGGCGCCTGTCCGTCAACAAAAAAGCGCGCGCGGTGATCTCCATTGGTAATGACACTATTTCCGATAATAATACGCTCACCTGGGCGCAGTTCTATTTTAAGAGACATCTTGTTTCCTCTATTCACACAAGTGAATGTCTGCGTCTATTCGTAATTTTTGACAAGGTCAATAATAGCCGTGTTGTATTAAGAAACCACTCCGAGAAAAACGTTTGAAATTTCTCGCGGCGGAAAAACCCAACTATAAGCTAATGCTGTAATTTATTTCGATTGTCTTGAAAAGATCAAATAGAAGAAAAGACGTTTTCCATAAAACAAAGAAAGGCGGAGTATTTCCCCGCCTTTCTTGTGTGTCTTTTGAAGCAGATTAAGCCCGCAGGAAGCTTGTAACTGCCTGGTCGGCCTGCGACGCCAGAGACAAAGCGGTGGTGGACAGAGTCTGACGAGTCTGCAGGGCCAACATATTGGCTCCTTCCTCGTTGGAGTCTGCCAGGACCAGATTGTCTGCGCCGGTCTGCAGGGTATTGATCATTTCCTTGGTGTAGTCCTTGCGGATCTGCACGGTGGAAAGGTTGGAACCGAAGGTTGATGCCTGTTTGCGCAGGGTGATCAGTGCGTCGGACAAAGCATCAAGCTTGAGATTCGACTCATCGGTGTCGAGCGTGGTTGCATCAGTCAGAGCAAGCCCGGAAGAGGTCAGATCAGAGGAAGAAATGGTCAGTTCTGATTTGGTCTCATCACGTTTTTCGTTGAATGACACAGTCAGGTTATTGCTCGACCCATCGATCAGGTTGATGCCGTTGTAGCTGGAATCTCGCGCAAGTTCATCGATTTGATCCATAATGTCGTTATACTGATCAACCAGTTCAGTATTGGAAGCGTCCTGCGTATCAGCGTAGTTCGTGATCGTCAGAACGTCGTTTGTGGCTGCGGCTGCACCGGTGAAGGTTGCATCGGTACCACCTGCATCCGTTTGGGTTAAGGGGCCAGCACCATCCGGGTCAATGGAGGCGAATGTACCAAAGCCAAGGCCTGCCCAAACGGAGGTATCCTGAGCACCTGCGGAATCCGCAGCGCCATCATCATGGGAGATCGTCAGGCTCAGCTCGGCGTTGCCGTTGGCGCTGATATCCAAACGACCGTCTTCAGTGATCTTGGCAGTTGCAACGCCGGAAGCGTTGATGTCGTCAACCAGGTCTTTGACGGTGTAGGCCTGAGAACCAGTGGTGTCGAGGTCACCATCGGTGAGGCTTTCTCCCGTATTGGAGAAATGCTCGATCAGGTCGAAGGTCTTGGTTACGCCGGAAGCAGATTTGGATTCGATCGTGAAGTTGGTGCCGGCAGCAAAGCCGATATTTGCACTATTGAGGGCAACCCCTTCAGCGCGTTCTTTGGCAGTGGATTCAGATGCGCCCGAGGTATTTATGCTACGGTTGCCCTGAATGTTGGTGCCAGTGTTGGAATTGTTGTTTGATTGAGCCTGACGAACGGTTGCCTGTGCACTTTCTACCAGATCGGTAATCGCGGAGATACCATTGTCAGCAGCTTCGATCGTTTTGATCGAGTTGGAAATGCCGTCCAGCAGATTGCTAAGGTCGTTGGCGCGAGCGCCGAGGCTTTCAGAGGTAAAGAAGTTGGTTGGGTTGTCCAACGCGGAGTTGACTTTTTTACCGGTTGCCAGGCGATTTTGTGTTGTTGACATCATGTCCGCGGTTTTTTGCAGGGACAGAAGGTTCGAACGCACGCCGGCTGAGAGAGTGATATCCGAAGACATTGGGTTACCTTTCTGGGTACTCACACACAGATATTGTTTATAGAGCCTCCTTCTGAGGCTTAATCAGATGTTCGCGCTTAAACACTAATTTAAGGTTAACCGGACCTTTCCTATTAACCTAAACAAAGTGTTTCATTTCTATCTGTACAAAATGACGGGGTTTCTGTTTCGGGGCAGAAGTCTGGAAATGATTGGAAATTTAAATTTGTCTTAATGACGCAGGAAAAAGGTTAAAAAAAACGGGGCCAGTTGGCCCCGTTTCGCGTCGGTATCGTGCTTTGAGATTAGCGCAGGAAGCTGAGAACTGCCTGGTCGGCCTGCGATGCAAGAGACAGAGCCGTGGTCGACAGAGACTGACGGGTCTGCAGTGCGAGCATGTTTGCACCTTCCTCGTTGGTATCAGCAAGAACCAGATCATCCGCACCTGTCTGCAGCGTATTGATCATGTCTTTGGTGAATTCCTCGCGGATCGTCACCGTGTTCAGCTGAGAACCAAAGCTGGAGGCCTGTGTCCGCAGCGTAGAAAGGGCTTCAGACAAAGCGTCGAGCTGATTGTTCGAGTCTTCCGTGTTCAACGAGGTTGCGTCAGCCAAGCCGAGGCCGGCAGAGCTCAGGTCCGCGGACTCGATGGTCAGTTCGGACTTGGTATCATCACGTTTTTCGTTGAAGGCAACAGTCAGATCACTGCCTGTTCCGTTGATCAGGTTGATACCATTGAAGCTGGAGTCACGAGCGAGTTCATCGATCTGATCCATGATATCATTAAACTGTGAAACCAGCTCGGTATTGGAAGCATCCTGTGTACCAGCATAGTTCTTGATCGTCAGAACGTCGTTTGTGGCCGCTGCCGCGCCGGCGAAGGTTGCGTCGGTGTCACCTGGATCGGTGGCGCCATCGCTAGCCGGGTCGATGTCTGCGAAGGTACCAAAACCAAGGCCTGCCCAAACCGAAGTATCCTGAGCACCTGCGGAATCCGCTGCGCCATCATCATGGGAAATGGTCAGGGTCAGCTCGGCGTTGCCGTTGGCACTGATATCAAGACGACCGTCTTCTGTGATCTTGGCGGTCGCAACGCCAGAAGCGTTGATGTCGTCGACCAGATCTTTGACGGTGTAGGCCTGAGAACCAGTGGTGTCGAGGTCGCCGTCAGTGAGGCTTTCACCAGTGTTGGAGAAATGCTCAATCAGGTCGAAGGTCTTGGTTACACCAGATTCGGACTTGGATTCGACGGTGAAGTTGGTGCCTGCAGCAAAGCCGATATTTGCGCTGTTGAGGGCGATGCCTTCTGCGCGTTCTTTGGCCGTTGATTCAGATGCACCAGAGGTGTTGATGCCTGCTGTGCCCTGAATGCTTGTGCCGGTGTTGGAGGCGTTGGCTGCAAGAGCCTGGTTCACCGTGGACTGCGCACTTTCAACCAGATCGGTAATCGCAGAAATACCGTTGTCGGCAGCTTCGAGAACCTTGGTGGCGTTCCCGATGGAGTCCATCAGGTTGTTCAGCTCGTTTGCGCGGCTGTTCAAGTTTGCCGAAGTGAAGAAGTTGGTTGGATTGTCAAGCGCGGAGTTGACTTTTTTACCCGTTGCCAGACGCCCTTGGGTGGTCTGCATCATTTCTGCGGTGTTCTGCAGGGAAAGCAGGTTCGAGCGTACGCCGGCGGATAGAGTGATATCGGACATTTTATCCATAACCTTTCTGGTTAGTACTCGTCAGCCCTTCGTGGGCTTTGTCCTTCTTGGACAGCGACCGTTCGTGGTCACCTGCAGATTGCGCGTCAAACCAGAATCATTTGTAAAAATAGTTGGTTAACGGAAAGCAAGGTTAATAGAGAGTAAGTTTTTCTGTCCTATGGTTACCAAAATATGGATAGGTAGAATTGACAGGTGGGAATCTCTTTGCAAACAATCGGCTAGAGATTTTGCAGATGTATCAAATTAGGAAATTTGGTGTTTCTCGTAAAAAGCGGGATGAGGAAAACCGGCACCTTTGGCGCTCGAGTCTTTCGAATGCACAGAGAAAATTTTTAAAAGTTATGGTCGGCTGGTAATATTTGAAGATAAGTCCGCACCGAAACTGGGGCGCGAACGCGGCCCCGAGCGAGCTTGCAAGAGGGAAAGTGGGCGGGAATGGCGCGAAAATTGAGCCGCATCATTCCTTGTTTGAAAGGGCTCCATAGGAGCGGACTTCCTGCAAGGCTAGAGATTGAGAAAATTCGCTTCGCCCAGATTCAAAATGGTTTGCCAGGTTTCATCGGTTATAACAGGTTGATTTCCGCTCAAGGCACGTTCGCTTGCGGCTTGAACTCTGCCCTGCCAATCCGGTTCGGTTGGTGCAATAGGGGGCTCAAGCCCGAGCATTGAGCAGATGCCCTCTATCTTTGGCGTGTTCGAAGGAAGGCATACGACAGGGGTTTGTAAGCTTGCAGCCGCAATCGTATGGTGAAATCTTGCCGAAACCAGCAGGCTTGCGGAGCTGATCCCGTCTATCCACTCGTCCATATCACTTGCGTTCAGCAATTCCAGTTGAGGAAGCGCGCTTTTCATTTGTTCAAAATGCTTCAGGTCCTCTGGGGCCGGATTGTTCTTGGCGCCGGCAAGATATATGGCTTTTCTGTCGCCCTCGAGGAGAGGGTGAAGCGCAGCCACCAATTGTTTGGCCATTATATTGTTGAGTGAGACCCCGCCTGCCAATATGATCGGGCCATCGTGGCTGACTGATCGCTTATAGCCGTTGCGCGCGATAAAACGGGGCAGGCAGTCAAAGCTTTGAACCGCATTTACGCCCAAACGCTTCAAGATCTGGGTCGAGTGTATTTCACGGCTTGCAACCAGATCCAGGTGCTTGAGGATTTCACCGTAAAACTGGTCAACTTTTTCTGAGGGCTCAAGGTTGCCGCTCGGATAAGCTGAATGATTGATAAGGGCGACGGTCTTGTTTGCGTATTTTTTTGCGAAATACATCAGATAGAGGAGTTGCCAAGGGCCCAGAGCGTGCTCGTGCATTGTACCCTCGCCATTGCAGAGTACGAGATCGGCTTGTGTGATGGCCCGCACAATCGGCATATTGGCTGTAGTAAAGCGTTTGGCGATCGAACTGCTGTCAAAGTCACTTATTTGTTGCGGCAACTCGGGAAGGGGGGTGTGTGTTTGCTCGACCGGGAGATAATTGACGTAGTAACCACGCTCCACAAGGGTATTATAAATCTCGATTGACGTGCCAAAACAGCCCCAGTGATATGAGTTGGCGGTGAAATTGAGTATTAAGCAGTTTTTTCGGAGCAAGGTCGCCTCCGCTGTGTGTGGCTATTCTAGCTGCAGCCATGTTACGCTGTTTCCGAATATTCTGACTTCTAAAATTCTAAACTCCAGAATCAATTATACCCTGATTTACTGGACGATACAGCCCGCATTCTCCATTCTGGGGAAGCGGGGATGGTCGGTTTACTGGATCGCTCGGGCATGTTCGTATCAGACACATGTTCCGGCGCCTTATGTTCATCCATTTCGTCTGATGGCCTACACCCGAGATGCTTGACAGCCCGTGCTTGTCTGCTTCATTCTTTTTTCACTTTCCAATTTTTCTACCTGTTTGGACTGCGCTCTGGCTTCATGACGAAACTTTCAGTAAGGCAAACCCTCTCGCGCGCGAAGTCATTTGCCCGCAAAGGTGAAATGGATAAGGCCAAAGCCTTATATCAATCTATTCTTGATGACTTTCCTTCCAACATCAGTGCCAAACGCGCGCTTGAAAAGCTTTCCCAAGCTCAGGTGAAAGCCACTCTATCGGACATGCCTGCTGATCAAGTTCTCTCTGTTGAGACCGAAGAAGATGCGCGCAGGACATATGATTTCACCAGCACTCTTGTGAAAAGCGTTCCGTCTTCTCTGGTCGCTTGGTCTTTGTTAGGGGATGCAAGCCGAAAGCTTGGTTTGCTGAATGAAGCGGAGAGCGCCTATAGAAAGGCGATTGAGCTCGATCCATCCAGCGCGGACCTGCAAAATAAGTTGGGCGTTGTATACAGAGAGCAGGGCAGGATTGAAGAGGGCGTTCTTTGCTATCAAGAGGCACTCAGTCTGGATAGCCGAAATGCCGAGGCCTATGTCAATCTTGGTATTGTTTTCAGGAAACTGGGGCGGCTTGAAGAAGCAGAACTGTTCTATCGTAAGGCAATTGAGTTTCAGCCAACTTCATCGAATGCGTTTAATAATTTGGGCAATGTATTGCGCCTGCTGGGACGACAGCAAGACGCTGTGGCCGCTTTCGAACAAGCGCTGCAGAATGATCCATCCTCTAGGCTTGCTCTGAATAATCTTGGGTCTACCTATCGTACGCAAATGATGTTCGATAAAGCGATCAATGCCTTTGAACGGTCATTGGAGTTGGCGCCTGACTGCGCGGATACCAAGGCTGAGCTGATTTGGACTTGCGCCAATATTTGTGATTGGGAGAGTTCGAAAAGATGGTTGGCGCAGGCTGCTACCCTCGGTGCCGCTTCTGATCCCGTGCAACCATTCATGTTGATTTCCGTCGATGGTAGCGCGCAAAACCAGTATTTGCGTGCGAAAACCTATGCGCGCTGTACATTCGGGCAGCAAGCGGACCTGCGACCACAGTGGCCCGCTGGGGAGCGTATCAGGATTGGCTATTTTGGTTCAGACTTTCACGACCATGCAACAATGCATCTGATTTCCGGCCTTCTTCGGTCTCATGACAGATCTCGGTTTGAAATATTCGTTTACAGTTATGGCGTCCATTCTGGTGGTGAATGGCATGATTTTATCATCGAGCATTGCGATCATTTTTTCGACATAAGCGGGCAAGGCGACCATGTCGTATTGGAGTTGGTGCATTCCCATCAGATTGACGTGGCCTTCGACCTTAAAGGATACACGAAAGATTCAAGGATAGAGCTATTTCAATATGGGCTTGCACCTATTCAGATAAGCTATCTTGGTTATCCCGGAACAGTCGCTGCCGACTTCATGGACTATATCATTGCGGATGAGGTTGTGATTTCAGAGAAGCAAAGAGCGTTCTTTAGCGAGAAGATCATTTACTTGCCGAACAGCTATCAACCCAACGATAATCAGCGAATGATCGCGCCAAGGTCCGTGTCGCGCAGCGAGGCTGGCCTGCCCGAAAACGGATTTGTTTTCTGCTGTTTCAACAATAGCTACAAGATTTCTTCGTCGGAATTTGATATCTGGATGCGCTTGCTTGACGACGTCGAGGGCAGCGTTCTTTGGCTATTGAACACCAACGAATTTGCAAAGACCAATCTTAAAGCAGAAGCAAAGAAGCGCAATATTGATTCCGAACGCATTGTCTTTGCCGATTGGGTTCCGCAGGATGAGCATCTCGCTCGATTTAAGCTCGCGGATCTTTTTGTTGATACATTTATCTGCAATGCCCATACGACTGCTAGTGATGCGCTTTGGGCTGGTGTGCCCGTTGTCACCATGGTTGGTGATCAGTTTCCTGCAAGAGTTGCAGCCAGTTTGCTCTATGCCGTTGGATTGGGAGAATTGGTGACGTCTTCAAGAGCTGACTATGAGCATCTGATCAAGACATTGGCTACTGATCCCGCTCGCTTAAGGGCTCTTCGAGAGCATTTAGAAGGCGATAGGATGCGCCTGCCCTTGTTCGATACAGAACGCTATACACGCAATTTTGAAGAGGGAATTGCCAAGGCTTATGCCATCCACTCAAACGGGGAAAAAAGGCGAGACATTTGGGTGAGCGAAGAGCGGCATTGATTTTGAGGTGGATGAAAGATCTGGTCGAATGAGAGGAGCGACTGCTCAGGCTGAATGACGACGCATCATTCTGAACAGGATTGCATGCGCTTGGCTGGGCGAGGTGACGCTAAATATTTATTTCGAAATGAGGAAGGTCATCCTCATCATTCTTTTGCTGATTGTTGGCCTCATAGGCGCGAACCTGCAAGAACTCCTCAGCAGACGTGTCCTCGTCTTGTTCGTTTTCCAGAGTGCTTGTCAGCTCCAAAAGATCATCTCCGGAGAGCATCTGGCGATTTTTGCGCCGCCGTTTTCTTCGGGGGGTATCTTTAGAACGTGATTTTTCCTCGTCAGGATCAACCGCTTCGTAGCCGGTGTTGCCGTGCTTGAAACTGATGGCCTGATCACGAGCAACATCTCCAACAGAGTCATCGCTCAAGTTCTGATTGGTCTTCTTCGCCGCAGATTTTCCCAGCACAGTGGCCGGCGGCTGCATCTTCTGAACGGAGAGATCCATTTACGTACCTCATACTCAATGCGCAGTCGTCTGAAATGATTATAGCTTAATGGGCGGCAGTTGTCATTTCTTCTTCATTTTTGCCGATATTTTAATAAAAATACAGGGAAATCATAAAGATATTGGTTTTTATAGGATAGTTGCTTGAGCAAAATCAGCTTTTCTGTCGGAAAATGCTTCTGTGTTCGCGATTCTGAATCAGCCACTCAGACATTTCTTCGAGATAGTCATGCACTGTTTTGCCCCATGGAATAGAGCGACAAAACTGGTCTTCATACCAAGGTAAATATTGTTGTCCGAGATTTTCGGGTAGATGAACGAGATCCATCCGGAAGCTTTTTACGCCCATGGCTCCGGCCATATCAGCACTGCTGTTTGCTGGGCTTGCATATAAATCCAGGCAGGCCGTAAATGCAGCGGTGTTGAGCAAGTCATCATTGATGTCCAAATTCGGAATATGATAAATGGGCACCCCAAATTCTTGCCGGAAGGCTTCGATTTCTTTTTCTGAAGCGGAATATTGCAAGTTGAAAAAATCGAAGCCCGGCAAACGCAGAATTGGCAGCAAATCTTCCAGCGTGAGGTAGTTTCTGCCGGTCATTCTGTTTTTCTTTATGCTCGACCAAGCGAGGCCAACTTTTGTCCTGCCATTATCTCGCATGAGCTCATGTTCAAGGAAAGGCTTCATATATTCATGCGGCAACCGGATGGCCTGTGTCTTCTCTTCAAACGACTGCAGATTGGGTCTGAACAATGTGTAGAGGCATGTGAGAGGTATTTGATAGTCATATTCCCCGTCTACTTTCTCAAATTTGTTCATCACCCGTTTCTGTTGCTTGCCTAGGAAGAGGGCAGACGGATCTGCTGCGTTGCCCTTTGCAAGGCCTTTATTGTCTTCGAGCTGAAAAGTTTCAACTTGTCTTGGTAGAGGTTGGGCATCCACATTGGGTAAAATGACCTTGAGCAAATCAAGGGTCTTCTTTCTTGACAAAAGGGTCGTTTGTACCTCTGACGGGATTTCTTTCATAAGTTGGATATGCTTGAAAACGTCACCGATCCCTTGATCAGACCATACCAAAAGCCTCTTTCCCTCAATGGCTTCTCCTTTCCAGTGAGGAATAGCAAGATCCAGAATGGGGTTTTGCGTCAGTATTTCAAAACGCGCATATTCGTCTTTTGCGGCTTCTGCGATGTTGCCGAGACATTTTTGTACGAGATTCCTCTCATATTTCAGACCCGGCTGCTCGGGTAAGGCTTTGATGCTCTCGTCCAAATCCTCGAGTGCTTCTTCGAATTTTCCCAGAAACATTCGCGCACGACCGCGCCCTGCTTTGAGGTGGGCATCGTCGGGAGATCTGGACAGGGCCTTGCTCAGGAAGACTTCCTCTTGATCAAAGAGAGCGAGATGATCGAGGCTTGCGCCTATAATTCGTCGAGCAGCCGGAATTTCCAGTGCGGCTTCCTCGTGCTTTTCATAGTAGGCAACAATGTCTTCATAGGCTTTGCTGCGTAGCCGGCTTTCAAGCCAGCGGATATGTGCTTTTGATATGATGGGGCTGGCGTCCAGAGCGCGCTCGAAGCATAGGATTGCTGCGCTTTCCAGGCCTGCTGCAGAAAAAATTTCTCCTACAAGCGTGCAGAGCTGCAAGTCTTCGGGAAATGACTGAAGAGCCCTCTTTCCCAGCCCCACAAGAGGCTCATAGGCAGCGGGAGACGCTTTTCCCGTTTGCTGGGCTTCTTGTGCGGTAGCGGCGAGCATACAGGCGAGTAAGTCTGCCCACTTTTGAGAATTGGAGGGGGCTTTGGTGACGGCGTTCTGGAAGAATGTGATCGCTTCGCTAAATGATTTGGCGCGTTGTAGGACGCGTCCTGTCTTGGACTGCAGCTCAATGTCATCAGGATTTTTTAGGGCTAGGTCGACCATTGCTGCCGATGCATTTTGTGGTCGGCCTAGCGCAAAATAGATTTCTACCAACAGCTCTCTTGCTGGTAGAAAGTCTGGATTTGTATGGATCTGGTTATGGCAGATTTCTGCCGCGCGATTATAGCTGGCAGCGTCAAAAAGCTTTTTTGCCGTTTTGAGTTCTTTTTCGGCTCGTTTTTTGTCTGCTCTATTCATGAACCGAAGGACCTAACTTATGAGCGCGTGTCGATTGAGATGCCCTGTTTCTGGCTTACCTGCACGGGAGGCTGGCCAGCGTTGCCATAGGTTTGCGCTTTGGCACCTTTCTGGATCACTTCGTTGATATCGCCTACCAGCTCGGAGGAAACTTCCTTGGCAGTTGCAATCACCGCAAGGTTTGTTTGCAGAGTGGACTGGAACATTTCATGGCGGCGGGCCAGCTGTTCGGCATCCTGCGGAGCCAGTTGCCTGACGAGGGACGCATTGGTGGCAATGGACTTCTGCAATAACATATATTGTATGGAAAGCTGGTTCTTGGCTTCAACGAGATCCAGAGCCTCTTTAATTTCGCCGTTGCGCAGAAGCTCGGTTTCCTCGATCAATACGGTATCAAGGGCATCCATGATCTGCTCGATGGCGCCAAGCAGACGTTGCACATCTTCAGGGCTGCCGATGGGGGCCTTGGCGAGTGCTGCGGCCTGGGTAACAGGATTCTGGGGGGCGTTCTGGTGCTCGGACATTTTATTGTTCCATTTCCTGCATGCTGATCAGCTCGCGCATTACGGAATCCGCAATGCCGATGCCGCCGGCTTTTGTGATTTCATCTGCGTAGGTTTCTGTTAGCAGACTACGATAGGTATTTTGTGCATAGGAGTCGCCAAACTCGTCTCCGCCCACGCCCTCGAACATGCCCGAGAGCATTTGAGAGAGGAACACACTTTCAAACTCCTGAGCGGCTTGCCGCGCCTGTTCTTCTCTGCTCAGGTTGGTCTGCAGGCCCTTGCTCTGAACGATGGAAAAGGGGGCTGAGGTAACTTCGGTCATTACATCACCTCGATATCTGCCTGAAGGGCACCTGCGGCCTTGATGGCCTGAAGAATGGAGATCATGTCACGCGGGCCAACCCCGAGTGCGTTGAGGCCGGAAACCAGATCGCGAAGCGGCACGCTGCCTTGGAGCAGGGCCAATTTTTTCTCGTTGTCTGAATTGACATCAACATTTGTGCGCGGAGCAGCAGCTGTTTGGCCGCCTGAAAATGCATTGGGCTGGCTGATTTGAGGGGACTCGCTCACGGTAACCGTCAGGTTGCCTTGCGCAATGGCGACCGTGCTGACACGGACTTCCTGTCCCATCACGATGATGCCCGTGGTTTCATCAATGACGATCTTTGCTGGTAAATCCGGTTCCACGTTGAGCTGCTCGATATCCGTTATCAGGTCGACCATGTTGCCGTTGAAATGCTTTGGCAGTGTGAGGCGAATACCGGTCGGGTTGAGCGGTTCGGCGACCGGCTGACCGATCAGGTCGTTGACGGTTTGGGCAATGCGGCGGGCGGTGGTGAGATCCGGGTTGCGTAGGGAAAGGCGCAGGGTCGTCATGCTGGCAAGCTGGAACGAAAGCTCGCGCTCGACAACGGCACCATTTGCAATACGGCCGGAGGTCGGCACCCCTTGCGTTACTGTTGCTGCGTCGCCCTCGGCGGTAAAGCCGCCAATGGCAATAGGGCCTTGGGCAATGGCATAGGTTTCTCCGTCCGCGCCCATCAGCGGGGTAACCATCAATGTGCCACCCTGCAAGCTCTTGGCGTCGCCCAGAGCGCTGATTGTTGCGTCAATGCGCGATCCCTGAACAGCGAAGGGAGGCAACGTTGCCGTGACGATGACGGCGGCCACATTCTTTGTGTTGAGGTTGGTGCCGGAAATATTGACACCCATGCGTTCCAACATCGACTGCAAGCTCTGCTTTGTAAAAGGCGCGCTGTTAAGAGAGTCGCCGGTGCCATTCAGGCCAACAACGAGGCCATAGCCGATCAACTGGTTGTCTCTGATGCCTTCAAAGTCGACAATATCCTTGATCCGGGATGCGCTATGCGCCGGAAGAATGGAGATGCTCAGGGCAGCAAATACCATCAGGATGAGAGAACGCAGAGACATTGTTCGTGGACCTTTTCAATCAGGCTGTTGGAGCGATGGGTATTTTCATTTTGCAATAGTGCTCGACAAGTACTTTGCAAGGCATGTGCCAATAGCTCCAACTCGCTAAATTTGGCATCAAAGGCGCGGAAATCTGCGCTCCTTAAAGGTATTTTAGAATGTTTCCGGATATGTTGAAATTGAGTGTGCTGCAGAAATTGCCGGGTTGGTTAACGTTGCGTTAACTAATTGGGTTAATCTTTTCCTAATGTGCCGCTATCGGCATCTTCCGGTTTTGTTTTGCGGATTTGGTTTGATAAGGTTGGCGTAGGCCACAGATAAACGAAGGATTTGAAATGCGAGTTCAAGGTGGATCTGGAACAAAGCATATCGGAAAGACTGGCAAGGCCGGGGCGTCCAAGTCATCCTCGGGCAGTTTCTCTGTGCCAGAAGAAACGCAGAATGCAACCCGATCCCAACAGACATCCCAAAGCAGTGCGGTGCAGGACATGTCTTCGCTGCTTGCGTTGCAGACCGTTGATGATGCTCTTCATGGTAAGCGCCGCAAGGCCGTGCGCAAGGGCAACAAGATGTTGGATTTGCTGGAGGAAGTGCGCATGGGCATTCTTTGCGGCACCCTTCCTCTTGCGGTTCTGCAACAGCTGGAGCGTCTGGCTGGTGATCACGAGCCGACCGGGGATGAGCGAATCGATGCTCTTATTGAAGAAATCGCTCTGAGAGCTCAAGTTGAAGTCGCAAAACTTGAAGCTGTTTCCAAAAACTGAGTATCCGTTGCTAAAATAAGAACAGTTTGATGGTTTTGAGCTCTCGAATTAATCTCTTTATACTTTTTTTATAATGAGTAGTTGTGCGCGGGCCTTGCTACCTCTATATAACTCTCGTCTTTTCTAGGGAACTAAGGGGTTAGCCCATGTCGATCGAGATAGAGAGTGACTATCGTCCTTCGGACAGTGAGCCCTTCATGAACGAACGGCAAATTGAATATTTTCGTCTGAAGCTGCAAAAGTGGAAAGATGATATTTTGAAAGAAAGCCGTGAGACTTTACAACATCTTCAGAATGAGAATTCGAACCATCCTGATCTTGTTGACAGAGCCTCTTCGGAAACTGACCGGGCGATCGAATTGCGCGCACGTGACCGGCAGCGAAAACTTATATCCAAAATTGATGCAGCCTTGAAGCGGATTGAAGACGGGTCCTACGGTTATTGCGAGGATACCGGGGAACCAATTTCGCTCAAGCGTCTGGATGCGCGTCCAACGGCCACTTTGTCCATTGAAGCGCAGGAACGCCACGAGCGCAGAGAGAAGGTCTATCGGGACGATTGAGTTCGATAGCATCATCTGCTTTTCTCGTTGGACGGTGGGCTAAAGAGAATTGAATATTAGAAGGCGCGGATCTTGGAGAAAGATCCGCGCCTTTTATGTGTGATCAGGCCAAATTTGGGAGCATGGTTCTGATCACGGATCGGGAGGCCTGATTGGGAGCGGACCTCGCCGGAAACCTGTCCTGGTGGTTATCAGGTCAGGTTGGGGAGCTTGGGAGCTGCGGGCGTAAGCCCGCAACGCGATTAGAATGGCAGGATGACATCCATGACTTGCTGGCCATAGCGAGGTTGCTGAACATCGGAGAGTTGGCCGCGGCCACCATAGGCAATGCGTGCTTCGGCAATTTTTTCCGATTCAATGGTGTTGTCCGATGCGATGTCTTCAGGCCGGACGATACCGGCGACAAGAATTTCTCGCACTTCGAAGTTGACCCGGATTTCCTGTCGGCCTTCGATGACAAGGTTGCCATTTGGCAAGACCTGAAGAACAACGGCAGCAACGGATGTCGTAATGGCCTCAGACCGGTCGATTGCACCTGCGCCTTCAGAAGAGGAGGTGGATGATGCGTTGGCCAGATTGGTTGCGTCAATCTCATTGATGCCGGACAGGGCACTGCCCAAAACGGAGCCGACCGAGCCTGTGAGGCCAACATTGTCGCTGCCGCTGCGGCTGCGGGAGGTTTTGTTGTCGATCTTGGCGCTGTCGGTGATGCTGACCTCAACAGTAAGGATGTCGCCGACTTTATTGGCGCGCTGATCCTTGAAGAATTTGCGCGATCCTGTCTGCCAGAGCGAGTTCGGGCTATAGGCTGCCGGCTCCACTGTTGGCATCGGCATCTGCACGGGCTTATAGCCTTTCTGGGTCGTCGGATTGTCGATAGCAGCCAGAGCAGGGGCTTTGCCGATATTTTTCAAACGTTCACCTGCACCACATGCGCTGAGCGCGGAAGCCATGAGGCAGACTGTCAAAATATGTCTCGTTTTCATGATTAGTTGGCTCCAAGGGATGCGACAATGTTCGAGGGCTGGCTGATCTCAAGAAGGCCATGTCCGATGACTTCGGCGCGAATGACGCGGTTGGTCTGGGAATTCTGAACCGCGATGACATCCCCCTTTGAGCCATCGGAGAGGGCTTTGCCCATGATGGAGAGATTGAGGTTGCCTGCATTGAAGATGATGGTGACCATGTCCGATCGTTTGACCATGTCTGGTTCGGTGAAGTAGGCGGCATTGGCAATGGCACCTGAGCGCAGGGACTGACGGGTCGCTTTGCCGATGATCTCTTCCAAGGTTGCGGCGCTTGATACTTGTGCTTTCAGACGCGGCATCGGGGTGAGCGTGATGTCAGACTTCGAGATGATTTCTCCACGACGCACCGCGCGGCTTAGCACCGGAACCATGACGGTTTCCATGGCTTGACCGCTGAGGCGAATGGTGCCCAGATCGGCACGGCCAAAGATCTGTAGACCGGCCATGAAGCGTCCGCTTACCCGGTCGTAGCGCAGGCTCGTGATTTCAAATGGGCTCAGGCCACCGGGAGCGGCGTGCTGGTCGGCCAAATGGGTGTTCAGTTCGACATCAATCTTGGCAGTGGTATCGACATATCCCTTTGCCTTCAACTGGGCTTTGAGCTTGTTGAGGATGTCCGCTTCGGTGACCAGCTCAGATGAGCGTTCGACCCGGACAACAGAAATATTGTTGGTCGTGATCTTGCTAAGGCCAGCCTGGAGGGCTGCGTCAACCACGCGGTCTGCCTGAATGGTGCCGCTTTGACCCAAAGAAGGAGCACGAAAAACCGCCTTGTTTGCGAAGGATCCTGCATTCTGGAAAAGGTCACCCAGAGTAACCAGACGGGTCTCGACGGTGACATTCTGTTTCAGGATCGCGGTATCGGCATCAAAGGTGGTTGCCATTGCAGGCTGAGCGGCCAACAGAGAAGCCCCTACGGTCAATGCGATAAGGCTGGACGCCTTGACGATCCGTCCAAATGCCGCAGCCTTGCGTTCCAAATATCTGTTCAATGAAAAACTCATTTTACTTGGCCTAGCTTAGCTGTGAAGTTGCAGAGAGCATGTCGTCAGCTGCCTGAATGACGCGGGAGTTCATTTCATAGGCGCGCTGGGCTGCAATCAGATCCGAGATCTCGGTAACCGAGTTCACATTGGCGCCTTCCAGATATTTCTGCAGAAGATTGCCATAACCGTCTGCGTTCGGAACGGCGACCTGCGGTGCTCCGCTGGCATTGGTCTCCAGAAAGAGGTTGTCCCCCATGGGTTCCAGGCCAGCCTTATTGATGAAGCGTGCCAACGTGAACTGCCCCAGCGTCGTATTCTCGGTGCTGTTGCCGATGGTGACCTGAACTTCGCCATCGTTGCTGATGGTGATGTTGCGTGTGTCATCGGGGAAGGTGATGCCGGGCTGTACCACGTAGCCGTCAGCCGTCACCAGTCTTCCTTCGCTATCGATCTCGAAAGATCCGTCGCGTGAATAGGCTGTCGTGCCGTCTGGCAGGGTGATCTGGAAATAGCCTTCGCCACGGATGGCAACATCCAGTTCCTTATCGGTGCCTTCCAGTGGCCCTTGCGACATGATGCGCGAGGTTGCTGCCAATCTTACGCCGGACCCGATCTGGACCCCGACGGGCACTTGGTTGCCCTGTGCGGAGGTGTTCGAACCTGAACGGCGTAAGTCTTGATAAAGCAGATCCTGAAACTGGGCACGTTGCTTCTTGTAGCCAGTGGTCCGCATGTTGGCGATGTTGTTCGACGTGACCTCGACGTTGCGTTCCTGCGCCATCATGCCAGTGGATGCGATATGGAGGGCTCTCATGTTCGATCTCCTGTTCTAGTTGCGTCAGGCATTCAGTCTGCCGAGTTTGTCAATTGCGTTCTCGCGCAGATCGTTGGTTGCCTTCAGCGCCTTGGACAAAGATCCGTAGGAGCGTGAGACTTCAATCATGCGGGAAATTTCAACTACGCCATGCACGTTGGATTGTTCAACATGGCCACCCATAATGCTGGGATCTTCAACGGCAACCGGGTTCTCTCCGATAAAGAGCGACTTGCCTTCCTTCTTAAGGGTTTGCAGATTGTCGAAGGTGACGACCTGCAGCTGCCCCACTTGCCCCTGATCTGATGTGATCAGACCGTCACGGGCAATCTCGAAGTTGGTGTCTTCGGGTGTTACGTTGATCGGGCCGTCTACACCCTGAACCTGATAGCCTTCTGTCGTTACCAGCTGGCCCTGTCCGTTGATTTCGAATTCGCCGTTTCGCGTGTAGCGCTCTCCTTGAGGAGTGTTGACGACGAAGAATGAAGAATCGTCATTGATAGCCGCATTGGCCGGGTTGCCGGTCGCCACGATCGAGCCGGGCTCGAATTCGAGGACGATCACGTCATCCTGAACATAGGACAGCTTCTTGTCCGAAGACCGAAAATCGTTCATTTCGGCCACGGGCATGACATATTCCTTGAACAGCAGGTTGTCTGATTTGTAGCCTGCTGTGTTGATATTCGCCAAGTTGTTGGCGATTGTATCCATTTTGCGCCGCAGAACCATCTGCCGCGTCAGACCTATAAGTTGTAGGTTCTCCATAACCGTTAACCACTTTGCTCCCAAATGATGCGCATCTCTGCTCCCCAGCGTGATGCGTTCAGTGTTTGTTAAGCATAATGCGTGCCAAAATGCGAAAGCTATATATTTCAATGATTTAGTTTTTTATAATGGGGGCTGCGGCAATTGATTCAGGGTGTAAAAATGCCCGGTGGGAAAAAGTTGCCTATTTCGCTGTGGTTAAGCTTTAGAAAGGTTTTGTTAACCTTTTCTACGGTATTTATTAAGAGTCATTAACCATGATTGATGAATCGTTATCAGGTTGGGTCCGATATGTCGGAAGAGAATGAAAATGATGAAGAAGAGGGTGGCTCCGGCGGTAGTAAAAAGAAGCTGATTGCCATTGCAGCCATCGCACTCGTGCTGCTGATCGGTAGCGGCGGTGCGGCCTATTTTTTCCTGTTCTCGTCTTCCTCGTCTGATGGATTGGTTGAGCCCGCGAATGATCCGAATGCAGAGCCGGAGAGCAAGGCCTATTTCTACGATCTGCCTGAAATGACTGTGAATTTGAACTCACAGAACCGTCGGGCGCAATATCTGCGCTTGAAGGTGTCTCTGGAGTTGATCAGTCAGGAGCAGGCGCAAAAGATCGAGCCCTTCATGCCTCGGGTGCTGGATGCTTTTCAGGTTTATTTGCGCGAGCTGAGGACACGCGATCTGGAAGGGTCTGCTGGTCTGTTTCGGCTTAAAAGAGAATTGTTGAAACGGATCAATGATGCGATTTATCCGGTTAAAGTGAATGATATTCTGTTCAAGGAAATCCTGATTCAGTAGGACTTCAAATGGCTGACGATGATGACAGCGTAGACCTGATGGCCGATTGGGGCGCCGCTCTGGAAGAGCAGGGTGCCGGTAGTGCCGATGAAATGGCGGCTCAATGGGCGGCTATGATCGACGAACCGATGGACGGGGATGAAAATTCCTCGCGCGGCGCCGATCGTGTGCTCAATCAGGAAGAAATCGATAACCTGCTCGGCTTCAGCCTGGATGATGGCTTTGCCGGTGAGCGCAGCGGTGTGCGTGCGCTTATCGATTCCGCTATCGTTTCCTATGAACGTCTTCCCATGCTGGAAATCGTGTTCGACCGCTTGGTCAGAATGACGACCACCAGCTTGCGCAATTTTACATCGGACAACGTTGAGGTGTCTCTGGATTCCATCACCTCGATCCGCTTCGGTGACTATCTGAACTCCATTCCGCTGCCTGCCATCCTGACTGTGTTCAAGGCTGAGGAGTGGGACAATCTGGGGCTGATTACCGTTGACTCCAGCCTGATCTATTCCATCATTGATGTGTTGCTTGGTGGTGGGCGCGGCACTTCCGCGATCCGCGTCGAAGGGCGCCCTTATACGACAATCGAACTCAATCTGGTGCGCCAGATGATCGATATTGTCCTTGAGGATGCAGAGGCAGCCTTTGCACCGCTGTCGCCGGTCAATTTCACGCTGGAGCGTCTGGAAACGAACCCGCGCTTTGCGGCCATTTCTCGCCCCGCTAATGCGGCCATTCTGGTTGAGCTGCGCATCGATATGGAAGATCGTGGCGGCAAGATTGAAATGCTGCTGCCCTATGCGACCATCGAACCGATCCGTGACCTTCTGTTGCAGATGTTCATGGGGGAGAAATTCGGGCGGGACCCCATTTGGGAAGGGCATCTGGCAACGGAAGTCTACCACTCGCAAATCAATGTCGATGCACTTCTGTTTGAAAAGAAGATGTCTCTCAACGAGATTATGAAGCTGGATGTGGGGCAGACCTTGATGCTGGATAGTGGTCCCAATGACCCTGTTCGGCTGAAATGTGGGAATGTCTATCTGACCAAAGGGGTCATGGGACAGCATAACGGGAATATCTCCGTACAGGTGTCCAATAAACTGGCTAAGCCGAAAATGACGCTTTCTGCGTTTGAAAAAGCCGCTCAGGGCGGATCTGGGAAGGGTGAGTAAATGTCTGCTGGAATGATGATTGAATTGCTTGTCGCCTTTTTGCTCGTTCTGACGATTGGCTATTGCATGACGCTGAATCGTCGGCTGAAGCGATTGCGCAATGATGAAGAAGCCTTGCGGGCGACCATTGCGGAATTGATTACTGCGACCGAAATTGCCGAGCGTGCCATTCTGGGCCTTAAGGCGACCGCAGGCGATTGCGATAAGAATTTGGCTCATCGCTTGATGGAAGCGGAACGGCTGGCTTCAGAGTTGCAATATTATGTGTCCCAAGGGGAAGGTGTTGTTGGTCGTCTGGTCAAGATTTCCGACGCTGTGCGGAGCGGCGCTGCTGCACCACAGAAATTGGCTTCGCATGCCGCTTTGGAGCGCGATGTCGAGTATGATCGGGTGAATAACGGCTACCGTGGTGTTTCAGCTCATGCGCATTATGAAGCAATGGAGCGGGAACAGTCTGCCCCTGTGGTGGAAGCGGTCGAGAAGCCGCGGAATCTCAAGGATGTAGCTGCGGCGACATCTGAACGCTTGATGGCTATCAGGCAAAAAAGAGGTGTTGCGGCATGACCCAGATGCGTTTGCTTCCAATGGTTCTTATAGCTGTTGTCGGGCTGTTGTTTATCAAGGTGGCTCATCTGGTGGTCTATAGCGATATGCCCGCCGTATCCACCATGCCCGCGCTGGCTCAGGAAGCGCCTGCACCTGCTGCTGATGGAGGCGCTAGCGAAGCGGGAGGAGCTGGCAATGCTCCGGCCCCTGCTGATGCGCCTCAACCCAATCTTGATGATGAGCCGCCTGCTCTGGTGGATGGCATGCGCGTGGATCCGACCAAGAGTTCGCGCTCGGAGCTTGCCCTTCTGGAACGTCTGGCCAATCGCCGCAAGGAACTGGACGAACGCGCCAGAAGCCTTGATATGCGGGAAGCCTTGCTAAAGGCTGCCGAGAAGCGCTTGCAACAGCGCGTCGATGAACTCAAATCGCTTGAGCAGGCCATTGCGCGGGCAACCAAGAAACGCGATGAGGAACAGCAGGCAGATATCAATCGTCTGGTTGCTATGTATTCTTCGATGAAGTCCAAACAGGCCGCGCAGATCTTTGAGGTCATGGATCAGGATATTCTGCTTGATATCGTAAAAACCATGAAATCGCGTAAGCTTGCAGCAATCATGGGGCAGATGAAGGCCAAATCTGCGAGCGCATTGAGCACCGCAATTGCCAATAGCAATTCTCTCGATCAGAATATGAAGTCCCTTTCGACGGACGAACTGCCCCAGATCGGGAATTAGTCTGGCGAGCGATCCAGACGTGTTTAACGGCTTTGGTAATTAGCCGGAAAGCATTTTCGTTTAGGTTGGTCTCCAGGAATAAGGATCGGCGATGTATGCATCTATCGGTCAGCTAGGATGCTTGGAGATCCGGAGAGCTTTTATGGTGGAGACGACGCGGCAGTTTGCGTTGAAATGGATGCTGGTATGCTGCTGCCCGGTTCGCTCCTTGTGGGCTGGACTGGGGCGCGGACTTGCGTCTTTCATTTTGCTGTCGCTGTTGTTTGTTTCTGCCTTCGCAAGCCATTCCATCGCGCAGCAGCTTGGCTCGGAAGCGGATGATGCCGGGACCGGAGAGCTTGAAATCGTCGCGACCCAGGAAGAGGGGTTCGGGCGGGTCATTCTCAATTTCAAAGGGCGAAACCTGCTGCCGGGTTATTCGATCAAGCAGGAAAACAGCATCTTTGTGATACGGTTTGATGAATCCGTCACGTCCACGCCGGTTACATCCCTGCCTACCATTCTTCCAGATTACATAACGGTAGCCCGGCTTGATCCGGATGGTCAGGGCATTCGCATTGCCTTGAAGTCCAATGTGCGCATCAATACGATGGAGGCGGGAGAGCGGCTCTATATCGATATGTTGCCGAAAAGCTGGACCGGTTTGCCTCCGTCCTTGCCGCCAGAAGTGGTGCGTGAGCTGGCTAAGCGCGCTGAAGAAGCGCTGCGCCTTGCCAGATCCCTCGAGCAGTCCAGAAAAGGCTCGCAGGTGCGCCCCAAACTCGATCTTCGGATCGGAGATCACCCGACATTCACCCGCGTGGCCTTCATATGGAATATTCCTTTTGATTCCACATTCGAGCGCCAGGGGCCGGAAGTCCGCGTGTTTTTCAATCATAAGGCCAATGCGGATCTGTCCAAGCTGCGCGCCGAGCTTCCGCCTTTGATGAGCGATATCCAGATGTCCCATCAAGATGCGGGTACGATGTTCAAGATATTTGTCGCGCCGACGTCGGATGTGCGCGCCTTTCGCGAAGATGATTCCTATATTGTCGATATAACGGGCGACAAGGTTCTGTTTCAGGCGCAAGGGGCTGAAGATAGCATCACGCGCGCAGTCACCAGTCCCGGAGACAGCGGTGTTCTTGTCGCGAATGGAACGAATGACAGTGAGGGTGATGCCGGTGCGGCGCCTGCTGGCAACAACCGGCTTGCCAATGCCAACAATTGGTCAACGGACAATGGCAACGACGCGCGCGATGAAGTTATTCTCGGGCCAGGGCCGAATGGCGAGAATCAGGACAATACGCTTTTTGCCAACTCGCAAGTGACCGACCCGATTGATCCCAATACGCAAGGTGCAGCTGCCGGTGCCAATACCAAGAATGCAGCGCTCAGTGATGCACTTGATGATCGGTATCTTGCCATTCCTCCGGCTGGCTCCGAAGCGGACGTTGTCGATCCTCCGTCGATGTCCGGTGCCACCGCCAAGGTTGAGGCACCTTCCGAGGTGGTTCCTGCGCCAGCGCAGATTACGGCGCCCCAATCGTCCCCGATTGTGATGCAGGAAACGACCCCGTCTGACATGGAAATTGTGCCTGCGGAAGCGGAGCAGACTCAAGATCAGAGTCAGAATTCTGTTGTTCAGGCCGGAACGACCCAGGAGCAGGTATTGCCCGGGGAGGATCGTATCTCGGGCGAAGCAAATGCAGAGCGGATGACGGGTGCTGTGCCTGATCTGACTGCGCAGATGTTGCCAGTGGAGGCCAAGGCGTTCGGGCGCTCGGTGCGTCTGTTCTTTCCATTCAAGAATCCTACAGCATCTGCTGTTTTCAAGAAGAGCGGTGTTATCTGGGCTGTCTTCGACACGGCACTCGGACTTGATGTTTCTGCTGCGCGCGCGCAACTGAATTCCATTGCGGATGATCTGGAAGTGTGGCGCTCTGGGCGTATCGCCGTGTTGCGTATTCCGCTCAAGAATTCCCGTCTTGTTACCTTTTCACCGGAAGGGTATGGCTGGCTTTTGACCATCGGCGATATGGTGGTTGAACCAACCAAGCCGCTGCATATGGCTCGTACCAAGATCAGCGGTGGCCGCTCGGCCATGCGTGTCAAATTTGAAGGAACGGGAAGCATTCTCAAACTGCGCGATCCGGGCACGGGCGAGAATATTCACGTGGTGACCGGGCTGGGGCCTGCGCGCGGGTTTGTCAAAACGCAGCAGCTGGTTGATTTCTCAACTCTTGTTTCTGCTCACGGAATTGCGTTGACCGAAAAGGTCGATGATTTGCAGGTCGCGCGCGATGGTGGCTTCATCTATATCAGCTCCGGTAAAGGTTTGACCCTGTCCAATTCGGGAGCGGCGCGGGTCGATGTGAGCGGTCTTACCTCCAAGAATGGCGCAGTGAGAGAAACTTATCTCAATCTGGAATCCCTTGTAGCCCCGTCGCCTACGGTTTTTACGCGAGAGCGGCAGGCGCTGGAAGCGAAGGTTTCCCAGTTTGACGATCAGATGGCCATTCAGAGTGAAATGGCGCTTGCCAAGCTGTTGCTTGCCAATGGCTATGGTACGGAGGCGCTTGGCCACTTGCAGATTATTGAAGATACTGCACCTGAATTTGCCCGCGGTCGCGGGTTTCGCACTTTGTTTGCTGCTGCAGAGCTGTTTGCGGGGCGACCGGACGCGGCTTTTCGCCGCTTGAACCATCCCGAATTTGAAAATGATGCGGATGCGTCCGTGTGGCGCGGCCTGGCTGCAGCTCGTTCCGGACGTTGGCGCGAAGCAGAAGACGCTCTGGATCTTGCGTCCTCTGTGGCGCAGGATTACAGCGTCCATGTGCGCAATATGATGCTGCTGGATGGCGTAGAGATTTCTTTGCTCGACCAGCAATTTGGCAGTGCCGCCGCCGCATTGGCCGAAGTGAACCCGGCCTATCTGGATCAGGAAGGCGTTGCCCGCTACAATCTTTTGCGGGGCAAGATCGCGGTTGCCAGAAATGAATCTGCCGAGGCTTTGGAAGCATTTAAAGCGGCGAGGGATACGCGCTATTCGCCGATTGCCATGGATGCATGGTTGCAGGAAATCAAGCTCAAGAATCAGGAAAAGAAAATTTCCAACGATGAAGCTATCGATGAGCTTGAAGGGCTGACGACCATTTGGCGTGGCGATGACGTTGAGTTGAATGCGCTTAGAAGCCTTGCCCATCTATACGTTGACAAGGGAGAGTTCCGCAACGCCTTTGAGACTCTGAAGGCTGCGACCAGCTCGAATGCGGCTTCGGATGT
This sequence comes from uncultured Cohaesibacter sp., assembly GCF_963676485.1. NCBI lineage: Bacteria > Pseudomonadati > Pseudomonadota > Alphaproteobacteria > Hyphomicrobiales > Cohaesibacteraceae > Cohaesibacter > uncultured Cohaesibacter sp. The sequence goes on from NZ_OY781114.1 coordinate 3,462,378, forward strand.
GACGCGTGTCTTGCAGGAAGAAATGAACGGCGTTTTCTCCTCGCTCTTTCTTGATGGCAAGGTGGATGAACTGTCTGCCATCAAGGCACTGTCGCTCTATTATGACTTTCGTGAGCTGACGCCGGTCGGCCGTCGAGGCGATGAAATGGTGCGGCGGTTGGCTGACAAGCTGGTCGAGGTGGATCTGCTTGACCGAGCCGAAGAATTGCTCAAGCATCAGGTTGATAACCGCCTCAAGGGCGCTGCCCGTTCGCAGATCGCTGCGGATCTGGCCGTGATCTATCTTCTTGACCGCAAGCCGAACAAGGCTCTGGATGTTTTGCGCAGGACACGCCAGTCGCAATTGCCACTGTCTTTGGAGCGTCAACGCAGATTGGTTGAGGCCAAGGCATTGGCCGAGTTGAACAAGGTGGATCTGGCGCTGGACCTCATCAAGCCTTTGCAAGGGGGCGATGTGGAGCAATTGCGAGCTGATATCCTTTGGCGCTCCAAGCGCTGGCAGGATACGGCAGAGCAAATCGAACAGATGATGGGAGATCGCTGGAGCGTATCTGAGCCGCTGGATCAGGATGAGCAGACCAACATCCTGCGTGCCGGTATTGCCTACAGCCTTTCCGATGATCGGTTGGGGCTTGATCGGTTGCGCAGAAAATATGCAAAGATGATGTCGGAAACGCCCGTATCGGGCGCGTTTGATGTGGTGACCCTGCCCATCGAGCAGCGTAGCGGCCAGGAGTTCCAAGCGATTGCGCAGGAAATTGCAGGCATCAGCACCATGGAGCGGTTCCTGAAAGAATATCGCAGCCGCTATCTGCTGCCCAATAGTGGCGCGGGTAATCTTGCTGAACAGGCGACACCCGCAGCGAATGCTGCAGGCAATGGCTCAGGTGCCCCTCAAGCCTGATTTTACCTGATTGACCGCCAACGCTTTCCAAAGACGTTTTCCAGATAGGGAAACCAGTCCACTCTCCAAAAAAAGAGCGGCGCAACCGGAAAAAGCTGCGCCGCTTGGGATTTGTGTTGTCTTATATGTGGGGCGAGCGGGGAGGCTAGCCTCCCAGGAAACTTCGCACCAGCGACCCTGTGATCAGATTCCAGCCATCAATCAGCACGAAGAATATGAGCTTGAATGGCAGTGAAATCACCACTGGCGGCAGCATCATCATACCCATCGACATGAGGATGGAGGCAACCACAAGATCGATGATGATGAAAGGCAGGTAGATCAGGAAACCGATCTCGAAGCCACGCCTCAATTCACTGATCATGAAGGCCGGAACAAGAACACGCAGGCTTACGTCTTCCGGCGTTTCAGGAGCTTCCTGATTGGCCATGTCAAGGAAGAGCGCAAGGTCATTTTCCCGCACATGCTTGCGCATGAAAAGATGGAATGGTTTAGACGTGAGATCGAATGCCTCAGGGGCTTCAATCGTGCCCTGTACCAGCGGTTCGATGCCGGTTTTATAGGCCTCTTCAAAGGTGGGGGCCATGATGAAGGCCGTCAAAAATAGCGCAAGCGAAACCATCACCGTGTTGGGCGGTGAGGTTTGCAGGCCAAGCGCCGAGCGCAGCAGAGACAGAACCACGACGATCCGGGTGAAAGAGGTCACCATGATCAGGATCGAGGGGGCAAGCGAAAGGACCGTGATCAGAGCGACCAGCTGAACTGCCCGCTCTGTCAAGGTCAGATCATCCCCAAAGCCGATCGATAGCTGCTGTGCAAAGGCCGGATTGGGAAATATCACCATGCAGAAGGCTGCGATGGTGATGAAACTCATGCCCGCCAGAAGCAGGATCCTGCCCCATGATCGGGATTGGAGACCTGCCTTTTGATGGCCTGCCACCTCTGATGTCTCATTCGAGCGGGCTTGGTTCATTTTTTGATTTCGCTCGAAAGCTCATTCAAGAGCCTGTTGATCTCATCATCATAAGAGGCTGACTTGGATAGAGGCTCCATTTGGGGCTGCTGATCGGTCTCGTCTGAGGATGGCTCGCCGGTCTTTGGTTGCGCATCCGCCTGAGAAGGGGACGACTGTCCCTGCTCAGGTGCGGGGCTATCCAAAGGGGCTTGTGGCGGCTGGGCCGTCGGTCGAGGGCGCTGTGGGCGCTCTGGCGAAGCTGGGCCTTGATCTGTTCCCGTCTCCTCTGGCGTTTGGGCGGGGTGCCCAAGATGTTGAGGTGGTTGGGGAGCTTGTGGCTGCGGACGGGGTCGAGGGCGCTGCGCCTGAGCCTCTGGCTTTTGATCCGGCGTCTGTTCAGATGCTTGATCTGGCGTTCGGGATGGCTGAGGGGGCGCCTTGCTTGTCTCTTCGGTTTTGCTTTCTGCTTCCGCAGGGGGCACATCTTTTGCCGTGGGAGCCTGCTTTTCTAAAGAGGCCCCGTTGGCCTCAGTGAGCTTCTCCTCAGCGGGGTGCTTGGGAGCTGAACGCTCCGGCTTCGTGCTTTCATCCTGATCGGGTGCAGCCGGCTTCTGTTTTGCCTGCTCTTGAGAGGAGGCATCTTTCCGTTCCGCGTTGGAAGGGGACGTGCTAGCCGTTTCGTCGGCCGTTGCGCGCACCGAGGGCATGACCTCTTTATCTTGCACAGATGGAGCTCGCATCACAGGGTCTATGCGCGGGCCGGGACGGGGGCGCGCCACTCTGTCTGCTGTTGGCCCGGATGCCGGGTTTGCAGTTTCGTTCCGCTCAGGAGCAGGCTCGTGTTGCCCTCGGCTTGGGGGGGTGAGGGGGTGTTCCGGGCGAGTCGCGGTCGGCCTTGCGTCTCGCATAGGCTCCTGTCGGCTTTGTTCAGGCCGCAGGCCTTGCGGGGCAGGCATTGACCCCTGCTGGGGCTGTGCCCGGGGGGCTCTTGGCTGCTGGTCTCTGGCTTGAGACTCTCTGGCCTGAAGGATATTCCGTTCAGCCGGATGGATGGGAGGAGCCAGGCCGGGACCACTGGTGCGGGCAGCAGGTGTTTGAGGTTGAGGGGCTGGCCTTTGCATCGGCTCCTGTGGACGTTGCATCTGAGGAGCAGACGGGCCGCCTGAAGCCGGTTGGCTAGGTTGCGGAGCTGGAGCTGCCGGGTGCTGAGCCTGCATGCGCGGGGCCGGAGCTGATGCCTGCTGATGATGTGTGTGTGCTACGGATGCGGCCTGCGTCGTCTCCATCTGTGGATGAGATGCCTGCGTGTGCTGTGAAGGGATGCCATGCTCGACCAACAGGTCGGTTTCTCCGCCAATGAGCAACAGATGCTCAACACTGTCGCGCCGCACCAAAAGCAGGCGACGCTTGTGATCCACCGCGATCACTTCCTTGATTGACAGCCTTGGATCTTCACCCTGTCTGGCAATGCGTGCCGATACGAGATTCAGCTTTTTCATGATCCATGTCAGAAGAAATATCAAAATCAGGATCACGCCAAAGCCGATCAGGACCTGAACAAGCACTCCGCTTTCAATGCTCAACATAGGGTTTCCAATCTTGTCTTTATTCAGTCTTTGTGAATTCAGATTCGTGTTTCCCATAATCTGCGCGCAGGGGAAAGCATGCCTCAAGCGAATCTGAATCTATGATATCATTTTAACGATCTTGAAATATTTTTGGCGGTTTTTATACGCAAAATGCAAATTTTACCCCTTGTTAATTTTTACATAAAGGACCGGTTTCTGCCAATATTTTCTGTGACTTCCAATTCGTTAATGACTTGTTAACCAATTGATAGGCAAAATTTGCCGCAAGAGTTAATGAAGGCATCGCCTTGCATTGCCGCTCACACAAATTCACGAGGCAAACCTTTGGCAATCGGAGATCTGAAACTATTTTCCATGCTTCGTTCCAAGATGCATTGGCATCAGACGAGGCAACGCGTGTTGGCCGAGAATATCGCAAATGCCGATAGTCCCCAATATAACGCCAAGGATCTTGCCCCGGTCAATTTCGATAGTGTCTTGAGTGTTCCGCGCGAGAGTGGCTTGCAGACACGCAAGACCAATAGCCACCACCTGCAGGGCAAGGCGATCTTCCCTGATAACAACTTGGTTGGCAAGGATGTGGATGGCTTCGAAGTGACGCCCTCGGGCAACAATGTGAATCTAGAAGAGCAGATGATGAAAGTGACCGCCAACCAGATGGATTATCAGGCGGTTGCCAGCCTTTATTCAAAGGGCCTGGGGATGATCCGAACCGCTGTAAGAAAAGGCTGAAGGCGGGTTTTACGGCATTTCGGTCCCTCAAGGGAACATGACAATTTTAAAGCGCGTATGGAGCAATACAGCTTTCTGCGCCAATTGAAAGGAAGAAGACGAGATGGATTTTCTGAAATCGATCATGATTGCAGCTTCCGGCCTGCATGCGCAAAGCGGTCGCATGCGTGTGATTTCGGAGAATATTGCCAACTCGGATTCTACGGCAAGAGAGCCAGGGGGAGACCCTTACAGACGCCAGATTCCATCATTCCGCTCGCGGTTTGACAAAGAGGTCGAGGCCAATCTTGTCGAGTTGGGGCGTGTGCTGCCTGACAAGTCCGATTTCCGCATGCAGTATGAACCGGGGCACCCGGCTGCCGATGCAGAAGGGTATGTGAAGCTTCCCAATGTGAACTCTCTGATGGAAGTCACCGACCTTCAACAGGCCCAGAGAAGCTATCAGGCCAACCTCAACGTGATCACCGCGACCCGACAAATGGTTACCAAGACGCTTGATATTCTCAAGGCGTAACCCATTCCAAATCGACCCTAACCCCAATTGGCCGTGCTGGGCCCGATGAGTTAACCAATGATTAATACTTCCTTGAGTGCTGCGAACGCTTATAATCTAGCTCAACAGCTTACGAATCAGACACAACCGGACCATTCACTGCAAAAGGCAGCCGACTCCAAACCGGATTTCGGGGCCATGGTGAAAGACGGAGTAGAGGGCTTGCTTGACAAGGGGGATGTTGCCGAGAAAACCGCAACATCCATGATGGAAGGCAAGGCCGATGTTGTCGATGTCGTGACTGCGGTTGCTGAAACCGAAGTGGCGTTGGAAACGATGGTATCCATTCGGGATCGCGTGATCTCCTCCTATGAGTCGATCATGCAGATGCCTATCTAGTGAAGGGGCGCGTTTTGCGCGCCTTTTCTTGCCGGATCGGTTTCTTACGTCACCATCTGAAGGAGATATGATATGACCGGTCCGGAAGTGCTCGATATCGCGCGTGAAGGCGTATGGGTGCTCATCAAGATTGCAGCGCCGCCAATGGTCGTGGGGCTGGTGATCGGTGTGGTCATCGCTCTTTTCCAGGCTCTTACGCAGATTCAGGAAATGACTTTGGTGTTCGTGCCCAAGATCATTGCAATCTTTCTCACCATTCTGATTACGATGCCCTTTTTCGGGGCGACGCTGAGCAGCTATATGAGGATGTTGATGGAGCGCGCCATTTCGGGGTGACGCCGCTTTGCTGGGCGTCTGACGGTGCGAATATTCCATGCTCATCGATATCCTTCCTGAAACTGCCTATATCTTCATTCTGATCTTTGCCAGGATCGGGACGTTGTTCATGCTGCTGCCCGCTTTTTCCGAGAAAGCGGTTTCTGTGCGTTTGAGGCTGGTAATCGCCTTGATGACCTGTCTGGTCCTCTATCCCATGGTCTCTGGCAACTACGGGGCGGTGCCGAGCACGTTCATTGGCATTCTCGTTGCCATGGGGCGGGAGATGGTCGTTGCGGCCTTGATCGGGCTTTCGGTCAAGCTGGTGATGGCGGCGCTGCAGATAGCTGCGACCACGATTGCGTTCCAGATGGGGTTGAGCTTCGCGATGGGGTCGGACCCGTCTTCGGGGCAGCAAACGGTGCAGATTGGCACCTTTTTAAGCATGCTCGCGGTAACGATGATTTTCATCACCAATCTGCATTATTTGATGATTGCCGCGATGTATGACAGTTATCAGCTGTTTCCGGTCAATCAGCCGATTCCGATTGGTGATATTGCCCAATATGCGACCGATATTTTGGCGCAATCCTTTGTTATAGGGATAAAGCTATCGTCGCCTTTTATCGTCTATGGACTTATTTTCCAGTTTGCGCTGGGATTGTTATCCAGACTTATGCCTCAGTTGCAGGTGTATTTTCTGGCTATGCCTGCCAACATCTTTGTTGGCCTTTTGCTGTTGATGGTGCTGTTGGTCACCATGATGACCTGGTATCTGGGGCATATAGAAGAGGTGCTCGGCAATTTTATCGTGCGGTGAAGAGGCCGCGCAAGTTTCAGTGCATTTGGCAAGGTCAGGATTTAGGAGACTGTCATGGCCGATGAAAATGACGACTCAGACAAGTCGGAAGAGCCCACGCAAAAGCGTCTTGATGACGCGATAAAGAAAGGCGATGTGGCCAAGAGTCAGGAAGTATCCGCCTGGTTCTCCATGATGGGGACCGGAATGGTGATTGCTGTGCTTGGTGGCTATATTGCCAAGGGCGTTACCAACAATCTGCGCGGTTTCATCGAGCATTCCTGGGATCTGTCGATCAATGGGTCCTTGCTTGCCCAGCTCTGGGCCAAGGTGAGCTATTCCATGCTTGGCATTCTCATCCTGCCCATGCTGGCGCTTGTGACGGTGGCCGTGATTGGCAATCTTATTCAACACAGATTTGTCTTTACCACGGAGCCGATAACCCCCAAGCTTTCCAAGGTCAGCCCGGCAAGTGGCTTCAAGCGTCTCTTCTCGAAGGAGAGCCTTGTCAATTTTGTAAAGGGTCTGATCAAGCTTGGTGTTGTCGGGGCGCTGTTCTGGTTCCTTCTTTATCCTGAGCGCGACAAGCTGGATGTGGTGATCGGGCTGGAGCCGCTTGAGTTGCTGCCGCTTGTGCAAGGGCTTGCTATCAAGTTGATTTTCGGGGTGATCCTGTTCATGGCTGTGGTTGCAGGTGTCGACTATCTCTATCAGCGCAATCGCTGGCACGAAAAGCAGAAGATGACCATGCGTGAGGTCAAAGAGGAATATAAGCAGCAAGAAGGTGACCCGATGGTCAAGGCCAAGCTGCGGCAGGTGCGCATGGAGCGCAGCCGCAAGCGCATGATGGCTGCTGTTCCAGAGGCGTCCGTGGTGCTTACCAACCCGACCCATTATTCGGTGGCGCTCAAATATGATTCCGGCGCGATGCAGGCCCCCGTATGCATTGCTAAAGGCGTGGATGATACGGCCATGCGCATTCGCGAGATCGCACGTGCGCATGATATTCCGATTGTTCAGAACCCGCCTTTGACGCGAGCACTCTATGCTACCGTGGAAATCGATGATGAGGTTCCTGAAGAACACTATAAAGCTGTTGCTGAAGTGATCAGCTACATCATGAAACTGAAAAATCGGTCAAGTTGGTCTAGCCGCAACTGAAGTTTTCAGGCAACTTGAAGACCAACGATTCTAGAAGGCATAGCCGCTAAGCAAGGCAGGGACACACCAGATGGGCAAGCTGACAGGTCAAGAAAACATGGAGCCGGCCATGATCGATCACAGTGAAGGATCTGGAAGTATCAAGTGGCTGTTATTGCTTGCTTTTCTTCTTGTGGGTGTCGCCGTCTCTCTGGTGGTGTTCAAGGGCGAGATCGGTGGCCAGATCCAATTGGTCTTTTTGAGCGTTCTTGCCGGCTTGGGGATTCTCGCCCTGTTGGGGTTTGCCGTTGGGCTGATACAGCTGGGAAATCCTGCGCCAGCACCTCATCTGACGCGACAATTTGTGGATAGTATGAATGAAGGCATCCTTGTGTGCGATGCCAAAGACAGGCTTGTTTATGCCAATGCAGAATATGCCCGCCTGACGGGGGCTGGAGATGCTTCGGCCATTCGTTCCATCGAGCGCAGCTTTGCCGGTGAACCGGATGCTGCTGAGGCGATCTATCGCTTGTCTGAGGCCGTTCGCTCTGGTCGTCCGGCGCTTGAGGAATTCCGCCTGTTCAAAGCGCCCAGCGGTGCTTCAGGGGACGACAATGAAACGCAGGCTCGCTGGTTCCGCATTCGCGTACGCAAGATGCAGGATATTGGGGTCAGTGGCAAGGTTGAGGATCTGTATGTCTGGCAGGTCAGCGATATTACACGCGACCGTGAGCGGCAGGAAAATATCTTTCAGGAACTGCAGCTTGCCATCAATTATCTCGATCATGCGCCCGCGGGTTTCTTCTCGGCCGAGCCTGATGGTCGCGTGATCTATATGAACGCAACGCTGGCGGATTGGTTGGGCTATGATCTGGCGCAGTTCGAGCCACGCCAGTTGAATTTGAGCGAACTGGTCCCCGGCGACGGAACTGCCCTTTTGGAAGCGGCCAACAGTGCGCCGGGCAAGCCTAAGACCGAGATGATCGACTTGGATCTGGTCAAGAGCAATGGCCAAAGCTTGCCGGTGCGGCTTATGCATCGTGTGCCGATGGCTTCAGATGGCACGCCCGGTGCGTCGCGGACGCTGGTGCTGAACAGGAGCCCAGGCGAGGATATTTCCGAAGAGCTGCGGGTTGCCGAAGTGCGCTTTGCCCGCTTCTTCAACAATACCCCGATTGCGATTGCGGCGCTGACGGGCGACGGGCGCGTTTTGCGCACCAACGCGCCATTTGCGCGTATGTTCAAGGCTGAAGTGCCCGCCGAGAGTGGCGTGCAGGAAGGCGACGGCGAGGAAAAGACGCCATCCATCCTCAATCTGGTGGCTGAAAAGGATCAGGAGAATCTAACCGAAGCGATCGACATGGCGCTTCAGGGACAGAGCAATATATTGCCGGTAGAATGCCTGCTTGCTGAAGACAAGAATCGCACCGTGCGTTTCTTCCTCTCTGGAGTGGAAGACAGCGAAGGGGATGACGAGCAGATCATCGTCTATGCGCTTGAAACGACGGAGCAGCGGGCTCTTGAAGAGCAGTTCTCCCAGAGCCAGAAGATGCAGGCCGTTGGCCAGCTGGCCGGGGGCGTGGCCCATGACTTCAACAATGTGCTGACCGCGATTATCGGTTTCTCCGATCTCCTGTTGACCAGCCACCGCCCGAGCGATCCGGCCTTTCAGGATATCATGAATATCAAGCAGAATGCCAACCGCGCCGCCTCGCTTGTGCGGCAGCTGCTGGCATTCTCGCGCCGCCAGACCTTGCGCCCTCAAGTGCTTGCGCTGGGGGATGTTCTGGCTGACCTTTCCATCTTGCTGGATCGCCTGTTGGGTGAAAAAGTGGATCTGGATCTGATGCATGGGCGTGATCTCTGGCCGGTCAAGGCAGACCTCAACCAGCTTGAGCAGGTGATTGTCAACCTTGCGGTGAATGCGCGAGACGCCATGCCGGATGGTGGGCATCTGACCATCCAGACGCGGAATATGGACAAGGATGAAGCCGAAGACTTGCCATACAAGCAGCTGGAAGCGGCTGACTATGTGCTTCTGGAAGTGGTTGATAGCGGTACAGGTATTCCCGCCGATATCCGCGACAAGATCTTCGAACCTTTCTTCTCGACCAAGGATGTGGGCAAGGGCACAGGCCTTGGCTTGTCTACGGTTTACGGCATTATCAAGCAGACGGGTGGCTTCATCTTCCTTGAAAGCGAAATGGGACAGGGAACCACTTTCCGCATCTTCCTGCCGCGCTATGTGGAGGAGGCCAAGGCAACCATTGATGCGGTAGCGACCGATGATCCCGAGCAACAAGCGCTTGAATTGGCCGCTGATGAAGCGGGCAAGGAAGTCGTCAGTGAGGCCCCGCCTGCCGTGACCGATCTGACCGGCAACGCGACAATCCTGCTGGTGGAAGATGAGGAAGCCGTGCGTGCCTTTGCTGCTCGTGCTCTGGCCTCGCGTGGCTATCAGGTCTATGAGGCCGGGTCCGGGGCCGAAGCTCTCGAACTGATCCATGAAATTGATGAGCCGATTGATTTGGTGGTGTCCGACGTTGTCATGCCTGAGATGGATGGCCCGACCATGTTGGGCGAATTGCGCAAGATCAGGCCGGAGCTGCGGGTCATCTTCATGTCTGGCTATGCAGAGGAAGCCTTCCGTAAGAATTTGCCGGACAACGAAGAATTCGGTTTCTTGCCAAAGCCGTTCTCCTTGAAGCAGCTGGCTACCAAGATCAAGGAAATGCTTGACGAATAGGCATCCATCGCCCGGGCTGTTTAGTCAGACCTGATGCCGTGCGCCTCTTAGAGAGCTGAATACAGAAAAGCCCGCCGATCACGGGATCTGCGGGCTTTTTCGTGTTTATTGCAGGCGGGTTATTGTGCCTAGAGGGCTTTTGCAATTCTGGCTGCCAGACGGGCATTGTTCTTGACCAGCGCAATGTTGGTAACAAGACTGTCCCCTTCGGTCAGATCCTTGATGCGGGAAAGCACGAAGGGGGTGACTTCCTTGCCCGAAACGCTGCGACGGTTGGCTTCGCTGATGGCTTCAAGGATGAAGGTTTCCATCTCGTTGCGGGGGATTTCATCGGCTTCGGGCACAGGGTTGGCAACGATCATACCGCCTTCAAGACCAAGGGCCTTGCGCATGGTGTAAAGAGACGCGATGTCCTTTGGTGTATCCAGACGCAGCGGGCAGGCAAATCCGCTTTCGCGAGACCAGAAGGCCGGGAATTCATCAGTCCCAACGCCGACCACCGGCACGCCCAATGTTTCAAGCACTTCGAGAGTCTTGGGAATGTCGAGCAATGCCTTGACGCCAGCAGAGATCACCATGACCGGGGTCTTGGCCAATTCTTGCAGGTCGGCAGAAATATCGAAACTTTCTTCGGCACCACGGTGCACACCGCCAATGCCACCCGTCGCAAAGGTGGCGATGCCAGCCAGAGACGCGCAAATCATGGTGGCGGCAACGGTCGTTGAGCCGCTCTTGCCTGCCACCAATGCATAGGAGAGGTCGGCGCGCGAAAGCTTCATGATGTCATCGCGCTGTGCCAGTTCTTCAACCTGCTCGGTTGTCAGGCCTACATTGATGACGCCATCCAGAATGGCAATAGTCGCCGGGCAGGCGCCTTCTTCCCGGATGATCGCTTCCACGTCCAGTGCGGTGGACACATTCTCGGGATAGGGCATTCCATGTGTGATGATGGTGGATTCCAGAGCTACGATGGGCTTGCCTGCTGCGCGGGCTGCAGCCACTTCGTCGCTATAGATGATGGGCAAGGAGGAGGTTTCACTGCTCATGGTCATGGGCTTTCTTGTTCGCTATTCGCTATCAGGCTATTGCCGTCAGAGCCCTTCGGCTCTTACGGGGCTAGCTTTGGGGGATGTCTGCAATGCAGGCATCCAAAACGGGTCTGTTCAGTATGTCCGGTACGGCCTGTTCGCTCATCAGACTCAGGCTTGCGCCTGCCATGCCGTAGGTGAGCGCCTTTTCAAAGGGGACTTTAAGCAGCAGGGCGTGCAAGACGCAGGCTGTCAGGGTGTCTCCTGCGCCATTGGAGGATTTGATCTTGACCGGAGGGGCTGGCAAGGCCCAGCTCTGGTCTCCCTGCCAAGCGCTAAGGCCGGCATTGCCCTTGGTGATGACACCGGATTTGACGCCTTTTTCCTTGAGGATCTCGGGCAACGCCTCCAGCTCTGCATATTCATCGGCCATAATTGCCGCCTCTGCCTCGTTGCAGAAGAGCAGGTCTATCGCGGGGAGGATATCCTTGGCGCGGTTGGCCTTGGGGCCGGATACGGCACTTACCGCCAGCTTGTGCTTGCCCTTGTTCTGGGCCAGCGCTTGCAATACAGCGGGGGACAGATTGGTGTCGGCGACGATTTTCGAAGGCGTGGGAAAGATATTCAGGCAGCCCAGGACTTCTTCCACCGGGTAGGTGTCATAGATTGCCATGTCGGCAATGGCCGCTATGAGGGCGCCATTGGCATCTTCAATCGCCGTATAGGTCGCGCTTTTGTTTTTGACGCTGGTCAGAATGAGAGAGATGTCGATGTTGGCTGCCAGCAATTCTTGCTTGAGCAATTCGGCATCGCCATCCTGACCGGAAATGGTCGATAGAGCCACATTCCAACTGAGCTTGGCCAGACAGCGGGCAATGTTGCCAGCCACGCCGCCGACATTTCGGGTGAGGGTGCCGGGGTTGGATTGTTCAGGCTCCAAGCGAGCCGTGGAACGTGCAACCCTGTCGATATGGGCGCCGCCAACTACGAGGATATCAGGAGTGAAGGAAACGGGGGTCATGCTCTGCTCAAGCTCATTTCAAGTGATTGTCACACTATCAGACTTGCCGGTTTGCGACGAGGAATGAATGGATTATTTTCTCGTCCAATAGAAAGACCGCCACTTGGTGAGGCGGCGGCCGATTTTCTTGCTGGCATATAGGGCCAATGATGCATGCTTGTAAAGAGGTCTGTTGGCTCTTGTTGTCAGTCCATGGCCTTGAAGTTGAATTCGCCACCTTCCTTGATGCCGGAAAACCAACGGGTGGTGACGGTCTTGGTTTTTGTGTAAAAGCGGAAGGCGTCCGGACCATATTGATTGAGGTCGCCGAAGGAAGATTTCTTCCAGCCGCCGAAGGTGAAATAGCTGAGCGGAACCGGGATAGGGAAGTTGATGCCAACCATGCCCACATTGACGCGATGGGCGAAATCTCTGGCAGTATCGCCATCGGCTGTGTAAATGGCCGTTCCGTTGCCATAGGCATTGTCCATGACCAGCTTCAAGGCTTCCTCATAGTTTTCGGTGCGCACCTGGCATAAAACCGGACCAAATATCTCTTGCTTGTAGATGTCCATGTCTGGTGTGACCTTGTCAAACAGACAGGGGCCAACGAAGAAGCCTTTCTCGAAATCCTTGACGGACAAGCCGCGTCCGTCCTCGACCAGTTTGGCCCCTTGTTCAACGCCTTTATCGATCAGGCCGAGAATGCGAGCCTTGGCTTCGGATGTGATAACCGGGCCATAATCTATGTCCTCACCCTGTGTGTAAGCGCCCACCTTCAGTTTCTTTATGCGAGCGACGAGCTTTTCGGTGAGGGCATCGGCGGTTTTCTGTCCGACCGGAACGGCTACGGAAACGGCCATGCAGCGTTCGCCAGCTGCGCCGAAACCGGCTCCGATCAGGGCATCAGCTGCCTTGTCCAGATCGGCATCCGGCATGATGATCATGTGGTTCTTGGCACCGCCGAAGCATTGGGCGCGTTTGCCATTGGAGGCTGCGCGGCCATAGATATATTGGGCGATCGGTGTAGAGCCGACAAAGCCGATGGCCTGAATGGTGTCATTGTCCAGAATGGCGTCCACGGTTTCCTTGTCGCCATTCACGACCTGCAAGACGCCGTCTGGCAAGCCGGCCTCCTTGAGCAATTCGGCAAGGCGGAAGGATGTGGAGGGCACCCGCTCGGAAGGCTTCAGGATCATGGCATTGCCGCAGACCAGAGCCGGAGCCATTTCCCAAAGCGGGATCATGGCGGGGAAGTTGAAGGGCGCAATGCCAGCGACCACGCCCAAAGGCTGCCGCATGGAATAAAGGTCGATACCGGGGCCGCCATTATCCGTGAACTCGCCCTTGAGCAGATGTGGGGCGCCCATACAGACCTCGACCACTTCCAAACCGCGCTGAACATCGCCACGGGCGTCTGGCAGGGTCTTGCCATGTTCCAAGCTCACCAGCTCGGCCAACTCGTCCATATGCTCGTTGATCAGGGCTCCAAATTTCATCATCACGCGGGCGCGGCGCTGCGGGTTGGTCGCTGCCCATGCAGGCTGTGCCTTGGCGGCGGCGTCGACTGCGGCATTCAGTTCGTCAATCGTTGCCAATGCGACCTTGGCCTGAAGTGCGCCTGTCGCAGGATTGTAGATGTCGGCAAACCGGCCCGATGTTCCGGCGACGAGGGCACCGTTGATATAATGGCCATACACGCGTGTCATGTGGATCTCCCAAATTCAGGTTCATTGCGGTTGGACGCATAGTGTATCAACAAAAATTGAATGGCAACGCTCGTCAAAACTTATCTGTTGTGCAAATATTAAAGTTCAATATGGAGCTCTACAGGTGGAAAGAGACGATGAATTGGGATGACGTGCGCATTTTTCTGGCGGTGGCGCGGGCCGGGCAAATCTTGCAGGCTGCCCGGCGCCTGGGGCTCAATCATGCCACGGTTGCCCGGCGCCTTTCCTCTCTGGAGGCGGCTTTGCAAGCCAGATTGCTGAAACGCCACACAACAGGCTGTTCGTTGACGCCGGAAGGGGAGAGCTTTCTGTTGGCCGCCGAGCGCATGGAGACGGAAATGCTGGCTGCACGGGCTGACATCGGGGCGGCGGATACCTCCGTTTCGGGCGTTGTGCGCATCGGTGCTCCGGATGGCTTTGGTGTCGCCTTTCTCGCACCGCGCCTTGCGCCGCTGCTTGAGCAATATCCCGACCTGACGGTGCAGCTTGTGCCGGTTCCCCGTTCCTTCTCGCTTGATCGGCGGGAAGCGGATATCGTGATCACCGTTGAGCGGCCTTCACAAGGGCGTCTGGTGGCGCGCAAGCTGGTGGACTATAGCCTTGGCTTTTATGCCTCCCGCGACTATGTCGAGCGATATGGACAGCCGAGCAGTCTGGAAGATTTCAAGCAGCACCGTCTGGTCGGCTTCGTAGAGGATCTCATCTATTCTCCCTCATTGAATTACAAAGCCGAGATGATGCGTGGTCATCAGCCGCAATTTGAATGCACCAGCGCATTGGGGCAGACGGAGGCCGTCAGGGCCGGTCTGGGGATCGGCGTTCTGCATGGCTTTATAGCGCGGGAAGACCCCAATCTGTTGGAGATTCTGCCCGAGCGCCGCATTCAGAGGGCCTATTGGGCGGTCTATCACGAAAGCACCCGGCAGTTGAGGCGGATCAAGGCGGTTTCCGATTTTGTTTATAAGTTGGTCGGACAAGAGCGCGATATATTCCGATAATCAAATGAGCCACATATCCCGCCGTAGGGCAATTTGACTCTCAGAAAATTGAAATCTCTCTTTTAAAATGGTTGACAACCGAATGGTCCGGAAGACATTATTTAGAACAATTCTAAATTAAGGTATCCCAATGGTTTTGAGTCTTTTTACCAATAGCAAGCGCGCATTTACTTCGCTTTCCGAAAAGGAAGTGCTCGCTTTGGCTATTTCCTCAGAAGAGGATGATGCCCGCATCTACAGAGCCTATGCCGAGCATCTGCGCACCGATTATCCGCAAACAGCGAAGATTTATGAAGATATGGCCGATGTTGAAAATCAGCATCGCTGTAATCTGATCGAGATGTATAAGAGTCAGTTTGGAGATGCGATCCCGCTTATCCGGCGTGAGCATGTTCGCGGTTTTTATGATCGCAAACCTGACTGGTTGATGAAGTCTCTGACTTTGGAGAAAATCCGCAATGAAACCATTGCGATGGAGGATCAATCCGCTCGCTTTTATCGTGCTGCAATCGATCAGGTGAGCGATGCGGACACGCGCAAGCTGTTGGGGGATCTTGCGCTGGCTGAAGAGGGGCATGAGGATATTGCCCGCGACTTGCAGGATGAGCATACGCCAGACTCGGTCAAGGATGATGAGCAAAGCCACGAGCACAAGCAGTTTGTGCTGACCTGGGTGCAGCCCGGTCTGGCAGGGCTCATGGATGGCTCTGTTTCTACGCTTGCTCCGATTTTTGCTGCCGCTTTTGCAACACAGGATACCTGGCAGACGTTTCTGATCGGTCTTTCGGCTGCTGTCGGGGCTGGTATTTCGATGGGCTTTACGGAAGCTGCCCATGATGATGGGAAAATCTCCGGGCGAGGCTCGCCAATCAAGCGCGGTATTGCTTCTGGCGTGATGACCACGGTTGGTGGCCTTGGGCATGCGCTGCCTTATCTCATTCCATTTTTCTGGACGGCAACGGCGATCGCCGTGGTGGTCGTCTTCTTCGAGCTGTGGGCTATCGCATGGATCCAGAATAAATATATGGAAACGCCATTTTTGCGGGCGGCTTTTCAGGTCGTGCTTGGCGGGGCGTTGGTGCTGGCAGCCGGTATTCTTATCGGCAGTGGCTGAACGGGGACCCATCGATCCTGATATCAGGGCTCGCTCATTGTGCTTGGTTTGCAAAGCGCCGTGTGCGAGCCTTTTTCATTGGGGCCTTCAGGGCGTTCACTTTCAGTTGAACGGTATATAGCGAAGGATTAATTGCCAGATTGTCGCAGCCTTTGCTAGGCTACTGAAACAGAACCAAAATCCTCACCATGTTGCTTGCTTCCAAGCAGCACAGGGAAGGATGTTGCAGGAGAGATTTTATGGCAGCCCCAAGTTCTTACCAAGGCCCGCGCGCGGAACAAAAAGGCCAGCAGAGCGCGTCGCAGGATGCTCATATCGCTTTCGAGAAGGCCTATTCCCAAACGACTGTGGGGGATATTCTTGAAGAGAAAGACGGCGCTTTATATTCTGTGACGGTCAGCTCCAGTCTTGCTTCCGTGATTGCCGAGCTTAACATTCACGAGATCGGTAACCTGCCGGTGATAGATCCCAATGTGGGATTGGTTGGCGTGATTTCAGAGCGTGACATCATTCGAGCAACAGGAGAGTTCGGGGAAGAAGCGCTCGCTCGCCCGGTCCGAGATTTCATGACCGCAAATCCACAGACCTGCTCTCTGGAAGACAAGGTTGGCGATGTGATGATACGGATGACCGAAGGGCGCTTCCGGCATATGCCTGTCGTCGACAATGATATGCTTGCAGGCATGATGTCTATTCGCGATATCGTTATCCATCGCGTGAAAGAAGTTGAATTCGAAACCCTGCGCCTCAAGCAGCTCATGGTTGGCTGACCGAGCAAACTCCCTCTGTTTGAAGGTGGTTTTCGACCGTGATGTGATCTGATCCTGGCGTCATCCCGTATCTTTCCTCAAAGGAGAGTGATACGGGATGAGCAATCAGCTTGAAAAATGGAACCGGGTCTGGATCATCGGTGCAAGCTCTGGCATGGGCGCTGCCCTGGCGGAATTGCTGGCACATGAAGGTGTCGAGGTGATCGTCAGTGCACGACGGGCAGAAAAGCTCGAAGCACTTGGCAGGCACTCCACCCTGATTACACCATTGCCGCTTGACGTGGAAAAGCCTGATGAGGTCTCTGAAGCGGTTGAAAGTCTTCACGCAGCAGGGCTTCCTGACCTCACCATCTATTGCGCTGCCATTTATGAGCCGGGCGGGCTGAACCAGCTTGGCCCAGAAAAAGCAAGACAGCATATGGAGGTCAATTATCTGGGTGCTGTGGCTGTCATTTCGGCGCTTTTCCCGAAATTGAAAGAGAGGGGCACTGGCTCGATAGCGATTGTTTCCTCGCTCACATCCTACTGTGGCCTGCCACTGGCTGCCCTTTATGGCCCGACCAAGGCGGCGCTTGCCAGCCTGTGCGAGACAATCAAGCCGGAGTTTGATCAGGCGGGTCTACAGCTGCAACTCGTCAATCCCGGTTTTGTCGATACGCCTCTTACCGAGAAGAACAGCTTTCCCATGCCGTTTATTCTCTCGCGTGAAGAGGCCGCACAGCGTATTCTCAAGGGGCTTAAGCGATCAACTTTCGAAATCGCCTTTCCAACGCGCATGGCCGTTGCGCTCGGGATCTTGCGCAGGCTTCCCTATGGTTTGTATTTCCGCTTGATGAGGAGGATGCTTTGATGAGTGTTCCCGCAGAACAAAGGGCCACGGTTGCGCGCCTTTATGCGCAATATTTCGAGACCCTCAGCCCTGAATCCACCAAAGACGCGCAGCCCCTGATCAGCGATGATGTGCATTTCATCGACCCGTTCAACGATGTCAAAGGACGGGCGAATTTCCAGCGGGTCGTGGACAAGATGTTTGAGGATGTCAAGGATCCCTGTTTTCAGATCATGGACCTTGCCTGGTCTGACGATCCAGATCTTTGCCTTATGCGATGGGATTTTTCATGCACGATGCCCGTGATCGGATTCTGGAGCGTGCGCGGCGTCAGTGAAATCCGTTTCAATGAGCAGAACCAGATTTGTGCTCATTATGATTATTGGGATGCCAGCCGGCACTTCTATGCACGGTTGCCAATGATTGGCTGGATGATCCGGAAAATCCAGAAAAAGGCCAGCATCTAGAGAACAAGGATGCTGCGGCACATCTTGATTCTCTTATTGTTGTTGAATGAAAAAGGCATGCTCCGGTAAAGGAACATGCCTTTTGTGTGATCAGGCCACTTTAGGACCGCTTTTCCAAGGAGGCCTAGATCCTAAGCGGGGCGCTGGTAGCAATAGTGGCCTACATTGATGGTCTTGTTGGAAAAGCCAGCTTCGCAATAGGCGAGATAGAACAACCACATGCGCTTGAAACGCTCATCATAGCCGAGTTTGGAAATCTGGGGCCATTGAGCCAGAAATGTTTTGCTCCAGCGCGCCAGCGTTTTGGCATAATCCTGCGTGAATGTTTCCCTGAACACCGGAATGAGCCCCGCTCGCTTGGCGTGGTCATCCAGATGGCTTTCTGTAGGCAGCATGCCACCGGGAAAGATGAATGTCTGGATGAAGTCTGCACCGCTGCGATATTGATCATAGCGTTGCTCATCTATGGTGATGGCTTGCAGCGCAGCCCGACCTCCCGGACGTAGATTATCATGCAGATGCTTGAAATAGACCGGCCAGTGTTCTTCACCAACGGCCTCGATCATCTCGATGGAGGCAATCGCATCATATTGTCCGGTTTCATGCCGATAATCACGCAGATGGAAACGGGCGAGCTTGTCAAAGCCTTTGGATTCGGCCCGTTTGATCGCATAGTCTAGCTGTTCGGTAGAGAGCGTCAGCCCTTCCACCTTGCAACCGACATTGGCTGCTCGTTCTGCAAAAGCTCCCCAGCCGCAGCCGATTTCGAGAATGGTTTCTCCGGCGCTGGCATTGCTCAATTCCAGCACGCGATCAAGCTTGTGTATCTGGGCCTGCTCGAGGGCCTCATGCTCGTCAGTCTTGTAGGCAGAGGAGTAGGTCATCGTCGGATCAAGCCACAACCGGTAGAAGTCATTGCCAAGATCATAGTGGAACGAGATATTCTTGCGGCTGCCCTTGATGCTGTTGGCGCGGGTCAAGTGTTTGAGATGGGCGATCCAGCGGGCGACCTTGCCATGAGAGTAGAGCTTTTCATAGGTGGCGTGGTTCCGCAGGCAAAGGTCAAACAGCTTGGCCAGATTATCGCAGCTCCAGTGAGCGGCGATGAAGCTTTCTGCGACGCCAAGCATGCCTCGGCTCACAATGCTCCAGAGGGTGCGATTGTGGTGGATATGGACCTGTACGGTTGGTTCTTTCTCATTGCCCGAGCCGAAAGTAAGTTTTCCGCCCGAAGGCAGGATAAACTCGACATGGCCATAGTGCAGGCATGAAAAGATAGGGCTGAGGAAGCGGAGCCAGAGTCGACCTTGCATCGTAGGCACCACGGACCCTCCCATGGGGCCAGACCGATCAAATTCCGCATCCGAAAAATTCTTCTGCAAACTCATTGATGCAATCCTTTACCAAGTCTTGAGCGGTGAAGGCTTGAAACCGGTTCAGAGGGCATGGGCGGTCGTTTGTGAAAAGGCGCGCCCTTGCGCCATAATTTCAAGGCCTCGAGATGTATGGCTGCGAGGATCTTCCATCCGCTCTGCATCAGCCTAGCAAAAGTTAAAAGCATATTTCTAGTGGTAAAGGGCCTTTTTTGCGCGGTATAGGATGCCATCACAGAGGAGGGTTGTTGGCCGCTCAGGGTGATTTGGTAGGACAGCTTTTCGTGCGGCAAGCGAATTGAGAAATTGTACTTTCCTTCGATGTCCATGAAAGGTGAAACGTAGAATAACTTTTTCCCCTCATGGCGTAGCCTTTGGTCTTGTGACAAATTGCTCTCCTCATTGGTGAGGGCATAGATATAGTGAAAGCGTTCCCCGAATGTATTGCTCACCTGATAGAGGATGGCTTTGAGGCGGTTCTCCCGATCACAACAGAAGAAGAGGGTCAGCGGGTTGAAGCTACGCCCCAACACTCGTGGAAAGGTCAGGGCCGTGAAACGGGTGGGGCGGTCATTCTCTTGAGGGAATTCGCCCGAGATCTCCATCAGATGCTCCAGATAGGGCTGCAAACCGTCAAAAGCCGGGTCGATATAGTCGGCCTCGTGAAAGCTGATCAGGTTGAAACGGTTGACCGAAAAGAGGCGGGATCGTTGATCAATCTCGGCCAATTTGTGGAGCGGCAGGAGCATGGAGGTCACCTTGTAGGCAAGGCGATGCTTCACTGCGCCGCTACGCACATGGGTTACGATGCCTTCATATAGACAGGCATCGGGAGCAAAGGTGAGGGCTGTTTCGTCCGTCATTTTGCCACTGCCAAGGACTCGGTCAAGGGCTCGGTTTTGGCGCTGATTGTCTGGTGTCGCTCCGGCTTTGCCTTGGGCGGATAGACAAAGATGCGGTTTGAAGGATCATCAAGCGCCCATGGCCTCAGAGAGCCCCCCAGCTGCTCGGCTACGGCAAGGCCAGCCTGAATGCCATCTTCATGGAAGCCATATCCGAAATAGGCGCCGCAGAACCATGTGCGCCGGTTGCCCTGTAGGGCCCAGAGTTGCTTCTGTGCCTTTATTGCTTGCATGGAAAAGACGGGGTGGTGATAAAGCTGCGAGCGTAAAACCGTGCCTTCGGCTGGCTGGTCAATGGGGTTGAGCGTTACGAACAGATCGTCCTTGCATGCCAATGGCTGAAGCTTGTTCATCCAGTAGGTCACGCATAGCCTCGGCTCGCTTGTTTCTCCTTGGCTCTCCGTGCCGCTGTCCTGAATATAGTTCCAGCTTGCCCAAGCAGCCCGTCTGCGTGGCATCAGCGCCGGGTCTTTGTGCAAGATCGCCAAATTTTTGTGATAGGGAATGGAGGCCAGTGTGGCGCGCTCGGCCTCTTCCATGTCGCCACCACTGGCGCCAAGAATCTGTAAGGCCTGATCCGCATGGCAGGCGAGCACCACATGGTCATAGCGCTTTTCCAACCCTTGGCGGGTGCGGATCGTCACCGATCCAGGGCGACGCACGAGCGCTGTGATGGCCTGATTGAGATGAATTTCACCAGAGATATGGCTGGCGATTTTCTCGACATAGCGCTTCGATCCACCGGGAATGGTGCGCCATTGCGGGCGGTTGCGAAACTGCACGAGCCCGTGATTGATGGAAAAGCGCATGAAGGCTTCGAAGGGAAACTTCATCATCTCTTCTGACGGAATACACCAGATGGCAGCGCCCATCGGCACCAGATGATCATGAATGAATGCATCGGAATAGTTGTTGGCCTTCAGATAGCCTTCCAGCGTCATGGACTGGGCATGGCCCGTTTCGATGTCGCGGGGGGCTTCCATATAGAAGCGTCTGATATCTGTCAGCATCCTCAAGAAGCGGGGATTGAGAGCGTTGGTGGGCTTGGCAAACAATCCCTTGAAGCCCTGTCCGCTGTATTCCTGATCGCTGTCGCGCAGGGAAGCGGAGAAGGACATATCAGATAACGCCGTGTCCACTTCGAGGTGATCAAACAGCCTTGTCAGGTTCGGATAGGTGCGTTCGTTATAGACAATGAAGCCGGTATCCACATCAATCGCGCCGGTGGATGTTTCCACTGTCTGCGTATTGGCATGGCCACCCAGACGATCATCTTTTTCGAAAATATCGACCGTATGATTCCGTGAGAGAAGCCAGGCTGATGAGAGCCCTGAAATACCTGATCCGATGACTGCTATATGCATTGTAAACTCCGCGATTTTTCAACTTATTCGTTTCGTTCGGGGCTATGGATCACTTTCTAAAATCAGAGTTTTTCTATCTTACAGAATTTTCATGGTCTTCGGGCTCGCACTTTTTGTGATCCGTCTTTGTACTTACGCAGTATAAGGTGGTGAACACATTTTGGGATGGATTTGATGATGACAATGGTGCAAGCTCTCTCGAAACGTTCGAAGGGAGGCGTGGGTATGACCGCTGGCCAACTCAGTGCCATGCTTGTCGCGTTGGGTGAACATCATGATCGCGGTGCCTTTCGGCAGTTGTTTGATCATTTTGCACCGCGATTGAAGAGTTTTTATCTCAAAGCGGGAACGAATCCGCAGATGGCTGAAGAGCTGGTGCAGGAGACCTTCACGCAGATCTGGCGCAAGGCTCACCTCTATAAGCCAGAGAAGGCTGCCGCTTCCACCTGGATCTTCACCATAGCCCGAAATCAACGTATAGATCGCCTTCGCTCTGAAAAGAGCTTTGTTTACAAGGATGAGGATTTCTTTGCTTCAAAGCTGGTGTCAGATGAGGAACAGACCACCGAGGTCCATCGCAATGAACTGGTGAAGCGGGTTTCCAAGGCGATGGCTTTGTTGCCGAGCAATCAGGCGGAAATTGTGAGCATGGCCTTTTATGATGAAGCTACCCATGCGGAAATTGCCCAGAAATTGTCTCTGCCGCTGGGAACCGTCAAATCCCGCATGCGGCTGGCATTCGGGCGCTTGAGAAATATTTTGTCGGAGGTGGAAGCATGATTCACCATCATTTGAGCGACGAAATGATATTGGCCTATGCGGCTGGTAGTTTGTCTGCGGGACAGGCCATGGTCGTGGCTTGCCATCTGGATGTGTGCCCCGACTGTGCGGCACGAGTGGCCGAGGCCGAAGTGATCGGTGGCGCACTGATTGATGATGTCGAAGAGGCTTCGGTATCGGATGATCTGTTCGACCGGATCTTGCTGGATGTGGATGAAGTGCAAAGCTTTCCCGAGCCAGAGCGGCCTTCTGCATCTGCCTTGGGGAATATGTCCTCTCCCCCCCATCTCGATGGCCGCTATGTGCCGCGCTTGCTGGCCAATATGATCGGGAATGACTTTGCTGCTGTGCGCTGGCGCACGGTCGGGCCGGGTATCAAGCAGGTCGTTTTGCCGGTGCCTTCATCGGAAGGGGAGAAGGTCCGCCTTCTCAAGCTTTCGCCCGGATTTGTCACCCCTGATCACAGCCACCATGGCAGCGAACTGACCCTTGTGCTCAAGGGCTCCTTCTCAGATGACACCGGCCGCTATCGGGTCGGTGATATTCAGGATGCGGAGGAAGAGGTGCATCATCAGCCGATGGCCGATACGGAAGAAGACTGCATCTGTCTGGTCTGCACCGATGCCCCATTGGAGTTCAAGGGGGTTATTACGCGCCTCTTGCAGCCGATCATCGGTATCTGATGGCGAACCATCCCCTGCCTGTCCCTTTGATGAAAGACAAGGTTACGCGCGTTGCCGTGATGGGGGCTACGGGTGCCATTGGGAGCGCTTTTTCGGATTGTGTTATGGAACTTTTTCCTGCGGCGACACTGCTGGCCGCAGGGCGCATCTTGCCTTTGAGAGAAAGCAAAGATAACCAGACCGCGCCGGTGTGTATCGGTGGGCTGGAGCTTGGCGATGAGGACAGCATTCGCGATGTCTGTACCCAGCTTGTCTCAGGGGGCATGCCCGATCTTGTGCTGGTGGCTACCGGGATTCTTCATGATGGAGACGCTTTTCCCGAGCGATCGCTCAAGGAGCTTGATAAGCGCGCGATGGAGCATCTGCTGGCGGTCAATCTGATCGGGCCAAGCCTCATCATGAAGCATCTTCTGCCTCATGTGCCACGCAAGGGGCCATTTCGCATGGGGTTATTGAGTGCGCGGGTTGGGTCGATATCGGATAATCAGCTCGGTGGCTGGTATAGCTATCGCACCTCCAAGGCCGGCCTTAATATGATGATCAAGGGGGCGGCAATCGAGTTGAAACGGCGCAATCGGGAGGCGGTTCTGGTTGGCCTGCATCCGGGTACCGTGGAAAGCGCCTTGTCTGACCCTTTCCAACGCAATGTGCCTTCCGACCAACTCTTCACGCCAGAGCATGCGGCCCGTTGTCTGATAGAGGTTCTGCTATCGCGCAGCGCTGAACAATCTGGTCTTTGTTTTGACTGGGCAGGTAAGGAGATTGAGCCGTGAGCGATATTGCCATTCATTGGTTCCGGCAGGATTTGCGCCTGTCGGACAATCCCGCCCTTGCCAAGGCTGTTGAGCAAGGTGCGTTGCTTCCTGTTTACATTCTGGATGACGACAATGCCGGGCCTGACGCCATGGGTGGGGCCAGCCGCTGGTGGTTGCATGAGGCGCTTGGCGTGTTGAATGATCAACTCAGCGGACATTTGCGTCTCTATAAGGGGGACGCGAGGACCCTCATCCCGCAATTGGCGGCGCATTATGGTGCCCGCTTGGTGAGCTGGACCCGCTGTTACGAGCCCTGGCGGGTGACGCGCGACAAGGCCATCAAGGAGCAGCTCGACGCGCAAGACTGCGAAACGATCCGGCTTAACGGTTCTCTGCTCTGGGAGCCTTGGGCGATTCAAAAGCAGGATGGCACGCCCTACAAGGTGTTCACTCCCTTCTTTCGCAAAGGATGTCTGCAGGCGCCGCCCCCCGCCGCTCCGATGGATGCGCCAGATGACATTGCTTTTGCCAAGCCACAAGAGGATGACGAAGCCATTTCACTTGACGAGCTGTCCTTGCTGCCTGCTGTCGCATGGCATAAGCAGATGGCCCCGCATTGGGACATTGGGGAGGCTGGTGCTCAGGCAGCGCTGAAGCGCTTTCTGGATGACGGGCTGAATGGATATAAGTCTGGTCGGGATGTTCCCTCCCAGCCCCATGTGTCGCGGCTCTCGCCTTATCTGCATTGGGGGCATATTTCCCCCAACCAGATCTGGCATGCGCTTGATGATCTTGAAGATGACGCGATTCCCGATCAGGATGTGGATCACTTCCGCTCGGAGCTGGCATGGCGCGAATTTTCCTATTCCTTGCTCTATTACAATCCGGATCTCACCAAGGAGCCCTTGCAGCCCAAATTTGCCGGTTTCGAGTGGCAGGATGATCCTGAGATGCTGAGTGCCTGGCAGAAGGGCAGGACGGGCATTCCAATCGTTGATGCAGGTATGCGGGAGCTCTGGCAGACCGGCTATATGCACAATAGGGTGCGGATGATTGTTGCTTCCTTTCTCATCAAGAATTTGCGTACGGATTGGCGCGAAGGGGAAGCATGGTTCTGGGATACGTTGGTGGATGCGGATTTGGCCAACAACGCGGCCAGCTGGCAATGGGTGGCTGGGTGCGGTGCGGATGCTGCCCCATATTTCAGGATCTTCAATCCAGTCTTGCAGGCGGAAAAATTTGATGCCGACGGGCAGTATATTCGCCACTATGTGCCCGAGCTTTCAAAGCTGCCCAACAAATATCTGTTCAAGCCATGGACCGCACCCAGGGATATTCTGATGGAAGCAGGCGTTCGGCTCGGGGAGACTTATCCGGCCCCGATCGTTGATCTCAAGGCCAGCCGGGAAGCCGCACTTGATGCTTACAAGGCCTTGAGCTAGACGGTGATGTTTGGACGGGTGTGTGGGCTGGTTTGCTTTTTGGCTTTGCGCTATAGAAAGGGACATGAGGCAGCCCCATACCTGCATGCTCTATGGGGGTGATATTTGTTGCTTTTTCTCTGTTGGAGCGCCCTATGCCGTTATTTGATGATCGTCTTTGTATGCTTGGAGAAGGGCCGCTGTGGCACCCTTTGCGGAAACAGCTCTTCTGGTTTGATATTCTGGGCAAGGCCTTGCTGACCCGCGTCGGGGATGACGTGAAAAAATGGACATTTGATGGCTATGTCAGCGCCGGTGGCTGGGTCGATCGTGACCATATTCTGATTGCGACCTATACGTCTTTGCTTGTTTTTAACGTGGAAACGGGCGCGCAGGAAAAGCTTTGTGATCTTGAAGCCGACAAGCCGGAAAATCGCTGCAATGACGGGCGGGCCGATCCCTATGGCGGCTTCTGGATTGGCACCATGGGGATCAAGTTCAAACCCGGTGCAGGGGCCTTTTATCGCTATTATCGCGGTGAATTACGCAAGCTTTTCTCAAATATCTCCATCACCAACGGGGCTTGCTTCTCACCCGATGGTCAATGGGCCTGCTTCACCGATACGAAAAGCCGACAGATGATGCGGGTTGCGCTGGACGGGAAAGGCTGGCCCAAGGGTGACCCCGAGGTCTATCTCGATTTCCGCGCCGATGACCTCAATATAGACGGGGCTGTGTTCGACAAGGCCGGGAATGTCTGGATTGCCCACTGGGGTATCCATGCTGTGCGCGCCTATGGGCCAGACGGCAAGCCGGTGCATGAAGAGGTCTTTCCGGTCTCGCGGGTCTCCTGTCCGGCCTTTGGCGGGGATGATTTCAAGACGCTCTATGTGACCACTGCCCGCAATAGCGCCAAACAGCAGGAGCAAGAACAAGAGCCACTCGCTGGTGCCACCTTTACCTGTCGCGTTGAGTTTGAAGGACAGCAGGAAAACCAGATCATTCTTGGTTGAACGGATTTGCTTCTGCGCTGTCCTGCCTCTCGGGTCTTGATGACGTCTACCCATTTCAACGCCTATACGCATCTTTATTGGCGCCATGGCTTGAATTGTGCGGACGGACTTTGCGCCTTGTGCTCAGGCTTCCCTTACCATCGACACGGATTTGACCATGGCCTGTAATGTGTCGCCAATTTTGAGATCGAGCGCATGGAGGCTTTTGTTCGAGATGCGGGCAAGGAGGGTTTGCTGATTTGAGCCTTGGCCCAGTCCGAGGAAGATGTTGGCCATATGGTCACCGAAGGGCTGGATCGCAGTGATGTGTACCGTCGGAGTGTTGAGGATGGAAGAGCTGCCCTCTGGCATATGCCGGGAGAGGGCGACATCGCTGGCCTCGATCCTGAGACGGATGGGGCGACCGATCGGGCCCTTGACCCCGGGGACTTGAAAGGGAAGGCCGGAGATCATGATGGTGCTGATACCGAACCCTTCGTCGATGGCAGCTAACGTGCCGCCAAGGACAGAGGCGGCTTCTGGCATGCGGGCGAGCGACAGCTCGGGGTCCGATAGCAGGGATTGCAGCGGACCGGCGGCCTTGACCTTGCCCCGTTCCATCAAAACCATCTGGTCGGCGAGGCGTTCCACTTCTGCAATGTCATGGCTGACATAGAGCATGGGGATCTGCAACTCGTCATGCAGACGTTCCAGATAGGGCAGGATCTCGTTCTTGCTGAAGCGATCAAGCGCGGCCATGGGTTCATCCATGAGCAGGATGCGGGGGCAGGAAAGAAGGGCGCGGCCAATGGCAACTCGCTGACGTTCGCCGCCAGAGAGCTTGTTGGGCGAGCGTTTGAGCAGCGGCCCGATGCCGAGCAACTCGGTGACATCATCCTGATCAAGTTGGACTGTATCGGATGCTGCTGCGAGGGATCGGCTGCGCTTTTGCCCATAGACTAGATTTTGCTCGACAGAGAGATGAGGAAAGAGGCTGGCTTCCTGAAAGACATAGCCGACGGGGCGCTTGTGGGCGGGCAGGAAGTGGTTTTCATCTTGCCAGACTTCGCCCTTGAGAGAGAAGAAGCCCTCTTTCATGGCATTGAGCCCGGCAATGCAACGCAGAATGCTGGTCTTGCCACAGCCTGAAGGTCCAAATAGCGCGGTGATGCCCGAGGCGGGCAGCGCGAAGGAGGCGTCCAGCAGGAAAGCGCCTTGGGGTCCCTTGAACCGAGCGGAAATCATGGCTGTCTGGTCGTCCTTGAGGAGAAAGGGGGCGGTCATTGCATGCGTCTCCGTAGATGCTTCCCGATGGTTGTCGTGGAGAAAATGACGAGGAAGGAGAAGATGAGCATGCCACCTGCCAGAATGTGGGCCTTGTTCCACTCCAGTGTCTCGACATAATCATAAATGGCGATGGAGAGGACCTTTGTTTCGCCCGGGATATTGCCGCCGATCATCAGTACAACGCCGAATTCTCCCACTGTATGTGCGAAGCTGAGGATGGTGCCGGTGATGAGGCCGGGCCTTGCCAGTGGCAGCACGACAGAGACAAAGCAATCCAGTGGCGACGCGCGCAAGGTGGAGGCTACCTCCAGAGGTCGCTCGCCGATGGCTTCAAAGGCATTGCGCACCGGCTGCACCATGAAGGGTAGGGAATAGATGATGGAGGCCACCACGAGGCCTGCAAAAGTGAAGGGCAGGGTGTGCCCGACCACCGAAGCGATGGCGCGGCCCAGCATACTGTTGGGCCCGAGAGCCAACAGCAGATAGAAGCCAAGCACGGTGGGGGGCAACACCAGAGGCAGGGAGACCAGCGTGCCGACCACCTCTTTCCACCAGCTTTTTGATCTGGCCAGCCACCATGCAATCGGCGTGCCTATGAGCAGCAGCAGAATGGTGACGGTGATCGCCAGTTCCAGCGTCAGAGTAATGGCTTCCAGCACTGCCTGTCTCCCTTTCGTGCCCTTCGGGGTCTTTATGGATGTTATTGAACACCATAGCCAAATTTGAGGATGATGTCCTTGGCTGTATCCCCTTTGAGGAAGGCAAGGAAGGCCTTGGCGGCTTCATCCTCTGCGCCGGTTTTAAGCAAGACGGCATCCTGCTTGATGGGGGCGTAAAGATCTGCGGGAACAATCCATTGGGAGCCATCCTTGTCGTTGACCACTTGAGATAGGGCAACAAACCCCAGCTGCGCATTGCCGGAGGCGACAAACTGGTGGGTTTGGGAGATGCTGTCGCCCCGTACCAGCGCATCCATGACGGCAGAAGGGACGTTCAGCTTGTCGAGGGTTTGCATGGCCGCGGCGCCATAAGGGGCCGTCTTGGGGTTGGCGATGGCGAGTTTGTGGAATTTGTCCGGGGACTTCAACACAGCGCCTGAGCTGTCGACCAGATCGGGATCTGTGCTGTAGAGCACGATTTTGCCTTGGGCATAGGTGAAGCGGCTATCGGGAACCGCGAGTCCCTCTTTCTCGGCCTTGATCGGACGGGCTTGATCGGCAGCCAGAAACACCGAGAAGGGAGCGCCATTGGCGATCTGGGTGTAGAGCTTGCCAGTGGAGCCGAAGCTTAGCGTGGCCGTGTGCTCGGTTTCGGCAGCAAAGGCGGTGGCGATTTCCTTGGCAGCTGCGGTGAAGTTGGCTGCGACCGCTACCTTGGTGTCGGCGGCATGGGATGGAGCTGCAAGCCCAACAAGAGAGAGCGTAAGGGCGGAAACAGAAAGCAGATTTTTGAACGAGGATAGCATGGGGTAGTCCTTTTATAACAACAAACTGCGGGTGAGAGAGGGAAAACAGGTTATCTGCGAGGCGCTCTATTCAACGCCTAGGATAATCTGGGAAGCCTTGATGATGGCGCGCATGCTGTCGCCGGGCCTAATGGCAAGGCTTTCGGCGCTCTGGCGGGTGACTATGACGGTCAGGGTTTTGCTGTTGCCGATATCGAGCTGTATCTCGCTGTTGACAGCGCCCGGCTCGACCGAACTGACAGTGCCTCTGATCTGGTTGCGGGCAGAGAGACGGATCTCGTCATGATCGGCCATCAGCACGGGTGTTGAGGCCTTGATGAGAGCAAAGGCTTCGCTACCGATGTGCAGGTCCAGATTTTCTGCACTCTTGTTGGTGATGACGGTGGTCAGCAGCGTTTGTTCCGATACCCGTAGACTGATCTCGGAGTTGACAGCGCCAGTGATGACATCTTCGACGATGCCGTGAAAGACATTGCGTGCACTGGTTCGCATGGCGAAACTCCATAAAAGAGGGCTGGCAAGGGAGGTGTTTCCGGGATTGCCCGCGATATCCTGCTCGACTTCAGCAAGAAAGGCATTGAGTCGGTCTGTGAGATGGCGGTGCGCTTCCAGGGCCTTGCGCCCCTCGTCGGTGAGGATGGCGCCGCCACCCCTTTTGCCGCCGGGCTTTGCATCCACCAATGGCGTGCTGAACAGGTTGTTGAGCGCATTGACCGCATCCCAAGCGGCCTTGTAGCTGATGTTCAATTGCTTGGCAGCAGCCGAGATTGATCCTTGCTGATCAATCTGGGATAAAAGGTCAAAGCGTTCTGCACTGGCCCGGTGTCCTGCTTTATCAAGGAAAGACAGAATAGGGCGGACCGATTGCGGATGTCTGGACATGGATCTGCTTTCATGCGTTATGTACATAAACTTCATAACGCCTAAAAAGTTAGATGGCAATTCTCAAGCCAGCAGGATATTGGCGAATTTCACGACATTCTTTGTTGCTTTTCTAAAAAGAGTAGGAAAATTTCGTCAAGTCTCCAAAAAACGATGTCGCTAAAGGCTCTCTTTGTCAGGCCTCTTTGAGGAGGCTGTCTGCCTGTCGTTGCTAAGGGTAGACAGCTGAATTCTGCCTACGGGGCGAATCATGCCCGGAATTCTCCACATGTTGCTTTGTCTGGGAAGGTGCTGAAATGGAAGAAGTTTTCCCTTGAGAACATGGGTAGAACAAAAATAAAATACCGCTTTCATCTCAGAGCTTTATAAGCTATCTTGTAAATGAGAACAAAATGTGTACATTAATCTTGGTTGCACAAGCGTGTTCGCTATGAAGAATGGAACTCAAAATGGCACAAAATAGTCTCCGGTTGGTCGAAGGAAGCAGCATGGACAAGACAAAGGCACTGGAAGCCGCCCTATCGCAGATTGACCGCGCATTTGGCAAGGGCTCCGTGATGAAGCTGGGCCAGAGAGAAGTGGTCGAAATTGCGTCCATTCCGACGGGTTCTCTCGGGCTTGACATCGCTTTGGGCATTGGTGGTCTGCCTAAAGGGCGTATCGTTGAGGTATATGGTCCTGAATCGTCTGGTAAGACGACATTGGCACTGCATGTGGTGGCAGAATCACAAAAGCGCGGGGGGATCTGTGCGTTTATTGATGCCGAGCATGCTCTGGACCCGATTTATGCACGCAAGCTTGGCGTGGATATCGATAACCTTCTGATTTCCCAGCCGGACGCTGGTGAGCAGGCGCTTGAAATTGCCGACACGCTGGTTCGCTCTGGTGCTGTGGATGTTCTGGTGGTTGACTCCGTTGCTGCCCTGACCCCGCGCGCTGAGCTTGAAGGGGAGATGGGCGATTCTCTTCCTGGACTTCAGGCCCGCCTGATGAGTCAGGCTATGCGCAAGTTGGCCGGATCTATTTCCCGAACCAACTGCATGGTTATCTTCATTAACCAGATCCGCATGAAGATCGGTGTTATGTTTGGCAGCCCGGAAACAACGACAGGCGGTAACGCGCTGAAATTCTACGCATCCGTTCGGTTGGACATTCGCCGGATCGGATCCATCAAAGACCGCGACGAAGTTGTCGGCAACCAGACGCGCGTGAAGGTGGTCAAAAACAAGGTTGCAGCGCCTTTCAAGCAGGTTGAGTTTGATATCACCTATGGTGAAGGCATTTCCAAACTGGGTGAATTGCTTGATCTGGGCGTTAAAGCCGGCATCGTCGAGAAGTCTGGTGCGTGGTTCTCCTATGATAGTCAGCGTTTGGGGCAGGGACGCGAGAATTCGAAGAATTTCCTCAAGGAAAATCCGCAGATTGCCGATGAGATCGAAATGGGCATTCGCCAGAGTGCCGGGCTTAATGTAGATCTGATTGATCTTGCCACTGCCGACGAAGCAGAAGAAGAATAGGGACGTGTGATACCAGTAGAAATCTGGCTTTTTTCATGAAGGTCAGCCGGTATCCTATTTGTTCCGCTTATCAAGAGGGTCGCCTATGGTGGCCCTTTTCTATTTTGGAGCAGGCCTTGCGACGAAATGCCGGCAATTTTCGACAGAAGCTGATGATAGCTCTGGGGTTTCTGCGCAAAATGATAGACATGCGCTTTGTGGCTCGTTAAAACCGCCAAGAGACTAAGTTAGAAAATTGCCAAGAAGACGATTGTTTTTCTTCAATCCTGGCATTGATCCCCTTCAGGCCTTTGAGCTCTTCTGATACGAAAAGAAGCATGCTCGACCACTTCATTATTGAAGGCTTGGATTGCGGGCGAAGATATTGCTGCGTCTGTTGATCGGATAGCAGAGTGTGAAATGAACGAAAGGTTCTGTGCCTCACTTGGGGCAGGAGAAATTGGTGTGTCATGAGCGGTGTAAATGAAATTCGGTCAACTTTTTTGAACTACTTCAACGAACATGGTCACGCCATAGTCGACTCTGGACCTCTGGTGCCGCGCAATGACCCAACGTTGATGTTTACCAACGCAGGCATGGTGCAGTTCAAGAATGTGTTCACGGGTCTTGAGCAACGTGATTACAACCGTGCGGTGACGTCGCAGAAATGTGTTCGTGCCGGCGGCAAGCACAACGATCTGGACAATGTCGGCTATACGGCTCGCCATCACACATTCTTCGAAATGCTCGGCAATTTTTCTTTCGGTGACTATTTCAAGGAAAATGCCATCGAGCTTGCCTGGAACCTGATCACCAAGGAATTTGGCCTTCCGGCGGACAAGCTGTTGGTGACCGTTTATCATGAAGATGACGAAGCCTTTGATCTATGGAAGAAAATCGCAGGACTCTCCGATAGCAAGATCATTCGTATTCCGACCAGCGACAACTTCTGGTCCATGGGGGAAACCGGGCCCTGTGGTCCCTGTTCCGAGATTTTCTATGATCACGGCGATCACATCTGGGGTGGCCCTCCGGGTAGCCCTGAAGAAGATGGTGACCGTTTCATTGAGATCTGGAACCTCGTCTTCATGCAGTATGAGCAGCTTACCAAGGATGAACGTGTCGATCTGCCGCATCCTTCCATTGATACCGGAATGGGGCTTGAGCGTATTGCGGCTGTTCTTCAGGGAACCCATGATAACTACGAGACCGACCTGTTCCGCGCGTTGATCCAGAATAGTGTGGATCTGACGGGTGTTGATGAAGTCGGTGACGCCAAGGCGAGCCACCGCGTGATTGCCGATCATTTGCGTTCCACCAGCTTCCTGATTGCAGATGGTGTGCTGCCTTCTTCCGATGGTAGGGGCTATGTTCTGCGCCGCATCATGCGTCGTGCCATGCGCCATGCGCGCTTGCTCGGCTCGCAGGATCCGATCATCTACAAGATGGTGCCGACGCTTGTGCGCGAAATGGGGCAGGCCTTCCCTGAGCTTGTGCGTGCAGAAGCTCTGATTACGGAAACCTTGAAGCTTGAAGAATCCCGGTTCGGCAAGACGCTGAGCCGTGGTCTGCAGTTGCTCGACGATGCAACGGATGGCATGGACAAGGGAGATAGTCTTGATGGGGAAACCGCTTTCAAACTCTATGACACCTATGGCTTCCCGCTCGATCTGACGCAAGATGCCCTTCGTGCGCGTAGCATCGAGGTTGATGTTGATGGATTCGACACGGCTATGGCACGCCAGAAGGCCGAAGCCCGCGCCAACTGGGCCGGTTCTGGCGAAGCGGCAACCGACGCGATTTGGTTCGACGTGAGCGAAAAGGTCGGGGCGACCGATTTCCTTGGCTATGATCGCGAACGCACCGAAGGGGCGATCGTTGCTTTGATCAAGGATGGCGTGGAAGTGGAAAGCCTGAAGGCTGGTGACGAAGCAAGCATCATTCTCAACCAGACTCCTTTCTATGGTGAATCGGGCGGTCAGATCGGTGATACGGGTGTTATGATTGCTGATGGCGTCCGTTTCGAAGTATCCGATACCGTGAAGAAGAACCACGGCATGTTTGTCCATATGGGCAAACTGGTTGAGGGAGGCGTAAAAATTGGTGATGCGCTGGAACTCGTCGTTGATCATGAGCGCCGGTCTGCCATTCGGGCGAACCACTCTGCAACGCACCTGTTGCATGAAGCTCTGCGGGAAACCCTCGGTGACCATGTGGCACAGAAGGGGTCGTTCGTGACCCCTGAACGATTACGCTTTGACTTCTCTCACCAAAAGCCGGTGACGGATGAAGAAGTGAGCCAGGTTGAAGAGATGGTCAACGAAATCGTCTTGCAGAATGGGCCGGTTGAAACCCGCATCATGGCTGTTGACGATGCAATTGAAGCGGGCGCCATGGCGCTGTTTGGCGAGAAATATGGCGATGAGGTTCGTGTTGTGTCCATGGGGGAAGCCCTGCGTGGAGACAAGGCTGGCAAGACCTATTCGGTTGAGCTTTGCGGCGGCACCCATGTGAATCGAACCGGTGACGTTGGTCTCATGACCATTGTGTCCGAGAGTGCGGTTGCTGCTGGCGTTCGCCGTATCGAAGCTCTGACAGGCAAAGAAGCTCGCACCTACCTGCAACAGCAGGACGGGCGTGTGCGCGAAGCGGCCGGGCTGCTAAAAGTAGCGCCAAACGATCTTGTCGAGCGGTTGGAAGCACTCGTGGCTGATCGTCGCAAGCTTGAAAAAGAACTGGCGGACGTGCGCCGCAAGCTGGCTATGGGTGGCAGCGGTTCCGGTGGTGATGCTGCCAAGGATATCAACGGCATCAAGTTCCTTGCGCGTGTTGCAGAAGGCATTTCGCCAAAAGACCTCAAAGGCATGGTCGATCAGGGCAAGGAAAGCATCGGCTCCGGTGTTGTTGTGATGATTGCCGTGTCTGAAGATGGCAAGGTTGGTGTTGTCGTTGGTGTGACGGATGATCTGACTGACCGCTTCAGTGCGGTGGATATGGTCAAGGTTGCAGCCGAAGCACTTGGCGGTCGTGGTGGCGGTGGTCGCCCGGATATGGCACAGGCCGGGGGGAAAGACGCAGACAAAGCCGATGATGCCATTGCAGCAATTGAAGCCTTGCTGTCCTAAATAGGGAAAGCTTTGGGAGTGAGCCTTTCATGTTCCAGGCTGCGTTTGGGCTGATGAGGTGAAACTCATCAGATTAGCAATAGTGCTTAGATAGAATTCGATGCCACGGGTTTGAAAAGGCCTGTGGCATTTTTTGTTTCTGTAGATTTCTAATAATGTAGCTATGGTTCGAAATGAGGGGCTGTAATTAGATAGTTTTCAATTTTCTTTTCTATTTGTTTCGGGGCGGGGTTTTTGTCTAATTTTCTGTTTAGTGATGTATTTATTTTAGAAAAAAATATTAGGTGAATATTGGAGGAAAGATTATCGGTTGACTATTTACCTTGCATTACTTTTTGGTTACAACCATTTTGGTCTTTCAGACCAGTGGCTACCTAATCACCCGCTTGCCCACCACCTTGATTGATTAGGTGGCCACACCTTACTTCTTTCCAAAAATTTGACTTTTGGTTAATAAATGTAAAATTTCACTTATTTTACATGGTGTGCTTTCAACTGAATCGTTTCTAATCATTTGGTATACGTTCTAGACATGCAATTTATTTTCATTTGCGTGTCTGCGGGTGTGGTTTGAGCGTGGAAACGGGCTGCGGGGCTTGCAATCGATATGGCTTTGCGCCACTACTCGCCAAGTTTTCAAATGCAGATTAGCAACGTTCACTGTGTCAGGTTTTCCCTGATAGAGCGCAATTCGGACAATGGAAAGAAGAAGAAATGGATCCGGTCATCATTCTGGTCGAACCACAGTTGGGGGAAAATATCGGCATGGCCGCACGCGCCATGGCCAATTTCGGTGTAACGGACTTGAGGCTGGTAAGACCGCGCGACGGATGGCCGAGCGAAAAGGCGCGCAATGCGGCGAGTCGTGCTGACCATGTGATCGAAAAGACCTTGAAGTTCGAAACGGTTGAAGAGGCCGTTGCCGATCTGGACTTCGTTTATGCAACGACTGCGCGTCAGCGCGACATGCTCAAGACGGTACGCCATCCCGTGGAAGCGGCACAGATTTTGCGCACCACGGTAAACAAGGGCGGCAAAGTCGGTATTCTGTTTGGCCGCGAGCGTTGGGGCTTGAATAATGATGAAGTTGCATTGGCCAACGAAATCCTGACTTTGCCCGTCGATCCGGATTTTTCATCCCTCAATATCGCGCAGGCCGTTTTGATTATCTGTTATGAATGGCGCATGTCCGGCAGTGACAGGGAGGCTGCTTTGCCCTTCGAAACGCCGGATGTGCCGCGCGCCAGCAAGGAAGAGATGGTGCGGCTGTTTGACCATTTCGAAGAAGCCCTCGATGAAGCCGGTTTTTTCCGTCCGCCGGAAAAGCGCCAGCATATGGTGCAGAATTTGCGCACCATCTTGCAGAAGGGGGACTGGGCTGAACAGGAAGTACGCACGCTGCGCGGCGTTGTTGCGGCTCTTCAGCGTAGGCATGAGCGGCCGAGACAGTAAGGCTCATCAGAAGAAGACTCCAATCAGCACTTGATGGCATGGGGCGCGCATGGTCAGGCAAAGAGATCCCAATATTCTTGTTTTTGATTCCGGCTTGGGAGGGCTTTCCGTTTTGTCAGCTCTTGCGGCAACACTGCCCTATGCCAATTATCTGTTCCTGGCCGATGATGCCCGCTTCCCCTATGGTGATCTGAGTGACGGAACGCTCATTGATGGGTTGATTGCTCTTATCGAGCAGACATGTGAAGTCTACGCACCGGATTTGCTGGTAGTGGCCTGCAACACGGCTTCCACAGTGGCTCTGGAAGCGCTGCGAGCGCGTTTTT
Source organism: uncultured Cohaesibacter sp. (assembly GCF_963676485.1). NCBI lineage: Bacteria > Pseudomonadati > Pseudomonadota > Alphaproteobacteria > Hyphomicrobiales > Cohaesibacteraceae > Cohaesibacter > uncultured Cohaesibacter sp. Next base: position 3,498,689 of record NZ_OY781114.1, read on the forward strand.
CGTTTCCCATCGTCGGGACCGTTCCGGCCATTAAACCGGCCGCTCATGCGACACGCTCGGGGCATTTTGCGGTGATTGCGACGCCGGGAACGATCCGGCGTGCTTACACACGCGATCTTATTCGCGACTATGCTGATGGATGCGTGGTGGACCTTATCGCCTGCAATCGTCTTGCTTGGCTGGCTGAGCTCTATCTTCTGGAAGGGAGCCGGAATGAAGATGCTGTTTATGCAGAGATGCAGAGCGTCTTCGAGGGGGCTCAAAATGCAGATGTGGATGTGATCGTGCTGGGGTGCACGCATTATCCGCTTTTATTGCCTGTTCTAGAAGCCATTGCTCCGCGTCCAGTGCTGTGGATCGACCCGGCCCATGCGGTAGCGCGGCGGGTGATGCATCTGCTTGAGCTGGAGTGGCAGGACTGTATTGCCGGAGGACAGGCGGATTTACCCAATCAGGAAAGTCGCATAAGATTCTCCGCAACAAGGGGCGATACCGAGCGTCTGACCCGCGCATGGGCCTCGCTTGTTGAGAAAAAGGCCCAAGCATGAAGGATTCTGTGAGGCAAACATGGTTTCTGCGCTGAAATTGGCGGATTCGGTTTGACTTGCCGAAGTAAAAGCTCTACACACCATCCAATCTCTGAGGGGCCTCTTATCGGCCCCCTTTGATTTTAACGCACCCGTGAAGACAAAGGGGCGCATCCTTTGTTTTCTGTCGGATCCGGCTTTAGCCAAGATCCCAGGAGGGGCGCGTTTTCTTAAAACTTGAAAAAGGAAACACGCGAATGTCCAAGCGCCATTCTCAGAAGTATAAAATTGACCGCCGTATGGGCGAAAATATCTGGGGTCGTCCGAAGTCCCCGGTAAACCGCCGCGAATATGCACCGGGCCAGCATGGCCAGCGCCGTAAAGGCAAGCTGTCTGACTTTGGTCTGCAGCTGCGTGCGAAACAGAAGCTCAAGGGCTACTACGGCAACATCTCCGAGAAACACTTCCTGCGCATCTACAAGGAAGCAAACCGTCTGAAAGGCGATACCTCGGAAAACCTGATCGGTCTGCTGGAGTCCCGTCTGGACGCCATCGTATACCGCGCGAAATTCGTTGCTACCGTGTTTGCTGCTCGTCAGTTCGTGAACCACGGCCACGTTAAAGTGAACGGCCAGCGCGTCAACATTCCTTCCTACCGTTGTAAGGTTGGTGATGTGATCGAAGTGCGCGATCGTTCCAAGCAGCTCGCTTTCGTTCTGGAAGCAACCCAGTTGGCCGAGCGCGATGTGCCTGATTACATCGAAGCTGACCACAACAAAATGACCGCTACTTTCAAAGCCCTGCCGCAGCTGGCCGACGTGCCATATCCTGTCGTCATGGAACCGAACCTCGTGGTCGAATTCTATTCCCGTTAAGGGAAACGGAATTTCTGTCGAATTTGCAAAAGGCTGTCCCGAGTGGCAGCCTTTTGTCGTTTCAGACTTTGGCTTGAGAGAAATGCCAAATGCATCGTTGAGCTTGCTGCCTGCTTTTGCTAATGCAGAGGCAAATGACTGACCGGGAAAGATCAATATGAGAGACCCAATGAGTGAAGCTTTCGTGCCAGCGGCCGAAGTGCCTGCCGTTTTGCCGGATGAGGATGATCTTTGTCATCCCATGTTCCGCAAAGCCCCCAGCTCGGTGTCCTTCAAGAAGCTGCGTAAGCGGCTGCTGCGCAATGTGCGTGCGGCGATTGATGATTACAATATGCAATCGAAGGGACAGAAATGGCTTGTGTGCCTCTCTGGTGGCAAGGATTCTTACGGGCTTCTGGCCCTTCTGCTTGATCTGAAATGGCGAGGATTGCTGGATGCGGAGATCCTTGCCTGCAATCTTGATCAGGCGCAGCCGGGCTTCCCCTCCGATGTGTTGCCACGCTTCTTTGAAGAGCACAACATTCCCCATCACATCGAGCGACAGGATACCTATTCCATCGTCAAGGAGAAGATCCCGGAGGGCAACACCTATTGCTCTTTGTGCTCGCGTTTGCGGCGCGGCAACCTCTATCGCATTGCGCGGGAACATGGCTGTGATGCGGTGCTGCTGGGGCATCATCGTGATGATATTCTGGAGACCTTCTTCCTCAATCTGCTGCATGGTGGCCGACTGGCGACGATGCCGCCCAAGCTCAAGAATGAAGAAGGCGACTTGATGCTGTTCCGCCCGCTTGCCTATTGCGAGGAAAAGGATCTGGCCAAGTTTGCAGAATTGATGGAATTTCCGATCATTCCGTGCGATTTGTGCGGTTCGCAGGATGGATTGCAACGTCAGGAAATCAAGGCCATGCTACAGGGCTTCGAGGCTCAGCATAAGGGGCGTACGCAGGTCATGTTCCGTGCGCTTTCAAACATCCGTCCTTCTCACATGCTGGATACCAAGCTGTTCGATTTTCAGGGCTTATCGCTGGAAGATGATCGGGCAGGGGATGATAGCGACGATGCGGAAGGGTGTGCGGCTGTGACGGCACTATCGCAATCTTTCCTCACAATGCACGATAAATAGCGCTGTTGAATCAGTTTCTCAAAGGTCGCGAGGAAGTGATTCTGCGGCTTTGCGAATACACAAATAGAAAACCCGGATGCCAGCATCCGGGTTTTCTTGAATCAGATTATCAAAAACTGCTAATAAGCGATTCTTTGGATTCACTATTCTTGAATATGTGAATATTCTGAATGCTGTCGCTCAAAAAACTCAGGCGGTTGCCGGTTTTCCGAGCATTTCCTGCAGTTCCTGGCTCTGGAACATCTCGCGGATGATGTCGCAGCCGCCAACAAATTCGCCTTTTACATAGAGCTGGGGAATCGTTGGCCAGTTGGAGTAATCCTTGATGCCCTGTCGCAGATCGTCATTTTCCAGAACATTGATGCCTTTGTAAGGCACATCAAGATAATCCAGAATCTGGACCACTTGACCGGAAAAGCCGCATTGCGGGAATGTCGGCGTGCCTTTCATGAAAAGCACGACTTCGTTGGATTTTACTTCGTTGTCGATCCAAGCCTGGATTTCGCTCATATGTCCGTCCTTCAAACTTTGCGGTTTACACATCCGGCAGACCAAAGTTGGCTGCCAGCTGTGTGGAGGGGCCAGGGTGGTGGGCGTTTGCTTAATCAGGCACTGAGGTTTGCAGTGCAAGAGCGTGCAATTCACCGCCCATATTGCCTTTCAGAGCTTCGTATACCAGCTGATGCTGCTGTACGCGGGATTTCCCTCTGAAGCTCTCCGAAACGACTTCTGCGGCAAAATGATCGCCATCTCCAGCTAGATCCCGGATGATCACCTTTGCATCCGGTAGTGACTGTCTGATCAGGGCTTCGATTACGCTCGCTTCCATTGGCATGCTGGTCTCCTCGAGGGCATATTGTCAGAGAAGAAAGGAATACGCAATTGTTCGTATTCCTGCTTCGGGCAATTCTTTGCGTCATCCCGCTTTTCAAAGTGTCAAGCGGGATGAGCACATCACTTCAGCGTCCTCTGATAGGCGAGGCGGGTCAAGCTGAAAAATCCGACAATCACCAGTCTCGTCTTTCAGCCTTTGACCCCACGTTCAATCCTACTGTGCCATATAGGCGGGCAACCAGTTTTCATGAGCCTCAGAGAGGCTGGAAACGGCAACAGAGCCATGTCCGGCAACGCTGAAGGCTTCGCCTTCAATCAGGCCAATGACGCTGGCTTGAACGCCAGCCTTTTCGGCCTGAGCGAGAAGCGCATTGGCAGTATCCTTGCAACAGGTCACGACATAGCGTGCCTGATCTTCTGCGTAGAATGCAATGTGGGGATCCTGCGCTGGCAATTCAATGGTGCAACCAAGGCCGGAGCGGATCGCCATTTCTGCCACTGCGATACCGAGACCTCCATCGGAGATGTCATGAGCGGCATTGATCGAGCCGCTGCGGATCGCTTCGCGTACGAAGGTACCGTTTTTCTTTTCCAGCTCGAGGTCAACCGGAGGAGGCGCACCCTCTTCGCGGCCGAACAGTTCGGAGAGATAAGTGCTCTGGCCCATTTCAGTGCCATGGCCACCAATCAGGATGATGACATCATGTTCGGCCACAAAGGCATTGCCGATGGCAACCCCAACATCGGGCAGAAGGCCGACAGCGCCAATGGCAGGCGTTGGCAGGATGGCTTCACCCGAAGTTTCATTGTAAAGGGACACGTTGCCCGAAACGATCGGCATGTCGAGGGCTTCGCAGGCAGCGCCTACGCCCTTGATGCAGCCGACAAACTGCCCCATGATTTCCGGCTTTTCGGGGTTGCCGAAATTGAGGTTGTCGGTGGTTGCCAGAGGTTCCGCGCCAACGGCGTTGAGGTTGCGCCAGCTCTCGGCCACAGCCTGCTTGCCGCCTTCAAACGGATCTGCCTTGCAGTAGCGCGGTGTGACGTCAACCGTAAAGGCGAGACCCTTTTGGGTTCCGTCCACGCGAATCACACCAGCATCGCCACCCGGGCGTTGTTTGGTGTTGCCCTGGATCATGGTGTCATATTGTTCCCAGACCCAGCGGCGGGAGCACAGATTCTTGGAGCCGATCAGGGCCACAAGGCTATCCATCAGATTCTTTGGCGCTTCCACCGTTGCATTGTCCAGCTTCGGTGTCTTTGGTGTTTCGATCCATGGGCGATCATATTCAGGGGCTTCGTCGCCCAGTTCCTTGATCGGCAGGTCGGCAACCATTTTTCCCTGATGGAAAATGCGGAAGCGGAGGGTGTCCGTTGTCAGGCCACATTCTGCGAAATCCAACTCCCACTTGCGGAAGACGGCTTCGGCCGCTTCACGCTTCTCAGGATGCAGCACCATCAGCATGCGTTCCTGCGATTCGGAGAGCATCATTTCGTAAGGGGTCATGTTCTCTTCGCGGTTCGGCACCTTGTCGAGATCCAGATCGATACCAAGATTGCCCTTGGCGCCCATTTCAACGGCCGAACAGGTAAGGCCTGCAGCCCCCATATCCTGAATGGCGATCACTGCACCGGTCTTCATCAGCTCAAGGGTGGCTTCCATCAGGCGTTTTTCGCTGAATGGGTCGCCAACCTGAACGGTCGGACGCTTCTCTTCGCTGTCCTCATCGAACTCGGCAGACGCCATGGTGGCACCGCCAACGCCGTCGCGGCCGGTTTTCGCGCCAAGATAGACGACAGGCATGCCAACGCCCTTGGCTTCAGAGAGGAAAATCTTGTCTGCGTCGGCCAGTCCGGCAGCAAAGGCGTTCACAAGGCAGTTGCCATTGTAGGAAGCGTGGAAGCTGACTTCGCCGCCAACGGTTGGCACGCCGAAGCTGTTGCCATAGCCGCCAACACCGGCAACAACGCCCGAGAGGACGTGGCGGGTGCGTTCATGATCCGGGTCGCCAAAGCGCAAGGAGTTCATGGCTGCAACAGGACGTGCGCCCATGGTGAAAACGTCACGCAGGATGCCGCCAACGCCAGTCGCGGCGCCCTGATAGGGCTCGATATAGGAGGGGTGGTTGTGGCTTTCCATCTTGAAGACAACCGTCTGGCCATCATCAATGTCCACCACGCCAGCATTTTCGCCCGGGCCCTGAAGCACGCGCGGACCTTTGGTCGGCAGGGTGCGGAGCCACTTCTTAGACGACTTGTAAGAGCAGTGCTCGTTCCACATGGCCGAGAAGATGCCGAATTCGGTGAAAGTCGGTTCGCGACCGATCAGTTCGAGAATGTGGTCATATTCTTCGGGTTTCAGGCCATGAGCGGCGATCAGCTCCGGAGTGATCTGTGGTTCGTTCTTGCTCATGCTACCTTCTCCAACAGGCTTTCGAACAGGCCGCGACCGTCGAGGCCGCCATGCAGGTCTTCGATCAGGTTTTCAGGATGTGGCATCATGCCCAGAATGGTGCCACGAGCATTCATGATGCCCGCAATATTGTTGCGCGAACCGTTGATGTTGGCCTCAGCGGAGGCTTCGCCAGCGGCGTCGCAATAGCGGAACAGCACGCGTCCTTCGTCTTCCAGCATCTTCAGGGTGTCATCGTCAGCAAAGAAGTTGCCGTCATGATGGGCAACAGGGCAGCGCATGATCTGACCCTTTTTGTAGGAAGAGGTGAAGATGGTATCATCACGCTCAACGCGCAGCAGGGTTTCCTTGCAGATGAAGGTAAGGCCAGCGTTGCGCATCAGGGCGCCGGGCAGGATGCCGGTTTCGGTGAGGATCTGGAAGCCATTGCAGACGCCGAGAATGCGCACGCCCTGTTTTGCCTTTTCCAAAAGGTCGGACACAATGGGCGAGCGGGCGGCAATGGCACCGGACCGCAAATAGTCACCATAGGAAAATCCGCCGGGCAGAATGATCAGATCGGCTTCAGGGATTTCGGTCTCGGCATGCCAGACCATCATCGGGTCTTTACCGGAAACGGAGCGCACGGCAGCGGCCATGTCATGCTCACGGTTGGTTCCGGGGAATACGAGGATCGCAGTTTTCATATGTCCTGCTCCTTGTCGAAAAAGGGATGCCTGGCGGCGTCCTGTTACAAGAGGATAAAAATGGCTAGGGCGGAAGCGATGACCGGGATCATGATGAAGATTGCGGCCTTGACAACCATGAAGCGGATGGCCTTGGCGGCTTCCTCTTTGTGATCGTAAGGTGCCCCGTCAAACTGGTCTTTGAGGGGCTGGTCTTGCATGCCGGGTGCGTGAGAAGACGGTTCCGGGGTCAATGCCTCGTTTGGTCCGTTGCTTTCACTCATTGGCGCCTGTGTCTCCCATTGCCTCGTCTCTCTTCACATCAAGGCGATGTTGCCAGTGCGAAGGATGCCCTGTCGACGCTCTGGTCAGAGAATATCGATGTGATAATTCTCGATGACGGTGTTTGCCAGCAGCTTTTCGCACATATCGGACAATTTTGCTTCGGCTGCGGCCTTGTCAGTTTCGCTGAGCTCAATGTCAATCACCTTGCCCTGACGAACGGAGCCGATGCCGTCAAATCCCAATGCTCCAAGAGCGCCTTCAATGGCTTTGCCCTGAGGGTCCAGAACGCCGGTTTTCAGTGTGACGGTGACGCGTGCTTTCATCTTCATGCTATCCTTGTTTTCCGGTTTGCTCTTACGCCCACCGGGAAGAGACAATGGAAAAGGCAGGGCTTGGACCCTGCCTTGTTAACGATTATTTGACCAGAACCGGGCCGGTGCCCTTACGCTCGGGAGTGTTCTCGATCATGATGCCCAGACGCTTGGCAACATCCTGATAGGCTTCGATCATGCCGCCCAGATCGCGGCGGAAACGATCCTTGTCCAGCTTGTCATTGGACTCGATGTCCCACAAGCGACAGGAATCGGGGGAGATCTCATCGGCCAGAATGACGCGCATGGTATCGCCCTCGAAATAGCGACCGCACTCAATCTTGAAATCGACTAGACGAATGCCAACAGCGCGGAACATGCCCGAAAGGAAGTCGTTGATGCGGATGGCCAGAGCCATGATGTCGTCGATTTCCTGTGGGGAGGCCCAACCGAATGCCGTGATATGCTCTTCAGAGACAAGCGGGTCATCGAGGCTGTCATTCTTGTAGCAGAATTCAATGACGGACCGCGGCAGCTGGGTGCCTTCTTCAATGCCGAGGCGCTTGGCGATGGAACCGGCGGCCACGTTGCGCACAATGACTTCCAGAGGAATGATCTCACATTCCTTGATCAGCTGTTCGCGCATGTTGATCCGCTTGATGAAGTGGGTCTGGACGCCCAGATCATTCAATGCGGTGAAGATGAATTCGGAGATACGGTTGTTCAGAACGCCCTTGCCATCGATGACTTCGTGCTTCTTGTTGTTGAATGCAGTGGCATCGTCCTTGAAATGGGCAATCAGGGTACCAGGTTCCGGACCTTCGTAAAGAATTTTAGCCTTTCCTTCGTAGATCCTGCGACGACGATTCATGAGCGTATTACCATTCAGTTTTGCCCGCGAGGGGCGGTTTTAAGAGGTGCAAAGCCCAACAGAGAACAGAGTTCCAAATAGGGCTTTCTGAAATTCTTCTTCCTGCGGCACTTGGTTCTCAAGGTGCAGTGCTTTCTCAGGGGAGGTGGCATCCTGCGCGATGAGAATCAGGCCCTTTGCTGAGCCACTATATCCTATTTATACAAGGTCCGGGCCTTGCTCTGAATATTTACCAGTTGATCTTGCCGTGACGTGTTTCCCTTGGCTGCTGATTAGCGAATTCCCGCCGATTACACAATCTTTGATATGGGACTCTGGCGAGATTTTTCCCTTTCTTCGCTTATTCTTTTTGCTGTGCTGACTTCGTGGCATCAGTTGCCCTTTGGAGGAAAACCAAATGCGTCCATACGGGCCGGTTTGTCGTTAGGCAAGAGTCTCAATTGTATTTTGGTCTTCTTTGTTCTGGTTCTATTTTATGGTAGAATATACTTACGAAAACGCCCTTATTATAGTGCCGGGGCGTAACAGCGGCGTCGAGGCAGGGATGGTCCGCTTTCATTGTCAAAAAACTCATTCATTTTCAAAAAGCTTATTGGTTTTAGTCAATTTTCTCGTTGGGAAGGAGCAAGAGGAGGGGTACCATGACCACGTTTAACGATAGAGAATTGGGCTATGAAGCGAAATTCGCCCATGAACAGGACATCATTTTCAAGGCAACGGCCCGTCGGAACAAGCTGATCGCCCATTGGGCTGCCGACAAGCTTGGTTTTGTGGAAGATGAAGCCGCCAAATATGCCGATGCAATGGTCCGCAGCAGCTTGAAGGTTTCTGATGACGATGATGTCGTTCATCGCATTCTCGAGGATTTTCGCAATCACGATATGCCTTGGTCAGAGCATCGTATTCGCCAGAAACTGAGCCACTTCATGTCGATCGCTCTTGGGGAGGTTTCTGCGAGCGCCTGATGGCGGGAGAGGATGTGTGCTTCGCAAGGATGGTCTTTCCGGACAGAAGCATGCGGCAAATGAGTTTTCTTCGGGATAGCTGGAATAAAGGCAAACTGTTTACATGATTTATTGCGCTTTTGCCCTATGTGGCGTAAGAGCGAATGAGAGGTAAATCGTTAACTGTTTGACTTATCATAGTTCTTTCGGAGGAAATTATGGCATCCACATTTGGAAATCTGGCTCTTGCCCTGCAAAATGCCCAGCAGAGCGGTACCCCTGTTTATAGCGGCTGGAGCCTTTTTCCCGATCCTCTGGTGGCGCGAGCCGTTGCCAGCGGCCCCTTTGAGGCCTTGTTGATTGACTGCCAGCATGGACATATGGATTTTTCCCAGTCGCAGGCAATGACGATCGCCATCGCACAGGCTGGCAAGGCGCCATTGCTGCGCATTCCAGTTGCTGATTTTGCATTTGTGTCGCGTGCGCTGGATTTCGGTGTGCAAGGCATTGTGGCGCCCATGATCAATTCCGCCGATGAAGCGCGGGCTCTGGTCGATGCGGCAAAATATCCCCCGGTCGGCAAGCGGAGCTTTGCTCCTTTCGGGGCTTGTGCCCTTTATGGCATGGCGACCCCTGATTATGTGCAAGCGGCCAATCAGGATTGCATCGCCTTTGCCATGATTGAAACGCAAGAGGCGCTTGATAATCTCGATGCAATTCTGGCCGTGGAGGGGCTGGATGGTGTGTTTGTCGGGCCTGCAGATCTTTCGCTGACCCTTCTGAAGGGCGCGCGGGTGGATATGGATTGCGATCTGGCGAATGCTGCCTACGAGATGGTTGCCCATCAAGCGGCTGCCGCTGGTAAGCTCTCTGGCATCTATGCCTTCAATACAGACTATGCCAAGCGCTACGCCGGGTTCGGCTACAATCTCGTTGCTGTTGGCAGCGACACCGGGTATCTCGCAGCAGGCATGCTGCAGATGGTTGAGGCCTTGAAGGCCTAGTTCTCAACAAGGCCGAATATCTTGATTTCATGCATTGCGTGATAAGCGGCGGAGCTGCTGATCACGCAATGCTACTTTAGAATCAAGCTAAATAAATGCCACTTTATTGATCCAAATCATCGAATATTTGAAGGTTTGAAATCATCCTGATCTCGGGTTCAACCAATGCAACAGCTGGAGGAGGCTGACTCGTTGCAATTCTATTGGCCGGGGGGGGATTTAATGCTCAGACTTGTGGCACTTTTCTACATCATTATTGCGCCAACTCTGGCGGGGATCTTTGCGCTCGTTCCATTGACCATGTCCGGGACGCTTTCGATCAACGCAGGCTTCTTGTTGGCCTTTGTTATCGCTGGGGCGGTGCTGGCTTTGCCAGTGTCGTGGTTCGTTGCCAAGCGCATTGATGCGCTGTTTTCATCCAAAGGACCAGCAGCTTCCGTTTGAAGGAGGGGACATTTTGCCTTCAGGGAAGCTGAATGAATAGGCTGCGAACAGGAAAAGGCCCGACTTTGTCGGGCCTTTTCTCTTATTGTTGTTGGTGGGCTTTTTGCAAAATCAAGCGAGCTTGCTCATGAAGTTGGCGAAGGTCATCAGGCCTTCGGGCCATGGGCCTTGTCCGCTATGCTCGTTGATATGGCCGGTGTCGCCCGCATCGATAAAGGTCGATCCCCATTTCCGCCCAAAATGCTCTGCCGTCTCATAGGCGCAATAGGGATCATTGCGCGAGGCGACGAGAATCGACGGGAAGGGCAGAGGCTCTTCCGGTATGGGGGCAAAATGGCGAATATGCCCGGGAACATGCTCGTCGCTTTCGACATTGGGCATACCGACCAGAAAGGCTCCCTTGACGATACCCGGAGCGATGGCAGCCGCCGCCTTGACGGTTGCCACGACCCCAAGCGAATGGGCCACCAGCACCGCAGGGCGTTTTGCCTGCTCAACATCGGCAATGATCCGGCTCACCCAGCTTTCCATCTGCGGGTTGGTCCAGTCTTCTTGCTCGATGCGGCGGGCAGACTTAATCTTGTCTTCCCAACGGGATTGCCAATGGTCCGGGCCGGAATTATCCAGCCCGGGAATAATGAAAATGTCTGCTTCAGACGCCTTCATTTGAATGCCTTTCTTTCGCGCTTTCTGCCGCGTCAGTCTTAGCCGAAGACGCGTTTGAAGATCACATCAACATTCTTGGTGTGATAGCCCAGATCGAAGCGGCTCTTGATTTCGTCCTCTGACAGATATTGGCGGACATCGGCGTCATTCAAGAGTTCGGTGAGGAAATCGACCTCTGCGTTGCCTGCATGGTGGTAGCTTTCCCAGACTTTCATGGCGTTGCGCTGGACGAGGCGGTAGGCATCTTCGCGGGAAGAGCCTGCCTGCGTCAGGGCGAGCAGAATGCGCTGGGAGTGAACGAGACCGCCAAGGCGGTCCATGTTGCCAACCATGCGTTCCGGATAGACCAGCAGCTTGTCGATGACATTGGTCAGGCGCACCAGAGCAAAATCGAGCGTGACTGTAGCGTCCGGGCCGATCATGCGTTCCACGGAAGAGTGGGAGATATCGCGCTCATGCCAGAGAGCAACATTTTCCAGTGCCGGGGTCACGGCCGAGCGCACGATGCGGGCCAGACCGGTGAGATTTTCGGTCAGGATCGGGTTGCGCTTGTGCGGCATCGCTGAAGAGCCCTTCTGGCCCTTGGAGAAGAATTCCTCGGCTTCCAGAACTTCGGTGCGCTGCAGGTGGCGGATCTCGATTGCGACGCGCTCCACGGAAGAGGCGACAACACCCAATGTGGCAAAGAACATGGCGTGACGGTCACGCGGGATAACCTGAGTGGAAACCGGCTCGGCAGACAGCCCCATGGCTTCAGCCACATGCTCTTCCACGCTTGGATCAATGTTGGCGAAGGTGCCTACCGCACCGGAAATGGCGCAAGTGGCGATTTCTTCGCGGGCGGCGATGAGGCGCTTCTTGCAGCGATCAAACTCGGCATAGGCTTCAGCCATCTTGAGGCCGAAGGTAACCGGCTCGGCATGGATGCCGTGGGAGCGGCCGATGCAGACGGTATCCTTATGCTCCATAGCACGGCGCTTGATGGCGTCCAGAAGCTTGTCGATGTCGGCTAGCAGCAGATCGGCAGCGCGGGTCAGCTGCACGTTGAAGCAGGTGTCCAGCACATCTGAAGAGGTCATGCCCTGATGCACGAAGCGGGAATCCGGCCCGATGAACTCTGCCAGATGCGTGAGGAATGCGATCACGTCATGCTTGGTTTCGCGTTCGATCTCATCGATACGGTCAATATCGAATTTGGCAGCTCCCCCTTTTTCCCAAATGGTTTTCGCTGCGCTTTCCGGGATGACACCCAGCTTTGCCAGCGCATCGCATGCGTGGGCTTCGATTTCGAACCAGATGCGGAATTTGGTTTCCGGGGACCATATGTCGGTCATCTCGGAACGGGAATAACGTGGGATCATGTCGTTTGCCTGTTCTTGATAGGTGAAGCGCGCATCCGGGAGTTGCGCGTGAAAAAGGTTAGTGTTGTGCCTTTTCGGCAGATTCGCGAATGCGGGCGATATTCTCACGGTAGCCTTCAACGCCGTCACCCTTGAAGACGGCAGAACCGGCGACCAGAATATTGGCTCCGGCGGCAGCGATGAGTGGGGCCGTTTCTGGCGTTACGCCACCATCGATCTGTATGTCGATGTCGCGATCACCGATCAGTGCACGGACCTTCTTGATCTTGTCTATGGTCGAGGGGATAAAAGACTGTCCGCCAAAGCCGGGATTGACACTCATGATGAGAACCATGTCCAGCTTGTCGAGAACATATTCAATGGCGCTTTCATGGGTCCCGGGATTCAGCGAGACGCCTGCCTTCTTGCCCATGGCCTTGACGGCCTGTAGGGAGCGGTCCAGATGCGGGCCTGCTTCGGCGTGCACTGTGATCATGTCGGAGCCCGCATCGGCAAAGTCTTGCAGATATGGATCTGCCGGTGCGATCATCAGGTGGGTATCAATGGTCTTGTCGGTATGCGGCCGGATGGCGCGGACGACTTGAGGGCCAAAGGTGATGTTGGGAACGAAATGGCCGTCCATGACGTCGACATGGATCCAGTCACAACCAGCCGCGTCGATTGCCCGCACTTCTTCGCCAAATCGCGCAAAATCGGAGGCGAGAATGGAGGGGGCGATTTTTATTGGTCGCACCATGATGTCTGCTGTCCTTGAATAATCTGAATGATGCCCACGCGGTAGCATATTGTGCTCATATGGGCAAGCAGAGAGCCGGAGATGTTGGTTTTGCCTGCTTCAGAATTTTCAAAGTGCGGGATGTGACCCGACAAGATAGCATCTGCGCAAATATGGGCAGAGGCGGACGGGCGCGCTAAAGGGGCCGGTACGGCAATGCGGGACAACGCCGGAGAAGGGGCCTACCAAAGACCGATGATTTTCTCTTCTGAGGAGGCCGGAGGTCGTCCCTCGGCCTCTACTCGGTGAGCGGCAGAGAGGCGGTGTCCTTGACCGTTGAAACGACAATACGCGACTGCACGTCTGACACCAGCTCGGAATTAAGAAGCTTGTTGCGCAGGAAATTGTCATAGGACTTGATATCTTCGGTGACCACCTTGACCATATAGTCAACGGCGCCGGTTATGCGTTCGCAAATCACGACTTCCGGCCAGGTCTTGGTGAGGCGGTCAAACTCTTCCATATTCTTGCGGCTGGGCACTGCCAGCTTGACGAAGGCATAAGATACGAAGCTGAGGCCGACGGCTTCGCGATCAACGATGGCCGTGATCTGCTTGAGTACGCCGCTTTCTTTGAGCTTCTTGATCCTGCGCCAGCAGGGAGTTTGGGACATGCCTGACTGTTTCGCAATTTCCGCTATGGAAAGCGATGCGTCATCCTGCAGAACTTTCAGAATCCGCATATCTCCGGAATCGAGTGCTAATTTTTCCATTATTTACTCACTTGAGAAGAAATTCTTCTAAAAGCTAATCAGAAAATAAGGGTTTGTATATATCAATTTTGGTTCAACTGTCAAAAAGGGGAAAAATCCGTTTTTGACAGGGAGGCAGGCTCTATGGGGCGGTCTGGAGATTAAGCATTCCAAGAAATCCTTAAAATTTCAAAGTCTTAAAAGATGTCTGCCGCCTATTTTTGATATTTCTCCTGCCAGGTCGGGAAAATATCATTGGCTCTGGGTTGGGCTTCGTAGATGCCGCGGGCAATGGCTCGTGCCATGGTTGCGGCAGCGAGCGCACCAAGTTCGATGAAGGCGTCGTCTTGATCCGGCATATCCTTGCGTCCTGTGGATAGCGCAAAGATGAGATCGCCGTCCATTGGGGTGTGAGATGGCCAGAGTGCGTGGGCAAAGCCATCGTGGGCCATGATCGCCAGTCTTCTCGCTGCGGCCTTGGTGAGCTTTGCATCTGTGGCGATGATACCGATGGTGGTGTTGGTGTTCTGGCTGCGGGCGTCTTTCATGGCATCCATCTTGGTTCTGGGCAAGGCCACATTGGCAGGCATTGAAGCAGGCAGTCCAATGCCGCCAAATTCCCTGTTCTGCTCGAAGGGGGCTGCCCAGAAATTGGGGCTATCCCCCATTGTGGCCTGCCCCAAGGCATTGACAGCAACCAGCGCGCCGATGGTGATGCCGGAAGGCGTGCGCATCGAAGCCGAGCCCAGCCCCCCTTTGAGGCCAGCTATGAGGGCGCCAGTGCCCGCGCCATGGCTGCCAAGCGCAAAGGTATCGGATACCTGTTCGGCAGCCAGCCACCCCAGATCCCAGTAGGGGCTTTTATGTCCCCAATCCTTGTTGCCGCCATTGGTCAGGTCGAAGAGGATTGCAGCCGGCACAATCGGTACGCATACAGGGCCGACAGCATAGCCGCGCCCCTGTTCCTTCAGGAAGCCTTGCACCCCTCCTGCCGCATCCAGCCCGAATGCAGAGCCGCCAGAAAGGGTCAGGGCATCTATGCGTTCCACTGTCTGGTCGGGCGCCAGCAGATCCGTATCGCGGGTGCCCGGTGCTCCGCCCATAACGGCGTAGGAGGCAACCATCGGCTCTTCGCAGATCAGCGTTGTTGTGCCTGATTTCAAGGTTTCATCGGTTGCGTTGCCAACCAGAATACCGTCGATGTCTGTGATGAGATTCCTCATGGAGCCGTCCGGGATTTTGCTTTGGGGCGGGTGATGGGCATGGCGATCAAGGCACTATAGGCGCACCGACCAGAAAAAAGGAAGGGCGTAAAGGGATGGCGGAAAGAAAGACTGAAAGAAAAGCCAAAAAGAAAGCCCCTCGCAGAGGGGCTTTCTCCTATGTTTCAAGCTCTTGTGTCTCAAGCAAACAAGCCTAGGCTTTGCTTGCGCGAAAGTGAGGCTTATTTGTAGCTATATTTGCCTTCGCTCCATTTGTACCAGACATAGCCTGGCAGGGTGACGTCGCCTTTGTCGTCGAAGGACAGGTTGCCCAGAACGGTCGGGAATTCCCCGGAATTCAGCGCTTCATTGACAGCGTCATAGTCGGTGGAACCGGCAGCCTTGACTGCGTCGACATAGGCCTGGATCGCGGCATAGGTGTAGAGCACATAGCCCTCGGTGGTCAGGCCCTTTTTCTTGAATTCTTCAACGACCGGAGCTGCTTCCGGGTTCAGAGCCGGATCCGGAGAGAAGGTCATCAGGGTGCCTTCACCAGCATCGCCGGTGATGGACCAGTATTCGTCGGTCACCAGAGCGTCACCGGAAATCAGCACAGTGTCCATGCCCTGGTTGCGCATCTGGCGCACGATCAGGCCTGCTTCCGTGTGATAGCCACCAACATACAATGCATCGATCTTGGCCTGTTTCAGCTTGGAGACCAGCGCGGTGTAGTCTTTTTCACCAGCAGTGTAGGCTTCGTACATGACAACTTTGCCGCCGAGGGCTTCAAACGCTGCTTTGGTCTGGTCAGCCAGGCCTTTACCATAGGCGGTTTTGTCCTGGATGATGGCAACATTCTTGTCTCTGAATTCATCCCAGAGCAGTTTGCCGGCCACTTCACCCTGCTGGTCATCACGACCGCAAACACGGTAGGTGCCGCCATCCGGATTCGGGCGTTCGTCGGTGAATTTGGGGTTGGTGGAAGCCGGAGAAATCTGCACGATGCCTTCTTCAGCATAAACGGAAGATGCCGGAATAGAAGAGCCTGAGCAGAAGTGGCCAGCCATGAAGGTTACGCCTTTACCAACCATCTGGTTGGCAACCGCAACAGCCTGTTTCGGGTCACATGCGTCGTCGCCTATTTCAAGCTTGAGCATTTCACCATTCACGCCGCCAGCAGCGTTAATGTCCTCAACAGCCTGTTCAGCACCGATCCTCATCTGCTGACCGAAGGACGCATACTGACCGGTCATCGGACCAGCGGTCGCGATGATGATTTCAGCGAATGCCCCACTGGTCATTGCGATGGAGCCTGCGAGTGCGACGCCTGCCAAAAGTAGTTTTTTCATAAAAACTCTCCCATAGAGATGTTTGCAATGTTCCGCTGCACCTTGTTTGGCGGCGCAGCTATTCTGGTGTGATTATTATTGAACCTTACGGTCATGTGAGTTTGGCCATTTCTTCAGATTATGGAATGAAAAGGCCTCCCTCTTTGGGCCCGACAGCAATGCAAGGCAAATATCCCCACGACTTGCTGCGGTAGGACAGTGGCGCTGACCGCCACCATCAATCTTGATGCAAATTGGCTTAACCCTCGCGCTCTTTCCATGTAAGAGGGCTGACTTTTTCATAGAGCCAATGATACTGATTCACCATCTGGTTGGTTCGGGTAAACCGGAAGCCAAGCCAGCAAATGATCAATAGGATGATCAGATCGACAAGATAATAGTGAAGCGAAAGCAGGGTGCCTTCGAACAGGGCAAAATGCAGGAACCGCACGGCAGCCGCCAGCAGGATCATGTAGCTTATGATCTGCGAGGTTGGCTTCCAGGTGTTTGCTATGGCGCGGCCAGCCATCCAGGCAGCTCCGCCACCAAGGCAAATCGTAACCAGCAGAAGGGTTCCAAAAGAAACTTCCCAAAGCATTGATCTTTCCTCTCTTAATGCCGTCCGCCTTCAAGGTAGGCTGCTTGAACTTCCGGATTGGAGAGAAGTTCCTTGCCGCCACCCGACATGGTAATCTGGCCGTTGATCATGACATAGCCACGATGCGCAAGCCGCAGGGCGTGATAGGCGTTCTGTTCGACGAGGAAAACGGTCAAACCCTGTTTCTCGTTCAGTTCCTTGACAACCTCGAAGATCTGCTTGACCACGAGCGGAGCAAGCCCCAGAGACGGCTCATCCAGCATCAGCAATTTGGGGCGGGCCATGAGGGCGCGTCCGATTGCGAGCATTTGCTGTTCGCCACCCGAGAGGGTGCCGCCGCGTTGGCTCTGGCGTTTTTCGAGGATCGGGAACAGATCGTAGACCATGCGCAGATCTTCATCGAAATGCGCATAGTCGATCACGGCAGCTCCCATCTGAAGATTCTCCAGAACCGTCATGCGACCAAAGATGCGGCGTCCTTCCGGAGACTGGGCAATGGCCTTCTTGACGATCTGGTGGGTTGGCAGGGCGGTGATATTCTCACCATCATAGATGATCTGTCCTTCGCGGGCGCGGGTCACGCCACAGATGGTCATCATGGTGGTGGATTTGCCTGCACCGTTTGCGCCAATGACCGTTACGATTTCACCGCGGTGCACATCAAGATCAATGCCGCGCAAGGCAACGATCTTGCCATAGTAGGTTTTAACGCCCTTGAGGCTGAGGAGAACATCACTCATGACACGGCTCCCTCTTTATGCCCGACTTTGGCTTCGGCTTCGGCAACTTCGACTTCATCGTCATCAACGCCCAGATAAGCGGCGATAACGCGCGGATCATTCTGAACGAAATTCGCGTCGCCGTCAGAAATCTTGACACCATAGTCAAGCACCACGACGTGATCCGAGATTTCCATCACCATGGACATGTCATGCTCGATGAGCAGAACGGCTGTCTTGTCGATATCGCGAATGGAATGGAGCAGGCCGTTGAGCTCGCTCGTCTCACGCGGATTGAGGCCAGCGGCCGGTTCGTCAAGGCACAACAGTTCAGGGTTGGTGCACATGGCTCTGGCGATCTCGAGGCGCCGCTGATCTCCATAAGGCAGGTCTGCTGCCGGATCATCGGCACGATCAATCAGATTGATGCGCTCAAGCCACTCAGTCGCTTTCTTTACCGAGTTGTCCTCGGATTTGCGGAAAGACTTGATGCCGAAGATACCGCCAATCGAAAAGATCGAGTCTTTCATCAGCTTGTTGTGCTGGGCGATCATCAGGTTTTCCAGCACGGTCATGCCGCCGAACAGGCGAATATTCTGGAAGGTTCGGGCGACACGCGCGTGGTGGGCGATCTCGAAATCGGGAATCCGTTCCAGCAGGAATTCCTGTCCGTTTTCCCGCTTCATCGTGATACGCCCTTCTGTGGGCTTATAGAAGCCGGTGACACAGTTGAAGACGGTGGTCTTTCCCGCACCGTTTGGGCCGATGAGAGCTGTGATGTCTTCGCGTCCGACCTCAAAGGAGAGGTCATCAACTGCGACCAGACCGCCAAAGCGCATGGTGAGATGCTCAACGGTCAGGATTGGATTATCTTGCCAACTGGTCATCCTTCACCCTCCGCTACGAGATCTCCGGACACGGATTTCTTCTCCTTGAGGAACACCGAAGGCGCTCTGCTGGAGACAATGCCGCGTGGTTTCCAGATCATGATTCCGACCATCAGAAGGCCGAAGACGAGCATGCGCAGATCTTCCAGATCACGGAAGACCTCGAAGCCGCCAATCATGACGAGCGAGGCGACGACAACGCCCAACTGGCTGCCGAGCCCCCCCAGAACCACGATGGCCAGAATGATGGCCGATTCCATGAAGGTGAAACTTTCCGGAGAAATGAAACCCTGCCTTGTGGCGAAGAAAGCGCCCGCAAAGCCGCCGAACATGGCACCCAGAGCAAAGGCTGTCAGCTTGGTGTTGGTGGTGTTGATACCCAGTGACCGGCAGGCAATCTCGTCTTCACGCAAGGCTTCCCAGGCGCGTCCGATTGGCAACTTTCGCAGACGCATGGTCACGAAGTTGGTTATCAGGGCGAGGATCAGGATGAGATAGAAGAGAAAGATGATCCGGTGCATTGAGGAATAGTGAAGCCCGAAGAAGTCCGCAAATCCGTTCTTGCGGGTGAATTCCAGCCCGAAGAAAGAAGGGCGAGGAATGCGCGAGATACCATCCGGGCCACCGGTGAATTCATACCAGTTGAGCAGCACGACACGAATGATTTCCCCGAATGCCAGGGTCACAATCGCCAGATAGTCGCCGCGAAGGCGCAAGACGGGGAAGCCAAGGATCATGCCCCAGAAGGCTGCCAGAATGCCGGCAAGCGGCAGACAGATCCAGAAGGACAGGCCAAAATAATGCGCGAACAGGGCGTAGGAATAGGCGCCGACCGCGTAAAAGGCTACATATCCAAGGTCGAGCAGGCCAGCCAGTCCGACCACGATATTAAGGCCCCAGCCAAGCATGATGTAGGTCAGTACCAGAATGCCCATATCGATGACATACCGGTTGCCATAGAATGGCAAAGTGACTGCGAAGAGCAGAAGCAACGGACCGACGAGTTTGCCGATCTTGCCGACTGTATCCTGCTTGGGCAGCATGGCGTTCATGGCATTGGCAACCGGGTTGTTGCCGCGCCAGATGAGAAGGCTCATGGCAAGGCGACCGACGAAGACGACGCCCACCATCCATGCGACGAGACCCCACTGGCCCACAATGACCAGTCCGCCCTGTTCTGTCTTGGTGCGCAAGCCAACCAGAATGGAAGCGAGCAGAAGGGTAATCACCGCTGCGAGGGCCGCGTCTTTCAACGCAGCGCCAACGCGCGTTTGCAAGAAGTTTGACATATTACACCTTCTCCACTTCTGGCTTGCCAAGCAGGCCTGACGGCATGAAGATCAGCACAATTGCAAGGATCGAGAAGGCCGCCACGTCTTTATATTCAACGGAGAAGTAGCCGGACCAGAAGGTTTCGATCAAGCCGATCAGCAAACCGCCCAACATGGCGCCAGGCAATGAGCCTATGCCTCCGAGAACCGCTGCCGTGAAGGCCTTAACCCCGGCAAGGAAGCCGATATAGAAGTCGATCACACCGTAATAAAGCAGGAACATCACGCCTGCGACGGAAGCAAGCGCTGCGCCCATGACGAAGGTCAGGGAAATGGTGCGGTCAACATTGACGCCGAGCAGGGAGGCCATTTTCTGATCCTGTTCGCAAGCGCGCTGGGCTCTGCCAAGAGATGTCCTGTTGATCAGAAGCGTGAAGCCAGCCATCAGCAATACCGTCGTGACGATGATCAGGATCTGCATGTATGACAGCTGAACCAGAAAACCATCCTTTTCCATAATGGTGATGCCACCGGTGATTTGTGGTGGAAGCGGCTTGACGCGTGCGCCCTGAACCACCTGAACGAAGTTCTGCAGCACGATGGACATGCCGATCGCCGTGATCAACGGAGCGAGGCGGAAAGATCCGCGCAGGGGACGATAAGCAAGACGCTCGACGCCCCAGCCCCAAACCGATGTCATGAGCATGGAAACGATAAGGACGATCAACAGTGCTACCGGAAGAAAAGTGATCCCCATGGCAGTAACCGCCAATAGTGTAATCAATGCAATGAATGCACCAACCATGAAAATGTCACCATGGGCAAAGTTGATCATGCCGATGATGCCATATACCATGGTATAGCCGATGGCAATCAGGCCGTAAATCGACCCTAATGTGACGCCATTAATCAGCTGCTGAATAAAATATTCCATTTGACTCGCTATTCCCGAATTCCCTGCGGCTTTGTTACCGCTTATTAGGGAGGAAGGTGTTGTTTGTTCTTATGTGAGATTTCCTCTCATTAAATTTCTAGCAAGAACTCGGATTGGATACAATTGCCTCCTTCCAAAAACAGGTCAATATTGAGCGAAGGTCGACGAAATGATGAAATTATGATCAAGAATGGAGTTTTTGACTTATTTTTGAGCGCGAAAACTACCATATATGGGAGGTGTGATCGCGCAATAATCGGTGGTTGTGGGATAATCTTGGTTTCTTGGTCGGTTTTTGGGCATTTTTCTTCAAAATCAAGCCGGAAAGCACAGTTTTTGGTTGAATATTGAGCATGCTCATTTTTGTTTCTCAGTATGCGCTATGTAAATACCGGATATTGCGCCTTGGTACCTGTCAGTATTGACAGGACGGTTGAAAGGCGTGCAGGAATTGTCTGTCAGGAGAGAATGATGAATATCAGTCAAGCAGCTGGAATTGCCGCTCTGCCAGCCAAGACATTGCGGTATTACGAGGATATCGGGCTGGTGGTTCCTGCGCGGCGCGAGAATGGCTACAGGGATTATGCGGAGGAAGATCTCAACCGCCTGCGCCTCATCGGGCGGGCGCGCAAGTTGGGCTTCAGTATTGAGGAATGCCGCACGCTTCTTGCGCTTCAGGCCGACAGGCACAGGGCCAGTGCCGATGTGAAACGCATCGCTCAGGCGCATCTGAAGGAGATTGATGAAAAGATTGAGGAATTGCAGGCTTTGCGGTCAGATCTTGCGCCGCTGGTTGCTGCTTGCAAAGGAGATGAAGGGGCGGATTGCGCGATCCTGAAGGATCTTGTGCAGCCTCATTGATTGCTTCGCTGGATGATCCTTCACGCTTTTTGCCGGGGCAAGACGTAGGGCGGGAAGGCGAGGGACAGGGCTATATAAGCCCAAGCCCCTTGAAGCTTGTATGGCCATTGCGCGCGACGATGATGTGGTCATGCAAGGTGATGCTGAGACGGTCGCATGCGTCAGAGACCTGTTGGGTCATGTCAATATCAGCCCGCGACGGGGTCGGGTCGCCGCTGGGGTGGTTGTGGACCATGATGATGGCGGTGGCTGACAGCTCCAGAGCTCGCTTGACGACTTCACGTGTGTACACCGGCGTATGGTCCACAGTGCCCGTCTGTTGCACTTCATCGGTGATGAGTGCGTTCTTCTTGTCCAGAAACAGAATGCGGAACTGTTCGATATCGTTGAAGGCCATGGTGGTGCGGCAATAGTCGATGACCGCGTTCCATGAGGAGAGCACCGGGCGATCCTTGACGCGATCCTCGGCGAATTTGGAGGCGGCAGCGTGGATGAGCTTCAGCTCGGTGACCACGGCTTGCTTGACGCCGGGAAATTCCATCAAGAGATGATCCGGAGCCGCGATCACTTCGGCAAAGGAGCCAAAACGGGCAAGCAGATTCTTGGCGAGTGGCTTTGTATCCCTGCGGGGAATGGCACGGAACAGGATCAGTTCGAGTAACTCGTAATCATGCAGGGCGTCAGGGCCAGAGTCGCGGAATTTCTGCCGCAACCGTTCCCTGTGACCCACATAATGAGGCTGGCCTGCCGCGTCTTTCAGCTCACCCATTGGCCGCTCTTTCCCTCAGGTTACGTTATAAGGGGGCTTGTCCAGCCCTTCCGGCGACAGGGTGAAGATTTCACAGCCCGTTTCCGTGATGCCAAGTGAATGCTCGAACTGGGCCGACAGGCTTTTGTCACGCGTAACGGCCGTCCAGCCATCCTTGAGCACCTTGACGTGCGGCTTGCCCAGATTGATCATCGGTTCGATGGTGAAAATCATACCCGGTTTCAGCTCGATGCTTTCCCCCCAGCTGCCATAATGCAGAATATTAGGGGCATCATGGAAGAGACGACCGACACCGTGCCCGCAGAAATCACGCACCACACCGCAGCGCTCGCCTTCGGCATATTCCTGAATGGCCGCGCCAATGTCGCCGGTGGTTTTGCCGGGCTTGGCCTGTTCAATCCCGATCATCAGGGCATTGTAGGTTACGTCGATCAGACGCTCCGGGGCGCGTTTGATCTCTCCGACCGGATACATGCGCGAGCTGTCGCCATACCAGCCATCCAGAATATAGGTGACATCGACATTGACGATGTCCCCTTCCTTGAGTGGCTTTTCGTTGGGAATGCCATGACAAACCACATGATTGATCGAGGTGCAGGTATAGTTCCTGTAACCGCGATAATTCAGCGTGGCCGGAAGCGCATTATTTTCTTCCCCGAAATCTCGAATGAAATCGTCGATCACCTTTGTCGGGACGCCTGGCTTGACGAGCTTTGCGACACCATCAAGAGCCCGTGCGGCAAGCTGCCCGGCGCGGCGCATGCCTTCGAAATCCTCTTGACTGTAAAGGCGGATATCTCCGGTGTTGCGCAGAGGGGCGCTATCGGCATCAATGTAATTTACCATCTCAGGTCTTTCCGAAATCAGTTGTTTTCCTATGGATATCCCCCTATGAGCAATTGTGCAAACCGGAATCAACATTTTTTGGGTGGGATTGGCCTCTTGTCGGCGCTGCGTAAGTGGACGAGCCCTTCCTGCTGGCTTATGAGGTGGCTCAATCGGGGGCAGGGGGCTGTTTTGCAAAGGGTATGGCGTGGGTCAAGTTAATCTCGCTATGAGAAATGGCACACATATATACGATGGCTTCCACGCCGGCGTTCGTTGCCAGCCGGAAGGCTTCCGCATAGGCCGGATCGATATCGCTTGCCAGCGCAAAGCGATCGGCGTCCGTTCTCTGGACCAGATAGAGCATGACGGCACGATGCCCTTGTTTGACCATGTCGGCCAATTCGCCCAGATGCTTGGCGCCCCGCTTGGTTACCGAATCGGGAAATTCCGCGAGCCCCTGTTCGCGCAACAGGTGCACATTCTTGACCTCGACATAACAATCGGGCTTGCCTTCATCCTGCAACAAGAGGTCGATGCGGCTGTTCTTGCCATATTTCACCTCGCGCCGCAGGGTTTCATAGCCTGTAAGCTCTGCGATGCGTCCCTCAAGAATGGCTTCTTCTACGATGTGGTTGGGATGGCTGGTGTTGATGCCGATCATCGCATTGTCAAATTCGCTGAGTTCCCAGCTATAGGCCAGCTTGCGCTTGGGATTGTCCGATTTTGACAGCCAGACTCGGGTGCCTTGGTCCTTGAGGCCAAGCATGGAGCCGGGATTGGCGCAATGCGCTGTTATCACCGTTCCATCATCCAGTTCGACATCGGCAAGAAAGCGCTTGTATCGCTGGATGAGATGGCCCGGAATGAGTGGCTTTTCAAATTTCATGTTATGGCTTTGCTTTTGACTTTCGATCACTATCAGTTCGCACTATAAGCATGCATGGCATTTTTGCCACCTTGCTGCGTGCAGGTTGGGCGGCAAAAACAAGCCAGTCGAATGGATAGTCCCCAAAATGGGGCACCCGGGCGAGATATCTTGCCTTGCCCGGAGCGATCAGGTTCGGGATCGCACGAAATTATGAGAGAGATAGAGCAATGACTAAAGAGTTGATCACGGCAGCCGTTCTGGTAATTGGCGACGAAATCCTTTCCGGACGCACCAAGGACAAGAATATCGGATTCATTGCGGACTATCTCACCCAGTTGGGCATCGACCTCAGGGAGGTGCGCGTTGTTGCCGATGATCAGGACGCGATTGTCGAAGCGGTCAATGCGCTGCGCGCCCGGTGGACATATGTGTTCACCAGCGGCGGCATCGGGCCAACACATGATGATATCACCGCAGATGCCATGGCGGCAGCGTTCGGCGTTGGTATCGATCATGATCCGCGGGCCATGGCCATTTTGGAAGCCCATTATGCAAAATCGCCCGACATGGAATTCAACGAAGCGCGCAAGCGGATGGCCCGCATCCCCTTCGGTGCGGATCTGATTGAAAACAGGGTTTCCAGCGCGCCGGGTTTCCGGTTGGAAAATGTGCATGTCATGGCCGGTGTGCCGTCCGTCATGCAGGCGATGATGGATGCCATCGCGCCAACGCTCAAGACCAATGCGCAAGTGATGAGCGAGACCATTGACAGCGGCGTGGGAGAAGGCCTTGTTGCCGGTCCTCTGGCGGATCTTGCCAAGGATCATCCCAATGTGGTGATCGGGTCTTACCCCTATATGCGCGAAGATCTGTTCGCAACGAATATCGTTATGCGTTCTCGCTCGCGGGAAGATCTGGACAATGCGGCCAAGGCCGTGCATGACATGCTTCAAACATTAAAAGGGCAGAAGCAGGCACAGGTCTAGTTCTGTCTGGCTTCAGTGAGTTGAAACGCACTCGTAAAGGAAAGAAAAAAGGAACACCACCATGTCCGAACCATCCTCCAACGCTTTCCCGGTGTATTGGGAACAATTCCATCGGGACTGTCGCGCGCTGGCTTGGCGTCTGAAAGGCGTTTCCGAGTGGAAAGCAATTGTTTGCATTACGCGTGGCGGTCTTGTGCCTGCTGCCATCATTGCCCGAGAACTTGAAGTGCGGATGATCGATACCGTCTGCGTCGCTTCGTACCATGATTATGAAAGTCAGGGTGAAATGCAGGTTCTAAAGCCGATCGATCCGTCTGTAATTGACGTGGAAGGGGGCGAAGGCGAGGGGGTCCTGATCATTGATGATCTGGTTGACACCGGCAAAACCGCCAAGGTGGTGCGTGCCATGCTGCCGAAGGCGCATTTTGCAACGGTTTATGCCAAGCCGAAAGGGCGCCCTCTGGTGGATACCTTCGTTACAGAGGTTTCCCAGGATACCTGGATTTATTTCCCATGGGACATGGGGCTGCAGTTCCAGGCGCCAATCGCGAAATAGGCTTCCCATCGTCGGATGCCTTGTCTTGGCTGTCCGGTTTATTTCTATGTGCTCATGCAACAAAAAAGCAGTTCTTTATGGGCTGCTTTTTTGTTGGCGTGGCTTCTGATTGTGCTCTATCGCGATTGGGGCTTGTGGATTGCGCAAAAGCCATTGCTTGCAATTGCATGAGATGCGCATTAGCAATGAGCGAACCAACCTTCGCGGGCGTGATGGAATTGGTAGACATACAGGACTTAAAATCCTGAGGCCCTAGGCCGTGCGGGTTCGATTCCCGCCGCCCGTACCAAAATTCTCCATTGAAAATCGCTATTTAATAAATAAAATCAACCACTTAGTTGGCGTGTCGTATTTTGTGTCTTGATGTGCTTCGCGTTTCTGTGTATCAAAATGGGTATCATTTTGAGTATCAAGGGGCGAAAAATGGAACGTGAAGATCGATTTTTGCAGCAGCGTGGGAAGCGCTGGTATTATGTCCGGCGCGTTCCTATCGATCTCGCCTCCCACTATTCCGCCAAATATATTCGCAAGCGTTTGAAAACATCAGACTTGGCCGAAGCTCGCATTAGGCGTGATGCAATGGAGCATGCCGATGATGCCCTTTGGGCAGATATGAGAATGGACGGTCAGGCGAGTGATGTAGCATCTCGGCGCTATGACCAAGCAATCAATCGGGCAGTTGCGCTTAGCTACAAATATGTTCCTGCATCCGAATTGGCGTCGGGCGCGGACCTTGCCGAGATCGTTAAGCGTGTTGAAGATCTGCCTGCAGGTGGAGACTACAGTAAGGCTAACTCTGATGCGCTGCTGGGCCGTGTTTCTAAGCCTGATATTAGCTTGGCGGATGCATTCAAGGTTTTGCGTGATGAGATCCGGGCTCATGAATTGGCCAGCAAAGACGAGGAAGGCAAAGAGGACTGGATCAAACTCAAGCAGATGTCTATTGATTTGTTCATTGAGGTCTGTGGCGATATCCCTATCGGAGCAATCAGCCGGGAGGACGGGCGTACCTTCTTCAACTACTGGAAAGAGCGTGTCTTGGGCAAGAGCGGAACCAAGATCACTGGCAAGTATGCAAACCGCCATATCGGCAATCTGCGCTCTTTGCTGAGGGACTATTGGGCTTATGTCGGGGAAGATCATCAGAACCCCTTTGAGGGTTTCTCCTTCGGGGAAAAACAGAAGGGGCAGAGAATTCCTCTTCGGGTATCCCAGATAGACACTTTGTTCCTGAAGCCTGGTGTTTTTCAGAAAATGAACCTTGAGGCGCGTCTCATTGCCTACATGATGATTGAAACCGGCGCGAGGATGAGCGAGATAGCCACTCTCGAGGCAGAAGACTTCAAATTGGAGGGGGACTATCCTCACCTCATGATCTTTGAACGTGAGGGCCGTATTCTCAAGACAGGGAACTCCAACAGGATTTTGCCTCTGGTCGGGATTTCTCTGGAAGCTGCCAAGATTGCGGAGAAGGTCGGTGGCTTTCCGCACTATCGCCCCAGGCGAAAGGGGCTTTCCACGACGCTCAATAAGTTTTGCCGTGAAAATCAGTTCTTCGAAGCCGGGCAGTCCATGTACAGCATCCGACACTCGTTCGAAGATAGGATGAAAGAGGCTGATGTAGACGTGGAAATGCGAAAGTACCTCATGGGGCACGAGATCGACCGCGAGAAGTATGGCTCGTTTGCAAGCCTGAAGAAGAAGTGGGAAGCGGTGAAGAAGATTGAGCTGCCGTTTGATCCGGCGCTTTTTAAAGATATTTGCTGAAGGGGTCTTCAGTTCTGGCAGCGTATTCTTTTTCCAGTCTCTCAAGCAGGCAATAGTGAGCAGGGTGCGGGTCGATCTTGTGGATCTGAGCCAGCTTCACAATGGCGGCATGTATCCGCTCTGCTGTGATGTGTTCCTGCTGTTTCATTATCGTTTCTATTTAATGGTTATTCGGAGGCTCTGAAGGCTTTTCCTGCTTGCCATTCTTTCACGGCTTAATGCGCTTATGGTCTTCCGGTGCTTGGTGGCACTGCAATGCCACCAAATTTAGCGCGCCTACGGAGACGGACCTTTGTTCAACCGACTCGCTGTAGGAAGGTCCGGCACCGCAAAGGGGTTAGTTCACAATCATCCAGTCTTCAGCGAGTGCATCGCTTCCAGATGGAGCCCAGGTGGCAACAGATCCGTCTGCCGTTTTCAGATCAATGTGAGGACGATAGGAAATGGGATGACCTTCCGGATAGATCCCGAGAAGGGGAGCCCGGTTTACCTTGAACTCACTGCTAGGAACCAGATAGGCAAACATGCCAATGCCATTCCAGCCAGCGCGAGCAACCTTGCAACCCGCTTTGAGGGCTTCAAGAGCATGTCCAAACGTCATTGATCCGGTTGGCTGATATGCTTTTTCAAACTGCTCTTTGGGCGACCACGAGATATATCCTTCATGATCTGGGTGGTTGGATTTTCCCCCGTCTATATATTCGACAAGTAAACCTTCATCGGTCCCGTCTTCGTCTTCGGGCAGCTTCCAACCGCGATAGTCGTTATACTCTTGCCGTGTCATTGGTCTGGCTTGGACCAGTTTAGTTCCGTAAAACTTTTGCATTGCTCTCTCCGTTTTGAAGGGTGCCGGTACTCTCCCGGCTGTCACGCCTGATATGAGGTGGCTACCCCGCGACAAGCGTGGATGCGGCAAACAATCATGGAGATGCCCGCCGCGGGGAATTGGTTATTCCGGGTTGCCGTAGAAGAGGGGAAGGCCGGTTTCATTGGCAGCTTTGCTGCACGCCAATTTGAAAGCGTCTTCAAGGAAGATGTCGGGCCGGTGCAGCTCCATCATCCAAACGACAGTACCGCCACGCGGGCGATAGCGCAGGCGAACCGGGATGCGATAATGCTGGTCGCCATTGAAGACAGGGATAGAAATCAGGAACATGTTCGGCACGTCCAGCTTGTTGCCTTCCGCGTCGGTATGCTCAGACTCAAAGCCGATTTTGCTTTGGCCACTATTACGGTCATAGAAGGCTTTGATCTTGGTGTCTTCGTTGACCTGGAGGCCTTTGGCCAGGTTCATCAGCTTCTCGGGACCACATGGCTTGCCTTCCAGTTTCTGGATGAGAGCAAGCAAGTCCTGATCAGCCGGGGTTTCCGGAGCTTTGCCATCCGGGCGCAAGAAATCTGGTAGGAACATCACGTCAATGATGTTGTCTTCCAGGAAGTAAGAAAACTCCCGCGTATCAAGAGGCTCATTGCGTTCACTTATAGCGAGCCATTTCTTGTATTCTTCGGAAAGCGGGAAGTCATGGCGCCCTCGATGCTGGCCGTGGCGTGGCTTGGCGTCTGCATGCTCTTCGCCATCCAGATCATTGACGCGATCATGATAGTCAATCACACACTGGATCGAAATATCACTGGAAAGCTTGGTAGCAAACAGAGCGCTGTTGGTGTTTTGGAAGCGGTTCGCATGATCAATGAAGCTGTCCAGCGTTTCAAAACCGGCAGTGCCCTTCCGGCGCAAGGGTGTTTCATCGAATTGCTCGAGTGATGACGTAATGTCCTTGGCATTCATGCCTCCATCACCATCATAGGTGACGAGGAACGAGAGCTTTTCGCCAGATGGATGATCGACGGTGACGACTTCCGGTTTCTGCTTCCGGTTGGCCATGATTTCCAGATGCTTGAGTGCGTCGGCTGAAATATCCATTTTCAATCCTATTCGTTTGAGTTGGTTGAAACCGTGCGCACGTCGCTATTGCCTTGCGGAACAACGCGAGGGGTGTTGTCAAACATGTGCATCTGTTTCGGGTTTTGTGGGCTGAAGCCGTCAGTTGTTTGCCAAGCCATTGCTGGCCTTCTCGGGCTCGGTGGCAGCTTCTTGCTCATTTCTGGAGTGATGGTGACAACGCCTTTATCAACCTTGAATTTGATTTTCAGGCTGAGTTCTGCTGCTGGCTTGCCGCCATGCTCCAAAACGTAGTTGGTCAAGGCGTCATTGATTTCCTTGACCGTATTGCTCAAGTCCTGATGCAGATCCCCGTCTTCGAGAAATTGCAGCAGTTCCGAGAAAGTGCGAAATGTGTAGGGATCTTGCATCAGATCGCTCCTGTGATCAGTAAGAGGGACAGGAGACAGACAAGAGGGCCGCTCATTGCAAGGATGGCAGCGGGAACATGGCGCAGGGATGCGACAATCTCGATAGCTTCCTCGATAGCTGGTTTGTTCTTCCGGCAAATCATTGCCTGTCTCCTGATTGGTGCCCCGACAGGGAGTGCGCGGAATGCGCTGCAGGGCTTTGTTCATGTCTTTGGTGTGTTCCCTGCCGGGGGATTGGTTATGCGTCCCTGAGGGCGCCTATGATCTTCTCGCAAAGGGCGGTGATGCTCTCGGCTTCGGTTGAGCCGGCATAATCAGAAAGGCTTTTGATGAAGCTGTCTGATGCGTCTTGTGCCATTGCCTCAAGGAAATAGAAGAACTCTTCTTCATCGCCCTGCATGTCTTGCGCGATCTGGCTGCCAGAGACGCTTGTTTCAATGGTGATCATGAGACGCGCCTCTCCACGCTTCCATCCAGCTTCTTTTTCCAGCCAGAGGTGCGAGAGCCAGCAAAGGGGCGAGAGGGGATCTTCTGCTTGCGGCGTGTTTCGAGACCAACATGCTTATTGTGCATGCGTTTGACCTTGGCGATGGTCTTTACATCGCTCCTGGTCTTGCCCCTGTGGCAATCGCTGCAGAGGCATTGACAGTTATCGAGGGAGTTATCGCCATCCAGACCACAAGGCTTGATGTGATCATACTCGGTCGTATCCGGATGCAGCTTGCCGCCGCATTTCACGCAGCAACCACCATCACGCAGGAAGGCTTCTGCTTTTGTCTTCTTGGAGAATTCAGACCGGTTCGTAACAAGCTTTTCAGCTGTCTGTTCCGTAGCGACTACGGCAATCATCTTGCCCCCCATCGGTTGCGTTGGATGGGGAGAGCGTAGGGTGTATTAAAACACTCGTCAATAGATAAGTGTAATTATACACCGTTGGAAAATGCGTCTTCATATGACGTGATTCGGCGGGGCTCGGAGTCAGTAGATTGTGTGTTATTGGCTCTATGACTTATGCTGAGTGAAGTGAAGATGGGCGGATTCCGGAAGTTCGCCGCGTCCGAAGCGGATCGCTGAAATAGAGCCGGAAGAGGCATGGCCACTCATGGTGACAGTCTGTCGATTAACAGACTGGCCCCTTGTAATCCCCGATCTTGCCGATGCGCAGATTTCGGGAATGGCAGACCTGCCCATTCATTTTTTTAGAGCAAGTGGGTCGTTACTGGCAGGATTCCTGACCGCCCAGTCCAGACACATCACAATGCAAATTCGCGCAAACTGTTCTGCAAGCGCCCGTGTTGATGACCAGTCATTGCCGATTTTGTCGTTGGTGCCATGGATCGTGCGGCTGCGGCCTGAGCTGTAGATCTCCTTTACTGCTTCGCGCATGGTGGGGCCATCTTTGCGGATAGGCTCGTCGTACGGCATATCGAGTCGGGCATGAAGCAGGCTCATGATCCCTGTAGACTTACCGCCACTCGCGAGAGCATCGAGGCATGCCGAGAACTTAACCACTGCCATCAGTTCGACCTCATCCCGGCACCCCTCGTGGAACCACAGCAGTGCCTGAGCAAAGCAATTCATAAGCGCCGGACGCGAGACTTTCCCATCGGGCGAGAGGTAATAGGTGATTGCCTCGCCCACCACATCGAATTCATCGCGGAAATCAGTCAGTTCTTTCGCCCAGTCTTCAGGACTGATGCTCGGACCATGTGGGAGGCCCTTCAGATTGCCGCCAGATACCGTTTTGACCCCCGGTTTGAACACCAGAATGCGCTGGTGGCGAACTGGCGGATCTATTAGCAGGCGAAACCCATCGAGCGCTTTGGAGGATGAGGCCCAGCGCAGGGAAATCCCTGTCATTGCAAGGCGTGCAGCTGTTTGCGCTTTAAGACGACCGGCTTCGGGGGCAAGCCCTTCGGTGCGAACGCTGCACACATATGGACATTTACCGACTGCGTCGAGAATATCCTGCTCCCGCATGGAGTCGACCGATTGCTTGCGCTTGCGCGGGTTGCTACCAGACCAGACGCCCACGACGCGTCGCGAGGTGGTCTTGCTTACATCGCCTTCGGAAAGCTTGCGTGCCAGCCAAGCCAATCGCGGCTCAAACTGCACCGGACCAATCCAAAACGGTGCAACCTCAAACTTGCCAAACAGGGTGCAGCCAAACACATACTCCGTAGCGCCGTATGTTTTGGCAGGTACACTAACAGTCGCACAAATGACGTCAACGACAGTGCGGGCATTCTCTTGCCTGTCGTCATCTAGATCGATCAGCATCAGCGCTGGGCCGAAGGCACGCCGCACCATCCCATTCCATTCCCAGTCGGTATGAGTGCGGCTTATGACCGGATCCCTGCGCTTAAGTTCCCGCGAAGAAAGCTCAATCAGTCGCTCCATTTCCCGCGTTGTCGTAATGAAGCGGTTATCGCCCACGGCAATCTGTCCCGGAAACGAGAACCCTTCTTCATCCGGATCCGGTGCCGACCCGGGAACTTGCATGCGTGTCAGTTCCGCGATCAACGCCTCTACATGCGATTCCAGTGTCGTCATGAACGCCCCCCCTTTCGATCCAGTCTAGCAAACTGGCAACCAAAGGAAAAGCACTGACAGAACCAGAGGCTCACGAACAGGTGCGCTGTGCAGGCGTCTGGTCGGTTGTTCACTTTTTGGCGAAGCTATCCGTTGTCGGCATCCTGATGGGTTTGGGCGAACGGCAGCTTGCAGGAAATGGCCCTGACAGTTCGAACGACTGGAATGAGGGTACGAAGGAGGAACAAACGAATGCCCGCAATAAAGCGAATGGACGGCCTGAAGCTAATTTGGGGCTGGGAAGTCCTTCAGGCGATAGATAGAAGCAATCAGCTTGTTGCGGAGGCTGTCTCTTGATGGATCGTGATGTAGCCGCCGGTGACAATTTGGGCAGCAAGCAGCCGCGTTTTCGATCACATCCGGACCACCTTCGCCAAGCGGCCTGACGTGATGCACCTCTAAGTACGCTTCGCCGTCCATTCGTTTGAACGGCGCGGGAGAACCACAGTTTTCGCAAATGCCAGCTGCCTCCTCCAGTACCCAGGCTATGACTTCCGGATCGCGGATATATCGGTCAGATGTAGCGGAAGTTTTTCGAACCTTCTCTTGACCTTTTGGTGGAGTTGCTCCTTTCAAGCGCATTCGCTTACGTGCGCGTGCGACCCGCTCGGACAGCTCTTTCGGGTCTTCCGTTGGAAGCTCGGAAGCAACTGGATTGGCTAACATTTTAGCTATTGAATCCGCCGACATGCTGGATGCATCAGGCCAGCGCATCCGCAACCTTAGCCTCTTTGTCCGATTGCCTCCCTTTTTTGACTTTGTCTCATGCTCACCGGTCGCACGCCCAATAGCCAGCCGGAGTCCTTCGAAGTCTGACACTGTCACAAGTTCGAGCGGCAGCGTATAGCCTGATGGTCGAATTTGGCGCATGTTCTCTGGCAACCTCATCGCCTCGGAGCTGGCAACTTGAAGATCGTCCAGCACCATGCCAACCTGTGCCATTCGGCGTAGGTGCAACATCAGAGCTGGCGCGTAGTCAGTATTTCGAGGCGGTCGCCCGCCAGTAGACCCACCTCGAGACTCTATAACGAGATCAAAGCCGTTTTTGAGGGATTCTACTGAATACTTAGCGTCGAGTTCGTCGCCTTTTTCATCACGAGGGTTATACATCTGCATAGGCCTTTGGTTTTAGATGCCACATCGCACTTGGCAAATGTTTGCAGCATTTGTGGCAGCCGAAACGTCACCAAGCTCTATCAAATATTGGACGGTCGGCACTGCAACTTCATCGATCATAGAGATGTCGAGAGAATTCGCAAAACAAAGACAGTACAGTCCGCACAGTCGATATCTTGACGCCCGCAATGCTTCGGCTTGCACTAATGGCGAGTTTGGGGGAGCTGCGGTGCGGCGATGGTTGCTATTGCGAGAGGTTGCAATGGGCTGTTTATCCAAATGGTCGAGCTGTGTTGGCCGGAACTATGCCACTTATCACGATGGCTTTCACGAAGACCGATTCATAATCCTTGACTTGGAGGAGCAGTTCTTTGTCCGGGGCGTTGCGATAGTGTTCTGGTAGAACAAGCGGCTTCTGGTAATGGGGGTCTGTGGACCAAGGATGGAACTCTATCCGGTTCAGTTCAAAATTCAGGAAAACAAATTTGGCTGTGTATTCGAAAGTGCCGTCATCTTCTCGGTGGCGCTCGATAATCACCAGATCATTGTTTTTCAGGTCTTCAATGCCAGTGCCATATCCAGCCAATTCCACACAGAGCAGTTCTGAGCCATGCGGGTATTGCTTGTTGATCGAATTCCCCTCGACCATGACGGTAAACTGAGCATTGAGCGGATAGTTTGGATTGGGAGACATGTGTGAACGATGCTCTCCCGGTAACTCCTGGGTATTTTGATATTCACGCCACAGCCCGGCTGCAACGGTGCCGAGACGTGGCAATGTTGCTTGTTCCTCGAAGAAATGATCGTGATTGGTTGGAACCACTCGGTCGGTGGCTTCCTTTGGCCCTTTGCCTTCTAACAGCCACTCTGAATAAGTCTCTAAAGCTTCGGCCATCAGTGCAATTGATTGGACTGTCGGATTTCTGGTCTTATCCCGAAAGATGTTGTTGAACAGATCCTTGCGCTTGCCGACACGACTAGCCGCCTCGGTCATTCCAATGCCGAGTTCATCAAAGCGCTGTCTAATTCTGTTTTTCAAACCATCATTCATGATTGTAATTATACACCATCAAAAATGTGTTGTATCGGTGGATAATGACACTTGAAAAAGTGTATAAATACACCTATGATATTTGGCATGATGATGATGCCAAACCAAATCGTAGCCTTGAGCGATCAGTTTTGTAATGCGAGTGGAATCTCCATTGCGACGCTTTCGAACCGTCTATTCAAGGACGCTAGAAAGATTGAAGCCCTTCGTTCGGGGCGTGATCTCGTAACCGCTCGCTATCAATTGGCGTTGGCCTA
The DNA here is from genome assembly GCF_963676485.1 of uncultured Cohaesibacter sp. Lineage (NCBI taxonomy): Bacteria > Pseudomonadati > Pseudomonadota > Alphaproteobacteria > Hyphomicrobiales > Cohaesibacteraceae > Cohaesibacter > uncultured Cohaesibacter sp. The sequence goes on from NZ_OY781114.1 coordinate 3,533,384, forward strand.
TTTCGATATGAACTGGCCAAGCGATCTGGAATGGCCTTCTGACATTCCGCGTCCATCGGTGGCGGAAGAGAACAAAGCGCCAGCTGCATAGTCATCAACGATTTTCAGAGCATGAGCAGTTTTCTTGCTCGGCTCCATTTGAAAGGCGGGTTTCCTCTTGACCGCTTTTCATTTGTTTGCGGCGGATCTGGAAGGTTCCGCTCGCCCGACTGGCTTTGTCCCCCAACCCAAATAGCCAGTCGGGCAACGAATTTGAGGTGTGCTGGCTTCCGCAATTCACTCAGCCCCTCCGACTCTCAGGCCTTTATGGCCTGAGTTTTTTATCCCACGTCAGAAACAGCCTGTCACCGGCTGGTTTCTGGCAGAAAGTGACGGTTGGATATGACGGCTATTGTCAACCCGGATGGGAGCCAAAGGCTCATCGCGCTGGAAGATCTGCAAGACATTTCTCTCATGACAGCGCGCTTCATGAAGACGTTGCGCCATGGATCGCATAGAGGCCGCGTGGCCCTGGAGAAAGTGACGCGTGTTTCGAATATGCAGCTTCGGCGATATGAGGATGCAACAGACCCCGCAATCATGCCGCTCGATATTGTGATGGAAATGGAGGTGATCCTTGGTTTCCCGCATTTCGCAGCATGGCTTGCTGATGTGCATGGCTATGACCTGGTGAAACGGAATGCAGGGCAGGGCGAAACCCTTCTCACAATGTGTCGAAAGAGCGTCAAGGAAAGCGCCAAGTTTCACGAAACGGTATTGGAAGCAGAAGCGGACGGTGTTCTTACCCTGGAAGAGTGGCGCGACATAAAGAAGGCTGCTGCTGACGCGAAGGATGTTGCCGCAGAGGCTGAGGTTATGGCCAACGTCAATATCAGACGCATGCAGGAGGCAAGGTGATGGGAAAGGCCAAACACTCACCGTCTTTACGCTATCCTCGCTCCATGGGCATCAATTGGAACATAGAGCGCAAGCACGACCCGAAAGGGCGCCCGCAGATTGCGTATTCCATTGGCAAGAATCTGAGCAACCATGTGACGTTGCCTCCAGTGCGGGGGTGGTTTCAATGAAAGTCTATTATCCAGGTCTTGTCATTAGGGCCAATGAGATTGGCTTGGTCACCAACAAGGCCTTTCTCGATGCATGCCAGGAGCTAATTGACGCAGAAGCCGGTGTTGATGTCGGCTCGGTCTATACGCATCATCTGGGAGACATACTGCCCCTTGGAGATGCTGCGACAGCGCTCTTTAGGAAGATCCATGACTGGCGTATGGGAGGCGAGAGAAATGATAGGTGAGAGGCCGTTTCGTCAGGAGACTTGTCAAAGAGAGTTTGTTCAATGCAACAGCCTTTCGGAGGCTTGCGAACGCTGGCTGTCTTGTCCCTATCCCCGGATAGAGAAATCACATCGGTCAATTTTATTGATGAGCTATGTTCAGAGCGGGCTTGGAAACAGAGAAAACTTGGCTCTGGTCTTTCCGTCAGCAGGCATGTGTGGCCGGTTTGTTGATGCGGTTGCTATGGCAGCCGTAGAGGGGAGGGCCAAATGCTGAGAACAGCTGTCGTGCTTCTATCGCTCAGTGTGGCGGCATCATCGGTGGCCATGCCTGTTTGTGGTTTCAGCAATAGAGTTACGTGTGTTGTCGATGGTGATACTTTCTGGCTCGGTGGCGTTAAATATCGCTTAGAGGGAGTGGATGCACCCGAAACGCATGGGAAGTGTCGCAATGAACGTAGATTTGCAAAGAAGGCCTCTGAAGCTCTGAGTAGCTTTCTAGGGCGCGGAAAGATGCAATTGACCACTTACGGGCGTGGATACTATGGGCGCGTCCTCGTGAGAGCCTCTATCGGTGGCGTAGATGCTGGTGAATGGCTTATCGAGAATGGTCTTGCCAGGCGGTGGCCTGATGGCAAGAAATGGTGGTGCCAATGAGTGTCAAGGTATCTACATGGGCTTGGGAACTCCAGTGCGTGAAAGGCATGACCAAGCTAGTCTTGATGGCACTGGCGGACAGCGCTGATGATGATGGCTTCTGCTGGCCTAAACTCGATACGATTGCGTCAAAGGCCAGTACGTCGCGGAGCACTGTAAAGAGGGCTATCAAGGAATTGGCAGACCTCAATTTGCTCTCTGTAGAGCATCGTGAGCGCGAAAATGGAGCCAGTGCGACCAATTATTACTGGGTAAATGTAGGCCATAACCCCGACTTGTATGCGCAAGATGTAGAGGGGGCCAAAATGAACCCCTCTAGAACATCTGAAGAACAAACAGAGCAGGGAGGGGTTCAAAATGAACCGGGGGAGGGGGTCACCTGTGACCCGGGGAGGGGTTCAATGGTGAACCCCCATAATGAACCGTCATTTAAACCGTCAATTACTTCCCCCCTACCCCCCAAGGCGGGGGGTGGCGCTGCGCTGGCTGACAAAAACTGGAAAGAGCTTTGTGAAAAATGGGAATTGCGTTTGGGCGATAGCTTCGAGCAGGCCAAGCGACCATGGGCAAGTCTGGACTATCCCGAGAGATGCTTTGCGGTCGCTCATGCGAAAGCCTTCCAAAAGGACAATCCGAAGGTCTATTTGAAAACCTATTTGCGGAACAAACGCTGGCAAAGCTACGAGCAAGCCGCCCAGAAAACCAATCAAGGCCAGTTTGTTTTTATCGAAAAAGGATCGCCGCAGTGGGCCGCGTGGAGCAGAGCAAAAGGAGGAGCGATCTTTGCAAGCTTCAACAAAGATCACAGGAAGTTCGGCTGCTATCAGCGGACACTCTGGCCTCAGAAGAAAGAGGATGATAACAAACTGGCAGGTTAGCGGCGCACCACGCAGCAGCTAGCCCATTGGGAAGAGGCAAAATGCCCACCCAGAGAATTGCGGAAGCCAGCACACCCAAGACCATCAAAACAGAAGGCTTGGGATATGAAGAGTAAAAGAACGGGGCCAACGCCCTCAGACCTGATTTACCGCGCAAAGGCGAAGGAACTGCGGCGCGGAGACTATGACCCCGACCTTTTCAGGATGCGGGCGTCAGACCTGCCATACGAGCTTATCGCCAAGAGGCTGGGCGTTTGTCGCAGTGACATTGTGGCCCGGGCGCGTGTGGTCTATCGACAATTTCCAGAACCTAAAGATCAGTTTCAGCAGGAGCCTTTCCATGCTTGATTGGGCTGATGCAGAGAGCAAGGCAGCTCGCGAAAAGGCTATGCGGAAACCATCTTGCAGGCAGGTGGAAGAAACCAATGCGGCGCTGGCCAGTGAACGGGATCTGACGCGGGTGACGGTAGAAAACCCTGATGGCAGAGGTTCCATGGAACGGGTCACAAAGCGTGTGCGTGATCCGATTGAAAATCTTTACAGTCAGGGCAAGCTGGACGATGCCCAGCACAAGGCGGCGCATATGGTCCGCCGAGCGGTTGAGGGCATGGGCACCAGCATTGGCTCCGTTGATCCCGAGCGCATTCGCGTGGATGGTGGCAGGGCTGGCGATCCTGCCATCTACATGCTGGAAGCCGCTGAAACCTTGCGTCGTGTACAAAAGGCCGTTGAGGCGGAAATGGGCAAGGAAGGCTGGGCGATTGTGCGCCGGGTGGCGGGATATGGCGAAGCCCTATCCGTGGTGGCAATGGACTTTGCTGTGTCTCTGGATGATCTCAAGAATGGCGGTGTGAGCCGGGAAGCGAGAGCCTATGCAAGCCGAGCTTTGCAGAGGGGACTGAATTGTGTGGTGGGCGAATTTGGCATGTCAGGAAGCTGATGTGTCAAGACTTCCTTTTCAAAATTCGAATGCCATTGAAAATGGCCGCTCGCAGTGGCATGCCGCATAGTCTCTGCTATAGCAGTTCCAGCTCAGCAATCTCATGCTGATGATACATTTGCGTCAGATTGTTATGCCTGATACGGAACTGGCTACGCTTTTTGGCCACGGGGTTTGCGCTTGAGGCCTGCTCAAGCTTGATGCCGGGGTCATAATACACAACTCCGTTTGAAATTGCGCTCAAGAATAGTGTCAGATCAGTCTTTTCGCAAAGCAAGATTCTCGGACCAAACCGATATTCAGGGGGCGGATTTTGAAACAGGGAAGGCACATATGCAGCTTGCGCGTGCTTTCTGTTCCAATGGTCTATAATGCCAGTGAATTTCCACAGCGCAGCAACCTCGTCGTTTTGGTCGAGAAGGGCTACACCACCATTCATGTCTGTGATTTTGGATGTGGTGGCATCATAGCCGACCATCCGCAACTTCAGGCCTGTCTCTGCATGGGCCGGGCGGGTGCAGGAATAGACACCCCCAAAATTGATCCGGTCCGGCTTTCCGCTTTTGTCCGGATATCCATAGCGGCGAAGGAAATCGGCTACACCATTTTCTCTGTAAATCCCGCCTGTTGGCTCGGGTGTCATCAGCGTTACAACGCTTTTCGGCGTGAACGTCTCGAAGTCATTCACGCCGTACTGCTTGATTTCCCAACCGAGATAGTCCGGTTCGGAATACCCGTTTGGAGAAATACCAAGCTCTGCCTCCAACGTGTATCCCCCTCCGTTGCGTGCTCTGTAAGGATGGGGGAGGCCATCGGGGCCAATTTTTTGTGATGGTATCCAGTGTTTGCGGTATATGCCTGTCAGAGCCTCCAGAAGCTGCTCGCGTGTGTTTCCAAAGTTGGAAGCATCAGGAATCTTGAGAAATACTCCGGCCTCTTCCCAGTCATCCTGAGCATAAACGGCGTTGGCCAAAGCACTGCCCGCCTCCGCAGCATATCCCAGAACCTTGCCGTCTTTAGTAACGCCGATAAAAAGTACGCGTCCCTCATCCCTTACCCGCATTATGTCGCCGGGAGAGCTCTTGCATCCCCTTAGAAAACCGGACATGCGAACTTCGGGATATTTTGGATACAGGATGAGCTGGGCATTTGGAGCCTTGTGCTTTCCGGTTTCGTCAATCCAATAGAAATCGACAGGTGCCTTTGCGCGATCCCGTACACTACCGGCAACATCGTTGTCGTCCGTCTGGACTTTTCCGTGCGGAATGATGTTCAGGACTGAAAAATCCCCGCCCAAGTAGACCTGGTTTTTGGAATTGTCATTTGGAGCCAGTTTTTTCGCGTAGATTAGCGTGGCGCCATCTTGCCGCATTAAGCCGCCAAGCGTTTCAAGGGTGTCGATCATGCCGCTGTTCCCCTTATCTCGAACTTGTTGGCTTCGCTCTGAAGCCATAGAGCCAGAGCAGTTGCAACTTCTTCGATATCGAGTCTCGCTTTCCCTTTTAGCGCGCACTCCCACACAAGCGCAACACGCCAGCCCGCCGCCTGCAGGTTTTTCTGTACCTGCTGATCGCGTTCGATATTACCTGAAATCTTGGCTTGCCAAAAATCAGTCCGGGTTGCAGGCAAGCGGAACAAGTGGCAATCGTGTCCATGCCAGAAGCAGCCATTTACAAACACGACCGCATTCCACTTCGGGAAAACCATGTCTGGTTTCCCCTGCAAGTCTCTCGCATGAAGGCGATAACGAAAACCGGCCTTGTGTAATGCCTTGCGCACCATAAGCTCTGGCTTTGTATCCTTGCCCCTGATGCCGGACATCATCCGGCTTCGCACGTCGGCAGATACAATGTCAGCCATTTGCTACGGATTTTTTCTGTTCAGCTTCTGCTGGTTCACTTCGCGGCAACCAAGGGCTCATTGCTTCAGCAATGGCTTCCACTACGGGAACAACAACAGCATTACCGAATTGTTTGTATGCCTGCGTGTCTGAAACAGGAATTTCCCAGACCCTGTTTCCGCGATCAAACCCCATAAGGCGGGCACATTCTTTCGGTGTCAGGCGGCGCGGGCGCTTGCCTTTGCCCTGATCAATCAGGATCTCGGAACCATCCTTATAATACCTTGCAGAGAGCGTTCTTGCTACATCGCCAGCCCCAACGAGCCCAAAGCCGAATCCGTTGCCTTTGGCTGAATGCTTTTTCTTGTAGTCCTGAAGATATTGCCAAAGCTTTGGAGACAGGGTGTATTTTTCATCAACCTCCGGCAGTAAAACGCTGCCCATTGTCGGGGCTGGTCCTTCGGGGAAACTGATGTCATCAAAGGAAAAACCGGTTTTGTGGTCGAGGAAGCCTGCAATAAAGATCCGTTCCCTGCCTTGAGGAACCCAAGGTCTTGCGCTTAATACCCGGGTTTCAATCTTGTAGCCGAGCTCATCTTGTAGGACGCGCATTATCGTCTCGAAGGTCCGACCTTTGTCGTGACGCTGAAGATTTTTTACATTCTCCAAAAGAAAGGCTTTCGGTTGATGATGCTTGATAATCTTGGCAACTTCGAAGAAAAGGGTCCCCTGAGTTGCATCAAGAAAGCCATGTGGCCTTCCCAAGGCATTTTTCTTTGAAACACCTGCTATCGAAAATGGCTGGCATGGAAAACCGGCCAGAAGGACGTCATGGGCAGGAATGCGGGAGAGTGCCTCTTCGTCTGCTGTGTACTCACGGATATCTCCTGCGAATACATGCTCCTCATCTTCGGGGAAATTCTTCCGGTAGGTTTCTGCAGCATACTTGTCCCACTCGCTGGTGAAAACGCATTTCCCGCCGATATTTTCGAAGCCGACCCTTAGCCCTCCTATACCCGCGAAGAGGTCAATAAACCGGAACCTCTCAGGGGTCGATGCCTTGCGCTTTTGATTGGCAAGTTTTTCAAGCAGATCAAGAGCAAGAGGGGAAGGTGAGCAGGTTCCGTTTTCGTGCCGGTAAGCAGAACGCAGTGAGACCTTTGTGATTTCGGCAGTTTCTTCAAGTGTCAAGCCAGCAAGCTCCCGTAACCGTGTGAACTCGGTTTTTGTTTCGATTTTCAATGCCGTCATCCCGAATCTAAAACTGTGTCATTTTTTGACACCTTGGCACAGGTTGACTCAGGTGGCAAATGTATTTGTTCTCTCTATGTTCCTTATAGCGGAATTCCGCACAGATAAATGTTTGACCGCTCATCGGGTGATCCGTTCAAACGATGTTGTCCAGATCCTCTCCCAGAGATATGGCAATCCGATTGAGTGCGGCAACGCTGCTTCGTGACGCAATATGGATTTGTAAGTGCCTGCTGTTCCTTAAGCTTCACTCATTTTGAGCATGCATGCGCAAGATGCTCACAGCAATGCAGAGAATTTTTGCCATGGGTGACACCTTAAGGATACCCTTTCGGCACAATCAAAAAATGCGCCCGGGCCGGAAACGGTTGCCGGGCATTTTTGTAAGCCGTTTGGCTCGGTCTCAGGACCGGGCCTTTTTCGTTGGCATGCCCCAAGCAGGTAGATTGACGTCCTTGCCTGCTTGTGGGTTCGCTGTTGGATGAGGGGTCATGTCCTCACCAAGAGACGATAGCGCCTCTGAGATAGCGTCCTCGATGCTGGCCAAGGCCTGTGCATGAGGTTTGGCAGGATGGACGCCAAGAGCAACCCTGCGCTGACGCCAGAAAGACCGGCTGTCGCGCAGATCTTTAACCAGAGCCTCTCGTTGTGAGGGGGAAACTTCCTTTTTCCATTTCATGGTTTTGTTCTCCAAATGTTCTCTTTTCTTTAAAGCGATGCATTGGAGTGGAGTCAAGAGAATGTCAGACGATAGAGAGCTGGTGGCGTTGCAAAAGTTGACAGCTATCGCGCACGCGCGCGGTTCTGAGTGAAGCGAGGTACTGGGATATGGTGAAGAAGAAAAAGCCTCGACAGCCCTATGTTCTTTCAAAGGCAAAGTGGCAGGAGATTTTAGCGGAGATCATGGAAGGCCAGAGTCTCAATAGCATCTGCAAGAGAGAGGGCATGCCAAAGGCGGCAACTGTTTACAAGGCATTGGCAAAAGATCCCGAGAAGCAGAAGGAATACACGCTTGCTTGTGATATTCGCCTAGAGACGCGGCTTGATGAGATCATCGACATTGCAGACGATGGCTCCAATGACTGGATGGAACGCAAGACCAAAAGCGGGGATGTGATCACGGTTGTTGATCATGAGCATGTGACGCGCTCCAAGCTTCGGATTGAAGCGCGACAGTGGGAAGCTGCCAAGCTGAAGCCCAAGAAATACGGAGTGCCCGCACAAATGGTGCTGGTCAAAGACGCTGACGAGGAAGGCGGACCGGCCAAGCCTCGGTCTACTGAGGAAATCAAAGCGGCTATCATTGAGTTGATGGCACAGAGCAAGGCCAAGAAAGACAAATGAGCTTTGACAATGATGCAGCACTGACGGAGTGGATTGAAAATCTCTCTGGGCAACAGCGGGCAGATTTGGAAGCTACCTTGGGGCCTTTGTTCAATCGCCTCTGGAAGCCACAAGAGGGGCCGCAGACTGAGGGATATTATTCTCGTGCAGACTTGATGCTGTATGGAGGCGAGGCTGGGGGTGGTAAGAGTGATCTACTACTCGGATTAGCTGTAAACGAGCATAGGAAATCAGCGATATTCCGTCAAAAGCTTTCTGATGCGAAGTCGATGGAAGAGCGCTTGGCCGAGATTGTCGGTGATCGTGGCCGGATGAACTATTCGGATCATGTCTGGAAGGATGGAGAGCAACGTATTCAGTTTGGTTACCTGGAGAAGCCGGGAGCAGAGAAGGGCCATCAAGGCCAGCCAAAGGACTTTCTAGGCTTTGATGAAGGAGCGCAGCAGCAGGCGAAAAAGCAGATCTTCCTGATGGGGTGGGTTCGCTCGGTCGATGCTGGTCAGCGTTGCCGTGTTGTGATTGCCTCCAACCCTCCGCTCTCTGGTGATGGTGATCATCTGATCGAATGGTTTGGGCCTTGGCTCGACCCTATGCATCCACTCTATCCTGCTAAGCCCGGACAATTGCTTTGGGCTGTGTTTGTTGGTGATGAAGAGGAAATGCATTCGGTATGGGTGGATGGACCGGAACCGGTCGAGATTGAGGGAGAGGTAAGAACGCCTAAGTCTCGCACCTTCGTTCCTGCTTCTCTGTCTGACAACGCCTATTTGCGCGATACCGACTATGGAAGTCAGCTTGACCAGCTGCCCGAACCACTTCGCACGGCGCTCAAGACTGGCAACTTCATGTTGGCTCGCAAGGATCATGCCTGGCAGGTCATACCGTCTGAATGGGTACGGCTGGCGCAAGAGCGTTGGAGTGAAGACCACCCGCACCTCAAAGGCCGCATGTGGGCAATGGGTGTGGATGTGGCACAAGGAGGTGGCGACAAGACAACGCTGGCACCGCTCTATAACGAATGCTTTGCACGCCTGACCTCGGAGCGCGGCATTGATACCAAGAATGGCCCGATTGTTGCGGCGTTGATCCTGAAAGAGAGACGGGACGGGGCTGATATTGGAATTGACTGTACGGGCGGTTGGGGCAACTCGGCGCGGGATCACCTTGAAACCAACAACCAGATTGCGGCCTATTCAGTGGTGTTCTCAAAGGGAACGCAAGAGAAGCAGGCCAACGGGTCGTTGGGGTTTAAAAACGAGCGTGCGCGGCTCTGGTGGCGCTTCCGTGAGGCATTGGACCCGAACGGAGAACACAAGATTGCTTTGCCTCCGAGCAAGAAGCTTTTTGCGGAACTGACAGCGGTTCACTGGATGGTTAAATCGGGTGGCTCTTCTAATGAAGGGGTCATCCAGATTGAAGAGAAGGACGAGGTTAGAAAGCGTCTCGGATCTTCTACCGATGAAGCCGACGCCGTGATCATGGCTTGGGATCTACGGGATGCTGCACAGTATCGCATGCTCAAGCCTTTGATGGATGAACAAGAGGACGAATGGAGCGCCCTGGGAGATGTTGGATAGGCAATGAACAAACAAGACTTGCACGAATTGGCGGCCGCCTATAGTGCCGCTTCGAATGGAAGGCTCATCAATTTGATGGGCCTTTTGCTTTTTCTGGCTTTGGCCGTGACGGTTGATCACCGGTATTTTCTGGTGGCGCTGGTGTCCATCCTTGCGGTGGCTGCAGCCTACTTCGCGGACATGCTCAATGAAGTGAGCCTGATGTGGGTGAGTGTCATTCTGACCGTGGTTCCCTTTGGTTTTCTTTTGTGGTTGGGGGTAGGGCTATGAGTGAAGAAAAGGTGGTTTCTCTCAAAGGCGGGCCTGTCCCCTTGGCCGGACAAGTGCAGCAAGATGTGATTGATCGGCTTGAGGGACTTCTTTCTTGCGCCCGTTCTGGTGATCTCCAAGGCTTTGCCTGCATCGCTTATCACGCGGAAGATAAATGCAGCCGATGGCAGGCGGGGTCTCAGGGCGGATATGCCATGCTTGGTGCGCTGAAAGTCCTGTCTGATGAGATGAGCGATCTGATCAGGGAACCTGCAGAATGAATCGGGTTGTCATCAAACCGGCCACACGGCGCGATCTAAGCTTTGTTGCTGCTAATCTGAGTGATGAGGACAAGGCCGAAATCTATTGCCAAATGGATAAGCCGGACAATCGCTTGATTGCCGAGATGGCTTATCAGGGCTCGCCCTTGTGGCGTTATGTGGCCTGGCTGGATGGTCAACCGGTGTTGGCGTTCGGTGTCGGCCTCTTCCATTCTCGGCTTGGTTTGGCATGGGCCTGGGGCACATCGCGCAAGCTCCGCGCCTTTCCTGAAGCGACCCGTTACATGCTTGATGTGGTCAAGCCTGCCTGTGTCGCCAGCGGAATCGCCCGCATTCATGCCGATGCACTTTCCACCCACTCCAGCGCCCATAAATGGCTCGTGCGCCTGGGCGCTCACAGAGAAGCCGTCATGCCCTCTTTGGGCTTGGGCGGAGAAACATTCTATCGCTATGCGTGGATCAACGAGGAATAGACCATGTGCTTTATGTCCACCCCCAGATTACCGCCAGCTCCTTCCACTCCTTCTGAAGATGATGAAGAGGTCAAGAAACGCAAGGCAGAAGAGGAACGCAAGACGCGGGAGCAACAGGGGCGCCGTTCAACGATCCTTACAAGCATGTCCGGCGCTTCTGACTATGGGAAGAATTTGAAAGTCACCAAATTGGGACAGGCAGGAGCCTAGGAAATGGGACTTGTTCAAGACATTCTTGATCGCCAAACGCAATTGGCTTCTGACCGTCTGCCCTGGGAAAGTGAATGGGATGCTGTCATCCGGTTTGCGTTGCCCTATGAAAAGGGTGTGACCGGTATGAACCGGCTTGGCAGTGCGGAAAGCGTTTTGACCCAAGGGCCGCGCTCGAAAAGGCCCGGAACGAAGCTGCTTGATGGCACTGCGATCTATTCGATTGAACGTCTGGCGGCGGGCATTCTGAGCCTGACAATGCCGCAGTCATCCAAGTGGCATGGATTGGGATCTGTTGACCCACTGGCTCCGGATCTGGATGAAGCTGCAGAAGACTGGTGCAGTCGTGTGACCGACTATCTGTTTGCGGTGCGCTACACGCCAAGGGCTGGGTTTGCCTCGGTCAATGAAATGGCCGTCAAGGCTGCATGCGGTCTTGGAACCGGCGTCATCTTTCTTGAAGAAAGCTTCGGGGATGCGCATACGCGTGAAGCGCAGATGCCGTTCAAATACAGCTATGCGCCCCTAGCTGAGTGTTTCCTTGGGCAGAATGCGCAAGGCATTCACGATACCAATTACAGGCTGGTCAATTACAAGGCGCGACAGGCGGTCCAGAAGTTCGGGGAGAAGCATGTCTCGTCCAAGTTGCTCGATGCTGCCAATGATCCACGGCACAAGGACACGTCATTCCAGTTTATCCATGCCGCCATGCCAAGGGCAGAAGCTGGCAGCTCTGCTTCAAGCAATCGGGACAGTGCTGTTGCCTCCTACTGGGTTGAGGTTAGTGAAAAGAAGTTGGTCAAGGAAAGCGGCTATTTCACCTTCCCTTATGTTGTGCATCGTTGGGTGAGACGGGCAGACAGCCCTTATGGGGAAAGCCCTGTCATGCTGGCCATGCGAGAGATCGTGCGCGCCCAGATCATTGAAGAAGATGTGGCTCGCGGTGTTTCGCAGCAAGGCAAGCCACCTATCGCCACGGTCGCCGGGAAAGTGAATGGCAAGCAGGCCCCTTTGCGTGCGCCCAACTTTGCGCCGGGGGCCAATAACAAGGGCTATCTTGATCCATCAGGGGCGCTTTTTGCAAAACCAATGTTGGAGAGCAACGGGCAGGCGTTGAGTTTCATGCTGTCCATTCAGGAGGCAAAGCGCCGCCAGATACAGGACATGCTCTATATCAACCTGTTTCAGATTCTGGTCGATAATCCCCAGATGACCGCGACAGAGGTTTTGCAAAGGGCACAGGAAAAGGGCGACCTTCTCGGGCCGGTCGGCACAAGCTTCCAGCAGTCATCTTCGCTTCAGGTGGATCGCGAGCTTGAAATTCTGGAGCGCAAGGAGGCGTTTAATCCCGGCTCCGCTCTGGAAGCGCCAGACAGCATCTATGACCACGATATTCGGGCGTCCTCAACCTCTCCGATGGACCGCTTGCGCCGGACAGAGGAGCTGATCGGGGCCAATGATGTGGTCGATACAGCTTTGAAATTCGCCCAGGCAGGAAAGACCAAGCTGCTTGAGCGGATTAATGAAGACGAAGTGGGTGATCTGGTTGCTGATGTGCGTGGGGCTTCCCGCAAGATCTTCTACAGCGAAGAGGAAATGGAAGCTCAACGCCAGCAGAAGGAGCAGATGGCCCAAATGCAGCAGATGCAAGCCGGTCTCGAAATGGCCGGGCAAGCGGCGGACGTTGCGAATAAAGGTGTACCGGCAGTGGAGCAGTTGAATGCGCTTATGGAACAGAGCCAGTAAAGACCGGGCCGTACTGCAAGCTAGGAAGAGGCTGGTTGAAGCCTGGATACGCTTTAGTGAAGGCAAGGCCAGCAAGGATGATTTTGAAATCATCATGGTGGATCTGGCTAACTTCAGCGGGTGGGATCGCTACTGCGATCATCCGCCAGATAATGCGGAAGCACAATTTAATGAGGGAAAAAGGTCTGTCTTCGGGCGGGCCTTTTCCTTTTTGACGATGACGCGGGGCGAACGGATCGCCCTTTCACAGGCTGCTCTTGAAGAGGCCAGGGCAGAAGAAGGAGTTTGAAAATGAACCAAGGACTTATGAGCCATATTCGCGGTGGTTTGATTGCTTATGCGCCTGAAGACGAAGGTGCTGGCGGCGGGGATGCTGCGGGCGCTGGTGGTGCGGGAGAAGAAAATGCCTTTGCATCCAGTTTGACCGGAGAAGGCTTTGCCGACTTTGTCAAAGAGCAGGGATGGAATAGCGCCGACGATGCTGTGAAAGCCTATCAGGACCAGCGGGCGGGCCTTGAAGGTATGATCAAGGTACCGGGTGAGGATGCAAGCGATGAAGACCGCGCCGCCTTTGCCAAGGCGCTCGGGGTGCCGGATACAGAAGACGGCTATCAGTTCTCGTTGCCTGAGAAGATGCCGGAGAATGTCCAGTATGATGAAAATCTGGCCACGTCCTTCAAGGCCAAGGCCAAGGAGATCGGCTTGACGCCTGCCCAGGCGCAAGCCCTGCATGACTTCCAGATGGAAGCGGTCGGCACTCAAGCCAATGCCTTTCTGGAAGGGCAGAAACAGGTTGAGGCTGAAAAGACAGCCAAGGCTGAGGCTTCCCATGATGCTCTTGTCAAAGCATGGGGCAAGGAAGGAAGCGAGAGCTACAACAAAAATCTGGCTCTAGCCAATCGGGCACTGAGCAAGATGGTGCCGGACGGCAAGCTCATGGAAGAGTTCAAGAGCAACGGTGTGTTTTCCGAAGATGGCGCTGTTCTGATGCCGCACTTTGCCGAGGCGCTCGCGGGTATTGGCAAAACACTCTACTCGGAAGATGGAGATTTGGACGGCGACACTCAGACGGATGAAAACCCGTGGGATGCCGACACGTTCAACCTCACCAAACAGGGTGAGATTTACAAGGCAAACCCTGAAAAGGCGGAACGATTGAAAGCCGCCGCCAAGGCCAAACGCAAATAAGCGTAAAGCCGCAAACCAACCGCAACAACGTCAGTAACGGGAGATAAGAGTTATGGCGAAGGTGAAAATTAGTGATGTGATCGTTCCGGAGGTCTTCAATCCTTACGTTCTGGAACAGTCGGTGAAACTCGATACCCTGATTGCCAGTGGTATCGTGTCAAACGGGATTGGCGGGCTCGATCTGTCCGGTGGCGGCTTCCTCTTCAAGATGCCGTTCTGGTTGAACCTGCGTAACAGCGGGTTGAGCGCGCAGCGCCTTTCTGACGATGATCCGCTTGTCCCGCGCAAGATCGGTGCTGGTAAGGATATGGCTCGCCTGCATATGCTGGGTGATGCCTGGTCATCCAACGACCTGTCCAAATATCTGGCCGGTGATGATCCTATGAAAGCGATTGCAACCGAGGTTGCCGGTTATTGGGTTGACCAGCGTCAGAATATCCTTGTGCAGACCATCAAGGGGATTTTTGCAGCCGGTTCCATGGCTGTGCTGACCCACGATATCACCGCTCTTGCTGGTGGTGCGGCGCTTATTGACTTTGCATCGAGCGTCGATGCCGGTCAGAAGCTCGGTGACCAGAAGAGCAACGTTACGGGCTACCTGATGCACTCGGCTGTTGAAGCCAAGTTGGCCAAGGACAAGGCCATTGAATATGAGACGGTTGAGGGCAAGACGGATCGGGTGCCTTTCTATATGGGCAAACGCGTGATCGTCACCGATGCGCTTCAGCCGGTTGGTGGTGTCTATACCTCTCTGCTCTTTGGTGAAGGGGCCTTTGGGTATCAGGAACGCTCTCTTGAAGATGACGAGGCCCTTGAGACTGATCGCGATAAACTCGCGGGCGATGATCTGCTGATCAGCCGCAGTCACTTTGTGATGCATCCGCGTGGTGTCGCCTGGACTGAAACCAATGTTCCTGACAACGATACCAGCCCGACCGATGCGCAGATTGCGGACGGTGCCAACTGGAATCGTGTGTACGAGCCAAAGAACATCCGCATGGTTGCTCTGAAGCACAAGATCGCTGCCTAAGCCGCGACCTCCCCTTAATCACAACCCGACAAATGGCCGCCTCTGAGCGGCCTTTGTCGTATCTGGAGACATGTAGATGAGTGCAACAGCCCATCAGGCCCGCCGCCGCAAGGCTCTGGCGGCAAGAATGCGCGATGAAGCGCGTGAAGAACAGGCTGCTTTGGCCGGTAAGGAACTGAAGGCAGCCTATGACAGCGTTGGCGAGAATGGGGCGCTGCCCTCCGAGGCTCTGAATGCTGCCGTGACACTTGAGCAGATCATGGAGAACCCTACGCTGAATGGTGACGACATCGCGCAAGCCCGCAAAGCGTTCGCTCTCGTTATGGCTGAAACCGAATTGGCCGGGACTGTTGAGCCTGTTCCTGTCTTGCCCGATCTGACCAGTATCAATGGCATTGGCCCTGCCAAGGCAACCAAGCTTATGGAAGGGGGCATTGCCGATCTGGCGGCTCTTGCCAGTGCCAGCCCGGAACAGATCGAAGCTCTTTCGATTGATGCCGATTGGATCACTGAGGCCAAAGCCCTGCTTGAAGGGGGCGAATGAGCCATGGCGAGCGGGTACACGGATACGGCCATCGCCAATCTGGCTTTGGGTCATCTCAATGAAAAAACGATTGCTGACTTTGATCAGACCGGCAATAGCAATGCGCGATGGTTCAAGACCAACTATGCGCACTATCGCAATGAGCTGTTGAGCCTTTATCCCTGGAACTGTGCCCGCTCGCGTGTGCTTTTACCTGAAGCTGCCGAAAAGCCTGCGTTTGGCTGGGACTATGCCTATCGTCTGCCTGAAGACTTCCTTTCTGGCATTCCTATTTACGGTGATGACGGTACGGAAATTGTGGTCGAGTATGAAGGTGATGAAGTCCTGACCAACCATGCCGGGCCGTTGAAGTTTCGGTACATCAAGCGGCTGGATGATCCGGCGAAGTTCAGCCAATTTTTCATCAACTGCCTGGTGCCTTATCTGGCTCTTGGCATGGCGCATAAAGTGACGGGCAAGAACTCTTATGCGCAAACAATGCAATTGCTCTTTGATGACGCATTCGAGAAGAACACCGCGCTTGAAGATCAGCAGAACACGCCCTTGGAGGCGCTCTACTGATGACAGTCAAGTTTCCTCAAGTCACGATGACGCAAGGAGAGATATCTCCCTATTTGCATTCCAGATCGGATCTGGAGCAGTTTCGAAAAGGGCTGGAGATCTGCCGGAACTATCTCCTGATGCGGCATGGCGGGATCTATAAGCGATCCGGAACGCGCTTTATCGATCTGGCCAGAAACCAGAATGCACCATGTCGGCTGGTGCCTTTCGTCTTTTCGATGAAACAGCATTACATGCTGGAGTTTGGAACCGGCTTCATTCGTTTCTATTCGGAGAAGGCACAGTTGCAGGCCGCTGATGGATCGGGGGCCTATGAAATAGCCAACAGCTTTACCCAAGATCAGTTGAGCACGTTTGATTATACCCAATCGAGCGACGTGTTGACGCTTGTTCATGGGGCTCACAAGCCAGCTGAATTAAAGCGTAACGGTGATGTCGATTGGAGCCTTGCTGCTATCACCTTTGACAGTCAGATAGACGGATGGGGGGAAGACAGCTGGCCACAACATGTCTGTTACTTCAATGAACGGATCACCTTTGCCAACTGGACCTCGGACCCGCAAGGTATTGCCTATTCTAAATCCGGTGCATTCAAAATCCTCAAATATACCGGCGATGCTGGCGATCTTTCAGCCGATGATGCGATGTATCTTTCAATCCTTGCCGGGCAGGTCAATGAAATCAACTGGATTGCCGAAGGGGAGGAAATGCTCATCGGTACGGCTACGAGTGCTCGTATTGTCGGGCCTTCCGATAGTTCCGAAGTGTTCGGGCCGACCAATAGCCGCCAGAAGCGACAAGCCACCTATGGTTCAAGGGCGGTAAGGCCGGTGCAGGTAGGCGACGCTTTGCTTTATGTCGGTTTCTATGGGCGGAACTTGCATGAATATATCTATGATTCCAGCGCCTATAAGTTCATTGCTCCGGATCTGACCGTGGTCAATGAACACTTCTTTCGCTCTGGCATTGCTGAGCAAGCGTTCCAACAGCTTCCAGACTCTATCGACTGGATCAGGATGGAAAACGGCTCCTTCGTAGCTCTGACCTATGAACGGGATCAACAGATTGTGGGAGCTGTTGGTGTCGAGCTTGGTGGTGGTGGCAAGGTTGAGGCCGTGGCCACCAAACCGGGCAAGACTGGCGATGAAGTCTGGCTGCAAGTTGTGCGCACCCTCAACGGGCAAGAGGTCCGGACGATAGAAATCCTCGATCCGCCTTTTGAAGATCAAACGGTCGAAGATGGCTTCTTCATGGATTGTGGATTGACCTATGAAGGAGACCCGATCAATGAAGTCACCAACCTACCAGATTTCTTCGACGGGCAGGAAATCGCGATCCTCGCTGATGGCGTTGTGATGCCGCGTCAAACGGTGTCTGGAAACAGGTTTGCTCTTCCCAACGATCAGACAGCTTCGAAAATCCACTTCGGCTTTCCCTTCCGCGCCCATGGCAAGACCTTGCAGATTGTTGATGGTCGGCCAGACGGGACGTCCATGGGAGAAAGAAAGCATGTTCAGCAGATCGGCATGGACGTGATCCGAACCGCCGATTTGCAAGTCTCGCAAAGTGATCCTGATGAGGCGATGGAAACGGGTGAATTCGAAGATTTGACGCCAATGGAAGGCGACGAACTGGTTTCCAATTCTGTGCGTTTACAGACCGGTTTGCTCTCCGTCAGTCAAGATGGATGGAGCGATACCGGATCATTTCATTTCTGGTCAGACAAGCCTTTGCCTTGCCGGATCAGGGCAATCAAAACAACGGTGGACCTTTAGGATGTGTGCGATTGTTGGTGCAATTGTCGGGGCTGCGGCTTCGGTGATGCAAGGAGCGATGGCCGCGCAGTCGGCCAATGCCCAGGCTGCGGTTTATGACCGGCAGGCTCAAATGGAGCGTGACCGGGGTGAGTATGAGGCTGGTCTTCAGGATAAGGCTTTGACCCGCACGCTTGGCAAGAACAGGGCTACGGCGCTGGCCAATGGTTTGGCTTTGGTTGGCACGCCTGCCGATGTCATTACCGACAACGCGGTTGAAGGTGCGCTCGATGTGCAGGCGATCCGCTATGGCGCAGAGGTGAACGCCACGAATTATGAAATGCAAGCGGATGTCAGCCGTATGCAGGGAAGGCAAGCCATGGCTGGTGGTGTCTTTGGTGCCATTTCTCCCATCATCAAAGGGGTTAGCCAAACATTTATGGGTGGAGGTGCCTACTCATGAAACTTCAGAAAGTGAATGCCGGTCGCAGGCTTGATACCGGTGCAGGCACAATGCCCCGCATAAGCAACTCGCCCATGTTGGCCCAAGGTATCAATCGGGCCGTTGATGCGGTTGCAGATTTCTCAACCTTGTATGAGAAGCAGCAAGCTAAATTGATGGGCTTCAAGGCTCAACAGGGCTTTGTGAAGCTTGGCAATGACCTCAACATGTCTATGTTGCAGGCAGAACAAACGATGCCTTCTGATGGTGGCAAGTTTGCCGATGAGCGTTTGGCAGACTTCGGGGAACAGTCCAAGAAGTTTCTGGATACCCTGCCGCCAGCCATGCAGGCCGCCTATGCGCCCAAATTGGAAGCGTTGCGCGGGGATGTGGCAGAGAAAGCGTCTCGTAAGCAATTTGCTCGCCGCAATCAGTTTTATATCGACGGTATCAATGACATGGCAGATCGCCTCAAAAATGGTGTTCTGCAAAATCCGGACAGCTATGAAGAGACCGAGAGTCTTTTGGCCTCCAGTATCAACCAGACAGGTTTGCCTGATTGGAAGAAGTCAGAAGCCCTTAAGAATGTGCGCAAGGTGCTGCGTGGTCAAGCTTTGCAGGGGCTTGCTTTGGCGGGGCGGGTGGAAGACGCACGGACATTGGCCAAACAGTGGGATGCAGAGGACACCACGATTGGCAATGGATCAGTAACCGCGACGGAGTTGCCCGGTGAAGCGCAAAGGCTGCTGAGTGTTATCTCTGCTCCCGGCATAGAAGGGGCGGACTATAACACGCTTTATGGTGGTGGTTCCTTTGATGGCTATGGGGATCATCCGCGCAAGTCCATTCCTATCGATAGTGGGCGCAATGCGGGAAAGACCAGCTCTGCAGCCGGTCGCTATCAGTTCTTGGCCGGGACATGGGATGAGGCAGCCAAGGCGCTTGGCCTGAAAGACTTCAGCCCTGAAAATCAGGACCGGGCGGCGTGGTGGCTCGCTCAAAGGGATTACAAGGCCCGGACTGGTGGAAACTTGTTGGCTGATCTGGAGGCGGGCGCTTATGACAAGGTGCGAGCTGGTCTTGGCGGCTCAGGCAATGATACGACCTGGGAGGGGCTGCAGAAGATCTCTGATGCCTCATTTGCCAATGCCATGAACGCAGCCAGTGCGGCTGGCGCGGGTGATGGTGGCCAGATCGTGACCGATGGTGTGGGCTTGCACAAGGCCGAAGGGGCGCCCGTTCTCGCAGATCCAGCCTCCGGCATGGGGCAATGGGGACAGCTAACAGAAAAGGCGATTTCTGCTGCTGATAGCCAGAAGACGAAGGAAGGACTTACGCGGTTTAACGCTTTAGATCTGAAGGTGGCTAATGGGGATGTGGTGAGCCTTGAGGATATCAACGCTGACAAGGTGATGACGGATAGCCAGAAAGCAACACTGATCCGGCGCGTAAAAGCCGATACCAAAAAGCAGATTGCTCTTAATGCGACTGCCGAACGGCTCAAGACCAATCCGGAGAGTTTTAATCCGTTTCTGAGCGAAGACCAAAAGGCGATTGATGATCTGTACAAATATCAGACCAAAGCGTCTGGAGGCATGAGCAGTAGTGATGAGGAAACGCGCAAAGCCTCGATGGCCTTCGTTCTCTCACTGGCTGATCAACAAGGCATTGTTCCGAAAGGAGCAATTGCGGAAACGCGCCAAATGCTAGTCTCTGATGATGCTTCAAAGGTCAGAAACGGGTTGGAGATCGCGGCCTTTATCGCCAAGGATCACGAAGTCGAGCTTAAGGCACGTGATGGTGGTTCCTCTCTGGCTCAAGCGGGGCGGGAATATGACTATTATGTCAATCATCTTGGTATGACGCCGGAAAAGGCAACGGCCCGCTATATGCAGCGTCTAACCCCAGAGTTCCAGCGTGAAAGGGACCGTCGCGAAAAGCTGCTCAATGGCAAGACCGGATACCTCGCGACTCTGGGTAAGAAAGAAGTCGCCAGTGCGTTCGGCGGCTTCTTTGGTAACCCGGATGTTGGCTTCACGGAGGGGCAGCGCCTTTCTATTGAAAGTGAGTACAAGGATGCAGTCACCGAGCATTTTCTTGATACGGGCGATTGGGAGCTGTCGCAATATCTGGCGAAACAGGATCTGGTTGGCCCGACCGGCCTCTACGGTGTGACTGAAATCAATGGTTCCAAGGCCGTGATGCGGTTTCCGCCTGAAAAAGTCTATGCGCAATTCATCGCCCATGGCGGCAGCATTGAAGAGGTCGCGGAACAAGCCACCTCGGATGCATCCGAAGTTTTTGGAACAGACATCAAGCGCGAAGATATCGGCTTTGTGGTGGATAGTGAGGCAGAAGCAGCAATCCGGGCAGGGAAGCCGAAATACCGGCTTGTGGTTCGGCTCAAGGGTAAAGACGGCCAGGACTACATCCAGACAACCCTGGCCTATTTCCGGTTCGATGAACAGGCAGCCAAGCAGAAACAGGAAGCGGGCTGGCGCGAAAAGCTGACAGAACAGGACGCAACGCGCAAAGAAATCAAACGGCGTGTTGACGCCGTTCAGGCTGCGCCTTTGGCAGATATCGCACCAGACGCAGCAATCCCGCAACAGCCAGAGGAAGCAACTAAGGAGCCAGCAGGTGCGCCGACCAGATCGCGCTATGAGCGCCGCAAAAAACGCTCCGGGAAACAGGACAAGTAAGCATGACAATTGAATTGCAAAACGGAGCGGTCCTGAAAGCCGGAGAGGGGCAATCGCTGGCCAGTATGGACGATGATACCAGCAAACGCGAAAACCCTTCCTATGGAGCAATAGGAGGCGCTGCGATCAGGTCTGAAAGTCCAGTTGGTGCCTTCTTTACGGATGTGAGCTTTCAAGATGGCTATGAACCGGATCGTGTCGAGGATGGTTTCGATATTGTTGAGGCTATCAAGCAAGCTGGCGTTGAAGATCACTTTGACGATGTGATGCATATTCGCAATCGGAAGAGCTTCGATATCTGGCTAAACCGATATGAGCAAGAGCAAAGAGACGAACGCACTCTCGCGGCTGGCGGTCTTCCCGCCTTTGTTGCCCAATTCGGTGCAGGGTTGTTGTCGCCCACCTCACTTCTCCCTGGCGGGGCTTTGGTGAAGACAGGCAAACTGGGCTTGTCTGCAGGCAAGTCAGCCCTCTCGATTGGTGCTTGGACTGGCACTGCTGCCGCCATTGATGAGGTGGCGCTTAATCAGTTCCAGATTGACCGGAGTGCTGGTGAAAGTGCCGCGGCCATTGGTGGTTCTGTCTTGTTGGGGGCCTTGCTTGGTGGTGGTATGGCAAAGTATCTCAACAACCATCAGATCAATTCCCTGGCGATGGAATTGCAGGGCCACATCTACAAGGGAGATGTTGACGGTGAAGACGTTGGCGAACAGATCTCGCGATATGTAAACGGCAATAGCTCGGTTGGTGCAGCGGCCAACACAATCGAGAGCATCGAAAACAACACGATTGCCGGAAAGACGGCGCAGAAGCTTGCCAAGCTGACACTTTCCAATCCGCTCTTGCGCGGCCTTCAGTCGCCAAGTTCTGTGGTTCGGGACGCTGTTACCAAGTTAGTTGAGAACCCGATCTATCTGAAAAAGAATCTGGATGGACATGCGTCCATGTTGTCAGTGGAAACCGCCATCAAAGAGTGGGACCGTGGGGCGCTGGCCCAAGGCATGGAAGGATATAAGGGGGCTTATAAGGCGTACCGCCGAGCCGGGGGGAAATTGAACCAGGCTGACTTTGCCGAACGCGTAGCAAAGGCCATGCGGCGCGGTGATGTTGATCCCGATGGCGATCCTCATGTTCAGCAAGCGGCAAAGATCTGGCGTGAAAAAGTCTTTGATCCTTTAAAGGACATGGCTATTCAGGCCGGGCTTCTACCCGAAGATGTCCAGCCAGCCAACGCGATTTCCTATCTCTCTCGCGTCTATAATAAGCCGCTAATTGAAGCTGATGAAGAAGGCTTCAAGCGGATGGTGCGCGACTGGGCCAATGGTGCTGTTCGGGAAGATATCAGAAGGGCGCGTGCAGCCGGAGACCGACGCCTTGGAGATGTAGACCGGGAAATTCAGGAGCTGAAGGTCAACCAGCTACGGGAAGAAGAAGCTTTCAAGAGACGCCAGCAGCGCAAACCCGAAAGCCTTCCTGATGGACTGCAGCCGGATGATCTGCAAAGCATGATCAATGTGGTTCAAGGGCCGAAACCACAACAGCCGGAAACTCTTATGCAGTTCTTGCGGCGTCGGGGTGGCCTCTATGATCCTGATGGTGAATTGGTGGCGCTGGGGATCAACCATAAAAGCCAGCCGGGATTTTTACGCAAGGCACGCCGTGGAGCGATGAGCAAGGAGGGCGGTTGGGACCTGGACACGGCTGCCCGCATGGCGTGGGAAGAAGGCTTTATCCGGTCTCCTGATCGTCCGACAGTGGCCGAGTTTCTTGATGCTTTGTCCGATGACTTTTCGGGAATGCGCCGTGTGGTGCGTGAAGCGGATGAGGAATTGGCCCAGGCTGCGGACAATTATGATGATCTGATCCGCGCACTGGATGAGCTGGATATCAATGTTGGTGAAAAGGATCCACTCAAGCGCTTTCGAAATGTCAAAGAGCATCTAACCACTGAAAGCGTGCTGCGCCGGTTTGTCGATGCGAGAAAACATCAGATGCAAATGCGAATTGGCAAACTGCAAGAGAGGCTGGCCCAGATAGAGGGGGCTGTTGGTCAAAGGCCCCGGATTGAAGACGATATTGATTTTGATGATCTCTCAAAGTTGGAGCTGGAAGAGGAGGTCGAACATGTCGTGGAGAGCATCTGGCGCAAGGTCACAGGGCGGCCAGATCTGGAAGAAGAAACAGCTTTGACTGCTTTCCGGAAACGGTTGCCTGAAAGCAAGCGTGGACCGATGAAATCCAGAACGTTTGATATTGACGATATCACGCTTGAGCCTTGGCTTGAAAACAATGTTGAAGCGGTTGCGCGACGCTATGTGCGAATAATGTCTGCCGATATTGAGCTGACGCGAAACTTCGGAAGTGCCAACATGGAAGGGTTGGTCAAGAAAATCTCGGATGATTATGAGAAGCTCCGGGCTCTTGAAACAGATCCCAAGAAGAGGCAGGCTTTGAGCAAGCGCGAGAAGAGCGATCTTGCTGATATCAATGCGATGCGGGATCTCCTGCGCGGCCAGTTCGAGCCGGACAAACAGTCAACGCTATTTGCGCGGATCGTGAATCTGGCAAATATCTTCAACTACACGCGAGCGCTTGGGGGCGTCAGCATTTCCAGTTTGCCGGATATTGCGCGCCCGATGATGGTGCATGGCCTCTCCCGCTACATGGAAGACGGGATCAAGCCCTTGATGGCGCACCGCAAGGCTTGGAAGATGTCCGTTAAAGAGGCTCATCTTGCCGGGACTGTGGTCGAGAAAACACTCCAATCGAGAATGGCGAACTGGAGTGAAATTGCCGATCCTTATGCGCAATTCTCTCCGTTTGAGAATTTCATGCAGAATGCAGCGAGCGTCTTTTCGAAGGTTAACGGGTTGACCTATTGGGATGACTTCATGAAATCGGTCGCTTCGGTCATGACGCAAAATAGGCTGATTGAGAATATGCACAATATCACCAAGCTCGATGGCAAGGAGCGGTCCTACATGGCCTATCTGGGGATCGACGAGGCAATCAGCTCGGCTTTGAAAAAGGAACTCAGTCGCCATGCTGAAAAGATCGATGGAGTGTGGGTGGCCAACACCGAGAAGTGGGAAAGCAAGCATG
This sequence comes from uncultured Cohaesibacter sp., assembly GCF_963676485.1. Taxonomy (NCBI): domain Bacteria; kingdom Pseudomonadati; phylum Pseudomonadota; class Alphaproteobacteria; order Hyphomicrobiales; family Cohaesibacteraceae; genus Cohaesibacter; species uncultured Cohaesibacter sp. The sequence goes on from NZ_OY781114.1 coordinate 3,557,426, forward strand.
CCGTTCGGATGTTTCGGGCAGCGTTGAATAAGGATGTTGACTCCATCATTGTGACCAAAGGTATTGGTGATGTGCCTGTCTTTGCTCACACGCCAACGGGACGCCTATTGCTTCAGTTCAAGAGCTTCGGGCTTGCCTCACATCAAAGGGTTTTGATGCGGGGCATGCAGGAAGATGCAAAGAGCCTTACGGCGGGCATGGTCTTTGCTACGACTATTGGCGCTGCGGTCTCTGCCTTGAAAAACATCGAGAGCAATCGCGACCTATCGGATAATCCGGGAACATGGATTGCTGAAGGAATCGACCGATCTGGCTTGATGACGGTGTTTTTCGAATTGAACAACACTTATGAGAAAGTGGGTGGTACCGGGATCTATGGTGGATTGCAAAAAGCGTTTCCTGATCGGGATCAGTCGGGAAGGGCCTCGCGCTATGCTTCGCGCAATGTTGTCTCTTCGATGCTTGGCCCCTCGATGGGGCCTGCTGAAGACTTTGCCCGGCTGCTCTATGCGATGCATCAGGGTGATTTGACGCCAGGAGATATAACGGCAATCCGGCGATTGGTGCCTTTTAGCACATTGCCGTTTGTCCGGTCTGTGCTGGAATATGGCGTCTTGCCTCCGCTCAAAGATGCGGTTCGCTGAGAGTTACAATCAAAGTTAGTGCAACAGGCTCGCTTAGGCGGGCCTTTTTTATGGGAACTGAAGAATGGCAGTATCCAACGAAGAAAACAGGTGGGAGGCTACCGGCGACGGGATGACGAAGCGGTTTGTCATCAAAGCCAAGTTTGACCGGAACGCCGACATTGCCGTCTATCTTGATGGTGTGAGGGTTACAAGTGGCTTCACCGTAGAAGGAGCGGGGAATGCAACGGGTGGCGCTGTTGTATTTGCACAAGCGCCAGATGATGGCGTGAGTGTGATCCGAGAAATCGACCCCGCGGTCGTACAGCTGCTAGACTTGCCCAATGCCGGCGGTGGGGCAGCTGCGCTCAATCTGATCGAGCGCGGCCTTGATCGCCTGACGCTTATAGCCCAAGTGCTCAAGAGTAAAGTTGAGCGGGCATTGATTATTCCTGATGGGGTGAATGATGATGTGGCCGCGTTCGATGCGCGTGGTTTTAGGCTTGAGAATGTCGCCTCTCCTGAAAAGGGAGCGGATGCAACAAACAAAGATTGGGTTGAGCAAGAGGTTGCCAGCCAGATCGATGAGAAGACTTTGCATGAATCCGCCGATGGGCAGTTTGATGCGGCTGGCAGGTCTATCCGCAATCTGCCAGAACCGACAGAGGAGGATGAAGCGGCCACTCTGGGGTGGGTGCTCAAGCGCTCTGCCATTGCTGGCCCTCAAGGCGAAAAAGGCCCTGATGGTGATCAGGGGCCGGAAGGCCCAGCAGGACCAGTCGGACCACAAGGCCCAATCGGACCGAAGGGACCGGAAGGGGATCAGGGCGAGCAGGGGCCAATCGGCATTCAGGGGCCTGAAGGCAAGCGCGGCCCGATAGGACCGGAAGGCCCAGCCGGAGAGCAAGGTCCGCAAGGGATGGTCGGCCCCCAAGGTCCGACTGGACCGCGTGGTCCGGAAGGCGTGCAAGGCCCGATTGGCATTCAGGGGCCACAAGGACCACAGGGGGCTGAAGGCCCGATGGGCGAGAGCTATGAAGTCGATAGCATGGGGCTCATTGCCAATCGCGCCGAATATGACACCAAGCCCTATATGTGGTCATACCTTGCGATTGATGAGGGTAAGATCTACTGGAAGCGATCCAATGAGATTGCCCACTGGACCGATGGCATTGCCTTCGGGCGTGGCCCTACCGGTTCGCAGGGACCGCAAGGCCCGCAGGGTGTCAAAGGTGAGAAAGGGGATCTTGGCCCGCAAGGCGAGGCCGGACCTCAAGGACCACAGGGCATAGAAGGCCCGACCGGTGCGACGGGACCGCGTGGACCAGAAGGGCCGGAAGGACCGGAAGGCCAGCAAGGTGTTGTTGGCCCACAGGGGCCACAAGGCATTCAGGGTGTTAAGGGCGAAACCGGCATTCAAGGCCCAATCGGTCCTCACGGTCCGACTGGCCCCCAAGGCCCGAAAGGGGATCGCGGCGCGATCTGGCGCGGGAGCTGGTCATCTGCCTCTGCTTATGTGGTCAATGATCTGGCTGAATATGATGGATCGACCTATATCGCCCTTGCATCCTCATCCAACGTTGCGCCTCCCGGATCGCTAGGCACCAAATGGGCTCTCTTTGCTGAGGCCGGATCGGCCAGCAACCACACCCATGATGACCGGTATTATACCAAGTCAATCGCTGATGAGCGGTTTCTCGGAAAGACAGCCACAGCAGCCAACGCCACCAAGCTGGGTGGGAAACTGGCGAGCTATTTTGCTGCCGCTGCCAACTATTTCGACAAAACAACGTCTGATGGCCGGTATCTGGGAAAGACTGCAAAGGCGGCTGACAGTGACAAACTGGACGGGAAGGATGCGAGCGCTTTTGCTCTGGTCGCGGATCAATATTCCCCCTACACCGGATCTGATAAGGACAATCTGGATTTCCCAATTGGGACAATTCTCAATTTGGTAGGATTGATCGAGCGCAATACCACTCTCGTGCCAAGAGTTGGTGACGCCGACAACTACAATTATACAACATCGTCATCAAAAGCGGCATTGCTTGGCACCTGGAAGTCAAGAGGTGCGGTAGGGACCGGTACTTTGATCGAAAGGATCTATTAATGCCCGAACTTATAGAGATCCACGGCTATAAATGGCTGAAAGAAGATGAGGGCCTAATTCAGGCTGATGTAACAATCGAGTTTGAAGATGGTTCTCTTGAGCGTGTGCCTTTCGTCTATCAAGAAGGCGGCACAGGCAAAGGGGCTGAAGCTATTGCAAAGGATTTGAGAGACAATTCTCCTTCGATTGCTCCTGCTGATCCAATCGAAGCCCCCTTGCCCACACAGGATGACTACACCAAGGCCATTCAGGCCCTGCTTGATAACGCTGCTATAGCGCGCCGCTACGACAGCGCGGCAACAATGGCCACCTACACCAATTCTACAAATAGTGACTGGTCTGCAGAAGCTACCGCCATGGTGGCATGGCGTGATGCTGTATGGCTTTATGCCTATCAGCAGCTTGACGTTGTCCTGGCAGGCGAGCGGGAGCAACCGACTATCGAAGAGCTGCTTGCGGAACTGCCAGAGCCAAACTGGCCAGCCTAAACCAACCGACAATTTGACATGACCACAGCTGCCGCGAGGCGGCTTTTTTATTGGCTGGTCCATTCGGGCTGGCCATTTTTTATGGAGAAGGCAAATGCAACTCGTAAATGACTGGCGGCGCGTTGTCGCCACTTCTCTTTCTTTCTGGATGCAAGTGATCGGCTTGCTTTTCATGATCGTCCCTGAAATCTGGTACGCGACCACGGGGCGTGATTACGACCCTGCCGTAGCATGGTGGCTTGGCGTTCTGTTCTTGGTTGTTGGCCTTGTTGGTCGCGTCTATCGGCAAAAGCTATCCATGGTGCGAGAGTGGATACGCATTGCCGGAATCGCTCTGATTGTCTTCCTGCTTGCAGTTCTGCTGGCTGGTCGCGCCTTCGCGACGACGGTTAGCGAAAAGGACACTCTGGCCGTGGCCGTTCCATTCATCGCCCAGGAGGAAGGAGAGCGGCTTGTTGCCTACAAGGATATCGTTGGTGTCTGGACCATTTGCAGCGGATCTACGCGGGGTGTTTATCCTGGCATGCGCAAGACGATTGCTGAATGCCGGGAGCTACTGCGCACTGAAGTGGCTGAATACAGAGCGAGACTGCATCGCTATTTCAACGCTGCCACCAAGAACAGACGCCTTACAGCAAAGCGTGATACTGCCTATGTCAGCTTGGCCTATAACGCGGGTGTTTCTGCCATAGGCCGAAGCACGGCGACGAAGCGTCTCAATGCAGGCAATATCAAAGGTGGCTGTGAGGCTTTGACCTGGTGGAACAAAGCAGGCGGCAGGGTGATCCGTGGGCTGGTCTCTCGCCGGTCACGGGAGAAAGCCCTCTGCATGGAGGGGCTATAATGAGCCTCATTCTATCCATCTTCTCCAATTGGCGCGCTCTGCTGGCTCTGGGGGGCGTTCTGGGCGTTTTGGCGCTATCAGGCGGCGCATACCTCAAAGGGTACTCAAACGCCTCTGAGAAGTGCCAGACGCAAGCCCTGAAGGCTGAAATAGAATCCCTCAAGCAAGCCATCGCCATCAACAGGACCGTTCAGGAGGCCGCAACCAAACGCGCCCTTGAACGAGACGAAGCAGCTTTGATCCTTGAACAGAAGGTGAACGAATATGAAGCCCAATTGGAAAGTCGCTCTGGCTGTGAGCTGTCTGAGTCTGATGCTCGGTGGCTGTCCGAAATCAAGTGACAGTCTAAATCCGTCGCTGCCGGTTCTGCCTTCAGATCTTGCCAAGCTGTGTGAAGATCCTGGCGTTAAGGCTGGGCGTGATGCTCGGGCAGAGATAGCCATTCAGCGAAAGTTTCTGGCGCTATGCCGCGCCCGGCACAAGGACACGGTTGAATTTTACAAGCAGGTTCAAGACCTCTACGAGAAAGCGATATCTCAAAATGATCAATAAGAATGAAGTTCCAACGGTTGGATTTGTCGGTGGCGCTTGGATCATCGACTGGTGGCAACACTGGATAGAGCCGGGCTTGCAACAGGTTTTGCTCGTGATCACGGTTCTGACAGCTATGGTCTTGCTTGCGAGAAATGTGCTGGATTTGTTGGTGAAGTTCAGAGAATGGAAGGCTAAGGCAAGGAGCCAGCCGAACAATCCACCTATTTAAGAAAATGCTGAATTCAAAAAATAATCCAGGTGAATAGGGATCACCTGGATTATACTGCTATATAAGGAATTTATTGTAAAGCATTAGGCTGAAGCTCAGCCATCTCCATCAGGTTTCATCACGATTCTCCATATTTGAATTAATTTTATCGTATACTTTGCATGTGACTGGGACAACAGTTTGTTCGAGTTAGCTACAATTTTCGAATCTAGAAATAAAAATATAGTTACCTACTCAGATAAATTTTTCATCACAATGTTAGTTGCACGGCTAAAAATATCTTGCACCTCTGCGGGTGGGATTTCTCCGCGAGCGATCAATTCTTCCTCCTCAATAAGTTTTATTATTCTTCTTGCAACTATAAACGAGTTCTTATTGTCTCCCAGAATGTCGTACCCAGTCGCCAATGTTTCAAGTCTGCTAATGGACTGGTGGTTATTGACATCGATGTACATAAGAAGTTCTTCGAAAATTTCGGTATACTTTTTCCCTTTCATGCTAGGAAGCGATGAAGGAGTATTTTCGAACCTTCCTTCGAGCTCAAAAACATCATTTAGGTAGGCAACGATATTGTTCAAGTTTCGCATCTTTACGTCTTCATCAACCGCATCAGTTAGGCCTTTGAAAGTGACTTCAATAGCCTCGTCAAACTGCTTAACTATCTCTATTGACGTGCTTGGTGAAAGTGGTTTCTTCAAAGATCTTCGACGATCTTCAATGCCAGTCCAGATATAATACCCCAACAAACGGGTAGCATTTTTTCGAATTGTTTTGTTCTGATTTTCCGACAATTTGTGGTCGAAATTCATGTTTTGGTATTGAGGAGAATTTATCAGCTCTAAACAAGCTCGCATGCTTTCGATTGCTTTTTGAAAAGCACCAAGAGAATGGTGCGATTGTGCAAGCCTGAAATGAAGTGGAGGATAATCCTCAAATTCTGGAATGAGTGACTGATAAATGCTAAGTGCTTCTCGGATTTCATCAGTCTCGGAAGGAGCACTTGAAAATACTCTGCAAAAGGCTTCTTCCATTTTGAGTGAGTAATAGTAGAATCTGGCAAGTCTGTTCGTCTGCTCGGTGTTGAGCGCCGTGATCGGTGGTGGAGTTTGTTCGCTAAGGTCGTTTAAGTCTTCAGCAAGCGTTCCATATCTAGCTCTTATCTTCGCTAAGTAGTACTTGTCCGATGTTGCTATCTCTCCTAGACTAAAATAACTTTTGTCCAGTTCATCTTTCTTGCGTAAAAGACTGTTGAATTGCTCAAATATACTTGGATTACCACCGAGGCTTGAAACTGCTCCAGAAAAATCATCCGCAAAGCCCATTGCCGGTGTATGTTTAGAATACTGTGGTGGGGGGCCGTTCACGTCGCTTCTTATAATTTCAGTAAGCTCACCAGAATTGTCCAGCATGCGTTTTAGAAGCTTTAAACTTTTTTCTGCTGAAGGAGGAATTCCTTCACGTTCCATTAGGACGGCGTTGTCAGTCGCACAATTTTCTGAGGTCACTCGAGTTTTGCTGTATCGCAGTTTGTGGTCGATTTGCGCCCATGTATCTTCAAATACGGATCGAATCTGAAACTCTAGTGGCACTAGCACTTCGCTACTTTTTGTTTCACTTTGTACGTTCGTTTTTACAACTATATGGATACTTGAATAGTCATCTCTTTGAGTGACTTCGACTAATTTGATTTGCTTTTCTGCATACCCAATTTGCGTACTAAAATGATCAGATATGATTTTAGCCGCTTCTAATGCGTAGGTGCGTGCATTAGGAAAAGTATCCGAGTAATAAGCACAGGCTTCGGTCACTTTTGGGCTATCTCCCCAAAATGGGTTCATGCTCGTCACTTTGTCACTCTCTCCGGAAATGATTTTGCAAAGTCCAGTTAAAATTGCGCTAATATCTTCTCTGAAGAGCGTAATTAGCCTAACACCTACAACATCAGTCACACTAGAAACGGAATATTTATCTGAGGAGCCATCCCTGATTCTTTCTTTTCTTTTTCTTTTAATTTTGTCTTCAAATGACGCAAAATCTTTTGTTCTTGAGTAATAAGCGTACAACTTAGGTTTTATTGTGCTGTTGTCTATTGATGAAACTACTTTTTTCTCCAGAATCTTTCCGCACTCAATTAAGTCTCTAATTTCTTCAAGTTCGTCTTTAGTTGGTGAAAAAATATCATTCGACTTATTTTCAACTTCAATATTCTGGTGTGATGGACGCATTTCTTTATTCTCTCTGATCAATATTTGAGGAAATAGTAGTTTTGAAAGTAAGGGCTCTCCGGCTTGATATGGCGCAAATACTTGGGGTTCAGTGGCAAACTCAGGTTCTTCTGTTTGCATCCAATCATAACAGCGACTTGCTAAATCCGGTGCGGTAAGAATTTCAGGAGCAGATCTCGTATGGAGAATCTTGACGAGTGATCGGGTGAAAAGTGTCAACTCTTCAGTGTGAGAAATGAGAGAGACACGGTCTCTGCTGGAAGAACTGATAACCAATGAACCATGGTTCGCGGGAAGTATATGTTTCGATCGCTTCTTGATCTCTTCTGCAGGCCCGCTGGATGACATAAACGCATTTGCCGTCGCACCGGAAAAACAAGCATCGACAATACAAATACATTTTGTAGAACGCCTAAGTGATTTTAGTGAGTGACCAAGTGTTTTTACGTCAATTGCTGTATTGTATATGTTTTCATGGCTTGTTTTTTTTACAGCCCAAAAGTAATCATCTTTTGATGAGCGAAATTCTCCGTGTCCTATGTATATTAAAAATAGAAATTCTACTTCAGATTTGCAAATTTTTTGTATAAAATTGCCGATTTTATGAATCTGCTGTTCGGCAAAATCGTCGCTGTTGAATAAATCAAATTTGTCTTTAAAAAAAAATTTTTCTTGGGTATTGAAGTAATTTTCAATTTCTTTCTTGCTGTTAAAGAACGCCGGACTCCCGCGAAGCTGTCGGCTCTTAAAGCTGTCTGCTCCAATGAAAATTATAGCCGATCTCAAACGTTCCATTGTTACTCAACGACCTCTGCAATAGATTTTGTCAATTCTTCAATCGAACTCTTTGGTGCATCTTTAATTTTTATTGTTCGAGTTTTCCCGACTATCTCGATATCGCACACGTTGTATCTGCGAATTCGATCCGCTACTCCTCGCGCTATTACTGTTAAAGAGGCTGAGCCGAGTATGATCCCGACAATACTTCCAAGGTCTTGTGTTTTTTCATTGGAATATCGAGTGCAATCGATGCCTGATTCACGGTAAAATTGTTCTAGATCGGAGGCGGCGAAACTTGCATCTGCGTTGTTTTTTAAGTTGAATTTTATTGATAAATCAAAATGGTCCATTTTTTCGACAATACAAATGTTCGTTTCTAAGATTTCATTCGATGTTATGCATGTGGGCAACTACTAATTTAATCCGATAATAATGCTATCTTGAATTGTTGCTTAGCTTCAACTGTGAAAGTGAATTTTCACCAGTTTTTTCTTTGCTGGGCTTATGCTCGAACCATGGTGAGTATATTTCGATTGTAGGTGTTTTCCGTTGTATTGACGTTTTTTGTGCCAGAGCATCTGGGTTGTTGGACATTAAAAACTTGCGTAGTTTGTCGATAATTATGCAAAGCGAGATGTGTATCAAATTGAGTATCAAATTGAGTATCATGCTAATAAAATTAATTGAAAAATAAAATTAAGTCAAATGCTTAGAATGTTGTTCGATTCCCGCCGCCCGTACCAAAATTCCCCATTTCTTTCAATTGATCTGTTTATTTCCCTTATGCTGGGGGAGGAAACAATGTCGCGCTCTTCATGGGCTCACGCGCGTTTTTCTTAAGGGGCCGAGCGTGCCTGAAGGTGGCTCTTGTGCTCATCAAGTGTGAGCGCATGTGTCGGAATGGGGCATCTCTCCGATGCATCTTCCGAAAGATGGTGCCAAGTGGAATGTTAGCTGCAATTCCTATCGCCATTCTGGAGATGGCGATAGGGCTTAAGGAAACCGGAGAAGTGAAGAAAGAGGAATGAATGCACTATCTGTCTGTGGGGCTGCGACACGCAGCAACAAAGACGACATCATTTCTGGCGGATGACTTTTGCGCCGAGGGTAAAGGCGAGATGGGCAACCAGCATCATTGCGGCGACCGTACAAACGGCAATGACAACATATTGGCTGATCGGAATTTGGGATAGCAGCTTATTGTCCATGAATATTATGGCCGCTGAAGCAATCAGGGCGGCGGCTGTTGCATGCAGGCGTTTTTTCAGCAGCGTTGAAATGACGAAGTTCGCTATCCCCGGCGGGCTGAACATAGCCGTGATGAATATTTTATAGATCGTTTCAAAGTCCATAGTCAGTCCGTTATTTCAAATAGCTATCAAAGGCCAATCGCTCTGTTCAGGCTTTCCATTGTCTTGTGGAAGGCTGCTGCGGCGGCGGTTTGCATTTGTATAAGGTGCAAATTTCCAAATTGAAAGCCAGACCTTCATTCAATCCGTTTCAATCGCTCTGGTCTTCCTTGTCTTTGGCAAAGGATCTGTCGGCTTCCGGATGGGTGGAGAGGGGCTTGTGCTTTGGAAATCAGCAGCGCAAGGACAAGGTTGACATCATCAACAAATAGAAAAGCCCTCACGCAGGAGCATGAGGGCTTTTCTGTTGTTGGCAGTGTTTCATTTACCTGCAGAAACGCTTGTGGCCACTGTAGGTCGTGTAATAGCCGGTTCTAGGGTTGAACGAGCGATATTTGGAATGGCAATAAGCAAACCATGAACGTGTCCAGGGGGCCGGGCGACCATAGTATCTTGGCGGCGGCGGCGGACGATAATAGCGCGGTGGTCGCGGTGCCGGGCGCCAATGACGACGTGGCGGTGCTGGGCGCCAATGATGGCGGCGTGGTGCTGGACGCCAATTGCGGCGTGGCGGAGCATTTCTGCTGCTGGCAACAAGCGCAGCTCCACCTATTGCTCCGGCGGTAAGGCCTACGGCAAATGCGGCGTTACGGCCGCCTTCAGCGCGTGCCTTGGAGATTGGAAATGTCATTGCCAATGCCGGCATGATTGCCGCAACCAGCAGATAGATATAGAGTTTCCTTTTAATCATCGAATGCTCCTAAAAGGGGTCAATTTCGACCTAGGTTCCACGTCTTAGTATGCAGCCAATAATGGCAGAATTATTATTTCTCCATGATTGCTTTTTGAAATAAAAGATCTTTTGGAACGACTTTAGTGTAACAAAAGTTCATCAAAGATGCCATACAAGGGTGCGTGACTGGGTTTTGTGAAAACAAATTGGCTCGTGCCTGCAACAAAGGCCGCATCCGAGCAGCCTTTGTTTATTGCTATGCAGTGACATGCTAGCGGCAGAAGCGATGACGTCCGGAGTAGGTGACATAATAACCGGTGTGCGGATCAAATGAGCGGTAGCGCGCACCACAATATCTGTACCATGCACGCGTCCATGGCGCCGGGCGTCCATAGTAGCGATGTGCCGTGCGGCGCGGAGCATAGTGGCGACCATAATGGGCGTTTGCTGCTATGGCGCCAAAGGTCAGGCCGGTAATCGCGCCGACTGCGAAGGCTGCATGTCTGCCTCCGGCGGCTTCAGCCTCGTTGCTTGGCAAGGCAAGAGTGGTTGCAGCTGCGATAGTTGCGATCATTGCGAAGGTTGCGATGGATTTCTTGAACATGGTCTCTCTCCTCAAATGCGTTGCTTTTTATTTCTGTGTACCGGGAAGCGACTGTTTCTGCCGCCTATACAAGTCTGTCGCAGCGCGGGGAGAGTTGGTTCAAAAATAAATTGATTATTTTCCAAAATCTCTTCCGTGGAGAGATTTTTAGCTTTTTTTCAAAGGCTTATTGGGCGAAACAAAAAAAGGACCGCCTGTGGCAGTCCTTTGGGAGTTCATATGGGCCATGAAGGCTCATACGAGAGAAGATGCAATTTTCCCCTGCCGCCTCAGGGAGGATGGGTAGCAGGGGGAATGGCTATCTTGAAATGTCAGGCACCTTATGAGTTTTCGTCACCGAGCACATAGTCAACGATGTAGGTGCTTTGGTCGTCTCTGGCTACGCCCAGATTTTTAACAACGGCCTTCTGAGTAGAAACAGGCTGGTTTTTGCCGGCTTTCTCAGATGCGAGCACATAATCGACGATTTCGGGGCTCTGGTCGTCTCTGGCTACACCAAGATTTTTGACAACGGCTTTCTCGGTGGAAACCGGAGCTGATTTGCCATCTTTCTGAGAGGCCAGAACATAGTCAACGATGAAGATGCTGCCGTCTGCCTGACGAACGATCTGATCAGCTGCGGACTGGTTTGCTGCCTGAGCTGCCAGAGGAGCTGCGAGGGAAACACCGGCTACGAGTGCTGCGAATACTGCTGATTTTGCATATGCGTTTTTCATTTTTCTTGTCCTTAGTTTTGTTCTGCTCTCGTCTGTTTTTTAAGAGAGCATTTTTATTGTTGGCTTCTTCTGTTTTGTTCTGTCGTCGTTGCGACAACAATGATTTGGGGATGGGAATATTTGTTTTCAAGCTTATTAAACTTCTAGAAACCGGACACTTTTCGAATTTTGCATCTTGAAAATTATTGTCCAAATAATTATCGCCCTACCTAAATTTTCTCAAAAAATTCGGTTGTAACTGATCAAAGATCTCTTTTTGATTGTTATCCTTTGTATGTAAGTTATTGATAAAATTGACATTAAAACACACTTTGTAACCCTGTAAAATTTGCCAGTTTCGACTGCGTTTCAAAGGCCGGTTTTTTTAGAAAATTCGATATGCTGCAAATAATTTTTTTTAAATTTTTTTTGTCAGTCCCCTTGTTTGGGGCGTTTTTCCGGTTCAAGCGGGTTTTGAAGTCGCTTTTTGTCTGCTCGTTGGCCTTTAAAGCATGGTCAAGAGAGCGGCATTGGCGTGGACAAGAAGCTGTGTCAGAATGTGTCTGCGCTTTTGCTGTTCTTTTTTTGAACCCGAATGCGCTCTGAAGCGACAAAGCAATGACAGTAAGATTGAGGCTTGCATGTCTGAAGCAGAGAAAACACGCGATCTTGTCCTTCTTGAGCAGGTTGCGCGAAATGATCGCAAGGCCATTGCTCTGCTTTATCAGAGGCATCATCTTCGGCTTTACCGTTTCTTGCTGCGTTTCGTAAAGAATGAGGCGCAAGCAGAGGAGCTTGTGAACGAGACCTTTATCGATGTGTGGCGTGGAGCCGGAAAATTCGAAGGGCGCTCTCAGGTTTCTTCCTGGATTCTGTCTATCGGACGTAACAAGGCTATTTCCCTGTTACGCAAACGAGCAGATGCCGAACTTGATGATGAATATGCATCCGGGTTGGAAGATGAGAGTGACACGCCGGAAGTGATGACCCTGAAACAGGACAAGGCTGCAGCGATGCGACTTTGCATCAATCGACTGAGTGCCGAGCATAGGGAAGTGATCGATCTCGTTTACTATCAGGAGAAGGCGATCAAGGAGATTGCTGTTATTCTTTCGGTTCCGGAAAACACGGTAAAGACGCGGGTGTTTCATGCACGCAAGAAACTGTCTGATCTTTTGGCGAAATCCGGCATTGATCGTGGATGGCCGTAAGGGAAATGAACAGCAGTGTCGAGGACTATGAAATGACCTATGATCCGGAAATTGAAAAACTCCTGCCCTGGTATGCGAAGGGGCTGTTGGAAGCCAAAGACCAGGAGAGCGTGGAAACCTATCTGGCAACCCATCCCGACATGCGCATGCAGCTCGATTTGATCGAGGAGGAGGCGTTGGCTGTTGAGCAACAACATGCAGCGCTCGGCGCACCTGCGCCAGGAGGATTGGATCGGCTACTGGCTGATATCGACAGCTTGCAGGCGCAAGAAGAAGATATATTGCAGAGAGCGGGCAGACATGGGAGCGCGCCGGGGCTCTTTGCTCGTATGTCTGATAGCATGAAGAAGGTCTTTGCCAACTTCTCAAGTCCGGCCATGCAATTGGTTGGTGCGACGGCGGCTGTCGTTATTGTGGCCCAAGCGGTCGTCATTGGCGGCCTGATGAAACAAGGGCCTGAGACTGCACCGATGCAAGCGCCTGCCTTTACAACTGCTGCCGGGCCGGAAGATTCTGCATCCCGTGCGAAAATATCTCAGGGTGCCAGTGTCTTTCTGATCGCCTTCAAAAAGGAGGCGCGGATTGATGCCGTCAACGCGTTGCTCAAGTCGCTTTCGGCCAAAATTGTTGCCGGTCCCAAGGCGGGCGGGTTTTATCAGATCAAGATAGAGACAGATCTTTTGCCAGAGGGCGGAGAGCGTGCTGTTCTGGAGCGTTTGAAGGCCAACACGGAACTGGTGCAGTTTGTTTCCATGGGCCAATAGGGTTGAGCCGGTCAGGGGAGAGACCATGATGAAGCAGATATTCAGGCAGAAGTCAGTGATTGTATTGGCCGTTGGCAGCCTTATTGCCTTGCCGATGGCGTTCACTCCGATATCGGCTGGCGCACAGACCTACGATCGGTATGATCGCAAACCTCCCTATATAAGAAAACCGCCGACTCATCGACATCCTCAGCGCCCATCACGCTCCAGAGACAATGCGACGGGAGCGGCTATCGGCTTTGGACTTGGTTTGGGGCTCTCTATTATAGAGGGTGCACGCAGGCAGAACGAGATGCAGCAACCACCCGCAAGCTATCGACCGCCAAACACTCCGCCTCCTCGCGGGGGCTATCGACCGGCACCTCGCAAACCATCAAAGGGCGTGCGTCAACCAAGGCCGCCAAGGGTGGCAGATCGCATTCAGTTGCCTGAGACCTTGCGCGTGGCGCGGGCAAAACCACGCATTTATTCCATTGGTAACAAGCCGTGGGCGAGTGATACCGAATTTGTGGTCACGCTCTATCCGGGTCTGCCTGACAGCGCGGTGAATAGCTTCATCCGTGATTATGGGCTGGAGCTGATCGAGCGCACCAAAATAACTTTGCTTGATCAGATCGTCCTGAAGCTTCGTTACCCTGAGGATATGTCGCCACGAGAGGTTCTTGATATGGCAACAGACGGACGGGTGTTCCGTGCGCAGCCAGACTATTTCTATTATCCTTCAAGCGGCGAACAGAGCGCGGTGGACAGTCCCTATGCCGGATTGCAATATGCCTTTGATCGCTTGGGGCTGGAACAAACTGGGTCTGAGTTCAGCGGGGAAGGGGTGCGGCTTGCGGTGATTGATAGCGGCATCCGGTCCGACCATCCGGCTTTGACGGGAGCCGTAGCGTCTCGCTTTTCTGCTTTTGATCAGAATGAGGATGCGCAACTGGTGCCCGAACACGGCACGGCGGTTGCGTCCATCATTGCTGCCCAATCTGGCATGCGTGGCATGGCCCGGGAAGTCTCTCTTCTGTCGGCGCAAGTGTTTCGTGCAAATGCGCAAGGGCACATGGTTGGAGACAGCTTTGATATCGTGAAGGGGATCGATTGGGCCGTTCAGCAAGGCGCGGACATACTCAATCTCTCCTTTGCTGGTGGGCAGGATGACCTTTTGCAAATGGCGCTGATCAAGGCCAGTGAAAAGGGCTTGGTGCTGGTTGCCGCTGCAGGCAATGAAGGGGCCGAAGCGCCTGTGGCTTTCCCTGCCGCTTATCCGCCCGTGATTGCTGTTACCGCAACCGATGAAGCCGATGCTCTTTATGTCTTTGCTAATCAGGGGGATGATGTGGAACTGGCAGCCCCCGGCGTTGATATTCTGGTTGCGGCTGGTGCGGATGGCTTTGCGCTGCAGTCGGGCACATCCATGGCGACGGCTTATATTTCGGGGGCTGTGGCTTTGCTGTTGCAAAAGGAGCCGGATCTATCGGTAGAAGAGATCAAGCAACGGCTCTCTGGCTCGGCTCTGGATCTGGGGCCACAGGGGAAAGATCCGCTGTTTGGCTATGGCAGGCTTGATGTGTCCCGTGCGCTTGAGGGCGATGAAGCGGACTAGAGCCTAAAGCTCGAGCTGAGTGGCACCCGCGCAAAGGCGTGGATGCGGCAGCAGCATTCACGGGAGATCGATCAATCCATAGGAAGACTTAACTGGTTGGCCTATCTATGCGCAAAGGACACCTTCTCGGGGTTCCAGCCATATATCCAGTCGAATTGCTTGACGAGCTGGTTGGCGGGCATCATCTGCATGGTCAGATTGCGCGCCATCGCCAGAGGGCCTCTCATGTGATAAATCCGCCCGTTTTGGCGAGCCCGACCAACAACACGGGCAACCCGTTTCTTGCGTGCCTGCTCATAGGCCTTCAGGCGCGTTTCCATCGGGCCTTCCACTTCGTCGATGGCGCGAGCGAGAATGGCAGCATCTTCAATGGACATGACGGCCCCTTGCGCCATGAAAGGCAGCATGGCATGGGCGGAATCGCCCAGCAGGGCGACCTTACCCTTGACCCAGGTCTGATTTGGGTCTTGCGCACATAGGGCCCATTTCAGCCAATCTTCCCGTTCTGCCAACAGATCCCTGATTTCCCTTGGCCAGCGAGAGAAGCGTTTGTTGAGCCAGCCGGCGTCGCCGACGCTGTTCCAACCTTCTTCCGACCAGTCTTCATCGACGATCGCGACGATATTCATCATATGCCCAGAAACGATCGGATAATGCACAAGGTGGGCCTTGGGCGAGAGCCAGAGCCCGACATTCTCGCTGTCGATGCTGTTGGGCACCATTTGAATGGGCAAGGTTGCGCGCCAAGCGGTCTTGCCGCTGTAAGCTGCCGGACTGTTGCCGAAATAGTCCGTACGGATGCGCGACCAGACGCCATCGGCCGCAATCAGCGCTGAGCCACGATAAAAGGCATGCTCGCCGTTGGCCATCTTGCAGCGGAGTTCAACCCCGTCTTCCGTTTCGGTGACTTCGCGTACTTCGCGTTCATCCAGCATCTCAATGAGATCGGATTGGCTGGCGCGGTGATAGAGGGCCTGTTGCAGGTCTGCGCGATGGATAACCATATAGGGCGAACCGAACCGCTGGGAAATATCGCGGGTCGAAACTTCGGAAAGGCGTGCGCCTGTGACGCCCGAATTGATGCAGATCTTGTCCGGTGTAACAGCCAGCTTGGAAATATAGGGCCATACGCCCCACTGCTTGAGGCTGCTTGTTGCATTGGGGGAAATCTGAATGCCAGCACCGACTTCTGTCGGGATTTTGTTGCGTTCCAGCAGCAAAACCGGAAACCCTTTACAGGCAATCGCCAGGGCTGCGGACAATCCGCCCGGGCCAGCACCTGCTACAATGATCGGCAATCGTTCGGTCATGACAGGATCTTTCGAACTGGTCGTATCTTTCTGGATCGCACAAGGCAATCAAGGGGCTTTTCTGAGGACCGCATAGCTAGGATGCATAAGCCCAATCAAGCGGATCGTAAAGTCTATTTTGGTAAAAAACTCAAGGCACATTAGTCGCGCCCGGACTGCACGAAATTGATCAAGAGCAAAAGGGCCTGCTACACACGACTGTCATATTCATTCGTCCCCAGTTCTTAGCCTCGTTGGCCGACCGGAGAACCGACTGGAACAAACAATGCGCGGCATCAATCCTCGTGGTAGCAACCTGCTGGACGCGTGGTCTGTGGCCCGAGATCTTCATCAAACTTGTAGAGGGTGGAACAATAAGGGCAGAGGATTTCCTCTTCGTCGCCCATATCAAGATAGATATGGGGATGATCCTGCGGCGGCGTTGCGCCAATGCACTGGAATTCTTTTGCGCCGATGTGAATCACCGGGACGCCCTGATCATTCTTGAAATGCGGAATATTGGAGCCGGCCATTGCAATTTGCCTTCGTTTCAATGATTTTCGTGCATGAGACACCATAGCGATTTGTTGGTGAACTGCCTACTATTCCTCTGTTTATATCTTGCCCGTATCCAAAGATCTACGTATATTCGCAACGGTTTGTCCAAAGACACTCGTGTTCGGCTTATGTTGCGGTTTGCGCTTTTTCGGCAAACTGATATGAAAGCCTGATGATACGCCTTGCGTCTTGTTCCCCTTTTCAAAGTGATTTCGAATTCGACATGCCTTACTTTAAATCTGATGACTATACGATCTCCTATCTCGATGAAGGAGAAGGAGAGCCGGTTCTGCTGATTCACGGCTTTGCCTCCAACAAGACGGTCAATTGGGTCAATCCCGGTTGGGTGCAGACGCTGACAAAGGCTGGCTATCGCGTGCTGGCGATTGACAATCGTGGCCACGGGGAAAGTGAAAAGCTTTATGATCCGGCGCTCTATTCATCTCCCATCATGGCCGAAGATGCCCGTGCACTGCTTGATCATCTGGGCCTTCAAGAGGCATTCGTCATGGGCTATTCGATGGGCGCGCGCATTTCCGCTTTCCTGTCTCTCAAATATCCCGAGCGGGTCAGGAAGGTTGTTTTCGGTGGCCTCGGTGGCGGCATGATCAATGGCACCGGCGATCCGCAGCCCATCATTGATGCGCTCAAGGCTGAAGATGGGGCAAAATCGGACAGCGCCGTCGGGCGTGCCTTTCGCCAGTTTGCCGATCAGACCAAGAGTGACCGTCTGGCACTGGCCGCCTGCATGGGGTCATCGCGACAGAAAATATCCGTGGATGAATTGTCAACGCTGAGTGTGCCTGCCCTCGTGGCTGTCGGCTCACGGGATACTATTGCCGGTACGGCCAAGGAGTTGGCCGATGTTCTGCCTGATGCGCAGGTTTGTGATATTCCGGGGCGGGATCACATGGTCGCGGTCGGAGACAAGGTGTTCAAAAAGGCCGTGCTGGAATTTTTCGCAGACGCCTGACGCTTTTTTCAAGAATGAATGAGGGCCACAGACATTGTGGCCCCGATGCTCTTTTTGCTATTTGCCGACAAACAGGGGCTTTCGCTTTTCGCTGAAGGCTCTGCGGCCCTCCTTGTAATCCTCGCTATCGAGACAATCGCAGGCCATGCTTTTCAACTGGTCAAACGGCAGGCTGTCGCTCTGGTTGATGGCATTGTTGATAGCTGCCTTATGATATTTGTGGCTGAGCGGGGCAAGCGAGGCGACTGTCTGGCAATAGGCCGCTGCTTCAGCATCAAAGCTTTCATCGCTGAAAATGGCGTGAAGAAAGCCCAGTTTTTGTGCTGCATCCGCATCATAGACCTTGGCTGTGAGATACATTTCCTTGGCGTTGGCCGACCCTATGATATTGACGATGTCCGCAATGGCTCCTGTCGGGTAGCTTATGCCCAGCTTTGCTGCCGGAATGCCAAATTTGCCGCTCTGGTTTGAAAGCCTCAAGTCGCAGGCGGCCGCCAAGCCCAAACCACCGCCCATGCAGAAGCCCTTGATGAGCGCGATGGTTGGTTTTTTTGCGTTGCGGACAGCGCGATAGCATTCCGCGTTGATGTCATCATAATGGGAAGCCGAAGGGGTATCCTTCCGTACAATGTCGAATTCGGCAATGTCTGCTCCGGAGACGAAGGCTTTGCTGCCTGCGCCGACAATGGTTATGACATGGATATCGAAATCGGTATCCAGAGCGGCAACAGCATCGGGGATGGCTTGCCACATTTTCAGCGACATGGCGTTTCGTTTGGCTTCGTTGTTGATGACGATGCGGCCGATTGGCCCTTCGCGTTCAATGAGAATTGTATCTGGCAGGGTCGTGTCTGGATTTTGGGTATCGGTCATTTGTGTGCTAACTTTGTAGGATAATTTTTGCCTTGGATGAAAAAGATTGGGTTTTTGTTCTTGCAGCCCCGTGACTGGCAGCCTATTTGTATCGGGATTGTATGCCAGACAAAAGGCATGCGAAGGAACTAGGCAGACATTTTTTGGCATTGGACCAAGGCCCTTCCGGCGCAAGTGCCTGTCGTAATTGAAATCGCCCAGTTAGTCGTCTCGCCCTTTCGCGGGAGTAGGAGAAAAAATGGTAGAGGCAAGCCTTAGCCGCAGTGTATACGATCAGCCGAATGTGATCGACCCGGTCTGGGAGCGCGTAAGGGCCGAAGCAGAAAGCATCGTGCGGGCAGAGCCTGCTCTGAGCAGCTTCATCTATGCGACCATTCTTAGCCACAAGCGGCTGGAAAATGCTGTCATCCACCGAATCGTGGATCGGTTGCACAATCCGGCAATGGATTCCGAGGCCATCCGTCAGGCCTTCAGAGAAGCCTGTGCTTCAGACGCCTATATTCCGGAGGCCATGCGCGCTGATATCAGGGCGGTTGCGGATCGTGATCCTGCATGCGAACGGTTTGTCGATCCTATCCTCTATTTCAAGGGATTCCACGCCATCCAGACACACCGTCTGGCCAACTGGCTCTGGAAAAACGGGCGCAAGGATTTTGCGCTCTATCTGCAAAGTGTCAGCTCGCAGGTCTATCAGGTGGATATTCACCCGCGTGTAGCCTTTGGCAAGGGCATCTTTTTTGACCATGCAACAGGAATCGTTGTTGGTGAAACAGCCGTGCTGGAAGATGACGTATCCATTCTGCAGGGCGTTACTCTGGGCGGAACGGGCAAAGAGGACGGAGATCGCCATCCCAAGATCCGCCATGGTGTTTTGATCGGGGCAGGGGCCAAGGTGCTTGGCAATATCGAAATCGGCAATTGCTCGCGGGTTGCTGCCGGATCGGTGGTGCTCAAGGATGTTCCGAGCAAAACCACAGTGGCCGGTGTGCCGGCCAAGGTTGTCGGACAGGCCGGGTGTGCAGAGCCTGCAATCAGCATGGACCAGATTTTGAGAGATGCCAATTAGCCGGGAAAGGCCATTCTGTGGCTATTTGTCCGTATATCTCTGCAGAAAACTTGAAATCATGTGGAAATCGGCTTTACTCTTTATGTGTGCTATGTCACTCAGCCGGTCATACATTCGGGCGGGGGTGATCAAATCACCAGCCTCGAAAATTGGATAAACCAATTGTGATCAGCGAAACCTGCAGGAGGCAATTTTGGACAAGACCGAACTGGCAAAACTTCAAACATTCATGCGGAAGACTCTTCAGTCGCCCAATCTTGAGGTGCGCGCGCGTCCTCGCAAGGATGATTCCGCAGAAGTCTATGTTGGAGAGGAATTTGTCGGCGTGTTATTTCGCGATGATGAAGATGAAGATCTGTCCTACAATTTCTCCATGGCAATTCTCGATTATGATCTGGAAGAAGAATAGGCGCGCGTTCACGCTCGCTGCTTTTTCCTGATGGCGTGACCTTTTGGTCATTCTCATATCAAAGGCTGCTGCCCATTTACGGGGCGGCAGCCTTTTTCACTTTGGGCCTATCGCTCTGTGGCTGGTTTGTCCGATAGGCCTGTAGCTCAGGGCACGAGAAATCCACCCAATCGGTCAAGGATATGATCATCCAGCGTCTTCCACTGTGAGAGCAAGTGGGGGCGGAAGCGATAGGTGATCTGGATGGTCGCGCCCAAGCCAATCTCGCGCATGCAGAAGGGCGGTTCCTTGTTGTCCGGCTTTATGCAGCGGGCGACAAAGGGTTCTGTGGATTCGGGTTTGAAATACACAGTCTCTCCGCCGAAACCGGAGCTTTCATCCATTGCAAAGCCAATCAGGGTTGCCGGGCCTCGCACCGGATCGCCGGAAAAGAACTGACTGTAGACACTATAGAGCCGCTCCGAGCTGAGGAGAATCGTGTCCGGTCGGCTGATGGAGACAAAAATAAGGTTCGATTTCTTGGTTGCATCACTGAAGGCGACCTGCTTATCGCGACTGTAGCCCGCCATGGATGGCCACAGGAAGACAAGATCGAGCTGGTTTACCGAGGATGCTACTCTTTGCTCATGGCGCCGGATGGTGTTTGGAGGCACCATGAAATCCATATCGCCGATCAAGATGTGTTTGGGCTTAGTTTCCGCGCTATAGGGATTGTGGAGAAGCGAAGGCCCGGAATATTCAAAAATGCGACTGATCAGATATAAAAAGGTAATCGCAACGAGACCCGCGATGAGAAGGAAAAAGATCCATCTCTGTGTCGATCCTTGTTCTTGCGGTGTCTGATGCTTCATGTCTTTGTGTGTCCTTCAGGCGCGGCGACTGGCCATGGCTCGTGGCGATGTTAGAAAATCCCTGCGGGTGCTTCAATCATTCAAATGCCCTTCGCACATTCATCCCTTTGTCGGCTATAGGGGCAGTTCGGCACAATGCTTGCACGTTTCTTAATAAGCGTGTTTTGCCTGTTTCATTTTGAGACGGAAAATCCTGTGTATTTGTCGCTTTTTGTTTGAGTGATCCTTTTTCGAACAGGGCATTGCCAAAGCGATGTGTGTGGCCGGTATCCCTTCTGGGATGGGCTGCAGGAAAGGAAGCGTTGTGGGTCCTGAATTTCTAGCTCTTTTTTATGTCACCGCTGTCGGGTTCGTCTGTGCTGGCATTTTGGCCACTCTCTATCAGGTTATGGCGCAAAGACCGGCTGGTTTTCGCGTGTCGATCAATTCCTGGCCCGGGGTGATTGCGTCCATTCTTATATGCACCTTTGCCGGCCCGTTCATCATCATGCGCAATGCGGTGCGGGGACGCCGCATCGAGCAACGCCCCATTGGCTGGCTGTTTGGCTCTTCGGCTATTGCCAGCGTCTGGAGTGCCTGCTCGGGGGTTTTCTTGTTGAACGTCTTCTCCGTTGCTGCCAACGCCATGAGTTGAGGGCCCACATTGGCCTGTGGATGACACGGTCAGTCTTGTTGCTAACTGGAACTGGAGGGTAAAGTTCACGATATATAGGGCTTCATGTCGTCATTGCCCCTGTGCTGTGGCGGTGGACCAAGTTTTTGTCTGAAAGGGGAAATCGTGACTCTTTATCAATTGGGAGATTTTAAGCCCACTGTGCCTGAAGATGGGGCCTATTGGGTTGCCCCTAATGCAAGCCTCATTGGCAAGGTTATCCTTGGGCAGGATGCCAGCGTCTGGTTCGGGGCGGTTCTGCGTGGTGACAACGAACCTCTGACGATCGGAGACCGCACCAATATTCAGGAAGGCAGCACCCTGCACACGGATATGGGCGCGCCGCTTACCATCGGAGCTGATTGTACCATCGGCCACAATGTTATTTTGCACGGATGTACGATTGGCGAAAATTCCCTGATCGGAATGGGGGCTGTGGTGCTTAACCACGCCAAGATTGGGCGGAATTGTCTGATCGGAGCCAAGGCCTTGATCCCAGAAGGTAAAGTCATTCCAGACAATTCACTGGTTATGGGGATGCCGGGCAAGGTGGTGCGTGAGCTGGATGAAGAAGCGATCAACAAGTTGCGCCGGTCAGCTGCTAATTATGTTGCAAACTGGAAGCGGTTTGCGTCCGAGCTGAAGGCCCTTTAGGGCCATAGACATTTGCGTGGGTTTTCTTTCGCAATGGGCGGCAAGAAAAAAGGGCCAGCCGTGGGGACGACTGGCCCGTCCTGATCGCAATGGACGGGATGTGGGGACGCGATCAGGACTTGCAAAGCAAAGTTTGGAGCAAGAAAGAGCCTTCGAGGGCTCGTTCTTGATTAGCGAGTGTCAGCAATGGCAGTCCATTGTGATGGATGAAGCGCAGCCTGGCGCTTGATATAGTGATAAGGGGTCTTGTCCCAAGGAAGGATTCTAGGATCCTGATTGTCGAGAATTAGATCGCCCCTATCCGTGCGTACGGTCAGAACAGCATGGCCATTGCCGTTCCTTTCTTTCACGACCGTAATTAGTAAAGCCGTAGCAGGCCAACCGTCATTGATGAGCATGCGCCTTTTCAAGAGCGCAAAATCTTCGCAGTCTCCGGCCGACATCGGGTAAGTCCAAAGCTCTTCCGTACGATAGAGCTCTTCGTCGGTTGCCGGCTTGATCGACTGATTGACATATCCGTTCACGCTGATGAGCTTTTTCCAGCTCTCTTCAGACAGTTTTACTGCCTGATCGGAGTTGAACGAGATGTTGCACTCCGACGGATTCTGCCGACAAAAATTCACATGACCTATGGGCGCAGAGGTTAGACCCTGCACGGTCATGAATGGTGAGTAACTGGCAGCCGCCGCCTCGAATGGCATAGCAAGGCAGGCAAGGCTGAAAAAAGCAAATCCCCAAATGCGTTTCTTCATTTTTATCTCCCGTCGTTGTAGGGAGATTATTAGAAGTATTCATTTGATATTTTTCGAATATTTGCTGGGAAATTTAAGTAAAATATACGCGTAACTTGATTTTACTTTGTTTTATATTTGAATATATTTTGATTTTAATTCCAATTAAATAAGTATAAAATTTGAATTCAATTGAAATTGAGTTTGATATTAATATGAGTCAATTTTAGATAAAATTTTACATTTTTGAAAATTGTTTTATTTCAATAGGTTATTCCTCTCTGTCGAGCTCTTGATAGGTGGCGCTGTATGCCGTTTGACGGCAAGTTACGGCAAGTAAAGATGGGGAAACCAAATAAGGAGCGGTCGGACTCAATGTGAGGATACGCTGAGGACCTGCGGCTGGCCCCGCAAAAGGCCTTTTGGTGCTGCGAAAAAAAAGGAAAAAATTCTTATATTTTTTGTTTGTAATTGCTGACTCACTTCAGACAACAGCGCTCTAGGGTAGCAATTTTTGTGAAAATTGAACGCAGTGAGCCGGCGGCTACACGCCATATAGGCTGGCACCGCACATATGCTGTCCAAGACTATGTGGATCCAAGAAAATCTAGAACAGGGAACAGGGCTTAACGCAGGTTCTTGTCTATTTCGGTGCGATCTTGCACGGCAGCGAATTCGAGGGCCAGGCCATCTTCAAGATGGCGGACTACGCGTGCACGGATTTTACCGATCCTGACATCTTTGCCAACTGCAGGCCGAGCACTGGTTTTGAGTGCGGCCCCAGAAAGGGAGAGATCGAGGACGCGGCAGATATGCTCACTGCCGTCTGGCAGGATCAGCTTGGTGATCGGTTGCTTCGGCTGCCTGCGTTCATGGCGACGATCTTCGGGTAGATCGAGCAAATGCCGGTTTGCGAGCCATGTCAGCTGAGAGGCCAACTTGTCGCGCTTGCGTACCGTGGCATCGACTGTGATGGCGAAGCCGCCTTCAATCTTTCTGACAATCTTGCCTTCAATTCGTCCGATATGATCAATATAGGCGATGACGCGTTCGCCTATCTCGCCGCGTATTGGCGTGATCATGGCCATGCCGCCCGGTGACATATTGATCACCTGACACGGATACTCCGTCTTGTTCTCAAGCATAAAGCGACCAAGAAGGTTCACTTTGACGCGTTGATGGCGACGGCGCTCTGTAATGCGCGGTAGTTCAGATTTTTTAGCGACTGCCGACATAGAGAATGGCTTTCCTCGCCATGGCTGGACAGGATGAACGAATATATCGCCATCCTATTCCCTCTATAGTTAATAAAGCCTTTTGTCGGTCAGCTTCTTGCAGTGCTATGGAAAATATTCTGATGCCCAGAGTGGAAGGCTGTTTGGGAAGGCGCAATTTAGTCGCGTCTGCCCCCTTCGATGACAGTCAAATGGCCAATGCGACGCTCGGGATTGATAGGATGTTGCCCGATGACAGGGGGGAGAATCGTCGTTGTCGGCGTGAGGCCGAATTTATGTTGCTGTTTGGGGGCTTGTTCCTGATTGCGCATGAAGGCCGGACGTTCTTCGGGCCAGATCAGACGCATGGAACTGATGGACAGCTCCTGAATTGGCCAGATTCCGATCCAATAGGGCATATCGGCCGGACTTGCCGCGCCCAGAAGGCGGCTTTTGGTTTGGCCATAATGCCTGAGGGGCAGGAGGATCGATTCAAACTCCAGCTCCTGCTCGCGTTCTGTTTTGCCCTTAAAGCCGATAACGGCCGCTGCTTCGTCTTCCACCACGGCCGTGAGCAGCAGTTTCATGCTGGAGAGATCGTTAGCCCCCCAAAGATCAAAGAAATTGCGTCCCTTCAATTCACGACAGAATGAACCACACAGACGGGTGCCTGCCAGCCGGAAGCTAAGGCTGGTTTCATTATCATATTCAAGGATGAATGTGTCTCCGAGAATCTGATGGATTTCTGCAGGGTCGATGTCACTGCGCTCAGGGGCTGTCCGTCCGCCTCGCAGGCCATCCCAATAAGTAAACAGTTCGCGAGTCACCTGGTGTTTCATTTTGCGTCTCTATCTGGGGCAGTTTTGCTCCAGATGTGTTTCATCTTGAAGCAGAACAGGATCTCTTTTTCTTTTGCACTCATTGTAAAGCAGGGGACATGCCAGTCGCAGGGGTAACGCTTCTTTAATCAAACTTTCACCACGGTTCGCTTCTGTTAAGGTTAACAAAAGGTTTTCGTTGAGCTCTGAGTGGAATAATGTAAAGATGTTATTAACAGATCCACCGGTATCGGACCGAACTCCTATAGTCTGATGCCCGGCTCTTTGATGACTTCCCGAATCTTCGGGGAACCCGGCCATCCTCGTGATCGCAAGATCGGCGGATGGCTTTTTTTTATCCAAATAATTGCCACCTTCCGTAGCTATTAAGATTTTCTGGCTAAAAAGGTGGATGCAGGTCGCTTCCCGTACGCCTATGCCTTGATGAGGCGGCTATCTGCCTTATTTCTACGGGAACAGTTTTAGTAAGAGAAAAGGAACCCTTATGGCTCTGCAACCGCGCGGCTCATGGCAAATGCCTCCAGGTATGACGCCCCCCAAAGAGCCCATGTTCAATCTGCCCACATTCATTATGGTGCTCGCTGGTATCATGCTTGCCATTCAGGCTGCGCAATCCTTCTTTCTCTCTTTTGATCAGAGAGAGTGGCTGCTGCTGTCCTTTTCCTTTATGCCAGTTCGATATGGTGCTGCCGGTCAGGTCTTCTCTTTCCCCGGCGGGGTGCTGGGAGATATCTGGACGTTCGTTACCTATGCCTTCCTGCATGGTGGCTGGGCGCATGTCATTCTCAATATTGTGTGGATGATGATCTTTGCGACGGTGATCGTCCGGCGTATCGGCAATGTCAATTTCGCCATCTTTTTTGTCATCACCGCAGCTGCGGGCGCTCTTGTGCATCTTATCATTCATTTTGGTAGCCAAGCGCCATTGGTCGGGGTCTCTGCCGTTTTGTCCGGTGCGATGGCTGCCTCAGCGCGCTTTGCTTTCAATGGCGGGATGGGGGGCTTTTCCGGTCTCCAAGGCGTCAATCGCTATCCGTGTCTGAGCCTTAAAGAGCTGCGGCGCAATCGGCAGGCTATGGGCTTTCTTGGTATTTGGCTGGTGCTCAATCTGGTGTTCGGGGTGTTTTCCATTCTGGGCGGCGGGGCGACCATTGCATGGGAAGCGCATCTGGGCGGATTTATCGCTGGGCTGCTGGTCTTCCCCTATCTTGATCCCTATTCTCGGCCGCCGCGCAAACCAAAGCCGCCGAAAAAGGACCCGCCCAAGAAGAAGCCCGATCACCTTAAAGTGATCAAGTAGCGCTGCGGGAAACATGTGATTTTGCAACAAAGGGTAGGGTTCTTCGCAGAATCCTGCCCTTTTTGCTGTCTGGTCGGTATTCGCGATAGCTTGTGCAGCCATGCCGGCAAGGCGCGTTATGCTTAAGTCAGGGAGCTTTCGATCTTGCCATGACGTGCGACATAACGCACACTTAGGGGTTCAACGACATGAACATGCTTGTGGTTTGCGTGAAATATCACGGGCAAGTCATGCAATTGAGCAACCTTTAGCATAAGGGAGACCCGATTTATGACGATTGCCACGATTCTCAATCAAAAGGGACGTGCTGTATTCAAAACCGAGCCGGACACGACTTTGATGAATGCGGTCAAGTTGCTGCGTGACAATGGTGTGGGGGCTATCTTGATTGCCAAAGACGACAGTCTGTGCGGCATTCTATCCGAACGCGATATTGTGCGTGCGCTGAGTTTTCATGGCGGCTCGGCTCTGCTTCGGCCTGCCAGTGAGTTCATGACCGCTGATGTGATGAGCTGCTCTGAAGAAGAAACCATTGCCTCGGTCATGTCGCGCATGACATCGGGACGCTTCCGCCATATGCCGGTTCTCAATGGTGAAAAAATCGCCGGGCTGGTATCCATTGGCGACGTGGTCAAGTTCCGCATTGAAGAGACCGAACGCGAAGCGGAAGATATGCGCGCCTATATTGCTGCAGGATAGGTAATAGACGGGATAGGCCGAAGCGTCGGCCTGTCCGAAGTGGGGCTTTGATTGAAAGCTGCCGCCAAGGGGGCTATTTTTTATAAACCGTCTTGGGATCGAAGAGAGGTTTGTCTTCTTTGAAAGCCAGTTGCGGTGCGCCATCTTTCAGCTCTGCTGCGCGATAGAAGCAGGATTTATAACCCTGATGGCAATTGGCCGTTGCTCCGCGCGTGCGTACCTTGATCCAGATCGCATCCTGATCGCAATCGGTTCTCAGCTCGATAACATCCTGCACATTGCCGCTCGTCGCCCCCTTGTGCCAAAGCTCCTGACGGGAGCGGCTCCAGTAATGTGCTTCGTTCGTTTCCAGCGTCAGGCGCAGGCTTTCCTCATTCATATAGGCAAACATCACCACGTCACCGCTATCCATGTCGGTCACGATGCAGGCGATCAGGCCTTTCTCGTCGAATTTGGGAGCGAAGTTGGTTCCAAGCTCGATCTCGTCGTTGCTTTTTCCCGTGCGCGTGGCAAAAGGAGACGTCAAGGCACACCTCTTTTCTTTTTGGATGCAACAGGGCTTTGCCCCGAATGAGTTGTCAGAAAGCGTTATAAGAAAAGGGGCTTTCGGCCCCTTTTTCAGCGAACTGTCTGATCACGAGCTGTTGTTACTCTTTCGCGTTCAGAGCGGATGACAAGGCTTTAGCCCCGACATTCGCCGGTCAGGCTCATGAAACGATTCTGCTTGTTGACATCTTCAGCGAACACGCCAGTGAAGCGGGTCGTTACGGTAGAAGCGCCCCGTTTATGTACGCCGCGCATGGTCATGCACATATGTTCCGCTTCTATGAGCAGGGCAATGCCGCGCGGAGCCAGAGTTGTTTCAATGGTTTCTATGATCTGTTCGGTCAGGCTTTCCTGAGTCTGCAACCGGCGCGCAAAGGTGTCGATGACGCGGGCAAGCTTGGAGAGACCGACAACGCCTTTTGAAGGATAATAGGCGATATGAGCCTTGCCAACGAAAGGCACCATATGATGTTCACATGCGGAGAAGAATTCTACGTCGCGCAAGAGAACCATGTCCTCATAGCCGTTGACTTCTTCGAAGGTGCGACCAAGTGGTTCTGCGGGATCTTCCCTGTAGCCACGGTAGAGCTCTTCATAGGCCTTAACGACACGCTTGGGTGTATCGATCAGACCTTCGCGCTCGGGATCATCCCCGATCCATTTGATCAGGGTGCGCACGGCCTCTTCGGCTTCCTGGCGGGAGGGGCGTGTTGCCAATGCCCAATCGTCCGCTTGCTCTTCCAGATTGGCCACTGCTTGCAGCTGTTTTTGCTTGTTGTTTTTCAAGGCGTTTTCTTGCCCCTCTTCAGCCTTATCGCCAGCAGGGTTGCTGGTGTCGACAATCATATCCATCACAGATTTGTTCGCCTTTTCTAATGGAGCATAATTGCCCGCGAACCTATCTCCCGGTTGCGCCATCATGCACTTTTTTTCCAATTTGTCAGTAGGAAATCCTATTTGAGTGGGATGTTATACTATAACATAAATTTCATCAATTCCTACATCCTGCTTCTGCTTTTCTTGTTTTCTTTCCTATATAAGCGTTATAGGGAGGAATACGAGTTTCGGATCGCCAATCAGTAGCAGAAGAGAGAATTCCCATGCTTGACGATGTTTATAATCACAAAATTCTCGAATTTGCAGGGAATATTCCGCAGCTTGAGCGTTTGAGCGCGCCCATGGCTTCCTCAAAGGCGCATAGCAAACTGTGTGGTTCCACCATCGAGGTTGATCTTGTGGTTGAAGATGGCAAGGTTGCTGAGTTCGGGCAGGCGGTTAATGCATGCGCGCTGGGGCAGGCGGCCGCTTCAGTGGTCGGTCAGCATATTCTGGGCTCGGATCTGGAAGAATTGCGCCAGTTGCGCAAGGATATGCAGGCCATGCTGTGTGAGGCGGGCGATCCCCCTACGGGAAAATGGGACGATCTGAAGTTTCTTCAGCCTGTGCGCGACTATCCGGCGCGCCATGCGTCCACACTGCTTGTGTTTGACGCGGTGGTGGATGCCTTCGAGCAAATAGAAGGCGGCGCATGAAATATCTCGCCATTGGCCTTATCAAGCTTTACCAAATTTTCCTCTCGCCTTTTGTGGGGCGGGCCTGCCGCTATCAACCAACCTGTTCGCGCTATACGGAAGAGGCCATCGGGCGGTTCGGATTCTGGGCTGGTGGCTGGATGGGCCTTGCGCGCATTATGCGATGCCATCCATTCGGGCATAGCGGCTTTGATCCTGTGCCGGAAAGGTTGCCTCAAGGTTCGGTGTGGTATAAACCATGGACTTATGGCCTTTGGGGTGGCGATCACATCGATCCGGCGACCAAGTTGGGTCCCCGACGGTGAGATGCGCAACTCCGCTTGAACTGGCCTTTTGATAAATCGCTTATATGAAACATCCGGGTTTTTAAACCCGACAGCTTACCTGCGTTGTAGGCAGGAGTTGAGCAGGAGACGATTATGGTCAATCTGACTTTCCCCGACGGATCTGTTCGTGAATATGACGATGGCGTACGTGGCGTCGACGTCGCAGAGGGCATTTCCAAATCTTTGGCAAAAAAAGCCGTCGCCATGAAACTGAATGGCGAACTGGCTGATCTGGCTGATCCGATTGCACAAGATGCAAAGATCGAGATCGTGACGCGCACTGATGATGATGCGCTTGAACTGATCCGCCATGATGCGGCCCATGTGATGGCTGAAGCAGTGCAGGAATTGTTCCCTGGCACGCAAGTCACCATCGGCCCGGTCATTACTGATGGCTTTTATTATGACTTTGCCCGCGAAGAGCCTTTCACCACGGAAGATCTTGAGCTGATCGAAAAGAAAATGGCAGAGATCATCGACCGCAACGCTTCCTTCACCAAGGAAGTCTGGAGTCGCGATGTTGCCAAGAAGCATTTCTCCGACAGGGGTGAAAGCTACAAGGTGGAACTGGTTGATGCCATCCCTGAAGGGGAAGACGTCAAGATCTACCGTCAGGGCGACTGGCTCGATCTGTGTCGTGGACCGCACATGGTTTCCACCGGCCACATTGGCAAGGCCTTCAAGCTGATGAAGGTAGCCGGTGCCTATTGGCGTGGCGATTCCAACAATGCCATGTTGAGCCGCATTTACGGAACGGCCTGGGCGAGCGAGAAAGACCTCAAAGCCCATCTGACCCGTCTGGAAGAAGCGGAAAAACGCGACCATCGTAAGTTGGGCCGTGAAATGGACCTGTTCCATTTCCAGGAAGAGGCTCCGGGTTCCATTTTCTGGCACGAAAAGGGTTGGACCCTGTTCCAGTCGATGATCACCTATATGCGGCGGCGTCAGAAGAGCTGGGGCTACAAGGAAGTCAACAGCCCTGACATCATGGACAAGTCCTTGTGGGAGCAATCCGGTCACTGGGACAAGTTTGGTGAGAATATGTACACCACCCAGACCCCGGACGAGCGGATCTTCTGCTGCAAGCCGATGAACTGCCCGGGCCATGTTCAAATCTTCAAGAATGGTCTCAAATCCTATCGTGATCTGCCGCTGCAGATTGCCGAGTTTGGCAAGGTTCATCGGTATGAGCCTTCCGGGGCTCTGCATGGCATGATGCGCGTGCGTCACTTCACGCAGGACGACGCCCATGCTTTCTGTGCCGAGGATCAGATCACCGAGGTCTGCGTGGCTATGCATGAGCAGATCATGTCGATCTATCATGACTTCGGCTTCACCGATATTCGGGTGAAATTCTCCGACCGTCCTGAAAAACGTGTTGGCTCCGACGCAGTTTGGGATGCTGCCGAAGAGGCCTTGAAAAAGGCCATTGATGCTGCCGGTCAGGAATGGACGTTGAATCCGGGTGAGGGTGCTTTCTATGGCCCGAAACTGGAGTATGTGCTGCGCGATGCCATTGGTCGTGACTGGCAGTGCGGTACGGTTCAGGTGGACCTGAACTTGCCCGGTCGTCTTGGTGCCTTCTATATCGACACCGACGGCAACAAGGTCCATCCGGTGATGATCCACCGAGCCCTGTTCGGATCGCTGGAACGCTTCTGCGGTATTTTGATCGAGCATTATGCCGGTCACTTCCCGCTCTGGCTTGCGCCGCTGCAGGTGGTGGTTGCTACCATCACGTCGGAAGCCGATGACTATGCGCGTGAAGTGGCCAGGAAGCTCACCGCGGCGGGCCTCAATGTGGAAACCGACTTGCGCAACGAGAAGATCAACTACAAGGTTCGTGAACACTCACTGGCCAAAGTTCCTGCTCTTCTGGTTTGTGGCAAGAAGGAAGCTGAAGAACAGAGCGTTTCAATCCGTCGGCTTGGCTCCAAGCATCAGACGTCCATGTCTCTGGATGAAGCCATTGCGTCTCTCGTTGATGAGGCGATTGCTCCGGACTTGCGTCGTGCACTTGAAGCTGCAAAAGCGGAAGCGGCTGAATAATTCGCTTGTTCATGTTGAAAATCAAAAAAGGCGGTGCCGATCTGGCGCCGCCTTTTCTTTTTTCGTGTTGAGAAATCGAGTCAAGAATCAAACAGCTTTAACGGATGCCGTTTGGTGAGTCTCTTCAGTGTGTTGGGGCTGCTCGGTGAAGATTTGATTCAATGGGCTGTGCGGGGCTGAAGTGGAGTGCAAGGGTGCATCGGGGCGCATCCACTGACAGAAATCTCGGCGCAATCTCTTTCCTTTGACAACCATTTTACGCCCGGAGCCAAGCCTGCGATCGGCAGCTCTATGCGTTGTTGTCTTGCTGCCTGAGCCAGATGGGCCAAGGCGTAACGCAGGCTATAGGCGCGGGTTTCGAAAGCGAAGAGATGATAGCCGTCATCGGTATCGATCAGTATATCTAGACAACAGGCAGGATCGAAATGGTAGCTGATGTGGCAGGTCACTGCGAGGCCGTCAAAGTCTGCGTCAAAGGCAAGCCTGGTAGTAAAGGTTGGATCTCCACAGGCGTCGCCACGGATCGGGCCGGGCGGAACATGCGGATTGAAGCGGAGCCATGGACAGACGGTGCACTGCAAGCGACGCCAGAAACTGTCCCGCTCTGGCAGCGGGAGGATCTTTGGCTTTGCGCTGTTGGTGCAAGCCGGGTTTTCGGGCGTGTGCTCAATCAGATGCGCGATGGCTGAAACGTCCTTCCTCTAGGCTCTTATTGTGCCGTGGACAGAACCTCGATGTCGCGATTGAGGCCTGAGGTAACCGAAAAATCTCGGTTATAGACTTCATTGCCCTGTTTGGCGATTGCTGTGTAATCCCCGGCAGCAAGAGCGAGGGTCGGGAAGGCGCCAATGGCGCGTTTGACCACATCGCCACCCGGCGTAAAGACCGTCCAGATGGTATTGGCGAGCGCTTCACCGCCGGGCTCAGAAACGAGCCGCAGGGTGATCTTTGCTGCATTGTGGATCATGGTCACATTGATCAACTTGCCCTCGGTGATCTCGACGTCGCCGCGCACCTTGGCGTTGGCTGTGCCATAGTTGGAAACGACGTGATAAGTGCCTTGGCTGAGTTTGACCACATGGTTCGGTTTCACATTCTTGACCAGGAGTGTGTGAGAGCCAGTGTCTGAATCTTCGCTGGTGTAGATATCGAATTTCAGGATGCTGTTGTCGAGCGCAATGTCGCCTGCTGCCACCGCATTCAGGCGCATCGCCCCGGCGTGCAGATTGAAGCTCTCGTTATAGTCGCCAGCCTTGGGCAGGATGACGCGTTTGGTCAGATTGGCATATCCGTATCCCGCATAGATAATGTAGCTGCCCGGCTCGAGATCGACATCCAACGGGCCGCCATCCACGTTATGGAGCATCGGCAACTGGCCCTGCTCGTTTTTCTTGACGCCGAAGACACGCCAATTGACCCCTCTTTGCAGGATCTGGCCATCATCGGAAAGCAGGGCTGTCAGCTGAAGACGGGCGATGCCACCCGGCTCGATCTGCGGCGCATCTTCCTCATCTGGCAGGGCGTCGACCACAGAGGCCGGGACGGTGTCATTGTCTTGTGGGGCGCTTTCAGCCTCTGTGCCAGCGGGTGTTTGAGCTCCGGCCTGGTCTGTTGCAGCCTCATTCTGGTTGGCTTCAGTGCCGGTACCTTGATTGCCATTTTTAAGCGGATTGGCTGCCGGAATCGGAACTGTTTCAGGAAGCTTGAGATAAACGGGGGCCTGTCGGGGCGTGCCCTTCTGAATGACTGTGCCTAAGTCTAGTGGTGCCTGTGCCGATTGGGCGTGTGCCTCAAGGTTGGGGGAGGCAATGGTCGCGATGAAGAGCGCTGTGCAAAGGCTCAAAAACAAACTGAGAAGCCGTTGTCCGGTTGCTTTTATGCTTATCACTGATCTTTCCTTGCGTTGCCCTCAATCGGAATCGCCCGGGGGTGAGTCTCAAGCTCTGATAGTGCTGATGTTTAGCATTTGACTGCGGCTTAGGAAATCCAAAACCGTGGTAATTTGAGGGCGAGGCTGGATAAAGTCGTCGGTCTTTAGCGGTGTCTTTCTTATGGGGAGCGGTCTTCCCCCTCGAATATGCTCTTGCATTTTGCAATTGATTTGTGTCTCCGGCTTCACACTGTTGGTGGTATTGGGTGTTGAAAGACCGGTAAGAGGCAGGTGGTCGTTCGATGTTTCTTTGTTCGCCTTGGCGGTGAAATGGTTGCTTGAGATTTTGATTCATCTTGTTGGCAGATTGATTCAACTTGTTGTTATGCTGATTCAGAAAAATTATATAAATTACTGAAATAAAAGGTAAAATTCTTACTCTTAATGCGCTTCTGTGCCGTCAGTAAGGGCTGAAGGAGGCCGCTGGGGTTGAGCGCGACTGATCCGAAAGCCAATGCGTCGGGTGGGGCGTGCCGGTCGATCGCTCCATTTCCCGGTGCTTACATTTGCGTCTCGATTTATAAATTAAGCTTCTGTTAACCATTTGGTAAAAGAATGGTTAATCAAGACTAACAAGCCCGAATCTATCTCGGGTTTTCTGCCGGTGCGTATTGTCGCAGACCCTTGTCCGTTCATCGCTTTGGAGAGCGCTTTGACCAGTTCTGTTTCGTTTAACAATTCGATCAGATTTCAGGCTGCCTTTGAAGAGGCAAGCCGGACCACGGGTACGGATTTTGCGTTTCTTCTGAATACGGCCAAGCGTGAAAGCAATTTCAACGCTGCCGCCAAGGCGCCAACCTCGTCTGCTTCCGGCCTCTTCCAGTTTGTTGAACAGACATGGCTGGAGACAATGAAGGAAGCCGGGCCTCAGCTCGGGTTTGGCAAGGCGGCTTCGCAGATCTCCCAGTCTGGTGACAAATATTATGTTCGCGATCCTGAAGTGCGTCAGCAGATTCTGGATATGCGGAATGATCCGAAGGTGTCGGCGATGATGGCGGGCGCTTATGCCCAAAGCAATCGGGAGCAACTGGCAGAGCAACTGAACAGGGCGCCTTCGCAAGGCGAGCTATATGCAGCGCATTTTCTGGGGGCTCAGGGAAGCAGCAAGCTGATCACCATGGCTGAAGCATCGCCCGACAAACCCGCGGCTGCTTTCTTCCCCGCTCAGGCGGAAGCCAACAAGAATATCTTCTTTGACAGGCAGGGCAACGCCAAGAGCGTGTCCGAGGTGTATAATGATCTGGTCTCTACAGCGTCCGGCGAACCGACTTCTGCTCCCAAGGAGAAGAAGGGCTTGTTGGATATGCTGGGGCTTGGCAATCTTTTCACCGCGAAAGAATCCACCAAACAGGCGCAATTGACCCGTAGCCCGGAGACCCCGACAATTCAGACACAGCATGTTGTGGATCTGCAGCAGGCTAGAGATGATAGTCGGATCGTCAGCGATAGCAGGGATTCTCTGGAGGCCTTTTTCTCGCAGCCTTTGCAGCGGGCGTTGCCCTCCCGCTATGGACTGAGCTACCTGCCTGACAATTCCGTTTCCTCGCAGGTGCGCGCTTCCCGCTTCGTTGCTGGAAATGACGGCCAGCAGGCGATTGAGGCGGCGTCCTCCAGCAATGGCGTGATTGCCAGCCGGATCTATGCCCAGGCATCAGAGCCTGTTCCAGCAGCAGCTCCTGCAGCAGGTGGTGGCTCGGAGGGTATGGCCTTGCCACGCCGGAAACCTTCCGCCGCAGATATCACTGCCGATGTCTATTTGGATAATCTGGCAGGTGCATTGCCGAAGGCCAAGCCGCAGTCCGTGCCAACTTCCGCATCGGTTTCCACCTCTACTGCCAGTCCTTCATCCAGCTCTGCGGCGGCTCAATCATCCGTCGTTCATAGCGCTCCGCTGGATCTGACCCGGCATGATAGGCGCCCCGCCCGCGAGCAGGCCCGGCTTGGCGCGCTTGACCTGAGCGCATTCCTGCGAGGAGATGTTTTTTCCTCCAGCGACAAAGGCTAAGGCTGACGAGTTGTCTGCACTGATCTTTCCACTTTTCCATTCATGGTGAACCGATCGTTAAGAGTTGCTGGTCCAGAATAGCTGCGAACGTATGGGCATATGTCCCATTGGTGTGTGTAGCGTTTGGGCTCTGAAATGATTGCTCTTTTAGGGGCGTCTGAAGGGCAGGGACTAGTCAGAATGATCGTAGAGAAGTTTCTCTCCTGGATAGAGACCGCGCCTGTTGATCGTCGCGCAGAAGCGACGAGTGCTTTGGCACGGGCTTATCTCTATTCTTCGCTAGAAGAATCCGAAAAATCAGCAGCAGAGACAGCTCTTACCGTTCTTCTGGATGATCCCGCACCCGTCGTGCGCGAAGCTCTGGCGCAGGCACTCAAGCAATCACCTTATGCGCCGCGCCCGGTCATTCTTTCTCTGGCGCAGGATATCGATGCTGTTGCTGTCCCGGTCATTGTCAGCTCTCCTGTTTTGTTGGATTCGGAGTTGGTGGACATGGTGGCAGACAGGGGAGCATTGATACAGTGCGCCGTTGCCTCGCGCCCGTCAGTCAGTCCGGCACTTTGCGCAGCCATGGCCGAAGTTGCCGAGTCTCAGGCCTGCTGCATCATGCTGGAAAACCCAGGAGCCCAGATTACCGTTTTCAGCCTGCGCCGGTTGGCCGAGCGATTTGGCCAGATGCCGTCAGTGCGCAATATGCTGCTGTCTCTGGACGGCTTGCCGATCGACATCCGCCAGATGCTGATTGTTCAGCTGGGGGATGCTCTGCAGCAATTGTCTCTTGTGCAGTCTTTCGTCAGTTCCGAGCGGCGCACGTCATTGGTCAAGGATGCCTGCGACAAAGCGACAGTCGATCTGGCTTCCTGCTGTGCTCATGGCGATGAGCTGGAGGCACTGGTTGAACATCTGAGACTATCTGGCCAGCTGACAGCGGATCTGCTTATTCGCAGTCTGTGCATGGGCAATGTTTCGATGTTCGTCAAAGCGATGGTGAGTCTTACCAATCTGAGCGAAAAACGGGTGCAAGCTTGCGTGGCTGATCCATCCGAAGCGCTGGTTCAGACCTTATGCAAAAAAGCCGGGATTTCTGAACGGGTCGCGCCAGTCGTCCAGTCGGCTCTGGTGGTCTATCGCGATCTGGTGACTTCGATTGAGGACGATATGCCACGTACACGCTTCGGGCGCATGATGGTCGAACGCATCCTCAGTGATTATAATGAGTTCGCCGAAGATGAGCTGGATGATCTGCTGGCGCTGTTGCGTCGGTTCGCAACCCAGATTGCGCGCGATGATGCACGGTCGTTGGGCATGCGGATGAAGCAAGTGACGGCCGCCTGAGCTTCTCGCCGCAGTATAGTTGGACAGCCGAATGGTTGCTGTCTCAGCTTTCGCTTTCTGAGAGTTCCGGCGGGGCGTTCTTTTCGATATAGTCTGCAGTGACGACGCTCAATTCCTCAGCAAGCTGTTTACCGACTGCATTATCTTCTTCGCGTGCATTTTCATTGACCACCGCGGCGATGGCCTGCACATGCTTTCTCAGAAGGCTTACCGGCAATTTGTCAGGGTCCGGAATTCTCTCGATCAATTCACACATGGAACCCGCGATCAGACCCGCAAGCGGAAATCCCATCGTATGAGCCTGTCCCTTGATGTCATGGCAGGAGCGGAAGAGCTTATCGATGTTTTCTTCGGACAGCCCCGCCTTTTCTGCCTTCTCCCAAGAGAATTGCAGTTTGACGACTTCGTCGCGCATCCAGTTGCCAAAATTCAAAGACAAGCGTTCCATGGCCTCTTCAGCCTTGGCAACGGGATCAAATCCGCTGCTATTGGGCAGTATCTTGATCTTTTTTCTCAAGTCGACTTTGGGCTTGATGATCTCATAGTCGGCCATAGGAGCAGTCCTCTAAGGGTTGGTGTCTCTGCGTTTTGCCATACGCATCAGTAAATATCATCAACTAGCCTTTTTTTGGGCAGGCAGTGCATCGGTTGCGCGTCGTTCCGAGCCCTTGTAAAGGGGATTGGCGAAGCGCCGCCTGTCCGGCCCGTAAAAACCGTTGGCCTTGATGAAGTTGCGCGGATTGATGACACAGTTTGCTACACGGGCATATAGGGCATTTGCCGAAATCGGTTTACACAGAAATTCTGTCACGCCAACATCTCTGGCCTCCAGGACTTTCCGTTTTTCCGAGTGGCCTGTCAACATGATGATCGGTACTGTCGGGTTGGCGGAGGATTCGGGATGTCGCATCATTCGTGTCAGCTCGATGCCGCCGAATATAGGCATGTACCAGTCTGTGATCACGATGTCGGGCATGGTTGTCTGGAATAGCTCAAGGCCTGCGGCTCCATCTTCAGCCTCGGTCACCTCTCGGGCGCCAAAGCTGTGAATGAGGGTCCGCACCACACGGCGCATATGGGCGTTGTCTTCCACAACCAAAAATCGCAATTGTGAGAGGTCAACCTTGATCATACCTTCTTGCCCCTGTCCGGTTTGTTCTGCTATCCGCTTTGTTTTATAAAACAGGAAAATCAGATTAACTATATCCAGAGACCGTTAAGGAAGCATTTCCTTGAACTATTCTTGATATATCGGCCGTGATCTAGCCTGCATACAAGACAGAAGGGGCGGTATATTGGTCCTATTCTTTGAAGAGCTTGATCAGTAGCGGAACTGTTCGCTCAAGATGCGTTCTGCCCAACCATGCTCCGGGTCGAACATGATTTTGCATGATTTTTCGCGGCTCTCGGAAATCTCGACTTCAAGCACCGAGCGGATTTCTGCATGGTCTGCCACAGCGCTCAAGGGGCGTTTTCTGGGCTCCTTGACGATGAGCTTGACGTGAGCGCTGTTTGGCAAGAGCGCACCGCGCCAGTGGCGTGGGCGAAAGGGGCTGATTGGTGTCAGGGCGAGCAGAGGCGAGTCGATGGGCAAAATCGGCCCGTGAACCGAGAGATTATAGGCGGTGCTGCCAACAGGGGTAGCGACCAGGGCCCCATCGCAAATCAGCTCCTCCATGCGAATCTTGCCATCAATGCGGATTTCCATCTTGGCTGCTTGCGCGGTTTGTCTGAAGACTGAGATCTCGTTGATTGCCGTTGCTTCATGCAGCGCACCGTCTGTGGTGAGAGCGCGCATGTCGAGGGGGCGGATTTCGGAGATCTCGGTATTCTCCAAGCGATCCATCAGACCGTCTTCCGAATATTCATTCATCAGGAATCCAATGGAGCCGCAATTCATGCCATAGATCGGAATTTCGCTATTCATATTGTTGTGCAGCGTTTGCAGCATCAAGCCATCGCCACCCAAAGCAACAATGACATCGGCGCCGGATGGATCTGCCGAGCCATAAAGATGTGTGAGCCTCTCTTTTGCCTCTAGCGATTCTTCGGTTCCACTGGAAATGAAGGCAATTTTCTGAAAAGGCCGTGACATCTGCTTTGTCCGTCTTGTTATCCGAGCTTCGGATTCCCGCGATCCGGGATGGAATGGCTTTTCTGTTTCCATGGATTTTTTGGGCAAACCGAAGAAACAGATGTGGTGATTGGTGTGGTTTTATATCCACTTCCCGTGCTATTGGCATGCACCATGCTTTAGTGGAGTAGCATGGATATAAATGATTTCCAATGAGGAGCAGGGAATGTCACATGCCAAAAACGACGAGGTGTTGCTATTGTACGGCACCTGTCCCGATGTCGAAGCGGCCCGCTTGATTGCCCGGTCGATGCTTGATGCGCATTTGGTTGCTTGTGTGAATATTCTACCTGGAATGGTTTCGCTCTATCAATGGCAGGGACAAATGGAGCAGGCTGAAGAAGTGGCCTTCATTGCGAAAAGCACAAGAGGCGCGTGGGAGAAGGCGTCTGCGCTTTTTCAGTCTCAACATCCTTACGAGGAGCCTGCGCTTGTTGCTTTGCCCTTAAGTGACGGCCTGCCTGGCTTTATGGACTGGGTGCGCAACGAAACTCTATGCTGACAGATATTCTTTGTTCGAAAAAAGCCAAATTATCGTGACGCTATGTATTCTGCTGGCACATTCCATTGACCTTGAATTTTATGAATTGAATCAATTGAACGGAGATTTTTATGTCTGATCGACACACGCTGATTTCTCGCGAAATCATTTGCACCCTCGATAAGGGAACGATTGATCTGACCAGAGTGCAGACAATTCATCAGGATGGGCGCGAGCATGTGATTTCCGAGCCCATATGGGCCGACCGGGACTCCATTGCAGTGCTGCCATATGATGCGGAAAAGAAGACGGTTCTGCTTGTGCGGCAGATGCGGACCGCTGTTTTCCTTCGGGAGCAGGGGCTTATTGTTGAGGCTTGCGCGGGGGGCATCGAGGCCTCTGACGGATCTGTTGAGGAAGCCTGTAGGAGAGAGGCAGAGGAAGAGCTTGGCCTGTCTCTGGAGGCTTTGGAGAAGGTGGGGCAGGTCTTCATTAATCCCGCACGCATGCTTGAAAAAGCCAATCTGTTTCTTGCGCCCTACATGTCTGGTCAACAACACCCCGAAACACGGCATCAGGACGAGGATGAAGATATCGAAGTCGTTGAAGTCTCGACAAAAAATTTAAAGAATTGGCTTGATGAGGGTAATATTCGTTGTCCACGTCTGCTCATACTTGCTCAGGCATTGATGTCTAGGCATGCCAATGTGTTTTGAGATCGGGGATGTTATTTTGCCCTATTGTTCAAGGTCGTAAGAATCATTGTCCTTTTTTACAAAGGTGGCGGTACAGACGCTGTTTGGCAGAAAATTAATTTCTGTGAATTTGATGAATTTGACTATTTTGTTCTAAATAGGGTGAATAATCCCTAATAAGAGATTGCTTTTCTGGTCAGATTGTATTCGAATTTTCTACGTGCTGTTTGAGACAGCCGCAAGGGGGGTCCTGGCTGGTTGTCCAAACTATAGGCTGTTTG
Organism: uncultured Cohaesibacter sp.; assembly: GCF_963676485.1. NCBI lineage: Bacteria > Pseudomonadati > Pseudomonadota > Alphaproteobacteria > Hyphomicrobiales > Cohaesibacteraceae > Cohaesibacter > uncultured Cohaesibacter sp. The sequence goes on from NZ_OY781114.1 coordinate 3,597,634, forward strand.
GGGTGTGCTCGTCGCGCGACGGGATGCATTGCTGTTTGCCTGCATATTTAAACGATAAAATTTTGAGAGGGATTCAAACAATGAAGCTGCTTACCAAAGCTTTGGCTGCTACCGCTCTGGCTGCCGTCATGTCGACGACAGTTCAGGCGAAGACATTGGTCTATTGCTCCGAAGCTAGCCCGGAAGGATTTACTCCGGCTCTTTATACGACTGGCACGACCTTTGATGCGTCTTCGCACGCTGTCTTCAATAAACTCGTCGAATTTGAACGCGGTGCTACCAATGTTATTCCTGGCCTGGCTGAAAGCTGGGATGTGTCCGAAGATGGTCTGGAATATACTTTCCACTTGCGTAAAGGTGTGAAATTCCACACGACCAAAGACTTTACCCCAAGCCGCGATTTCAATGCTGATGACGTGATCTTCACCTTTATGCGGCAGAAAGATCCGAACCATCCATATAACAAAGTTTCCGGTGGCACCTACGAATATTTCGGAGGCATGTCCATGGACACCTTGATCAAGGATATCGTCAAGGTTGATGATTATACTGTCAAATTCGTGCTGAATAAGGTTGAAGCGCCTTTCATCGCCAACATGGCCATGGACTTTGCTTCCATTGCATCGGCTGAATATGCTGATCAGGTCGCTAAAACCGGGAATCTGGAAATGTTCGACCAGAATCCGGTTGGTACGGGTCCTTTCCAGCTGGTTAATTATCAGAAAGACGCCGTCATCCGTTTCAAGGCTTTCCCTGATTATTGGGGTGGCAAGGCAGCGATCGATAATCTGATCTTCGCCATTACGCCGGATGCCTCTGTTCGGTATCAGAAGATGAAAGCCGGTGAGTGCGATGTGATGCCTTATCCGAACCCGGCTGACCTCAAGGCCATGGAAGAAGATCCAAATATCAACCTGATGCAGCAGCCGGGTCTGAACGTTGGCTATCTGGCCTATAACAACGAGAAAGAAAAGTTCAAAGATGTACGTGTTCGCAAGGCGTTGAACATGGCCATCAACAAGCAGGCTATTCTAGACGCTGTGTTCCAGGGGGCTGGTCAAGCTGCGAAAAACCCGATCCCGCCGACCATGTGGTCTTACAACGATAAGGTCAAGGACGATCCTTATGATCCGGAAGCAGCCAAGAAACTGCTTGAGGAAGCTGGCGTCAAGGATATGGAAACCAATATCTGGGCCATGCCAGTTCAGCGTCCTTACAACCCGAATGCGCGCCGTATGGCCGAGCTGATCCAGGCTGACTGGAAAGCAATCGGTGTTGATGCCAAAATTGTTTCCTACGAATGGGGCGAGTATCTGAAGCGGTCTTCCGCTGGTGAACATGACACCGTTCTGCTCGGCTGGACCGGCGATAACGGCGACCCGGATAACTTCATGTATGTTCTGCTTGGTTGCGATGCTGTTGCGTCCGGTTCAAACCGTGCAAAATGGTGCAACGAAGAGTTCAACGATCTGCTGGTCAAAGCAAAACGGACCACTGACATCGCAGAACGCACCAAACTGTATGAAGAAGCACAGGTTGTCTTCAAACGTGAAGCTCCATGGGCAACCATTGCTCACTCTGTCGTCTTCATGCCGGTTAGCACCAAAGTGAAGAACTACAAGATCGATCCGTTTGGCGGTCACATCTTCTACGGTGTGGATATCGAGGAATAATTTGGAATTAAGTGGAGGCGGGATTTCCTGCCTCCGCTCTTTTTGTATCAGGTCTATGGCACATTCCGACTTGTTCCGCTAAAAGACGACCTGAAAACTTGCCTCTCGATAGAAAATGCATCGGTTCATCCGGGCGAATATAGAATAAGAGATGTGCAAGGGGCTGCTACACTAACAGGGAAGGACGTTAGACCTTCTCTCAACCGGGCTGGCAATATCAATGTTTGGTTTTCTCCTACGCCGGGTTGGAATGCTCATTCCGACCTTTATCGGCGTGACGCTTGTCGCGTTTTTCTTCATCCGGCTGTTGCCGGGTGATCCTATCTTGCTGCTCGCTGGCGAGCGCGGCATTTCTGCCGAGCGCTATGCAGCACTACAGCATTCTTTCGGTTTCGATCAACCGGTGCTTCTCCAGTATTTCCATTATCTTTCTGGCCTGTTTCATGGCGATTTTGGAATGTCCATGGTGACGCGTCGTCCGGTTTGGGATGAGTTTTTCGCGCTGTTTCCGGCGACGCTTGAATTGTCCTTCGTGGCGATCATCATCGCGGTTTTTGTTGGCATTCCTGCTGGTGTGATTGCTGCGGTCAAGCGCGGCTCCATCTTTGACTATTCGGTCATGACAAGCGCGCTTGTCGGTTATTCCATGCCGATTTTCTGGTGGGCGCTGCTGGCGATCATCGTGTTTTCCGGCTGGCTCGAATGGACGCCGGTTTCCGGGCGTATCTCGGTGATGTATTATTTCGAGCCAGTTACCGGCTTCATGCTGATCGACTCGCTTTTGTCCGATCAGGCGGGCGCGTTTGAATCCGCATTCTCTCACCTTGTTTTGCCCTCCATTGTCCTTGCGACCGTTCCGATGGCCGTGATCGCGCGTCAGACGCGCTCGGCGATGCTTGAGGTTCTGGGCGAGGACTATGTGCGCACTGCGCGGGCCAAGGGATTGAGACGCCTTCGCATTGTCGGCTTGCATGCCCTGCGCAATGCTCTCATTCCGGTGGTTACCACCATCGGTCTGCAGGTCGGTGTGCTCATGGCGGGTGCGATCCTGACAGAGACGATTTTCTCCTGGCCCGGCATTGGCAAGTGGATGGTCGACAGTATCTCCCGGCGTGACTATCAGGTGGTTCAAGGCGGCCTTCTGATGATTGCCATGATGGTCATGATGGTCAACCTGGTGGTTGATCTGCTTTATGGCCTGATCAACCCACGCATTCGGCACCGCTAGGATAGAACCCATGACTGATACCACTGAACTTATTGAGACAGTCTCTCGCCAGTCTACCAAAGCTGTGCTTAAGGAATTCTGGTTTTATTTCAGCGACAACCGCGGCGCGGTGCTTGGATTGTTTGTCTTTCTGACGCTGGTGCTGCTGGCTTTGTTCGCGCCCTATATCACACCGCATGATGCGACGATGCAGTATCGCGATGCCTTGCTGGTGCCTCCTGCCTGGCTTGAGGGGGGCAACAGCTCCTACTTGCTCGGTACGGATGCTGTCGGGCGCGATATTCTGTCCCGCCTCATAATCGGGTCGCGCTTTTCGCTGTTTGTCGGCATTGTTGTTGTCGTCATTGCGCTGGTTGGCGGGATCATTCTCGGCCTTTTGGCTGGCTATTATGGCGGCATCATTGATACGATCGTGATGCGCATTATGGACATTATCCTGGCCTTTCCCAGCTTGCTGCTGGCTCTGGTCATGGTGGCGTTACTTGGTCCGGGATTGCTCAACGCAATGATCGCGATCGCAATCGTCTATCAACCCCACTTTGTGCGCTTGACGCGTGCGGCAGTGATGGCTGAGCGGGAGCGGGAATATGTCGTGGCCGCACGGGTTTGCGGTGCCAGCTCGCTGCGCTTGATGTTCCTGACCATTCTGCCAAACTGTACTGCACCGCTGATCGTTCAGGCGACCCTGTCCTTCTCCAGCGCCATTCTCGATATCGCTGCGCTTGGCTTCCTTGGTATGGGCGCTCAGCCGCCGACCCCGGAATGGGGCACCATGCTGGCCGAGGCTCGCGAGTTCATTCTGCGTGCATGGTGGGTTGTGACCTTCCCGGGTATTTCCATTCTGATTACCGTGCTTGCAATCAACCTCATTGGTGACGGTTTGCGCGATGCGCTTGATCCGAAGTTGAAACGGTCATAGGGAGATTGACAATATGAGTTTGTTGGAAATCAGAAATCTGACCGTTGAATTTGACACTGCCATGGGGCCGTTTCAGGCCCTGAAAGGCGTGGACTATACGGTCGACAAGGGCGAGGTTCTGGCCATCGTTGGCGAGTCCGGTTCGGGCAAATCCGTGGCCATGCTGGCAACGATGGGCTTGTTGCCTGATAGTGCAACGGTCAAGGCGGATGTCATGCAGTTTGATGGCCGAGACCTCAAGACCGTCAGTGCCAAGGAACGGCGCTCCATCATTGGTAAAGACATTTCGATGATCTTTCAGGAGCCAATCGCCAGCCTCAATCCGTGCTTCACGATCGGCTTCCAGATCGGGGAAGTGCTGAAAACACACCTTGATCTGCGTGGCAAAGCTGTTCAGTCCCGCACGATTGAGCTCTTGGAAGCGGTGGGTATTCCCACGCCAGAGAAGCGTTTGTCGAGCTTTCCGCACCAGATGTCGGGTGGCCAGTGTCAGCGCGTCATGATCGCCATGGCCATTGCCTGTCAGCCCAAGCTGCTGATTGCGGATGAGCCGACGACGGCGCTGGATGTGACCATTCAGAAACAGATTCTGGATCTTCTGATGCATATTCAGGAAGAGCGCCATATGGGCCTCATCATGATTACCCATGATATGGGTGTGGTGGCCGAAACGGCTGACCGCGTTGTGGTCCAGTATAATGGTGAGCAGATGGAAGAAGCGGGTGTTCTGGAGCTTTTCGAAGCCCCCAAACATCCCTATACCAAGGCGCTGCTATCTGCCCTGCCTGAACGGGCCGAAGGAGATCGGTTGCCTACGGTGAGCGATTTTGCATCGTCCTACAGCAAAGAGGATAGTCCAGCGGTATGAGTGACAATCAGGAAATAATTCTCAGCGCACGCGGAATCAAACGGGACTATGTGACTGCGGGTGGCTTCTTTGGAAAAACCGAAACCGTGCATGCGCTCAAAGGCATCGATTTCGATCTATATCGCGGTGAAACGCTGGCTCTGGTCGGCGAATCCGGCTGTGGCAAATCCACGCTTGCTCGTATTCTGACCCTTATTGATGCGCAGACCGGTGGGGAATTGCTCATCAGGGGCAACCCGGTGGATATCGCCAAGAAGAAGGTGTCCGCAGAAATGCGCCGCCGGATTCAGATCGTGTTCCAAAACCCCTATGGCTCGCTCAATCCGCGCCAGAAGGTCGGGGCAGTGCTTGAAGAGCCGCTAAAAATCAACAATCCGGAGATGCCTGCCCAAGAACGTCGGCAGAAAGCCATGGATATGTTGATCAAGGTGGGGCTGCAGAAAGAGCATTTCGGACGCTATCCGCATATGTTCTCCGGGGGGCAGCGCCAGCGTATTGCCATCGGGCGGGCCTTGATGCTCAATCCGCGCATTCTGGTTTTGGATGAGCCGGTATCGGCCCTTGATCTGTCCATTCAGGCGCAGATCCTCAATCTGCTCAAGGATTTGCAGGAAGAGTTCAATCTCTCCTATCTGTTCATCTCTCATGACCTCAGTGTGGTGAAATATTTCGCCGATCGGGTGATGGTGATGTATTTTGGTGAGATCGTCGAGAGCGCTACACGGGACGAGATCTTTGCCAATCCGCAGCATGAATATACCAAGACGCTGTTGGCAGCGACACCGAAGACAAGCATCGAGTCCATTCGCGCCCGCGTGAATGCGCACAAGGAAGCGGAAAACGCCTAATTAAGCGCTTGCTCTTTTGCACCATGCTTTGCCCGCCGGATGCTTTTCCGGCGGGCTTTTTCTTGTTCTGAGCGATGTCTTGTCTGTTCAGATGAACGCAGTTTAACTTGCTGCCGAGGCGACACGTCCATATGGTTTTCTTCGTATGATTTCGAACGTGGAGAGGCAGCATGTATCTGGTGATGAACCGGTTTCGGGTGAAAGTCGGCTTTGAAGAGGCTTTTGAAGAGGTGTGGCGGTCGCGGGAAAGCAAGTTGCTTGAGCGGGATGGCTTTGTCCGATTTGATCTGCTCAAGGGCGACGAAAGCGAAGGCTATGTGCTGTTTGCATCCCATGCATTGTGGCGCGACAAGGATGCCTTCATTGACTGGACGAAATCGCACCAGTTCCGTTCGTCCCATGGCAAGCCGAAGAATGAGCGCCCGGTTGAATATGCTGGCCCTCCGGTGCTGGAATGCTTCGAAGTGATTGACGATCTGACCATCGTTACTTCTGATTGATCCACCATGGTGCCTTTAGGGCACTCTTTCGGGAGGGTCGATCCTGATTACCCCATATAGGCTTTGAGGGCCTCGGTGGGGGACGTGAAAAATGCTTCGCTCGGGCCGACCTGAGCGATGGCCCCATCCTGAACAAGCGCGGTTTGGTCTGCGGCAAGGCGTGCGTCTTCCGGGTGGTGGGTCACCATGATAATGGTCTGGCCGTTCTTTTTGGCCAGCGTGCTGACAAGTTGCAGCATATCCTTGCGCAAGGCCGGACCGAGGGCCGCGAAGGGCTCATCCAGCAGCAGAACAGAGCGTTCTCTCAGAATGGCCCGCGCGAGGCTTGCGCGTTGACGCTGGCCGCCGGAAAGCGCCCGCGGTAGGCGGTCTGCCATGCCGCTCAGTTCCACTTGATCCAGAGCATCATTGACTTTTTGCCATTGCTGTTTGTTCAGCTTGAGCGTGGGGCTGACGCCAAGAGCGACATTCTGGGCAACCGTCATATGGTTGAACAGATTATGGTCTTGAAACAGCATCGAAACGGGCCGATCCGCCGGCGCCAGATTGTCCATATCCTGTCCATCAATGAAGATCTGCCCTGAGCTGTGGGGAAGGAAGCCGGCAATCGCATTAAGGATGGTGCTTTTGCCCGCACCGGACGGCCCGATAAGAGCGCAGAAGCTGCCGGTCTTGACTGTGAGGCTTACAGTCATTTGCCAGTCATCAAGAGCGATGAAGAGATGATCAAGTCTTATCACGGCCAGTCAGTCCTTTGTCGAAAATCAAGAAGAAAGCAAAAGCGACCAAGGTCAGGATAAGGCCGGAGCCATAGGCCTGATCCATATGGTAGGCGCCCATTTGCTGATAGAGATAGAGCGGCAATGTCGGCGCTGTTGGCGAGCCAAAGAGGGCAATGACGCCCAGATCGCCGATGGAGAGTGCTGCCGTAATGCCAAGACTGAGGCCGATGGGCTTGCGCATCAATGGCCAATGGACAAGGCGGATCGCCGTTCTGCGCTCCATGCCGAGCTGTTGGATTTGTTTGCCATAATCGCGTTTGATCTGCCCCATCGCGGGCGTAAGCAAGATGAGTGCGAAGGGCACGGCTTGGAGTCCGTTGAGCAAAGCGGTGAGTGGCAGGGCCAATCGGTCAATCGGGATATGCTGATGCAGCAGGATAAAGAGCCCTGCGCCCAGCGCGATGGGCGGGGCAACCATAATGGCAAAGCCGGGCAGTTCCACAAGGCGTTTGGTCTTGCCCTTGAGATGAATGGACAACTGGGCCAATGGCAGGCTGATCAGCCCCATGACAAGGCACGCTCCCATTGCTACCGCGATTGACCTGAGGGCAGCAGGCAAGAGAGCGGCTGCATCAAACGGGTTCATCATCAGCCCATGTGCCCCCCTCAGGAAAGCCGCCAGCAAGGGCATGGCCAGAAAAGCAAGGGCGAGGATGATGATGCTCCAATCCATCAAACGAGCTGATATTGATGTGCGGTCGCCCCTTTGGACTGCACCGCCAAGGCTCTCGCCTGTGTCGTGATCTTGCGCGATGAGGCGAGAGATGACCGCCAGCCCAGCGCAAAGGATGATTTGCAGGCAGGCAAGCAAAGCCGCGCGTTCAAGATCAAAGTCGTAGCGAATGGCTTGATAGATAGCGAGCTCGATAGTGGTTGCCCTGGGGCCACCTCCCAGCGCAAGGACGACCGTAAAACTCGTCGCGCAGAGCAGGAAGATAATGGCGAGCACACCGGGGAGACGTTCCTTGAGCATCGGCCATTCGATATGGCGGGCGATGGTGCTGGAACTCATACCAAGCTGGGATGCGAGCCGCCATTGCTCGGAGGGGATCGCCAGCCAGCCTTGCAGTAAAATACGCGTTGCAAGTGGAAGATTGAAAAAGATATGGGCCAGCAAAATGCCGGGCAAGCCATAAATCGAGAAATTGGCAATACCGGTGCCCGTGACGAGCGCATGGATGGGGCCGTTCTTGCCCCAGATGGCGAGCAGGCCAAGGATGGCCACGATAACCGGCAGGATAAACGGCGCGCCAAACAACGACAATACCGCCCCCTTGCCGGGGAAATCGCGTGTTGCCAGCGCTCTTGCCAGAGGAATGGCCAACAGCGTCGACAAGAGTGCGGAAAGCGCGGCCTGCATAAGCGTAAACCGCACCGCACGCATGACATAGACGTCCGAGAGCAGCGCACCAAGGGCAGAGCCAACGGAGCTGGTTCCCTCCAGTGTGGGCGCAGCCATAGACCAGAGGGCGCCTATGCTGGCGACTACGAGAGTGAGCGGTGCCAAAAAGGCGAAAATTGCCGGAATGCCATTGGCGAAGGCTTTATGACTTGCCTGTCTGATCACGCACTGTCCCTCGTCGTCTTGTGTTGGGGCGGCTTATTGGCTGAGCGCGCCGAGCCATTCGTCAAGAGCTTCCTTGCGGATGGCCGGAACCTCTTCGGTGTCAAACTGCAAAGCCTTGTCCGGTTTTGCCAGATCCTTGAAAGAGGCAGGCCATTCGCTCTCGGGTATGGCAACCGGATACATCCAGTTGGTCGTCGGGATGATGGTCTGCGCTTCAGGCCCGATGAGATAACTCAGGAAGGCATTGGCCAGCTTCTTGTGTTGGCTGGATTTGGTGACAGCAGCCAGTTCAACCTGCATATAGTGGCCTTCCTTGAAAGCGGCGGCCTTGTAGTTGGTCTTGTTCTCGGTTGCAATATGGTAGGCAGGCGAGGTGGTGTAGCTGAGCACCATGTCGGCCTGTCCTTCCAGAAACATACCGTATGCTTCAGACCAGCCTTTGGTGACTGTAAGGATATGCGGGCTCAGTTGTTTCCATATGTCCGCGGCCTTGTCGCCATAGACATCCTTTACCCAGAGCAAAAGGCCCAGCCCCGGAGTAGAGGAACGCGGGTCTTCGATAACAATCTTGAGATCGTCCGGCGCATTGATCAGCTCTTCAAAGCTGGAAGGCACAGAGGAAAGGGTGTCACTATCATAGACAAAGGCAAAATAGCCCCAGTCGAAGGGAACAAACGTGCTTGCGTCCCACTCGATGGGCAAATGCAAGTCTTTCACCGCGACATTGTTGGGTTCGAACAGGCCACTCTTTTTCGCATCGGCCACAAGGTTGGAATCAAGGCCAACGAGAATATCCGCCTTTGATGAGCTGCCTTCAAGGCGCAGGCGGTTGAAGGTTTCCGTAGCATCGCCGGGTGAAACATAGTCAACCGTGCAGCCACAGGTCTTCTCGAAGCCTTTCTTGATCGCAGGGCCCGGACCCCATTCTGTGTTGAAAGAATCGTAGGTGTAGACCGTTAGGGTTGGTTTGTCTGCGGCGTTGGCTGACGCGGCTGCAACCAGAGCCGTTGTCAGGCTGAGGCTGGCTGCCAGCAAAGAAAGGGTCAAAGCCTTCATATCATTCCTCCAAAAGAGGTCACGCAAAGGCAAAGGCCACGCGCGACGCTGGTATGTCGACGAGCATCTGGCGAAGGGGCCGTAAAATGCCTCTCGCATGGAATGCTCTAGCTATTGACCGGATTGGGTAGAGTGGAAGAAGGTTGGGGTGGTTCCAAGCTTCGTCTCTTCCTCCGCCGGTGTGATCCGGATCAGGTTCGACGGGTTCGCACCTTGTGCATCTCAGCCTGGTTACAGGCACCCCGGGACGGTCGCCATACTAGAGATATTATTTTCGGAATTCAATCGGCTTGCGGCTTTATACGGCAAACAAATCGATCGCGATTGATTGCCCGTCAAGACTAGATCGGTAGCCCGGCCATGGGGTCGTTCATCAGATCGTCTTCGGTTTCCCTTTGGGGGGCCGGTTGGGTCTTCGGATCTGTGAGATAGAGGATTTCATCCTCGCTAAGCCAGGCCGGATCCGTTTGCGGCAGTCGGGCCTGCCGCTTTTTATCGACTTCCTGAAGAAACGCATCAATCCTGTCATTGATGCTATCAAAGAAGAGGAGGGGGGCATGGCCGTGCCCTTTGGCTTCAAACAGTTGACAATCGGGATGCCGGCCCACCATCTCCGCCGCCGTGGACGCGGCGAGAATATCGGATGTTTCCCCGCGCAAGACCAATGTGGGGCAATGGGAGAGCGCCATAAATTGCGGCCATAGATCAACCTTGGTTTCGCTAAGGTCAATGCCTTCGAGCGCTTTGGCAATATGGGGGTCGAAATCGCTTTTCGGCAACCCCGCTTCATCGCGGAAGGTCATGCGCGCCATGCGCTCCCAGTCTTCTTCTGTCAGGCCGATGAAATGCTTGTGGTTGGCGGTTTTTACATAGGCGACGGCGTCCTTCCATGTCTTCACCGGTTCGGACCGCGTCAAGTAGGTCTTGATGCGGGCGATGCCTGTTGCGTCCAATATGGGGCCGATGTCGTTGAAAATGGCTCCGGCGATGAGATTGGGCTGAATGGCGGCAATGGCCAGTATCTGCAGTCCGCCGCGCGAGGTGCCTAGGATGATGACCTCGGAAAGCCCCGCTGCGGTGATTGCGTCAATGGCGTCTCTTGCCTCGGTGATGACATTGTAATTTTCGGGATGCTCGTCATAGTCTGATGGGCCACGTCCGCGACTGTTAAGCGCCATGACAAAGCGGGGATGATCCGGATCATTGGACAGGCGCTCGGCCAGCGGATGAAAATCGCGGCTGGTTCGGGTGAGGCCGGGAAGGCAGAGAAGGGGTGTTGCTTTGCTGGCTCTGTCGCCAAAGGTCTCTCCACGCAGGACCAGTCCGTCTCTGGTGGTGATTTCAAAGGGTTTGAACGTCTGCTGCATGGTGCCCACTCCCGGATAAAGCGCTTGAAGGCAAGGGCCTTTCAAGATAAGTGCCTCTTGCCATTCATTACAGGATATCGCCTGCTGCGCAAGATGGTGCGCTTGGCGCGGCCTAGGGATGGCCGCGCTTGAGATCTTTGCTGATATCCAGCGTTTCATTGTGGATGCGGGCTTCATACACCTGCAAATTCTCGATCAGCTTCATGACATAGTTGCGCGTTTCCGAGAAGGGGATGCGTTCGACCCAATCAATCGCGCTGACCTCGTTGGTCCGTGGATCACCAAAGCGTTCGATCCATTCTGGCGGACGCCCCGGACCGGCATTATAGGCCGCAAAGGTCAGGATATAGGAGCCGCCAAAGCGCTCCAGGTTTTCCTTCAGAAAGGCGCTGCCCAAGAGCACGGCATATTTGGGGTCACGCGTGATCCGCGACAGGGAATAGGAGACGCCAAGCTTGCGCGCCGTTCTCTTGGCCGTCGCTGGCAGCATTTGCATCAGGCCACGCGCATTGGCATGGCTGCGCGCCTTGAGATCGAAAACGCTCTCTTGCTTTGTCAGGGCATAGACCAGCGCAATATCGACGCCGTTTGTGTTGACGCCCATGGGCAAGGCATGCAGCGGGAAGGCCAATTTGTCGACCGGCAGGTCTCGGTTGAGGGCCAGCTGTCCAATCTGGACGGCATTCTGGTGTAGGCCATAGCTTTGGGCGAGTTTGTGCGCCAGTTGGATCTCGGATGGATCGGCCAAAGTGCGCGCCAGATGGCGGAAAAGAGGACCGGCCCGGTCTTCTTGCCCGACAGCCTTGAGGCGCTTGATGGCACGCACCAGATCACGACGCTCAAAGCGAGCCTTCTGTGTGGCGTTGGCTGGAGGCGGGGTCCTGAGATTGAGATGCGTTGCGCCCAGTTCCTCCAGTGAAAGCTGGCCGTAATAGTTGGTGGCGTTGGCTGCTGCCTTATAGAATTTGACGGCAACAGCCCGGTCTCCAGCCGCCTCCCATGCTCGGCCCTGCCAATAGAGGCCGCGGGACTTGTCTTGTTTGCGGGTGGCTTTTTTCCAGCTATTTTCGAAGTGGACGGCGGCAGTCTTCGGGTCATGCAGATAGCGCAGGGCGAAGAAACCGGCGTGGAATTCGGCTTCGGAGAAATCCTTGCCCGATTCTGCCGAGTGTCTTGCTGCGATCTTGTAGGCGCGGCGGGCGTCCCCCTTGTTCAGCATCATGCGGGCCAGAAGGCGGCGTTCGTCCCACCATGCGTCATGGTTGATCAGGTGATCCTCATCCAGAGGCGCCTTGAGCATGAGGTCCGCTGCGGCCGTTTCCTTGCCCTTTCTGCGCATATACTGGATTTCTGAAAAGATATAGCCGGGGTCTTTCTTCAAGGAGCTGGGGACGCTTCTGAGCAGAGAGCCAGCATTGCGCTTGCGGCGGATAACAGCCACTCGTGCATTGACCAGTTTCGTCTGGGCACTCGACAGATAACGCTTGAGGCGCAATGCGCCGTTGGCCCGTTCGCGATAGAGCAAATAACTGGCCCGGTGGAAATGATCCTCATTGGTCAAAACCGAGCGCATATTGGAAAGAATGCGGCTTTCCGTTTTTGCATCTAGCGCACTCTCGCGCCAGATCGGGCGAATGATTTTGGCCGCTTGCGCCTTGTTGCCGACCTTGGCTTGGGATATCGCGAGCGCAATGGCCGCTGATGTGGAATCTGGAATGGTGTTGCCGAAGGCGCGGACCATTTCTGCGCCTGTTTCCGTTTCCCGGGTCACCGCTTCTTCGATGCGTCGCTTGGTCAGACTACGGCTTGGCCATTGTGGATTGTGATCATAAAATGCCTTCATCTCGCTGGCCGGAAAATTGTGATAGCCGCCGATGATCAGGATATAAGTCAGCAATGTCCGGTCCAAAGAAGGCTTCATGCCTTTCTGGATGGCGAGCGCCTTCTTTTGATCATTCTTCTCAAGAGCATTGAGCGCGTCCTTGAGCGAGCCGCGTATGGCTGCGATGCCATTGTCATGCTTGCGCACGGTTGGCAAGACCACCTTGGGCTGAGCTGCTTGCTGCGTTACCGCTGGCCTTTGAAGCGCGCCATTGCTGCCCACTGTGGTCGCGGGGGTGCCCGCCGAGATTGTCGGATCCGTGCGGTTTTTTGGCAGAATGACTAGATTGGCTGGCAGATCTGCCGTGCTTTGCGGGGCAGGCACAGCTGCCTCCAGAATGCCGGGCGCTGGCTCGGGTGTCATGAGCGGCGCCTGAGGTGTCGCCAGGGGGGCGGTCAGGGCAATGGCCGGACGTGCTCTGGGAACAGGCATGCTTTCTGGCAGTGTTTGGGCACTGGCAAGGGGCATGATGGATAAAAGGCAAAAGCCTGTTGTCGCTGCTGTGATGATGGATCTAATCATATCGTTTGAAAATGTGCGTAACTACGGGCTTTTTGAGATCAAGACATTATTGTTGCCAAATTATGGTGAAGAAATCCCTTAGAGCCGAACAGATTTTCGGCTTCTTGCATGACTCACTGTAAAGTGATCAGAATCCCTTGCTCTTGGCCTCTACCAATTGGGCAGGTCGGTGGGGATGAAATGATAGAAATATTGCATCTTGTTATGAAACATGGTGTTATGGGTCTCTGTTTCCGGCAAAATGCTGGAAAAGTTATGAAAACCGTCAAAATGGCGGATTTATATTAAAGAATAACGGAAATTCCATGCGCGCAGCGTGGCAAAGACGAGGAAACGGACATGTTCAAAGGATCTTGCACAGCACTCATCACTCCTTTCAAAGAGGGTGGCGTGGATTATAAGGCCTTTGAGTCTTTGGTGGATTGGCAAATCAATGAAGGCACCCACGGGCTTGTGCCGGTTGGCACGACTGGTGAGTCCCCAACCCTGAGCCACGAAGAGCATAAGAAAGTGGTGGAAGCCTGCGTCAAAGTTGCCGACAAGCGTGTTCCGGTTCTGGCTGGTGCTGGTTCCAATTCAACATTGGAAGCCATTGATCTGGCCCAGTTTGCTGAAGGCGCTGGCGCTGATGGCGTGCTGGTCGTAACGCCTTATTACAACAAGCCTTGTCAGGCGGGGCTCTATGAGCATTTCAAGGCTGTGGCGTCTGCGATTTCCATTCCGGTTATCATCTACAATATTCCACCCAGATCCGTTATCGATATGAGCGTGGAGACCATGGCGCGCCTTTATGAGGAATGCCCCAACATCGTAGGGGTCAAGGACGCGACCGGGGATCTGGTCCGTGTGACCCGTCAGCGTTTGGCCATGGGTAAGGATTTCATCCAGCTTTCCGGTGAAGATGCGACCGCGCTCGGTTTCAATGCGCAGGGAGGGCACGGCTGCATTTCAGTGACCGCCAACGTGGCGCCCAAACTCTGTAGCCAGTTCCAGACTGCCTGTATGAATGGAGAGTGGGACAAGGCGCTGGAGCTGCATGATCTTCTTTCTCCGCTGCATCGTTCCATGTTCCTTCAGCCCAGCCCGGCAGGTGCCAAATATGGTTTGTCTGTGCTTGGCAAGATCAATAATGATGTTCGCTTGCCTCTGATGGCTGCAACAGATGCTGTAAAAGCCGAGATTGATGCAGCAATGAAGGTTGCAGGTCTGATCTAAAGGGCTTATCTGTGTTGCATGGCTCAGAAGAAAAAGAAAAGCGATCCGAATAACCGCGTTGTGGCGGAGAATCGGAAGGCGCGACATGACTACGAATTTGGTGAAGTGACCGAGGCTGGTTTGCAGCTCACTGGTACTGAGGTTAAGTCTCTTCGTACCGGCAAGGCCACGATTGCCGAATCCTATGCGTCTTATGAGAATGGCGAGATTGTTCTGATCAATGCGCACATACCCGAGTATGATCAGGGCAACCGGTTTAATCACGAGCCCCGCCGTCCGCGCAAATTGCTTCTGCATAAACGCGAGATCGCCAAAATGTCTCAGGCCGTGCAGCGCGATGGCATGACCATCGTGCCTCTGAAGCTTTATTTCAATGACAAGGGAATCGCCAAGCTGGCGGTTGCCGTTGCGCGCGGCAAAAAGAATTACGACAAACGGCAAGACGCCAAAAAACGGGATTGGCAGCGCGATAAAGCCCGTTTGTTGCGTGCACGCGGCTAAAGCACTTGCATCTTTTCCAGATTCGGTAAGTCAACGCCAAAAGGCGGATGGTTTTCTTCTCGCCAAGAGCGATAGGGGCTTTGAGCTCTTTTGCGGCGGGAAAGCGCAGACTTCTGTGCTTTCGTCCAAAATTGGGGACAAAATTTTCTAACCTTTTTAAATGCCATGCAAGCGTTTCTGGCTGAAACGCTTTTTAAAAGAGGGGAAAACCCGAATTTGGGGTTTAAAAATCTGGCAAGGCTTCTATAAAGATGACACTTCAATGACGCGGGGTGGAGCAGCCCGGTAGCTCGTCAGGCTCATAACCTGAAGGTCGTAGGTTCGAATCCTACCCCCGCAACCAATCTTAATCTTATTTCAAGTTCAATGTCTTGAAATGTTCTCGCCAGAGACCATATGGATTAATGTTGCATGCATTGAAGAAAATTGACGCGGGGTGGAGCAGCCCGGTAGCTCGTCAGGCTCATAACCTGAAGGTCGTAGGTTCGAATCCTACCCCCGCAACCAATTTCCCCACTGACTTCCTTGTCTTTTAAAGCTTCCAGCGAATCATCCTAAATTTTCTGATTGTTCTTGTTTGCGTTGGTCTTGCTGATATCAGGCCCAACTGCGCATGTGTCGGCTTTTGTGCATCCCTCTGCCTCCAACGGGCTTGGGGCCATAGAATGGAGGCTGCCTATTCATGAACTGGATGGATTGATTTATGTGATCCCGCAATGGGCTCTCTAAAGTGGTTTTCCATACAACGCGAAAATCTTAAAAGATCTCCGCGTTGTGGTTGATTGAGTGCGCTACTCCAGTTCGCGCACGACTTGTCCATAGGCCAACAGGGCAAACAATCCAGTGCCTCCGGCTATGTTCCCCAAAAGAGTGCACGAAAGGAGTGCCGCAGTTTGTGCAAGCCCTATTTCTCCGCGCATTCCCAAAAGGAAAAGTTCGGTTGACCCTGCAATGACGTGGGTGAAATTGCCGAGCGCTATGAGATATGTGAACATGATGATCACAAGGAATGCAGCACTGCGTGCGGAGGGGATCATCCACACGATTGCCGCCACAAGAAAGCCCGATGTGATCCCATAGGAAAAGGCCTGTGATACATCGAGATTGGCATAATGGTGTGAAATTGCTGCCATGCCATCTACATATTCAGGCGGGATGGTTCCGATATGATATCCCAGCAGCGCCGCAAGAAATGTTCCGCACAGGTTGGCGACAAATACGATTGCCCAGAGGCGCAGGGTACTCCAGAGCATCTTAAGGGAGCTGTGCGTGAGAAGGGGCAATATTGCCGTGATTGTGTTTTCGGTAAATAGCTGCAGGCGCCCGAGAATGACCAATACGAACCCAACCGTATAGCCAAGATTCTCTATGGCAAATTGATATGGTGAGCCTTCAAACACCTTGTGAAGGATCCCTTCAGCAATAACCGAGGTTGAAATGCCTAAACCGGCTGCGACGCCCGACCACCACAAGGATGTCGCCGGGCGATTCAGTTCTTCCATGCCTTCGCGATGGACGACGGCATATACTGATACAGAACTCAGGCTGTGATGATCGCGGACATCTTTTCTTTCTTGCGCACTCAACGGGGATTTGTTGCCCGATTTCTTTTCTTTTCTTATTTGATCCGACATGAGGAGCCTTTGTTTCTGGGCATGATGTTAGGTGCTTTATCTGGTCGTTCCTTACAGCTGAAACAACCCTATTGGATGTCTTTGGCGTTTGTTTCTTTCAAGATATGGTCAAAGCTTCAAGGCCCCAGATGGCTGTCTTTATGATGCAGGATGCCCGCCACAATACCAGGGCCGAGCGTTGGCTCTTCCTTGCGCGAGGCTTCGTCGCGCAAAATCTCGAAGGGATAGTCGCCGTCTAATTCCTGTTTCAGCTTTTCATAGGTCTGCACGGTGCTCTGCAGGTTTTCTTGGCTGAAATGATAGTCAAAGCCGCCATTTTGCTCCAGGCATCAAGCTTGATGCTGGTTGCCTTTGTCAGTTGGCTGCTCCGGTTTGATGAATGTGGGCGTGGATGATTTTCTTGAGCCGGTGGGCATTCTTTTCTGCCAGTGCGTCGACCATGTCGCAATGCTCTTTACCCGATTGCTCTATGCGGGCATAGCTGGACCATTGCGAAGCAGGGGCAGGGGGGATGCGCAAGCGCAGATCAGAGACCAGTTCCAGCAGGCTGGCATTTCCACTGGTTGCCAGTAAGGCTGTATGAAAGGCGATGTTGGTTTCGTAGATTTCCGTGATCTTGTGATCGCGGATCTGATCCATGAAGCGCTGGGCCAGTTGGCTTAGTCTGTCTAGCTGTGCGTCTGTGACCTTGTGCACCATGAAGTCCGCAGCCGACGTTTCAAGCATGATGCGAATGTCGCGGATCTCATCGATGGAGACATCGTCTTCATGATGCACATAATATCCCCGGTTCGGCTCATAGCGGATGATGCGCTTGTTACAGAGCGTCTCCAGAGCTTTTCTGGTTTCCGAACGGCTTGCGTCATAGCGTCGCTGCAGATCGATCTGCTTCAGCCAGCTTCCTGGGGAGAACAAGCCAGAGCCGATGTCTGCAGTCAGAAGATTTGTTAGGTCTTTGCTGGGCTTCCTTTTTCTCAAATCTATCCACCATTCTTCTGGTCATAAATGATTAAATTCGCATCAGAATCTCGACTGCCTTATTTTTAATCGTGCACAGAGATTGCGCAACCCCAAAAATTGTGGTCAATATTGGTGCCAATTTCGCAATAATGTTTAATCTCATAGGTTTATTGGATTTGTTTTGCGAATTGAAAAAAATCATATCAAGTAAGTTTCGAAGGAACTGTCCCCAATGCTCAATAGCGATGAAATCTGGTCTCGTGTCGACGAGCTGTCTGAAGACTTTTGCGGCTTGTCGGATCGGGTGTGGGAGACACCCGAGCTTTGTTTCAAGGAGGTCCGGTCCGCAGCTGAGCATATGGCCATGTTGGAAAAGCATGGGTTTAAGGCCGAGGCAGGTGTTGCAGGTATGCCAACTGCAATCATGGCCGAAGCAGGCTCCGAAGGGCCGGTGATTGCCATTCTGGGTGAATATGATGCGCTGCCCGGCCTTAGTCAGGTGCATGGTGTTGCGGAACGCCAGGAGGTCGAAAAAGGCGGCAGCGGTCATGGCTGTGGACATAATCTGCTCGGTGCTGGCTCCATGCTGGCTGCAACCGCCGTCAAGGACTGGCTGAAGGAAAGGGGCATCAAGGGACGCGTGCGCTATTATGGCTGTCCGGCAGAAGAGGGTGGCTCTGCCAAGGGCTTTATGGTGCGCGAGGGAATGTTCGACGATGTTGATGTCGCCATCTGCTGGCATCCGGCGCCCTTCGCTGGCGTCAACAAGCCCATTTCTCTGGCCTGCAATGAATTGATCTTCACCTTCACCGGGCGGGCCTCCCATGCTGCTGCTTCTCCGGAACTGGGGCGCAGTGCGCTTGATGCCGTTGAACTGATGAGCGTTGGTGTGAACTATATGCGCGAGCATATGGCCTCGACCGCGCGCATCCATTATGCGGTGATTGATAGCGGCGGTATTGCGCCAAACGTGGTGCAGCCGCGGGCCGTTGTGCGCTATCTGGTACGCGACCTTGAATTGCCGGATATGCAGGCTCTGGTCGAGCGGGTCAAAAAGGTTGCCGAGGGTGCTGCCTTGATGACGGAAACCTCCGTTGAGAGCGTGATTGTTTCCGGCGATGGCAATCTCATTGGCAATGATCCGCTTGAAGAGCTCATGCACCAGATGCTTGAGCGCCTTGGACCGCCGCAATATTCCGAAGAAGACAAGGCCTTTGCCCGTGAAATTCAGGCGAGCCTGTCAAAGGAAGATATCGAAGCCGCTTACAAGCGATTTGGTCTCAAGTCTCGCTTTGACGAGCCGCTGTGCGAGAGCATTACGCCGCTTAACTCCGGCGACGGGCGCCATGTCGGCTCTACGGATGTGGGCACTGTGAGTTGGGTGGTCCCGACCGTTCAGATGCGCGGCGCAACCTATGCTGTGGGCACGCCGGGGCATTCCTGGCAGCTGGTGGCGCAAGGCAAGACGCCTGCCGCTCACAAGGGCATGGAGCATACGGCCAAAGTCATGGCAGCGACGGCCTGTGAGCTGTTCCTTGACCCTGCCAAGATTGCAGCAGCAAAAGCGGATTTCGCTGACAAGCTCAATGGCCGTCCCTTCATCAATCCAATCCCGGATGATTGCGATCCGGAACTGCCTGAAACCAACGAATAGGCAGGTCACTGTCTCAATTCTTTTTTCCCGATCCCGTTGTAAAGGTGCGGCGGGATCCCGACAAGGAGACTATTCCCAGTGAGCTTTTTTCAACTGATGGGCTTTGGTGAAGGTGGTTGGGGCGCCTTCATGCTCATGGGGGCGCTGGTCACCATGGCACTGGCGCTCTGTGGGTTTTCGATTGGTGCCTGCTTTGGTGCATTTGCCGCCTGGGCCAAGATATCGGGCAACCGGTTTACGCGTACCGTTGCGGATATCTATACCACTGTGTTGCGCGGCATTCCTGACCTGCTGGTCATTTACCTGTTTTATTTCGGTGGCAGTGCTTTTCTTACCTGGCTGGGGCGCCTGTTCGGCTCCGACGGCTTCATCGGCTTGCCTGGCTTTCTGGCCGGGGCCATGGCCATCGGCATTACGTCGGGCGCCCAGCATACGGAAGTTTTCCGTGGTGCCTATCGTGCTGTTGCCAAGGGGGAAATTGAAGCGGCCGTTGCCTGCGGTATGCCCCGAGCGATGCGCTTTCGGCGCATTGTCGCGCCGCTGGTTTTGCGCCATGCGCTGCCGGGGTTGGGCAATGTCTGGCAGATTGTGTTGAAAGAATCAGCGCTGGTTTCCGTCACTGGCGTGGTGGAGTTGCTCCGCCAAAGTCAGGTGGGGGCAGGCTCAACGCGCCAGCCATTCGACTTCTATCTCGCAGCAGCCATTCTTTATCTTTGCATCACCACCATCTCGAGCATCAGTTTCCACACTGCCGAGAAGCGGTTCAATAAAGGGGTGAGAAGAAGCTGATGGACATGCAATTTTTCTGGGAGTCGCTGGTCACCCTGATCCCCGGTATCCCGCTCACCTTGCAATTGGCGTTTCTTTCCACCTTGCTTGGGGCCTTTATTGCGCTGGGATTGGCGATGATGAGGCTTTCTGGCATCCGCCCGCTGGATTGGTTTGCGCAAGGCTATCTGTTTGTGTTTCGTGGCTCACCACTTCTGGTGCAGCTATTCCTTATCTATTACGGGCTAAGCCAGTTCCCCGCTGTGCGCCATTCCTTTGCATGGACATTCCTGCGCGATCCATACTGGTGTGCCATCATTGCATTGACGCTCAACACGGCTGCCTATGCCAGTGAGGTCATTCGTGGAGGATTGCTTTCGGTTCCCCATGGGCAAGTGGAAGCGGCGCGCGCTTGCGGCATGTCGGGCTTCAAGCTGTTTCGACGCATCGTCTTGCCGCTGGCCATCCGGCAGGCGTTGCCAGCCTATGGCACAGAACTGATTCTGATGGTCAAAGCCACCTCGCTGGCCTCCATCATCACCATCATGGAAATCACCGGCCTTGCTGCCAAACTGGTTTCCGAGACCTATCGGGTGATTGAGGTATTTGTGGTTGCCGGTGCTATCTATCTGGTTATCAATTTTATCCTCACTCGCATCATCATGGCATTTGAATATAAGCTGACGCCGCATTTGCGCGAACCGCGCATTACCAAAATGCTTGCCCTTGAAAATGAATCTGCTGGAGAAATCTCGTGACCAGTTCTGCCTCTCAAAACAGCTCCGTTGCTGTCAGCCTGACCGATCTGCACAAGTATTTCGGTGACCTCGAAGTGCTCAAGGGTGTAACCATGAAGGCGCATGAAGGCGAGGTGGTCTCCATTCTCGGCTCCTCCGGCTCGGGCAAATCCACCATGCTGCGCTGTATCAATATGCTTGAAACCCCAACCTCGGGCACCGTTACCGTTGGCGAGGAAACCATCAAGTTGGTGACCGACCGCAAGGGTATCGTCAAGCCTGCCGACCGCAAGCAGGTGGATCGTCTGCGAACCCGCGTTGGCATGGTGTTTCAATCCTTCAATCTGTGGTCTCACAAGACCATTCTGGAAAATGTGATTGAAGCACCGATCCATGTGCAGGGGCGAGACAGGACAGACTGTATCGAAGAAGCCAAGGATATCCTTGCCAAGGTCGGCATTGCCGACAAGTGCGATTTCTACCCCTCCCATCTTTCGGGCGGGCAGCAGCAGCGCGCGGCCATTGCCCGGGCGCTTGCCCAACATCCTGATGTGCTGCTGTTTGACGAGCCGACATCGGCGCTTGATCCGGAGTTGGTGGGTGAGGTTCTGCGCGTGATGAGAAGTCTTGCAGAGGAAGGCCGCACCATGTTGGTGGTCACCCACGAGATGAGCTTTGCGCGCGATGTATCCAATCGGGTCGTCTTCCTGCATCAGGGGCAGATCGATGCCGAGGGGAGCCCTGAAGCTCTCTTTAACGACATGAGCAATGAACGGTTTCAGAAATTTATTGCCGGCTAACGGCGGTAGTCAAAAGCTCCGGTCCATCTGATCTGGATGGTCGGGAATCACAACCAAAGGGAAATTGAAATGAAAGTCTGGACTCGACTTCTCGGGGTGGCTATGACCGCAGCAATGCTGATGGCTGGCCCTGCGATGGCAAAGGAATGGAAAACTGTCAAACTGGGTACTGAAGGCGCCTTTCCTCCGTGGAACTCCACCAAGGCTGACGGCACGCTGGAAGGCTTTGAAATTGATCTGGCCAAAATCCTGTGTGAACGCATGGAAGTGAAATGCGAATGGGTTGTCCAGTCCTGGAAAGGCATCATCCCTGCGCTGAATGCTGGTAAGTTCGACGCTATCATGTCGGGCATGTCTGCAACAGCAAAGCGCGCCGAGGTTATCGACTTCTCGATTCCTTATGGCTCTACCGGCCAGACCTTTGGCGTTCTGTCTGATTCAGAGCTCGTTGATTTGCCGCTGAAAGGGGATGTCTTCCCGCTCGCTTCCAAACCGGAAGAAGCCAAGAAGGCCATTGAAGAAATCAAGCCGATGTTCAAAGGCAAGATCATCGGTGTGCAGTCGTCCGCTATTGCAGAGCGCTTCTTGCAGGAAAATCTGGCTGACGTGGCTGAGATCCGCGAGTATGGCAAAACGCAGGAGCATGATCTTGATCTGATGTCCGGTCGCGTGGATGCCATCATGGCCTCCACTGCCTATATCTCCACAGCCATGAAAGACCCAGCCAACAAAGGCATGGTTCTGGCTGGTCCTCGTTTTCAGGGCGGTATTTTGGGCAAGGGCAGTTCCTTGGGCATGCGCAAGGGGTCCGATGATCTCAAAGCCATGTTTGACAAGGCAATCGCCTCTGCGCGCGATGATGGCACCATCAAGGAGTTGTCCATCAAATGGTTCGGCTTTGACGTGACCGTCTATTAAGCCACGCGCAGACCTTGCCGGAATGCCGGCCGGGTTTGACGTCTCAAATCAAGAAGACATGCCGCCCCTTTGCTATCCAAGCCGAAGGGGCGGTTTTTTATGAGTTGAAGCCTGATTGCGGCAATTCAATAGCCGATTGGATGAGTGATCCTGCGGCGTTCTTCCGGTTGCTAGATATACTCTTTGAACAGCTCTTGCGACGCATTGGAAATGACCACATGATTGACGAGGATACCGGCGTCCTTGATCTCCTCTATGCCTGCTGATACCGCGGCTGTGACCGCGCCCACATCTCCGCAGAGCAGCAGAAAGCCTTTCCCCCCAACAGCCATGGCGATGTGGACCCTCACGAGGGTGACATTTGCAGCTTTGGCGGCGGCATCGGCTGCCCAGACAATGCTGGAAGAGGAGAAGGTTTCAATGATGCCGAGGGCTTTGCCTTTTGTGTTCTGTAGCTCGACAGAGCCTGTGAGGGAAGGGAACAGTTGAGGGTCGACATTAGGCAGGAATATCTTGTCCACCTGAAAGCCCGCTGCAAGGCGCTCTCCTGCATCAAGGGCTGTCTGGACTGGGGAGACCTTTCCGCCGACAACGATCATGTATTTGCCCGGACAAATGGTTCGGGCAACAAGCAGTTCCACATCCGCAGCCTTGAGCATGCCGTCCTGTACCAGATATCCAGCTGCAATGCTGGAGAGTTCCAAAATTCCGATGGCTAGTGGCATGATGGCATTCCTCGTTATCTGCTTTACTTTTCTTTGGTTCCCGCACAGGGCGTTTGGGTGTCAGGCAAATGGGGTTATCACGATTTCCCTGTCGCTGACTTGCGTCACCTGGCCATCGACGGGGGCATGAATTTCAGCACCCAACTTGTCGCCAACCGTAGCTATCTTCTGGAACCGTGTCACCGTGTCACCCGCTGCGACTATGGGGGTGGCCGGTGCGCCGATATGCTGGCTGGTGCGGATGGTCAATTGCTGCGGATGAAGCGCGAAAGCTTGCAATGAACCCCTATTCTGGAAGCGGTCAAGCGCCAGACGGGTCATGATTTTTTTTACCGGCGTGCGGCGATAGTCGATCAGGGGATGGGCCTTGGTCTGGCCGGAGCCATCAAGATTTGCCTTGGCGGCCATGGCCTGCTTTTTGCTCGCAATGGTGACTTGAGCCGGATAGAGCCCCTCGGGGCAGGAGACGAGAGTGCAGAGATTGCATTCTGCGCAAGCCATGGTTTGAGGTAGGATGGCGAGCTGATCGGCGCCTTCGTTGAAGGATGAAAACATCAGGTTGCGCATGGCCTTGTGTGGCTCGACCGGGTGCCCCAGCAAATGGCGCGGGCATAGTTCGCTGCAAATTGAGCATTGATCACAGGCTGATTTGCCAATGCGTTTGACCCGCTTTTCCTGCGCTGCTGTGTCGAACCTTTTGATCAAGGGGTGATCCTTGGCAAAAACCAGCAAGCCACCGGTGGTTTTCGTGACCGGTTCGTCGAGGCTGGTTGCCAGCTTGCCCATCATGGGGCCTCCGATAATCACGGCGCAGTCGTCTTCCATATGGGAGAGGTCTGATGCTTTCAGATTCGGGTGGGCGAGGGCGATCACTTCACGCAAGGACATGCCGATGGGGACTTCCACCGAGAGCGGCTGCCGGACATCGCCACCGACGGTGATGAATTTGGTCACCAGCGGCGTGCCAAGGCCGATATTGTAGATCGTCTCCACATTGTTGACGATAACCCCCTGACTGCTGGGGAGTGCCTTTGGTGCGACAATGCGGCCGGTTGCTTCATAAATGAGCGTGATTTCATCTCCAACCGGGTAGAAATCGCGTAGGCCCATGACCTCGATGCGGTCAGGCGCGGGGTTGGTTTCTTCCAGGTGAGCGATCAAATCGGTATATTTTGCCTTGATCCCGATGATACAGCGCTTGGCAGCCGTCAGATCCAGACAGGTTACAAGTCCCTTGAAAAAGGTCTCGCTCTTGAGCCGCAGCAGCTCTTTATCCTTGTGGAGGAGCGGTTCGCATTCGGCGGCATTGACGATGAATATTTCTGTTGCGCTGCCCAGTTTGACATAGGTTGGAAATCCTGCGCCGCCTGCCCCAACGATGCCCAACTCTTTGATTTGTTCTGTTGTTGTCATGGCGGCCCTCATTTCATTTTTTGCGTTGTCAACGAAGCAAACCAGACACAGCCTCCTTGGCGACAGGGATTCGGTCACCCCGATGGGCATGTGCGGAGAGTGCAGTTTTTTGTTTTGGCTATCTTGTTGCTGCCAGCAAACTGCACGTCAAACTTTCATCAATCCAAGCTTGGTCTTATGCGCCCGCCATGCGCAAAAATGGCAAGGGGGGACTAGGCCGAAACAGGATCTGTGCAGCCTTTTTAAAGAGGAGCCAGTAGCTCGACTCTCATGCGGCTTTTATTGGATAACCGGGTTCTGATGATAGACCCTTTTATAAGTATAACTTATTGATTTAACGCTTAATGTGTCAACGAGACTCATTTGCCATTCGAGAGTAAAAAATTGCTGTTGGCCTCTCTTGTTGGTGCCCTTCGAGAGGGGAGGCTATCTTGTTGGCAAGTCTCTTCAGAGGACCGAGGAAGGCCCGCGCCCGTCCCTCTTGTCTACCTTTCGGGTGGTGTGTGACAGAGGCACGTTTTGGTGCGCAAGGGCATGATTTATGGAAGTAGTTATTGTTTCATTACTTCAGTATAACAAATATCAATGGAGGCTGCCTTTACAGATCCTACTTATTGTTTTTATGCGTCTTTTTTCTAGATATGCCTGAATAAAACCGTTTCCTAACTTGATTAGAATTTTTGGTTCGTCTTTCTAACAAGAATATATGATCAATTCGATGTATAAATGGATGGGTTTGGGACACTTAAGTTTGGTTAAATGACTGATATTTTTCCAATAATGCGATATTTATACTTTTAAGTCATTCGGCTGATGAACAAAAGTACTATGGTGCATACAATCAAACTCTCAGTACGTTTACTTAGTCTAAGTTAGACGCCGTGGCCGCTTTGAGGAGAGTGGGTTACGGAATGGCCACTTTGAGGAGAGTCGGCCGCTTACATTTTATTTGGGAGGAATTTATGACCAAACTTTCGATTTCGCGTCGTGGTTTGATCAAGACTGGCGCATTCGTGGGTGCCGGCTTGGCCATGCCAACCATTTTTACGAGCAGAGCAAACGCATTCACAAATGCTCCGATGGGCTCCACCGTGACGCTTGGTTTCAACGTACCGCAAACCGGCCCTTACGCAGATGAAGGCGCTGATGAGCTTCTGGCCCAGAAGCTCGCCGTGGAGCATCTCAATGGTGAGGGCGACGGTGGTTGCCTCAATACCTTCACCTCCAAGGCATTGAAGGGGAATGGCATTCTGGGCAAAAAGGTTGAGTTCGTAACCGGCGACACGCAGACCAAGTCGGACGCGGCTCGTGCCTCTGCCCGTTCCATGATCGAAAAAGATGGTGCGATCATGATCAACGGTGGGTCGTCCTCTGGCGTGGCCGTTGCTGTTCAGGGCCTTTGTCAGGAAGCCGGCGTCATCTTCATGGCAGGCCTTACCCATTCCAACGACACCACTGGTAAGGACCGGAAAGCCAACGGTTTCCGTCACTTCTTCAACGCCTATATGTCGGCAGCGGCTCTGGCTCCGATTCTGGCCAAGGAACTCGGCACCGATCGCAACGCCTATCACCTTACTGCAGACTATACCTGGGGCTGGACCCAGCAGGAATCCATGCAGGCCGCGACAGAGGCAATGGGATGGAAGACCGTCAATAACGTGCTGACACCGCTGGCAACGACCGACTTCTCGTCCTACATCGCTCCGGTGATCAATGCGGGCGCAGATGTGCTGGTGCTCAACCATTATGGTGGCAACATGGTCAACTCTCTGACCAATGCTGTTCAGTTCGGCCTGCTTGACAAAATGGTCAATGGCAAGGACTTCAAGATCATCGTTCCTCTCTATTCCGAGCTGATGGCTGCTGGTGCAGGCGATAACATCAAGGGCGTGCTGGGTTCGATGAACTATAACTGGCAGCTGCAGAATGAAGGCTCCAAGGCTTTCGTTAAGTCCTTCGGTGAGAAATACGGGCGTCCGCCGTCCAACTCCGCTCAAACCTGTTACGCTCAGGTGCTGCTCTATGCGGATGCCTGCGAACGTGCTGGTACCTTCAATCCGTGCGGAGTTGCCGAAGCGCTGGAAGGCTTCGAGTTTGATGGGCTTGGCAACGGCAAGACCATGTATCGCAAGGAAGATCACCAGTGCTTCAAGGATGTGCTGGTCGTGCGTGGTGCTCAAAATCCGACAACCGCCTACGACACGCTGGAAATCGTTGAAGTTACTCCGGTTGATCATGTCACCTATCCGCCGAACCATCCGATGTTCGGGGGCGATGATGCCTCGCTTGGCACCTGCAACGCCGGCGCATAATCAGAACGACCATTCTGGCCGTGCCGCAGCTAAGCGACACGGCCATCTGTTTGATTTGGGACCAGAACCGGCGCGGCTCGTGCGCACGGTTCATCGATGCAGGCTTTTCAATGGATGCAATCATTCTTCAGATTCTCAACGGTTTGGACAAAGGCAGTGCCTATGCTCTGATCGCTCTGGGACTGACACTCATCTTCGGCACGCTGGGCGTGGTAAACTTCGCTCATGGTGCCCTGTTCATGCTCGGCTCCTTTTGCGCGGTTACGCTGCAAAGACTGCTATCGCTGTCTTTCACGGTCGAGGATCCGACAAAAAAGGACTTTTTGGGCAATCCGCTGAAGGTCGATACCCCTTATGTGGTTGACTGGTTTGGCGATGCGGCGGGCAATGCCATTATTAACTGGTCCGTGCCGCTGGCGATCCTGTTTGCGATACCCGTGATGCTGATGATCGGCTATGCGATGGAACGCGGGTTGATCAAGCATTTCTACAAGCGCCCTCACGCCGACCAGATTTTGGTCACCTTCGGCCTTGCCATCGTGATTCAGGAAATCGTCAAATATTTCTATGGTGCAAACCCGATTCCGACACCAGCCCCAGCTGCGTTCAAGGGCTCGCTCGATTTCGGCGTGATGATCGGTTTTGCTGAAAATACGATCATCTATCCCTATTGGCGCCTGATCTACTTCCTGTTTTCCGCTTTGATTGTCAGCGCTGTGTTTGCCTTTTTGCGCTTCACAACATTTGGCATGGTGGTCCGGGCGGGCATGGCCGATCGGGAAACGGTTGGTCTGCTGGGCATCAATATCGACAAGCGCTTCACAATCATGTTTGGCATGGCGGCCGCCGTTGCTGGTCTTGCCGGTGTCATGTATGCGCCGATCAACTCGCCGAACTATCACATGGGAATGGACTTCCTGGTGCTGTCCTTCGTCGTGGTGGTTGTCGGTGGCATGGGCTCACTGCCTGGTGCGGTTCTGGCTGGCTTCCTGCTTGGCATCCTGGAGAGCTTTGCTTCGATGAACGAGATTAAGTCGCTGCTTCCCGGGATCGACCAAATCATCATTTATCTTGTTGCCATTATCATCCTGTTGACCCGTCCGCGCGGTCTCATGGGACGAAAAGGCGTGATGGAGGAATAAGCAATGCTGGGTTTGAGCAAGAAAGATACAACCTTTCTCCTCATCGTCATGTTTCTGACTTTGGCGACACCGATCTTGCTGCAGCCATTTCCCGAGAATTCGGGTCTGGCGCAGTTCAATGCCGGATATCCTGACCTGATGCAGAGATTTGCCATCTACGGAATCTTTGCAATCGGGTTCAATATTCTTTTCGGCCTGACGGGCTATCTCTCGTTTGGCCATGCCGCCTTTCTTGGCGTCGGATCCTATTCTGTCGTCTGGATGTACAAGCTCTTGAGCTACAATGTGCTGCCGGGGTTGATCCTTGCGGTAATCATGTCCGCTCTGTTTGCCCTGCTGATCGGATATGTTTCCCTGCGCAGATCAGGCATCTATTTTTCGATCCTGACATTGGCCATGGCGCAGATGTCTTTCAATCTGGCCTATTCAGTGCTCACGCCGTTGACCAACGGGGAGACGGGGCTTCAGGTTTATGGTGATGATCCGCAGGTGCTGCTGGGAGACGGTAGCCCGACCTCGCCGCACTTCTTTGGTATCGTTATGAACGAAGCCACAAAAGTCAATTTGGGAGGGTGGCAGTTTACCTTCAGCAATGGCTACTATTTCTGCGCTATCATTGCGATTATCGTCTTCTATATTTCCCTCAGGATCTTTCGTTCGCCCTTCGGTCTGATGTTGCGTGCGATCAAGACCAACCAGACCCGCATGAGCTACACCGGCCTCAATACGCGGCCATACACGCTCGCTGCCTTTGTAATATCGGGCATGTATGCCGGTCTGGCTGGCGGGTTGCTGGCTGCGATGGATCCTCTGGCCGGTGCCGAGCGTATGCAATGGACGGCGTCAGGTGAAGTGGTGTTGATGACGATTCTTGGCGGGGCAGGGACGCTGATGGGGCCGGTTCTTGGAGCAGGCTTCATCAAATATTTCGAGAATATCTTTTCCAAGATCAACGACAATGTGTTGCATGGATGGTTCTCGGCGCTGCCTGATGGCCTTGAAGATACCATCGTCTTTCTGATGCATCCTTTCATCGGCAAGGGGTGGCATCTGACACTGGGTCTATTGTTTATGCTGGTGGTTATCTTCCTGCCCGGCGGGTTGCTGGAAGGCGGACAAAGACTGCGCAACTGGTTCAAGCGCGAAAAGAAATCCGATATTCCGCCCAAAGACCCTGAACATCACCCCGAACCGAGCCCTCATGTGGCCTGATGGAGATTGCATATAATGGGCATTCTTGAAGTCAAAGATGTCAATAAGCGCTTTGGTGGCCTGCAGGCGCTTGGCAACGTCAATCTTTCGGTGGCCGAGAATTCGGTTCACGCGATCATCGGCCCCAATGGGGCGGGCAAGTCTACGTTGCTCAACTGTTTGATTGGCAAGCTGGCGCCGGATACGGGATCTGTCACGTTCCAAGGACAATCAGTACTCGGTCGGACGCCTTATGAAATCAACCAGATGGGCATCAGTCGTGTTTTTCAAACGCCAGAGATCTTCACCGATCTGACGGTGATGGAGAATATGCTCATTCCCTGCTTTGCCAAGCGGGATGGGGCGTTCCGGATGCATGCATTTGAGACCATCCTTAACGAAAAGGAAGTCATTGAGCGGGCGGAACATATGCTGGAAGAGGTCAATATGACCGAGAAACTGGATATGGTTGCCGGATCCATGTCGCGAGGGGACAAGCGCAGGCTGGAAATGGCCATGTGTCTGGTACAGGCCCCCAAGCTTCTTTTGCTGGACGAGCCGACCGCAGGCATGGCGCGGGCAGACACCAACAACACCATTGATCTGCTCAAGCAAATCCATGAAAAGCATGACATCACCATCGCCATTATCGAGCATGACATGCATGTGGTCTTTTCTCTTGCGCAACGCATTACTGTCTTGGCGCAGGGCACGCCTCTGGTTGAAGACACGCCGGAAAATATCAAGGGTCATCCGAAGGTGAAAGAAGCCTATCTTGGAGAAGCAGCATGAGCGAACTTGCGATTGAATCAACCAAACGCCCTGCAGAAGCCCGACCTGACTTTTCAAAACAAGCCAATGCTGCCGTCACGGCACCGGCCTTTTTGTCGGTGCATGATATTCACGCCTATTATGGTGAGAGCTATATCGTGCAGGGGGTCTCTTTCAATGTGCATGAGGGGGAAATTCTGGCGTTGCTGGGGCGCAATGGCGCGGGCAAGACATCCACCTTGCGCACCATCGCACGGCTCGACAATCCGTCCTTAACCTACGGCGAGATCTGGCTGGATCATCAGCATCTGCACACCATGGCGAGCCATGACGCTGCACGGGCTGGCATGGTTCTGGTGCCGGAAGACCGGCGTATCATTCCCGGTTTGACGGTTGAAGAGAATATCCAGCTGGCTCAGATCGTTGAACCTATCGGCTGGAGTATCGAGCGCCTCTACGACCTGTTTCCAAGGCTTGGTGAGAGACGCAATCAGGAAGGGGTGACGCTATCTGGCGGTGAGCAACAGATGCTGGCAATTGCGCGCGCTTTGGCGCGGGACATCAAGGTATTGTTGCTTGATGAGCCCTATGAGGGCTTGGCGCCTGTGATCGTGGACGAGATCGAGAAGACCCTCGAAATCATCAAGTTGCAGGGCATCACCACGATTCTGGTGGAACAGAATGCGATTCGGGCTCTGGAGTTGGCTGATCGCTCCGTTATCCTTGATACCGGTAGTGTCGTGTTTGATGGAACTGCCAAGGAAGTGCTTGAGAATAAGGAACTGCGCGAGAATTATCTCGCCATTTGATGGTTGGTCCTCTGGTTCTTCATGCTGCCGCTTTTTCTCTCGGGGCCAAGCGGCAGCAAAAGACCATGATTGAGCCGCCTTTCATCCACCATAGGTTGATATCGTTCCCTGTCTTATATTCTTCCAAGTCTTTCAGTCCACATGAATGAAATCATGTCGCTTATTACCGGGTCGCAATGAGCACGGGATTTTGCGGCCTCATGATGTATAAAAGGGCACAAATGCGCCTCTTGCCTCTGCGCAGGCTTGTGCTCCAAGTTCAGATTTGATAGGCAGCTCTTCGAAACACAGCGGGGAGCGTTTTTTACGCTCTTCAGGCTTATTTCCTTGAAAATGCAGTCGGTCGGTTCACGCGTGCAAAGACCTGTAGCTAGTCTTGCAGTCATCCTTATCAGGATGCCATGATGTGACCGCTTTTCGGATGTCAGGTCCTCTTTTTCTTATCGAATCTGTTCAATAGTAGCCCCATGATGAATTCGCAATCCAAGTCCGTGATCTGTCGCACAGAGTTGCCGACATCCCTGTCTGTGCTCATTGATCGCTTCAAGCAGGCGGCCTACAAGGGGGCAGCGATTGACATCTGGGTCTTCGATGGTCCTGAGCGTCGCAAGGCTGCCGAGCGCGAAATCGCAAGGGCGGGCGCAGATGTGCATATTCATTCCGCTTTCAAGCCGCTGCTCCATGCGCTGCTTGAAGAGATGAATCTGACACATGTCGAGGATATGGTGATCCATTATCCTGTGATCGAGGGCGTTTCAGATATCCGCTTCCTGCTTGAGGCCTATCCGGTTCAGGATCTTTTTGATGAAGGGCAATGCCGCTTTGAGCCCATGCCGCAGCAGGATGACAAGCCCTATTACCAGCTCGATATGACCATGTCTTCCAGCCGCAAGGACAGCGTGCGTATTTTTGCGCCGAACCGGAGCCGGAAGGATCATGCAGGCATGGAGATCTTAGCCAATTGCGGCTGGGTGCGCGTTGCTCGCGCTGAGGATGCCGAGCTCGATTGTAACGAACCGTTTGAAACGGATTTGGAACAAGCATTTCGGTGGGTGTTGGACAGTCTCATGGCGCAAGAGTGGGGCAATCAGAGCCCCTTGTTTGATCGGCTTGAAATGCGCCTGGAAGCCCCTTTCTATGAGAGTGTCTTGCCGCGATCTCAAGAGGTGATCAGCTCTGCCGAACTGATGCACGAAGAGCTTTATTTTGCCGCGCTTGAGACGCTCAAGGTGCAAAATGGCTACAAGGAGGATGACCGCACATTCGCGCCGGGGCAATTGGTTCCCTATCTGGTGCCACGCCTCGATGAAACCGTTCTGGTTGAACTGGCGCTTGCGGCCGATCCCTATCTGGCGATCGATTGCGCCAGCGAAGCCATGCCCATCCTTCATAGTCGTGTCGAGGGCTGGCGTGTACCCAAAGATGAAGATCCGCTCAAAAGCCTTGAGCATGTGGATCATTGGCTTTCGCCCGATACGGTCCGGGCTGGCCTTGAGGCGCTTGGCGGGGAGAAGCTGATTTCTTGCTCACGGCGTGGGCGGCCCGTTTGGGGGCGCTATCTGAAGGGGGAGGGGCCTGGGCTGGTGATCAGTTCCGGGCAACATGCCAACGAGACCAGCGGACCGGTCGGCGCCTTGCGTGCGGCTGCGCGTTTGAGAGATGATGCGCATAACAATTTTGCCATTGCGCCTTTGCTTAATCCTGATGGCTTTGCGCTAATGCGGGAATTCTGCAAGGATTATCCCACCCATATGAATCATGCGGCGCGCTTTACCGCTGGCGGCAATGATCTGGAATATGTCGAGCGTGGCTATGAAAACGATATCCTGCATGAAATCAAGAGTTTGACCGATGCCAAGCTGCATTTGAATCTGCATGGTTATCCCTCGCATGAATTTGTCCGGCCTCTTTCCGGGTATGTGCCGCGTGGGCAGGAACTCTGGACATTGCCAAAGGGCTTTATGCTGATCTTGCGCTATTTGCCCGGCTGGCAGGGCATAGGCGAAGCCATCATGCAGACCATGATTAGTGTTTTGCAGGAATATGACCCGATCATCGCGCTCAATCGGGCCCATCTGGCACGTTTTGGCCAATATAGCGCTGAGGAGATGGGCTTCAGCATCACCAAAGATATTGCGCATTTGACGCAGGAATTTCCTGATTCCCTGTTTCCGGTGACCATCATCACCGAAGCGCCGGACGAAACTGTCTATGGTGAGAATTTCCAGATCTTGCATGAAGCACAAATGCGCTGCGTGATCGCGGGTGCCCGCGTTTTGCGTGATTTGATCCGCTAGCGCGGTCTGATATAAAAACGCCAAAATGACCTGAAAGCATTCCCTGTTGCGAGCGCATGTCATATGCCTGCAGTTGACGGGAGGTTTGCGTCTGATTGTTCGTTACAAGGGTATCCTCGCGCGTGGCTGTAGCTTCGTTATCCCACAGCCTTTGAAAGCAATCCCGATCCTAAAATGCAAAATATTTGCAAAAATTACCAATTATAGAAATAAATAAAAAATCTGAAACGTTTCACTTCCAACTTTCTGTCTCTTATGTTAGGCAATGGCCAACCAGAGGATTGGAGCTTTTGGTGTCTTTTTTTGGCTTGATATGCATAGTCAGCAAATGCGCGGCTCTTCCCATGCTTACATATGATAGGTGCTCACTATGAAATATGGATATTTTGACGATCAGGCCCGTGAATATGTGATTACTCGCCCTGATACGCCAGCCCCCTGGATCAACTATATTGGCTGTCAGAGCTACTTTGGCATTCTGTCTGCCACCGCCGGGGGCTATTCCTATTATCGCGATGCGCGTTTGCGCCGCCTGACGCGTGGCCGCTATAACAATGTGCCAACCGATTTCGGTGGCCGTTATGTCTATGTGCGCGACAATGAAACCGGCGACTGCTGGAGCCCTTCATGGATGCCGATGCAGACCGAGCTGGAAGATTATTCCTGCCGCCATGGCATGGGCTATTCGGTGATCTCCTCCAAGAAGGATGGTATCCGCACCGCGACCCGCTATTTCGTGCCGCTCGATGAAACGCTGGAAATCTGGCAGGTGACGGTCACAAACGAGCGGCTTGTGCCTTCTGATATTTCGCTATTCTCTTCGGTTGAATTCTGTCTGTGGGATGCTTTGGATGACCAGAGCAATTTCCAGCGCAATCTCTCCACCGGCCAGGTGGAAGTGGAAGACGGTGTGATCTATCACAAGACCGAATATCGCGAGCGCCGCAATCATTTTGCCTATTTCGCCTGCTCCGAAGAGATTGCAGGTTTCGATACCCAGCGCGAGGACTTTCTTGGCCCATGGCGTGGTTGGGACAAGCCGGTTGCCGTGATGGAAGGCAAGTCCCGGGATTCCATTGCCCATGGCTGGTCTCCGATGGGGTCGCACCATGTCAAGCTGCGCCTTGAGCCGGGCGAGAGTCGTCAGGTCGTGTTTGTGCTCGGCTATCATGAAAATGACAAGGACGACAAGTTCGACCCGCCAAACTCGCAGATCCTGAACAAGAAGACGGTCAAGCCGGTTATCGACAAATATCGCGACCTGAAGGCTGTGGATGCGGCTTTCGAGGCACTGGCCAAGCATTGGGATGAGCTGCTGGGTGTCTATCAGGTTTCATCGCCTGATCAACATACCAACCGCATGGTCAATATCTGGAACGCCTATCAATGTATGGCGACCTTCAACATGTCCCGCTCAGCCTCTTCGTTTGAGTCTGGTATCGGGCGCGGGCTCGGTTTCCGCGATTCCAATCAGGATCTGTTGGGCTTTGTGCATATGGTGCCATCGCGGGCGCGGGAGCGCATTCTGGATATTGCAGCCACGCAGCTTTCCTCGGGCGGTGCCTATCACCAGTATCAGCCACTGACCAAAAAGGGCAACAATGATATTGGCGGCGACTTCAACGATGATCCGCACTGGCTGATTATCGGGGTGGCTGCCTATCTCAAGGAGACCGGCGATTTCTCCATTCTGGAAGAGCCGGTGATGTTTGATTGCCAGCCAGGCACCGAAGAGCCGCTTTATGAGCATCTCAAGCGCTCGATCCAATATGCCGAGGATCGTATGGGGCCGCATGGCTTGCCTCTGATCGGGCGGGCCGACTGGAACGACTGCCTCAATCTCAACTGTTTTTCCGATACGCCGGGCGAAAGCTTCCAGACGACGACCAGCAAGGAAGGCACTGTGGCCGAATCCGTGTTCATCGCCGGATTGATGGTGCTGTCTGCCAAGGAACTGTCCGACATAGCCAGCATTGTCGGCAAGGATGGCGATGCAGCTTATTATGCGCGCATTTCAGCGGATATGAGCGCAACGATCAGCGAACATGGCTGGGACGGGGAATGGTTCCTCAGGGCCTATGACGATTTTGGCAACAAGATGGGCACGCACGAGCAGGCCGAGGGCAAGATCTTTATTGAGCCGCAGGGTTTCTGTGTTCTCGCAGGGGTCGGTGTGGAAGATGGTAAGGCGCGGCAGGCACTGGATTCGGTTGCGAAACATCTGGCAACGCCGCACGGCATCGTGCTGCAACAACCGGCTTATTCGCGCTACTATATCGAATATGGTGAAATCTCAACCTATCCGCCGGGCTACAAGGAAAATGCTGGTATCTTCTGCCACAATAACCCGTGGGTGGCCATCGCCGAAGCGGTTATGGGCAACGGGGATAAGGCCTTTGACTATTATAGCCGGATCAGTCCTTCTGTGCGTGAAGGCATTTCTGATGTGCATCGGCTGGAGCCATATGTCTATGCGCAGATGATCGCTGGACGGGATGCGCCGAGCCATGGGGAAGCAAAGAATTCATGGCTGACGGGAACGGCCGCATGGAACTATTACACCATCACACAATGGATTTTGGGTATCCGTCCTGACTATGATGGCCTCAAGATCGCGCCGGTGATCCCCGAGCGTTGGGATGATTTCCGTGTGCAACGTATCTTCCGTGGTGTCGCTTATGATATTTCCGTGGTGCGCAAGGGGTCGGGTAATGTGGTCTCGCTCAGCGTTGACGGCAAGCCGATCGCGGGGGATATCGTGCCTCCTCCGGCAGATGGCGTGACCAAGGTTACCGTTGAGGCAATCATCGGATAGAAGATCTCTGCCACGGCTATGATCGCCGGATTTCAGAATCAGAAAGCGCAGTCTGCTGATGCAGGCTGCGCTTTCTTTTTGTGCCCCGAGATCTGTGATTGCATAGCCTGAGAAGCCGCGCATTGTGTCTTTGCCCTGTGGGAGAGTGGCGCGACGTGGCAACAATTTTGGCTTCATCCTTAGTATGGCGCGCACGCCGAGAGAGAAGACCTAATGTGATTGCCCTTGAAATTTTCAATATAATTCAATTGCTTGTCAAACCTATAGACCAATGTTGAGTGACCAATCGAGCGGACTAATCCCAATGGCTGGTACAAATCTGTTGCGCTCTGGATTATCTTTGTCATAATGTGAACGAACGGTCGGTTAATTAATGAAGGCCGGTAGATAATCTCATTGGGGGGAATATTGAATGTCGGAGGCATTCGTTTGTGATGCGGTGCGCACGCCTATAGGGCGCTATGGGGGAGCCCTGTCTTCAGTGCGGGCCGATGATCTGGCAGCCGTGCCGCTTCGTGCTTTGCTGGAACGCAATCCGCAACTTGACTGGGACAAGGTGGACGATGTGATCCTTGGCTGTGCCAATCAGGCGGGCGAGGATAATCGCAATGTTGCACGCATGGCCGTATTGCTGTCCGGATTGCCCGTTGGCGTGCCGGGGACGACTGTCAATCGGCTTTGTGGATCGGGCATGGACGCCATTGGGCTGGCTGCCCGCACCATTCGCGCCGGAGATGGCGACATGTTGGTTGCTGGTGGCGTGGAAAGCATGAGCCGGGCGCCCTTTGTCATGGCCAAGGCCAGCAGTGCCTTTTCCCGCAATGCGGAAATGTATGACACCACGATTGGCTGGCGCTTCAAGAATGCAGCGCTTGACGAAGCCTACGGTACCCACAGCATGCCGGAAACAGCAGATAATGTGGCCGAGGATTATGGAATTACGCGCGAAGATCAGGACCGCTTTGCTGCCGAGAGCCAGCGTCGCTGGGAGATGGCGCAAAAGGCAGGGCGTTTTGCTGATGAAATCGTGCCGGTCATCATTCCGCAGCGTAAGGGAGATCCGCTTGTGGTCGATACCGATGAGCATCCTCGTCCGGGAACAAGCGTTGAAACCCTTGCCAAGCTGCGTGGCGTCAATGGGCCCACGCTGACGGTGACTGCGGGGAATGCGTCTGGTGTCAATGATGGTGCCGCGGGGGTGATTGTTGCTTCGGAAGCGGCGGCCAGGACCAACGGTCTGACGCCGAAGGCGCGCATTGTGGCAATGGCAGCTGCGGGGGTGCCGCCGCGCGTCATGGGCATTGGTCCTGTTCCGGCAACCCGTCGGGCGCTCGAACGGGCAGGCCTTGCTCTGGGGCAGATGGATGTCATCGAACTCAATGAAGCCTTCGCAGCTCAGTCTCTTGCTGTTCTGCGAGACCTCGGGCTTCCCGAGGATGCCTCATATATCAATGCCGATGGCGGTGCGATCGCCATCGGCCATCCGCTGGGGATGTCCGGGGCGCGGCTCGTGCTGCACGCCACATACCAGCTTCAACGCACTGGCGGGCGCTATGCGCTCTGCACCATGTGCGTTGGGGTCGGGCAGGGCATTGCTCTCATTCTGGAACGGGTCTGAAGAGGAGGTCGGACATGTATGCACAGATGGTCAAGTCGGAAGGTATGAAGTCACGGGACGAAATGACGCCAGAAGAACAGGTTTTTCAGGACCGGATAGATCGGGGCGAAAAGATCGAGCCCAAGGAATGGATGCCCGAGGGCTATCGCAAGACGCTGATCCGGCAGATCGGGCAGCACGCCCATTCGGAAATTGTCGGGCAGCTACCAGAAGGGAACTGGATCACTCGCGCTCCGACGCTGGAGCGCAAAGCCATTTTGCTGGCCAAGGTACAGGATGAAGCCGGGCACGGACTCTATCTCTACTCAGCGGCGGAAACGTTGGGTGTCAGCCGGGATGAGCTGACCGAAAAACTGCATTCCGGTGCCATGAAATATAGCTCGATCTTCAATTATCCAACCCTGACATGGGCGGATATGGGGGCTGTTGGCTGGCTTGTCGATGGCGCGGCCATCATGAATCAGGTGCCTCTGCAGCGCACATCCTATGGCCCATACAGCCGGGCGATGATCCGTATCTGCAAGGAGGAGAGTTTTCATCAGCGGCAGGGCTACGCCATCATGATGAAGATGGCAGCAGGCACACCGGCGCAGAAGGAAATGGCGCAGGATGCGCTCAATCGCTTCTGGTATCCGTCGCTGATGATGTTCGGCCCGTCGGATGCGGAGTCGGTTCATTCCGCCCAGTCCATGGCCTGGAAAATCAAGATCAATACCAATGATGAGCTGCGGCAGAAATTTGTCGATCAGACTGTGCCTCAGGCCGAGTATCTGGGCCTTTCCATTCCCGATGAGAATCTCAAATGGAACGAGGAAAAGGGCGGCTACGACTTCAGCGAGCCGGACTGGTCTGAATTTTTCGAGGTCATCAAGGGCAATGGGCCTTGTAACCGCGAGCGCATGCATGCGCGGGTGAAGGCCTGGGATGAGGGCGCATGGTTCCGCGAAGGGCTTTATGCGCATGCAGAAAAGGCGGCGCATCGCCGGGCTGCGGCAACCACGGCAGCTGAGTAACTGCGAATTTTTTGGGGGGAGGGAAGATCATGTCTAGAAAAGAATGGCCGCTTTGGGAAGTGTTCATCAGAGGCCAGCACGGGCTGAACCATCGGCATGTCGGCAGTTTGCATGCGCCGGATGCTGAAATGGCAATTCATCATGCCCGCGATGTTTATACGCGCCGCAAGGAAGGCGTTTCAATCTGGGTGGTGAAATCCAATGACATCACTGCGTCAAGTCCATCCGAGAAGGGGCCATTGTTCGATCCGGCAGAGAGCAAGGCTTATCGGCATCCGACCTTCTTTGATATCCCTGATGAAGTGGGGCATATGTGATGAGCATTGCGACGATGGAAAAGCCCGAACCCGGGGCTGCTTTGCATCCGGTAGAGGATCGGTTTGTCTCTGACAAGGCATTGGCTCCTGCCTTCTTCGAGTGGCTTTGCCGCATGGGGGATAGTGCCCTTGTGCTGGGCCACAGGGTGTCTGAATGGTGCGGGCATGCCCCTGCGCTTGAGGAAGATATCGCCATGGCCAACACGGCGCTGGACCTGATTGGTCACACCCAGATGTGGCTGGGGCTCGCCGGCGAAGTAGAAGGCAAGGGACGGAATGCGGATGTGCTGGCCTATTTGCGCGATGCATTGCAATTCCGCAATCTGCTGCTTTGTGAGCTGCCCAACGGCGACATGGGCGTAACAATCATGCGCCAATTCCTGTTTGATGCACGCCATTATGCCTTGTTGATGCGGCTAACTGGTTCGGCCAGCCCAAGGGTTGCCGAAATTGCTGCCAAGGCCGTCAAAGAAGCCAGCTACCATTTGGAGCGGTCGTCAGATCTGGTCGTCCGGCTGGGGGATGGCACGGAAGAGAGCCACCGCAGGATGCAGGCGGCCCTTGAGCAGCTCTGGCCATATGTGGATGAGATGTTTGTGAGCGACGAGGTGGATAAAGCCATGACCGGGGTCGGCATTGCGCCCGATCCCTCGGATCTTCGGGCCGAGTGGCAAGAGACAGTTTGCACGGTGCTGACGGAGGCCATGCTCGATATGCCCGGCCCGGCAGGCTTTGCGCAAACTGGCGGCACCACAGGGCGGCACACGGAGCATCTGGGTTACATTCTGGCCGAAATGCAGTTTCTGCAGCGGGCTTATCCGGGCGCGCATTGGTAAAATCATGGCCACTCACCTGATCCCATCCACTTCCTTGGAGCTGCCATCCGTCGATATCATCTGGCGCTGGCTGGCAGAGGTGCCCGATCCGGAAATTCCGGTTGTATCGGTTACCGAACTGG
Source organism: uncultured Cohaesibacter sp. (assembly GCF_963676485.1). Classification (NCBI taxonomy): domain Bacteria; kingdom Pseudomonadati; phylum Pseudomonadota; class Alphaproteobacteria; order Hyphomicrobiales; family Cohaesibacteraceae; genus Cohaesibacter; species uncultured Cohaesibacter sp. The sequence goes on from NZ_OY781114.1 coordinate 3,637,414, forward strand.
GGATTGTTCGCCAAGTGCGCTACGAGGGCGAAATGCTCGTTGTCGCCGTTACGCCAACCTATTCGGGCTGTCCGGCAACGGCAGTGATCGATCTCGCTATCGAGGAAAAACTGCGCGAGAAGGGTATTGACCAGTTGCGGCTGGAACGGCGCCTTTCACCCCCATGGACCAGCGACTGGATTGTTCCGGAAGCACGCGAGAAATTGCGCGCCTTCGGCATCGCGCCGCCCATTGATGGTACCGCTGCAAGCGGCGTCATGGCCGCACGCGCCCGCCGCATGAGTGGCAAGAGCAATCTGGTGGTGGCTTGTCCGCGTTGCGGGTCGAGCCACACGGAACGTGTCAGCCAGTTCGGGTCGACCCCTTGCAAGGCCTCATGGCGCTGCAAGGACTGTCTGGAACCCTTTGACTATTTCAAATGCATCTAAGCCTTGGAGGAGAGGCTTGCCATGTCACGATTCTTTTCGCTTGAAGTGATCGATGTGCGCCGCGAAACTCGCGATGCCGTGGTCCTGACGTTAAAACCCGCCCCAACGGATGCGGCGGCTTTCACCTTTACGCAAGGGCAATATCTGACCTTTCGACGGATGTTTGATCAGCAAGAGCTCAGACGCTCCTATTCCATCTGCGCTGGCCTTGACGAAGGCTGCCTCAAGGTGGGGATCAAGCGCGTGGAGGGCGGTGCTTTTTCCACCTGGGCCAATGAAGAGCTGATGGTGGGCGAATTTGTTGAAGCCATGCCTCCGATGGGGCGTTTCTTTACGCCAATTGATCCGGCCGCCGAGAAAAATTATCTGGCCTTTGCCAGCGGTTCCGGTATCACGCCGGTGCTATCGATCATCAAGACCGTGTTGGCCCGCGAACCGAAGTCAAGCGTCACGCTTGTTTATGCCAACCGGCAGATGAGTTCGATCATGTTCCGCGAGGAGCTGGAAGATCTCAAGAATATGTATTTGGGGCGGCTGTCCGTGATCCATATTCTCAAGAGCGAGGGGCAGGAGATAGATCTTTTCACTGGTCGCATCGACGAAGAAAAGCTTGATGCCCTGTTCAATCTCTGGATTGACGCAGACACCGTGGATACGGCCTTTATCTGCGGTCCGGAGCCCATGATGCTGACCATCGCGGATAATCTGAGCAAGCATGGCATTTCCGATGAGCAGATCAAGTTTGAGCTATTTGCCTCATCTCAACCGGGACGGGCTCGCAAACCCGCTGTTTCCAAGGCTGGATCCATAACGCACAATAGCTGTGCGGTTTCGGTGACCCTTGATGGCGCGACGCGCAGCTTCACCATGCCCAAGGATGGCAATTCCATTCTCGAAGCGGCCATTGCAAATGATATGGACGCTCCCTTCTCTTGCAAGGCAGGGGTCTGTTCCACCTGCCGCGCCCGCGTGCTGGAGGGCGAGGTCGAGATGGCGGTGAATCATGCACTGGAAGATTATGAGGTAAAGGCTGGCTATGTGTTGTCATGCCAGTGTGCCCCGGTGTCGGACAAGGTGGTGCTGAGCTATGACGAGTGAAACAGCCATGATGCCGATTGAGGAGTATCTCGCGCAAGGGGGAATGCTCACGTCGCCTGAAAATGTAACCCCGCGCTATCGCGCTGAGCTATTACGGCTGATGTCTTCCTTTGTTGATAGTGAGCTGGCTGGCTCCGCCGGTTTCGCGAACGCCATCAACTGGGCGCCGGGTATTGCACAACGAATAGCCGCCAGCCGGATCACTCTGGAGAAGGCCGCAAATGCGGAGAAGGTGCTCGATCTCATGGAAGATTTCGGCACCGACAAGGCGCGGTACAATCGCGCTCATGACTGGGCCGCGCGAATGCCGCGCGATGCCGCGATTGACGCGTGCCGTCAAGGTGGCGATATGCGCTTATCGGTCTTTCATGCGCCTCTGGTCAGCTGGGTGGATGCTTGTGTGATGAACCTGCTGATGGGGCTGGCAACCGGCATCCAGCTTGGGGAGCTGGTTCAGGTTTCCTACAGCCCATTGGCTGATGTGATCCGGGATATTGCCCCTGTTGAAGCGAGCCACAAGGAGTTGGGGCGCGTCGGTCTCAAGGATATCTGTGCCACGGCTCAAGGTAGGCGCGAAGTTGAGGCTTCTGTTGATTACTGGCTCCCGCGTGTGGCGGCAACTTTCGGAGTGGTCGGTTCCGAAAGGTTCGAGCGGCTGAACAAGATGGGGCTGCGCCACAGAACAAACGAGGCGCTTTTGGGTGAGTGGACCGAAGCTGCCAAAGCTGAGCTTTCTGCGCTCGGGTTGAGTTGAATTGAAAGGAATAATCATGAAAGACGCGACCCTGTCACCACGCCGTCTGGAAAGCTATATTGCCGGCGCCTGGCGTACGGGTGAAGGCGAGGGCGACCCTGTCGCAAATGCGGCGACAGGGGCCGTACATGCCTTGATCGGAACCCAAGGGCTTGATTTTCGAGCCGCCCTTGAGTGGGGCCGTGCCGTGGGTGGTCCTGCTCTGCGGGCCATGACGATCCATCAACGCGCCCTGATGCTCAAGGCCCTCGGCTTGAAGCTGATGGAGCTTAAGGAAGAATTCTACCAGGAAAGCTTTGCCACCGGAGCCACGCGGAGCGATGCATGGCCCGATATTGAAGGCGGCATTGGAACCATGTTGACCTTTGCGTCCAAGGCGCGGCGGGAATTCCCCAATGCTCGTGTGTTGACGGAAGGGCCTGTCGAGATACTAGCACGGGATGGCTCCTTCATGGGCCAGCATATCCTGTCGCCGATGGAAGGTGTGGCGATCCACATCAATGCCTATAACTTTCCGGTTTGGGGCATGTTGGAGAAAATAGCTCCTTCGTTGATTGCCGGCATGCCGTGCCTCGTCAAACCGGCCAGCCAGACCGCTTATCTGACAGAGCTTGTGGTGCGGCGCATGCTGGAAACCGGTTTGCTGCCCGATGGTGCCTTGCAGATTGTCACCGGCGATCCGGGCGATCTGCTGGATCATGTGACCGAGCAGGATGTTGTGACATTCACCGGTTCGGCGACCACCGGCCAGATGTTGCGGACCAAACCGGCCATTGTTTCCAATTCGGTGCGGTTTACCATGGAGGCGGATAGCCTCAATGCGTCCGTGCTCGGTGCGGATGCGGGGCCGGGCACGCCGGAATTTAATCTGTTCGTGCGCGAAGTGGCCCGCGAAATGACCGCAAAGGCAGGACAGAAATGCACAGCCATCCGCAGAATCATGGTGCCCCGTTCTCTTGAGGCGGCATTTGTGGAGGCTCTCACAGCGCGGCTTGGTCAAGTGCCGATCGGGTTGCCAACAGAGCCGTCTGTGCGCATGGGGGCGCTCGTTTCTCTTAAGGATCGGGAAGTCGTTCGGGCGCGTATCGCCGAATTGCTGAGCGAAGCGGAGATCGTTGCGGGAGACCCGGATAACTGTCCGTTGATCTCTGGCGACGCGAACAAGGGGGCCTTCATGGCGCCGGTGCTGCTGCGCTCGGCCAATCCGCAGGAAGGGGAGGCTGTGCATGGCATTGAGGCCTTCGGGCCGGTGGCAACGCTGATGCCTTATGATGATCCGGAAGAGGCCATTTGTCTTTGCCGCATGGGGCGTGGGTCTCTTGTCTCCTCAGTCTTTACCGATGACAAGGCGCTGGCTGAGAAACTGGTGTTGGGTCTTGCACCTTTCCATGGGCGCGTCTTGATCGGCAATCGTGGGTCGGCCAAAAGCTCGACAGGGCACGGCTCACCGCTTGCGCCGTTGGTGCATGGAGGACCGGGCCGGGCAGGTGGTGGCGAAGAAATGGGAGGCATGCGCGGTGTGAAGCATTTCATGCAACGCACCGCCATTCAAGGGGCTCCCGCCATGCTGTCTGCAGTAACGGGGCAATGGGTGGATGGTGCACCTGTGCATCAGGATCGCCATCCTTTTCGCAAATCCCTTGCCGAACTGGAGATCGGCGATCAGATCGTCACGGATACACGCTCTGTCACGCAGGCCGATGTGGAGCATTTCGCTGAATTCACGGGCGACACTTTCTATGCGCACATGGACAGCGCAGCGGCCAAGGCGAACCCGTTCTTTGAGGATCGAGTCGCCCATGGTTATCTCATTGCGTCCTTTGCAGCGGGGTTGTTTGTTGATCCCGAGCCGGGGCCTGTCCTTGCCAACTATGGGGTCGACAGGATGCGCTTCATGATGCCTGTCTATTTTGGTGACAGTCTGCGGGTTCGCCTGACCTGCAAGGAGATCAATCCGCGCGAAAATGCAGAGCATGGTGAAGTGCGCTGGGATTGTCAGGTGGTCAACCAGAGGGAAGAACTCGTGGCACAGTATGATGTGCTGACCATGGTGGCCAAAACCTGGCCCATGTCCGCATCAAATTCCGTTGACTAATTTGCGCAACGGCGTCGGAGCTTGCATCGATGCAGGCTCCGGCTGTTTTACAGTGACGCAGGTGATATTCTGACTTTCGGGCCGGTTTCTTCTTCCCTGTGAAGGAGAGATCTAGCGGACAGCCTTCACCCCTTCCAGAATGAGCACGGTTGCCAAATGGGCATAGTCCTCGCGGGAAATGGGGCCATCTTCCTTGAACCACATATAGACCCAATTCATCATGCCGAACAAAGACATGGTAACCGGCATCAGCAGCGGTCTGTCCGGATCATCCAGAACCGGGTGGATTTCGCGTAGCGTGTTGGAGAAGCATTTGACGATGCGCCGCTCCACCTTGACGATTTCCGCACGCTGTTCGTCCGAGAGCGCCTGGCTGGCATTGAGCTGCACTTTGTGTTGGTCATCTGCGCCGCGATAGGCCTCAATGACAGTTTGAACCAGCTTTTCAAGCCGTTCTTCAGGTGGCAATGTCAGATCGTTTGCGTCCGTCAGGGCCTGATCCAGCTCTTCCAGATGGGAATGCACGATCTCGAAAATCAGCGCATCCTTTGAAGGATAATAGTGATAGAGCAGGGATTTTGACACGCCAGCGGCGGTTGCAATCTGCGACATGGAGGCTTTTTCCATGCCCTGTGTTGCAAAGACCCGCGCTGCGTCCAGCAGCAAACTATGTTGTTTTTCTTCGAAATCGTTTGCGCGTGTTCTGGCCATGGACAGAGTACTCCAAAATGCTGAAGACGAAAGTAGGGGGCTATTATGCCCCCTATACACCAAACTTACTATAGCTGACCATACGGTCGGTTAAATTTTTGGCCGATTGTCGATAACACGCTTGGCCTTCCCTTCGGATCGAGCCAGCTCCTGTGGATCGCGCACGTCGATCCTGACCGTTACGCCTACCACCGACTTGATGTGATGGGAGAGCTCGACAGCAGAGGCTTTGCGGGCGTCTTCTGAAATATGATCCGTGGACGCTTCTACATGGACAACCATAGTATCCTTATGCTCTTTGCGCGACAGCTCGATCTGGAAATGGGGGGTGAGGCCATCGCATTTGAGGATCTGTTCTTCGATCTGGGTGGGGAATACATTGACTCCGCGCAGAATAATCATGTCATCCGAGCGGCCGGTTATTTTTTCGATCCGGCGCATGGAGCGTGCCGTTCCGGGCAGAAGGCGGGTCAGGTCGCGGGTGCGATAGCGCACCATCGGTAAGCCCTCTTTGGTGAGTGTGGTAAAGACCAGCTCGCCCATCTCGCCATCTGGCAACACTTCGCCGGTGGCAGGGTCTATGATTTCCGGGTAGAAATGGTCTTCCCAGATGTGCAGACCATCTTTTGTCTCCACACATTCATTGGCAACGCCCGGCCCCATGATTTCGGAGAGGCCATAGATATCAACGGCATGCATATCGAACGCCTGTTCGATTTCTTCGCGCATGCTGTTGGTCCATGGTTCAGCACCAAAGATGCCAACCTTGAGCGAGCTTTCACGCGGGTCAAAACCCTGACGGCGAAACTCATCAAGAATCGAGAGCATGTAAGACGGGGTGACCATGATGATCGAGGGCTTGAAATCGTGAATCAGGGTGACCTGCCGCTCGGTCATGCCGCCTGAAATGGGGACCACGGTGCAGCCCAGTCGTTCGGCGCCATAATGGGCTCCGAGACCCCCGGTGAAGAGGCCATAGCCATAGGCCACATGCACGATGTCGCCGGGGCGCCCGCCAGAAGCACGAATCGAACGGGCGACCAGATCGGCCCAGATATCGATATCCTTGCGCGTATAGCCGACGACCGTGGGTTTACCGGTGGTGCCTGAAGAGCCATGAACCCGCACGAGCTTTTCCCGAGGAACGGCAAACATGCCAAAGGGGTAAGTGTCCCTGAGGTCCGTTTTCTGGGTGAAAGGGAACTTGGATAGATCCGCAAGGGTCTTCAGATCTGAAGGGTGAACCCCATACTCATCAAAGCGTTTGCGATAAAAAGGCGAATTTTCATAAGCATGAGCCAGCGAACGGCGCATGCGGTGATATTGTAGAGCCGAAATCTCGTCGCGTGAGGCGACTTCAATCGGATCCAGAAGGTTTTTGGTTGGTGTCAGATCGTTCATCGTTTCCTCCCCAGGATCAGACGCCATCGCACTTGGCGACGGTTCGGGACGACAGCAGTGTCCCTTTTATGGTGCGGGCATGGCCGCGAAATTCAGCAATGATGGTTCCGTCGTCGCGCACTATCTGTACGTCATAGAGGCCGGAGCGGCCGGAGCGGGATCGCTCGCAGGCAGTGGCCGTCAGACGGTCGCTGAGTGTGCCCGGTGCAAGAAAGGTGATGGTGCAATTCTGTGCGACGGTGATTTGGTTGTATGTGTTGCAGGCAAAAGCAAAGGCGCTGTCTGCCAGGGTAAAGAGATAGCCGCCGTGAGCATTGCCGTGCCCGTTGGTCATCGCTTTGGAGACTGTCATGGACAGGACCGCTTCACCCGGAGCAATATGTTCCAGCTTCATGCCGAGCTTCTGAGATGTGGAATCCCCATCCCACATGACCTTGGCGCAGGCTTCGGCCATTTCTTGCGGGGTCATGGTCGTCAACTGATCCATCTCAGCATCCCCTGAAATTGGCTGGGCGCTTTTCCAGAAAAGCAGCGACCCCTTCGGCATAGTCATCGGTTTTGCCAGCCATACGCTGGCAGTCGCGTTCCATGTCAAGATGGGTGTCCAATGACTGGCTGGATGCGGACTGGATGAGGCGTTTGGTCAGCCCCAAACCAACGGTAGGGCCTGCGGCAAGCTGTTCGGCCATGGCGTTGGCTTCGTCCATCAGCGTCTCATCATCTACAGCCTGCCAGATCAGGCCCCAGTCGGCGGCCTTTTCTGCTGGCAATGGGGCTGCCAGCATGGCCAACGCCTTTGCTCTGGGTTCCCCAAGAATACGGGCTAAGGACCAGCTGCCACCCGCATCGGGAATGAGGCCGATCTTTGAAAAGGCCTGAATGAATTTCGCCGATTTTGCCGCCAGAACAATGTCACAGGCCAAGGCAATATTGGCACCAGCGCCTGCTGCCACGCCGTTGACTGCGCAAAGCACGGGCTTTTCCAGAGAGCGGATCAGCCTCAGAGTTGGATTGTAAAATTTTTCTATCGTTTGGCCGAGATCCGGTTTGGCACCGCCTTTGCGGGGATCGCGATCTCCCAGATCCTGCCCCGCGCAGAAGCCCCTCCCGGCTCCTGTCAGCAGAATGGCGCGGATATCCGCATTCTCATGGGCGTGTTCCATGTGCGCCCGCAAGGCAAGATGCATCTCTTCGTTAAATGAGTTCAGCTTGTCGGGTCTGTTGAGCGTTAGCCTGAGCACGCCCTTTTGCAGATCCGACAGCACGGTCTCAGATGTCTTCATTTTTTCTCCCCCCAAGGCCCACTTTTGTAGAGCCAACGAAAGACTTGTTGCATAAACCGTCCGGACGGTCAATTATACCCTTGAATAAATCGTCCGGACGGTCAATTATATGCCGGACACCAGAAGTGGGGATCCAATGACTAACTTTTACAATCGCCATCGTGACTTGCTGTCTGACGCTGTTTCTGCGCTGAAATCGCGGGAATTCTGGACGCCGTTTCCGGAAATTCCCAGTGGCCGCTTCTATGGAGTAAGCGCTCGCGAGGACGGTCAGGCGGCTTTTGATAGACTAATTGGTCATCGCTTCATGCTCCCAGATCATCCCGAAACCAACAGGGTAGGCATGGAAGAATCTCCGTGGGGCCTGCCGCTCAAGATCAGTTATCCGACGGCAGATACGCCAAGCCTGATTGAAGCTTCGCAAGCCGCCGCAGGAGAATGGGCTGAAGCCTCTCCCGAAATACGGGTTGGGGTGCTGCTTGAAACCTTGGTGCGGCTGAATGCCATGAGTTTTCTGATGGGGCACGCCGTCATGCATACCACAGGGCAGGCCTTTCCTATGGCCTTTCAGGCAGGCGGGCCGCACTCGCAGGATCGAGGATTGGAAGCGGTCGCAGCCGCTTGGGTGGAGATGAACGCTACCGTACGTGAGGCGGTATGGGAAAAGCCGCAGGGCAAACAGGCTGCCATTGTGCTGGAGAAACGCTGGAAATTGGTGCCGCGCGGACTGGCTCTGACCATTGGCTGCAATACCTTTCCTACATGGAATGGCTATCCGGGGATCTTCGCCAGTCTGGCTACCGGCAATACAGTTATTGTCAAGCCACATCCGGCGGCTATTCTGCCGCTTGCGCTCACCGTGAGAGTGTTGCGTGAAGTGTTGGTGGAAGCCGAGTTGCCCGCTGATGCGGTTTTGCTGTGCGCCGATGAACCGGGGCAGGAAATCACTCAAGAGCTTGTACAAAGCGGTGCTTTTTCCCTGATTGATTATACCGGGTCTTCTGTCTTCGGGAGCTGGGTACGCAAGCATGCCGGCGCAGCGCAGGTCTTTAGCGAGGAAACCGGCGTCAATTCCATTACCATAACCGACTGCAATGATTTCAAGGGCATGTGCAGCAACATTGCCTTTTCGCTGGCGCTCTATTCAGGCCAGATGTGCACCTCGCCGCAAAATATCTATATTCCCTCCGCTGGCATCAACAGTGACGAAGGGCCCAAGTCCTTTGATGACGTCGCGGAAGGGATTGCCTCCGCCGTCGATATATTGCTGTGCGATGAGAAAAGCGCTTCAGGGGTGTGCGGCACTATTGCCAATCCGGCGACCCTTGCGCGGGTTGCCGTATCGCGGGGGATCGGGCGCATCGTGCGTGACAGCAGCGAGACAGGAATTGGCCGCAGCGCAACGCCTCTGTTGCTGGCGCTTGATGGGACAGAAGGCGGTGTGGAGCAGGAGGAGTGCTTCGGGCCGGTATCATTCTTCATTCCTTGTGAGAGCGCATCCGATGCCATAGAGCGGGCGTCCACCATCGCCCGACAGAAAGGGGCAATTACCGCCGCTCTTTATGCCACGGATCAGGAATTGATCGCGGCTGCAGAGCACGCATTCGGGCAGGCCGGAGTCAATCTGTCTGTCAATCTGACGGGCAACATCTTCGTCAATCAATCGGCGGCTTTCTCCGACTTTCACGTTACTGGTGCCAATCCGTCGGGCAATGCCTGCCTGACGGACACGGCTTTTGTCGCGTCGCGTTTTCGGCGCGTCATGATCCGTTGGCCCAAGGTCGCGTAAGCGTCTTTGAGCCAATTTCATCAACTGGATATCTAGGGAGGACTATCCATGAAACCTGCAATCACCACTGCCATGACGACCCTTGTTGCGCTTGGTACTATCAGCCTAGCGGCTTCGGCGTCAGCCGAAATCCGCCTCGGGGCGAGTGTCTCGGCCACGGGACCGGCGGCCTTTTTGGGAGACCCGGAGGCCAAAACCATCGAAATGCTTGTCGACCAGGTCAACGAAGCCGGGGGCATCAATGGTGAGAAGATCGAGCTTTTCCTTTATGACGACGGTGGAGACCCCAACAAGGCCCGCACCTTTGCGACACGCCTTGTAGAAGATGACGAAGTGGTTGCCATCATCGGTGGCTCGACGACTGGGACCACCATGTCGATCATTTCGGTGGCGGAAGATGAGGAAATTCCGTTCATCTCTCTGGCAGGCGCTATCCAGATCATCGATCCGGTCCGTGCCTATGTGTTCAAGACGCCGCATACCGACAGAATGGCCTGTGCCAAGATTTTCACGGATATGGCGGCGCGTGGGCTCACCAAAATCGGCATGATTTCCGGCACCGATGGCTTCGGAGCATCCATGCAGGCGCAATGTCATGATATTGCCTCGGAATATGGCATTGAGGTCATCGCGGATGAAACCTACGGACCGCAGGACGCGGACATGACTCCGCAGCTCACCAAGATTTCCAAGACAGAAGGCGTAGAGGCAATCCTCAATCCCGGCTTTGGTCAGGGGCCAGCAATCGTGACCCGCAACAAGGCGCAGCTGGGCATCGACCTGCCGCTTTACCAGAGCCATGGTGTGGCTTCTGATGGCTTTATCAAGCTTGCAGGCGCTGAGGCTTCCGAGGGTGTCCGATTGCCGGGCACAGCCCTGTTGATTGCAGATATTCTGCCCGATGATGACCCGCAGAAGGATGTTGTTGCGTCTTACAAGTCGGCATTCGAAGGCAAATATGATCAGAAGGTTTCCACCTTTGGCGGCTATGCCAATGATGCCTTCTTGCTGATGGCTGGCGCTATAGCCAAAGGCGGGAGTGATGCTGAAGCGATCCGCAACGCGCTTGAGGAAACCACAGGACTGGTTGGGACAACCGGCACCTATAGCTTTTCCGCCGAGGATCATCTTGGGCTGGATCTTAGTGCCTTCCGCATGCTCGAAATCCGTGATGGTGGCTGGACCCTTGCAGAATAAATGTGCATCGGGCGGGGCTTTAGCTCCGCCTCAATCGACTCGATCTGACTGGGAGAGCCGCTCATGGATGCCTTGATGCAGTTTCTTTTGTCCGGACTGACCGTTGGCGCTGTTTATGCACTGGTCGCTCTGGGCTTCACAATTATCTATAACGCTTCCGATGTGGTGAATTTTGCGCAGGGCGAATTCGTCATGCTGGGCGGCATGACGACCGTTTTTGCTCATGCTGCTGGGCTGCCCCTGCCGTTGGCCGCCGTGATTGCCATTGCGTTGACGGCCCTGGTCGGGGTGGCGCTCAACAAACTGGCGATTGAACCGGCCCGTGGGGCTCCGGTGGTCTCATTGATCATCATTACCATTGGAGCGTCGATTTTTATTCGGGGCGCTGCACAGTTGGTTTTTGACAAGCAGCTGCACCGCTTTCCATCCTTCTCTGGAGATGAGCCAATTCGCCTGCTCGGAGCCGCTATTTTGCCGCAGAGCCTGTGGGTCATCGGGGGGGCTTTCTTCATATTTTTTGGGCTGTGGGCCTTTTTCACCAAGACCTTGACCGGAAAGGCAGTCTTGGCGACGGCCAATAACAGGTTGGCTGCGCAGCTGGTCGGCATCAATACCGGCTGGGTGATGACGCTGTCCTTTTCTCTTTCCGCAGCTATCGGGGCTCTGGCGGGGGTGTTGGTCACTCCCATCACTCTGGTTTCCTATGACGTAGGGGTCGGGTTGGCACTCAAGGGGTTTGCGGCTGCCATGCTGGGGGGCATGGGCAACCCGAAGGGCGCGCTTGTTGGCGGTATCCTTCTGGGGCTTCTGGAAGCGCTGACCGCTGGTTATCTCAGCTCTCAATATAAGGATGCTGTGGCGTTCATAGTCATTTTGGCTGTGCTGTTTGCCATGCCCCAAGGCCTGTTCGGCGCCAAGCATACCGAGAGGGTCTGATCCATGAAACCAAATCTGAAATGGATACAGTTGGCAATTGTGTTTGCGCTGATCGTTGTGCTGCCCGTGTTTTTTCCCTCCGGTTACTATTATCGGGTTGGTGCGCTGATCTTCGTCAACGCTCTTAGCGTTGTCGGGTTGGTGATCCTGATCGGTTATGCGGGCCAGATCAGCCTTGGCCATGCGGGATTTGCAGGCATAGGGGCTTATGCCTGTGCTTTGGGACCTGAATATCTTGGCTTGCATCCGGCTCTTTCTGTTGTTCTGGGTGCTGCTGTTTCTGCTGGGATGGCAGCCCTTATCGGCAAGCCGATCCTGCGTTTGAAGGGCTATTATCTGGCGGTTGCAACGCTTGGGTTTGGCATTCTGGTTTCCATGGTGTTGACCAATGAGCGGGCGTTGACAGGCGGGCCGGATGGGATGGCTGTGGCAAAGCTTGGATTGCGAAGCTGGCTGAAGGATGCCGGGATCAAGTTATCCAGCGGTGAATTCTGGTATCTGGTCTGCGGAGCGGTATTGCTGATCGGTATCTGGATTGCGCTCAATCTGTTCAATAGCGCAACAGGACGGGCCATGCGGGCGCTGCACGGCTCCGAAGTTGCCGCGCGGACCGTGGGCATTGATGTGGCGCAGCTCAAGCTGCAGGCCTTTGTGGTTTCTGCTGTCTATGCGTCTGTGGCCGGATCTCTATTGGCGTTGCAGAACCGCTTCATCACGCCAGATATTGCCGGATTTATGCATTCTATCGAGATGGTGACCATGGCCGTGTTGGGTGGGGTCAATTCCGTTTTGGGAGCCACATTCGGTGCTGCGATCCTCACATTGTTGCCGCAGATACTCACGGTATTTGCCGAATATGAGCAGTTGGTCATGGGGCTTGTAATGATCCTTGTGATGATCTTTCTGCCAAAAGGACTGCTGCCTTCCATCGCTGCCAAGCTTAGAGGGAGGGGCGAATGACGCTTTTACAAATAGAAGGTCTGGGCATCAGCTTTGGCGGCTTGCGCGCTGTCAATGATGTGGGATTTTCAGCCAGACCGGGGGAAATCGTCTCGGTTATCGGGCCGAATGGGGCTGGCAAGACAACCCTTTTCAATATGATTTCCGGCGTCTATCTGCCCAACGCGGGGCGCGTTCTGCTCGATGGGCAGGATGTCACGCGGTGTGAATCCCATCGTCTGGCACGCAAGGGCCTGACGCGCACATTCCAGAATCTGCAAATCTTTCAGGATATGACAGTGCTTGAGAATGTCATTGTCGGTTTTCATCTGGCCGAGCGTGGCCATTTGCTGGCAGACATTCTGTCATTGCCAGCCACCAAGCGGCGCTCAAGAGACGTGCGGGCAAAAGCCATGGATCTGCTCCGGCGCGTGCGTCTTGACAAGGCCGCCGATCATGTGGCGGGAAACCTGTCCTATGGTTCGCTGAAGAGACTGGAAATCGTGCGGGCACTTGCCATGGAGCCTCGGGTCTTGCTGCTCGATGAACCCGCTGCTGGCTGCAATGCTGTGGAGACTGAGGAGATTGATGCCTTTATCGCCGAAATTGCGGCGTCTGGTACCGCCATCCTGTTGGTCGAGCATGACATGAAAATGGTGATGCGGATTTCCAATCATATCGTCGTTCTGGATCACGGCGAGAAAATCGCGGAAGGCAGCCCGGAAGAGGTCTCGAAAAATCCCGATGTCATTTCGGCCTATCTTGGCGCAGATCAGGGGCAGGGGGCTCTGGGCGAGACTAGGGAGGGTGCCAATGCTGACGGTTGAGAAACTGCATTCGGCCTATGGCCGTATCGAGGTGCTGCACGGGATTGACTTGATGGTTAAGTCTGGCGAGATCGTCACTGTGGTGGGGGCTAATGGGGCAGGCAAAACGACATTGCTGAAGTGTCTGTCCGGCACGCAGCCCGTCACGACAGGGCGGATCGATTTTCGCGGTGAGGTGATAACGGCTGTGCCCGCCTTCAAGCGACTGGAGCGTGGACTGGCGCAATCGCCAGAGGGGCGGCAGATTTTCATCAATCTTTCGGTTGAGGAAAATCTGCGCCTTGGCGCTTTTCTCTTCAGTGATGATCGGGTGGATGCGGATATGCAGGATGCTTTCACCATGTTCCCGATCCTTAGAGAAAAACGCAATCTGATGGCGGGGGGGCTTTCTGGCGGACAGCAGCAAATGCTGGCCATTGCGCGGGCCCTGATGGGGCGCCCACATTGCCTTTTGCTTGATGAACCTTCCATGGGGCTGGCCCCTTTATTGGTGGCGCAAATATTCGAAGTGGTCGAAAGCCTGAAAGCGCGTGATGTGACGGTGTTGCTGGTGGAACAGAATGCGTTTGGTGCGCTCAAGATTGCGGATCGGGGCTATGTGATGGAAACGGGGCAGGTCACCATAAGCGGGCCTGCTGCCGAGTTGATCGCAGATCCGCGCATTCGTGAAGCCTATTTGGGGATTTGATATGGACGCGAGAAATACATCTGTCGTCAGCCTGCACCATGAAGGCGATATTGCCGTGGTCACGGTCAACAATCCGCCGGTCAATGCGCTTTCGCTGGCGCTTCGCCAAGAATTGCTTGATGCAGTCGAGGCGTGCGAAGCGAATGGAGCTGTGCGGGCGGTGGTCCTCATTTGTGAAGGGCGGACCTTTATTGCCGGCGCTGATGTGCGCGAGTTTGGCAAGCCGCCTCAGCCGCCGCATTTGCCCGATGTGGTTGCACGCATCGAAGGGGCGCAGAAGCCCTGGATTGCCGCCATTCATGGGGCCGCGCTCGGGGGCGGGTTTGAAGTGGCCATGGGGTGCCGCTTTCGCATTGCTGTGGCTGATGCCAAGGTCGGGTTGCCCGAGGTGACGTTGGGCATTGTACCAGGGGCATCGGGTACGGTGCGTACGGCGCGCCTTGCCGGGGTTGCCTGTGCGGTGGAGCTTGTCACCAGCGGGCGACCATGGAATGCGGACAAGGCGCTTGCCGCAGGTCTGATAGACGGCATCGTTGTCGGAGATCTAAAAGAAGAGGCCCTTGCCTTTGCGCGGACTGCTTTGGAAAGACCCTTGCCTCCGGTGGCTTCTGAGCGTCCGGTCGAGCCGATGCCCGAGGTTTTTTGGCAAGAAGCAAAAAGAGTTGCTTCCAAGGTCGGATATCAGGCTCCGTTAAAGGCGCTGGAGCTGATCCGTCTGGGCTCTGAGCTGCCATTCTCAGAGGCGATGATAGAGGAGCGGGAGACGTTTCTCATGTTGCGTCAGTCCGATGAGGCCGCTGCCTTGCGCCATGTGTTTTTTGCAGAAAAAGCTGCAGGGCGACCTGCGGCTTTGCGCTCGGTCGAGCCGCGCCCGGTGGCGACCGTCGGGGTGGTTGGTGGCGGCACCATGGGGGCTGGCATCGTGGCCGCCTTAAGGCAGGCAGGATTGCCTGTTGTCTTGATCGAGCGGGATCAGATCGCTTTGGATCGCGGGATGAATACCTTGTCCGCCTTGTTTGATGGAGCCGTTAAGCGTGGTAAGTTGGATGCCAAAGGCAAGGCCGAGCGCATGGGCGGTGTCACTGGCAGCCTGGAATATGGCGCTTTGTCAAATTGTGATCTCGTCATCGAGGCCGTTTTCGAGGAAATCGGCGTGAAGCGTGCCGTCTTTGCCGAGCTGGCCCGCCACTGCCGCCCTGATGCCATTCTTGCGACCAACACCTCCTATCTCGACCCGCGCGAGATTGTGCAGGGCCTGCCCAATCCGGATCGTTTTATCGGACTGCATTTCTTCAGTCCGGCCCATGTGATGAAGCTGCTGGAGATCGTGCCCGTGCCGGAAACAGCACAGGAGGTGCTGGCGGCGGCTTTTGCGCTTGCGCGACGCTTGGGAAAAATGCCTGTCAAAGCAGGTATCTGCGAAGGGTTCATTGGCAACCGTATCCTCAAGCGCTATCGGGCCGAGGCGGAAGCGCTCATTATGGATGGGGTGCCCATTGCCGACGTTGATAAAGCCATGCGGGGGTTCGGTTTCCGTATGGGGCCGTTTGAAGCGCAGGATCTGGGGGGGCTTGATATCGCCTTTTTGCAACGGGAGGGCGCTCGATCTAAAGGCAACGAAGTGCCTGAAACGCTGGGGGACATTCTGGTCAAGGCCGGGCGTAAGGGGCAGAAGACTGGCGGCGGCTGGTATGACTATAGGGATGGGGACCGAACTGCGTATCCTTCGGATGCGGTCAAGCAGTTGCTCAAGGAGCGGACAGGGACGGAAAAGACACGGCCTCTTGACGCGATTTCAAATCATTTGATCGCAGCCATGGCCGATGAGGGGCAAGCCATTCTGGATGAAGGGATCGCTGCACAGCCATCTGACATCGATCTGGTCGAGATTCATGGATATGGCTTTCCACGCTGGAAAGGGGGCCCCATGTTCTGGGCTGAGCGGATGGGTTAGCCAAATCGCTCTCTCTTGAATCCAAAGGAAAAGCGCAGCTTGCTTGATGCAGGCTGCGCCTTTCTATTTGGTCACGAAGTTGGTCCTTGAGCAGTTGGTCAGGCTGCTCTTATTCGGCAATGGCCGGGGCTGGCGTCCGCTTCATTTGGTAGAGTTTGAGAAGCGGCTGGCCCAATGCGGCGGCCAGAATGAGGCTGCCGCCGAGGAATGTTGCTTCACTGGGCACTTCTCCGAACAGAGCCCAGATGATCACCGGTGCAATGACAATCTTGATTTGTGCGATGAGGCTGACTTCCGGCGCGGAGATGAGGCGGGTGGCCATGGCATTCAGCATGCGGCCGATGGGCGCTGTAAACAGGCCCATGATCATCATGATGAGCACGCCATACATGTCGAAGTCGCCTACTTTGATAAAGGGAATGGCAAACAGGCCGATAAACAGACCACCTGCACCCACCACCAGAGATCGGTTGAGCTGGTTATATTTACGCCAGACAACGAAATTCAGCGAGACGGCCAGCGATGCCGTCAGCGCGATCAGATCGCCTGCAATGCTGCCTGTGGCCAGCGATCCGCGGACGATGATATACATGCCGGCCATGGAAAGAAGGATGGCAAAGAAGGTTTGCTTCTGCAGGCGTTCCTTGAGGAAAATCCAGCTGAAGAAGGCTGAAAAAATGGGCGTTACGCTCATGATAAGCAGAACGTTGGCGACGGTCGTTTTTTGCACTGCAAGGGTGAAGGCTGTTCCGCTAACGCCCATGATGGCGCCGGAGACAAGCAGCATGAAGCCGCCTGCCTTGATGACAGGAAGCAGGTGGCCTTCCTTGATGCGGGTAAGCACTGTCATCGAGATCAGCGAAAAAACGCCGAACAGGAAAGATGGCGCAAAGCCATGCAAGCCCGATAGGCGAATGAAGACCGCGTCCAGACTCATGAGAGCGGCTGCGACCAGAAGATAGGTGAGACCTTTTTCGTGATGTGTCATTGATGATAAATCCTGACTTGTAATTTCAAGATTTCGAATATAATACTGGTGAGTATGATTTGCAAGAGCCTATGGTGCCGTTATGAAAGCTGCTGAGAAAATCCGTTTGAAACAGAAAACCATACTGTTGGCTGCTGAGCGACTGTTTATGGCCAACGGATATAGCGGCACCACCATGGATGCCGTGGCTTTGGAGGCGGGCTTTACCAAGCAAACGGTGTATCGCTATTACCCTTCCAAAGTGTCCCTATTTTCTGCCCTTATCAGTCATTTTGATGAAGATGAAATGGAATTTTTCTTTGCTGAAGAGGGTGCGCTAAAGCAGGAATTGCGGCGCTATGGCGTTGCCTTTCTTTCTCGCCATATGCAGCCTCGGCATTTGGCGCTGTTTCGTTTGATGCTTTCTGAAAGCCGGGATAGCGGTGAACTTGGCGATTTGTTCCGCTCTCATGCGCAACCCTATTGGTTGGGTAAGCTGACAGACTTTCTCAGCCAGCATCTATCTGGGCAAGATGCAAAGGCCTATGCGCATATGTTCAACGCCATGCTGTTAGCCGAGCGCACGCCGATTTTGATGCGCAGGGAGCATGAAATGACGGCGGAGCAGATTCGGGCGCATGTCGATTTCACTCTTGCGCTCTTTCTCAATGGATTGCCTGTCGAACGATAACCATATGCTTCATGAGCGTTGCCAAAGACAGGACAAGGCCGCTTTCTATTGCTGCCTGGCACATATTATCTGTGACTTTCTTCCCGATTGGCTCAAAGGACTGTGTGCGTCACAATAAGAGCACATAAACTCTACAACTTGATTGTTTGTATTGAGTGGAAATCGTCCTGAGGTGGTGCTGTTGGCTCGCACTCAAGCGATTTTGGCTTTTATTTGTGGGGCTGGTGATCTGTTTTGATGCCTGTTTCGCCCAAGTTTTCAATGAAGTGTCTATTTCGATCCAAGGAGCGCTTGATTATGTCCACACTCTCTCTTTCCCGTCGTCACTTTCTGGCCGGCGCGGCTGGCGCCGGTGCGCTGATTGCCCTGCATCCATTTTCTGCCTTTGCAAAGGCTGGGCAGGCTCACTTGCGCCTGATGGAGACCACCGACATTCATGTCGCGATTTTTCCCTATGACTATTATGGCGACAAGCCAACGGATTCCGCTGGGCTTGCGCGTACGGCAGCGCTGATCAAAGACATTCGCGCTGAAGCATCCAACTCCATGTTGCTGGATAACGGGGATCTTATTCAGGGCAATCCCATGGGAGATTATGTTGCCTATGAGCGCGGGTTCGAAGGCGATCAGCTGCATCCCATGATGGCGGCCATGAATACCCTTGGCTATGATATGGCAACCCTTGGCAACCATGAATTCAATTATGGCCTCGATTTCCTCAAGAAAGCACTGGCCGGGGCAAACTTCCCCTTTGTCTGCGCCAACATTGCCATGGGCGCTACGCTCGGTGCGGAGCCAACCAAGGACAAAACGCTGATCAAGCCCTATGAAATTCTTGAAAAGACAATCAAGGACGGGGATGGCAACGAACATGTCATCAAGCTTGGCTTCATTGGGTTCGTTCCGCCGCAGATCATGACGTGGGATATGGCCAATCTGGAAGGCAAGGTGATGACGCGGGATATCGTCAAAACAGCCGAGGCCTATGTGCCGCAGATGAAGGAAGAGGGCGCCGAGCTGATCATCGCGCTGTGTCATTCAGGCATCGCCGGAGGTGGGTATTCCGAAGGGATGGAAAACGCCTCCCTCTATCTGGCCGGGGTCAAGGATATCGATGTGGTCTTCACTGGCCATCATCACCGCGTTTTCCCGGGCAACTATGCCGATATCAAGGGTGCCGACAACGAGAAGGGCACATTGATGGGCAAGCCAGCGGTTATGGCCGGTTTCTGGGGCTCGCATATGGGGTTGATCGATCTGCTGCTTGAAAAGAATGAGGACGGAAAATGGACCATAGCTTCGCATGTGTCCGAGGCACGCCCGATCTATAAACGCGAAAAGCGTAAATATATTCCGTTGGTGGAAAGTGTGGGGTCGGTTCTGGCTCCGGTCCAGAAAACCCACGAAGAAACCCTTGATTATATCCGTCGCCCTGTGGGGGAAGCCGCCTCGGCGCTTTATTCCTATTTTGCGCTGGTGGCTGATGATCCGTCCGTTCAGATCGTTTCCAACGCGCAGCTTTGGTACACTGAGCAGATGTTAAAGGGCTCCGAGTTTGAAGGGCTGCCACTGCTCTCTGCTGCGGCGCCATTCAAATGCGGCGGACGCGGCGGGCCGGATTATTACACCGATGTGCCTGCCGGTCCGATTGCCATCAAGAATGTGGCCGATCTCTATCTCTATCCCAACACGGCGCGGGCGGTGAAGGTAACGGGGCAGCAGGTCAAGGATTGGCTGGAACGCTCCGCCGGAATTTTCAATCAGGTGGAAGCTGGCAGCAAGGATCAGACTTTGCTCAATCCTGATTTTCCGTCCTACAATTTTGATGTGATTGACGGGGTGACCTACAAGATTGATGTGTCCCAGCCGTCGAAATACTCCTCTGATGGCAAGGAAGTGCTCAATCCCGATGCCAATCGCATCGTTGATCTGATGTATGATGGCAAGCCTATCGATCCTGAGGCTGAATTCATCGTGGCGACCAATAACTATCGCGCTGGCGGTGGCGGCAATTTCCCGGGCTGCGACGGGTCTACTGTCATTCTGACCGCACCGGATACCAATCGTGATGTCATCGTGCGCTATATCGTCGAGAAGGGCACAGTGAATCCGACAGCGGATTCCAACTGGTCTCTGGCTCCTCTGGCTGACACGACGGTTCTGTTTGAGACCGGACCGAAAGCAGCGGCCTTCGTAAAGGATGTGAAAGCAGTTTCCATCGAAGCGACAGGCGAGACCAGTGAGGCGGGCTTCGGGGTCTATCGCATCTCTCTTTAAACCCATCTGTGCCATTGGAAATGAAACACCCGCAAGCCTTTCGACTTGCGGGTGTTTTGTATATGGCTCTTGGCGTTTTTGAGACGCTAGCTCAGAAATTTATCATAGTCGGAGACGAGCAAATGGACCGGTGCTTCGTCTTCCTCAATGGAGGAGAAGCGGCCGATATCCATTTCGAACCAATTGTCGGTCCGGTCGTCATTCACGGTCGATACCTCGCCAATGAGGACATCGTCGCCTTCGCCCCAGAAGGAGTGCCAAACCCCAGGCATCAGGGTGATGCTTTCACCCGGATCGAGCTTGAGGTGGCTGCCTGCTGCAAGGGTTTTTATGCGCCCGTCAATGGGCACGACAACGTCCTTTTCCCGATCAATCGTGCCTTCTTCATTGGGCGCCCACAGTTCGAGCACCAGCTTGCCGCCGCCGCGGTTGATGATGTCTTCGGCCTTGAGGTAATGGCGATGCATCGGGGAAAGCTGGTCTTTACGGCTGATCATGATCTTCTCGGCATAGAGCATGCCTTTGCCTCGTTTCAGATCATCTGCAATGCCGTTGCGCACGGTGAAGAGAAACAGGCCGAGTTCGTCGAATTTTCCAAGTCCGTAGTCGGTGATGTCCCACCCCATGGCGCGCTCGACATAGAGACTATGGTCGGTGGCCTTCATCTCTTCGGGAGAGAGATAGGCAAAGGGCGGCAAAATGTAACCGAAGGATCGAATGAAGCTGTCGGCCTCTTTCAGGATTTCATTGACGTGGGAACGTTTCATCGAATCTGCTCTCTGAATTCGTGGTTTGAAAATTCACTGCAGCACTGCAATTGAGCCTAGTATAGGGCAAATTGATCGACTTTTATATCGTTACAATTGGTAGGTTGGATAAATCTCTAAGGGTTTGTAATCGGGTAAAAAATAGCATAGGCTTCACTCGTGATTAGAATAGTTACGTATTAAATTTTGCCTTTCTGGCTGAATAGCGCGTGCAGTTGAAGGGATTTCATGCAGCAAGGGTCCAACAAGCCGACGCAAAAAACGATTGCGCACATCATGGGGCTGGCGGTCACCACCGTTTCTCGTGCCCTCAAGGGGGATCCCAAGATCGCTGAGGCCACGCGCTTGCAAGTGGCAAAGGTCGCCGAGGAAATCGGCTATGTGCCTGATCGAGCGGCCCAACGGTTGAGAACTGGCAAGACGCGCGTTATCGGCCTGATGCTCAGCCCGCATGATGAGATTTTCGGCTTTGGTAACAGCATGATCGAAGGCTTGACGCGCTCTCTGGAAGGGTCTGGCTATCATCTCATTATCACCCCGACATTTTCCGGCGGTGATGATATCGAGCCAATCAAATATGTGGTGCGTAACGGTCTGGCGGACGGGCTGGTTTTGACCCGGACACGCAATTTCGATGAGCGTATCCGCTATCTGCTTGAAAAGAAGTTTCCCTTTGTCTGTCACGGGCGCACGGATTTCTCACAGAAGCATAGTTTCATCGACTTCAATAATGAGGACTTTGCCTTTCAGGCTGTGAACAGGCTGGCGGATCTTGGCTGCAATCAACTGTCTATTATTCTGCCGCAGGAAGGCTTCACCTTTCACCAGCATCTCCGCTATGGGTTCATGCGGGCGGTGCGGCAGGCCGGGTTGGATTATGTCATTCCGGATAGGGTGACGCTGGATTCCAATCTTGAGGCCATCCGGTCCTGGGCCGTTGAGCTTTTGTCCGATCGCAAGGAAGGGGATGTCTTCGGCTTCATTTGCCCCGGAGAGACCAGCTATCTGGCGCTCAATGCCGGTTTGCGCAATATCGGTCTCAAGCGTGGGGTTGATTATCAGGCGGTTGTTAAAACGAACAGTGCCATCCTAGAGCAGATTTCGCCTACGCTTGATCGCGTTTACGAAGATATCGAGAATGCTGGCCTGCTTATGGGCAAAACGCTGCTGTCCATACTGGATGGCAGCAACGAGGGCATTTCACAAATTGTACAGGACCCTATTTTCAGCTTTCAGAATGTCTGAATAGACGGCAAGGGGCTGAGCCAATCCGGTTTGTCAAGGAGGATTTGAACAGTGACGAATGGGCCGAGAATCATATGCTGCGGAGAAGCGTTGATCGACATGATACCCACCCAAAGCGGGGATGGGACGCTTACCTATCAGCCTTGTTCGGGTGGTGCGGTCTTCAATACCGCGATTGCCTTGGGGCGTCTGGGTGTGCCGGCAGAATTCCTGACCGGTTTGTCGTCAGACCTGTTTGGCGAACAAATCCGGGATTCCTTGCAGGAAAGCGGCGTTGGGGCAAGCCTTTGCGAAGTGAGCAAGCGTCCGACAACGCTTGCTTTCGTCAAGCTTGTTGACGGGCATGCCACCTATCATTTTTACGATGAGAATTCTGCGGGGCGCATGCTGTCGATTGAAAATGTGGGGGCTGTTCCACCTTCCATTGATGCGCTGTTTTTCGGTGGCATAAGCTTGGCTGTTGAGCCCTGTGCCCGCACCTATGAAGCGATTGCCCTGAGGGAAGCGAAAGACCACGTCATCATGATGGACCCCAATGTCAGGCCGGGTTTCATCGAGGATGCCGAGGTCTATCGTGAACGCATTCGTTCCATGATGGCCCATAGCGATATTGTGAAGCTTTCTGACGAAGATATCGCATGGTTCTTTCCCGACCTTGATACGCTTGAGGCGCAGGTGGCTGAGGTGAAAAAGCTAGGCCCGACGATCATTCTGATCACCAAAGGGGCGGAAGGAGCAACGGCCTATCTTTGTGACGGGCGCACCATTTCAGTGCCCTCCGAACGCGTTACTGTGGTTGATACTGTGGGGGCTGGCGATACCTTCAATGCCGGTATGTTGGCCAAACTGGATGAAATGTGCCTATTGAGCAAAGAGGCCCTCAAAGGCGTTGCCGATGATCAGATCGCGGCGGCCATGGCGTTTGCGGCACGCGTTGCTGCGGTAACTGTTTCGCGCAAAGGGGCAAATCCCCCTTGGGTGAAAGAGCTCTAGACTTCCAATTTGCTGCAATCCTGCCCCTGTCAGATGGGCTGGTGCTGATCTTACAATCTCAAGCATGCGGTTTGGTCCGCATGCTTTTTTTTATGCGTGTCCTGGCAGATCTGCGGTTGCAGACAGGATGGTGGTAGAAGATATGATTTTTATGTTATAATTATCATACTTGCAACATAGAGTACGGTGGTGTATCTAAATGGCGGGTGTTTAGATAAGCAGAAAGCGTTGCTGTTTCCTTTAAGGTGGAGGGGCATTTGAGCGAGAAGAAAACACGACGCCGAGGGGAAACTCTCGAGCGGGCAATTCTGGATGCAGCATGGGAAGAAGTGCTTGTCTATGGGTTCCAACAATATACTGTCGAAGGTGTTGTGAAGCGCGCCAAGACGAGCCGCTCTGTTGTCTATCGCCGCTGGTCCAATAAGGTGGAGCTGTTTGAGGCTGCGCTATTGCACTATTTCCATCAGAACAGACCCATTGTACCTGACAGAGGGTCGCTGCGCGATGATCTGATTGCTTTGCTCAATCAGGTTTGTGAAATGCGGGGCCATTTGATGTTGGTTCTTACATCCCAGCTGATGGAATATTACAGAGAGACATCTGTGAAGCCCATGGAGCTAAGGCATAAAATTGTCCTTGCCAGCGATTCCGTGTTGGATGCGGTTTTGATGAATGCCATTCAGCGCGGCGAGATAACCGTTTTGCCTGTTCCTGATCGCATAAAGCACATACCCTTTGATATGTTGCTCAGTGAATTCTTCATGACGCTGCAACAGCCAAATCTGAACAGCATTATCGAGATTGTCGATTTGATTGTCCTTCCTGCGATCTATTTTCACCAGAAGCAACATGCCCATGTCAATGGACAGGTGATTGCGGCCCAATAGGGTCGGTGAGCCAACCAATCGGGTGCCCGGGTCGGGCATCCGGACTCCAACTTATTGCAGAACGAACACCTCTCATTTCAGGCAACTGAGTGAGATTGAAAGCAATCGCGCCAATTTTTAGGCACAACCCGCTAATAGGTTAAAATGACAGTGTTAAATATACTGGTTTTTTTGACTTTTCTTCTGTAATCTTCCTCTTCGAAATCGTTGTCAAAAGCTATGTCGCTGATGGGCATGGATCAATAAGCCCATATTGGACAGTTGCTGCTTTCCTGTGCCTCTTGGTCACTAGATTGCTGGAATTTTGTAAATTCCTGCATCGGGTCTGGCTTTGACGATTTATTTTGAGGTCCAGTAGGGGGACTGGAGATGGGGTGCGCCTCTTTTGCTTTGGGGCTTTGATCAGAGCATGGGGTGCACCCCATCGAATTTGTGCCTAAAGGCAGGGCCTTTCTTGAAAAACAATCGTCATTTTTAGCAATTTAACTGGTGTTATACCTGCCGTTCTTCGTTGTGGCACAGACAGTTAACAGGTTGTCAAAGATTTCGGGAGCAAACTCCGCCCAATATTTTTATGACAGTAGGGTCTTGGGAGGCTTTCGATGTTCGGGTTACGCAAAGAAAAAGCAGCGGAGGGATCTTCCATAAATGATCTTGTCGCCGCCGCTATGGACGGATCTCCATCCGGTGTTTTTATCAATTGCCTGGCGCCGGGACGTGAAGGCATTGTGTATGCCAACAAGGCTTTCCTGAAAGCGACTGGATATCCATCACTCCAGGCGGTTCAAAGTCGTCCGGCATCCGAGCTTCTGGCCAAGGAACAATATGGCGAGGCCAGTGCTGATGATTGTGCCAGGCATGTAGAAGAAACCATTCAGAAAAGCGGAAGCTGGTCGGGCAAGATCATCTATAACAAATATGATGGCGGCTGCTTTGGCTCTCTGGTTGATGTTTCTGTTGTCATGGTCGATGGCGCGCCGTATGCATGCACCGTTTTGCAGGGAGCGGAAAATAGCGAAGCGGCCTTTGCCAGAAATCGCAGTTTCCAGACCCTCTCAAGCAATTTTCAGGATAGTGTGGGCACTGTTGCCCAAACCATTCAGGATGCTGCGGGCGAGTTGCAGTCAACGGCAGAGAAAATGATTGGCGTGACGCAGCACACCAGCTGTGAAACCTCGGCGCTGTTTGGGCTGACCAGCCAGACCGTTGACAATATGCGCTCCGTTCAGGCTGCGACTGAAGAACTTTCCACCTCAATCGAAGAAATTGGCCGGCAGGTGACCGCCGCGGGTCAGGTGGTGCAGGAAGCATCTGGTCAGGCTGAGTCTACGACCAATGTTGTCAGCGAACTGGCTTCATCGGCAAGCCGTATTGGCGACGTCATTCGCCTCATTCAGGAAATCGCCGAGCAGACCAATCTGCTTGCTTTGAATGCGACGATCGAAGCGGCGCGCGCAGGCGAAGCAGGACGCGGATTTGCTGTTGTTGCAGCTGAAGTGAAGGATCTTGCCAATCAGACCGCCAAGGCGACCGAAGAAATTTCAGGTCAGGTTTCCGGTATTCAGAATTCCACGGGCGAGACCGTTGCTGCTATCGAGAAAATTGCTGGCACCATTTCGCATATCAACGAGATTTCTTCTTCCATCGCCACAGCGGTTGAACAGCAAGCGTCTGCTGCCAATGAAATCGCGGACAATGTGACTCAAGCCTCCAATGGCGCCGAGCAGATTAATGCAGCCTTGGAAAGTGTTGAAGAGTCTGCCAAGGAAACCGAGCTGGCGTCAAAGACCGTTGCCGAGCGGTCTGTTCACTTGTCAGGTCAATCCAAGGAGTTGAGCGATCACACCAGCGCGTTTCTTGGGGCGTTTGATGAGGCCTATCAGGCCCTCTAGTGGATTGCGAATTGTGGTTTCAATCAATTCCAATGAAATAAAAAAGGGGCCTTGCTGGCCCCTTTGTTTTGACCAATGAAATTGGCCTAAATGCCTGCGCCGGACTGATTATAGCCGCCTGCTCCTTCAAGGAATTCCGCCACGAAAGGCGAAGATGGCTTTTTGATCAGGTTGGCCGGCGTGTCAAACTGCTCGATCTTGCCGTCTGCCATGACGGCAATCCGGTCTGCCAGTTCGAAGGCTTCTTCCTGATCGTGAGTAACCAGTATGGCGCTGACGCCGACCTTCTGCTGCAAGCTGCGCAGGGATGCACGCAACTCCTTGCGCACCCGCGTATCCAGAGCGCTGAAGGGTTCGTCCAGAAGCAGCATTCTCGGCTCAATGGCGAGGGCACGGGTGAGGGCAACCCTCTGGCGTTGACCGCCGGAAAGTTGGCTTGGGAAACGCTCTGCCAGATGGCCGATATGGGCCATGTCGAGCAGCTCGACGACCCGATGGTTGATGTCCCTTGCAGAAGGACGCGTGCTCCGCTGGCGCATCTTGAGCCCGAAAGCCACATTTTCGGCGACACTCATATGCTCGAACAGCGCGTAATTTTGAAAGACCATGCCAAAGCGGCGTTTGCGGGCATCAACACCGGTGATGTCCTCGCCATCAAAGGACAGGGTGCCACCTTCGGCAAATTGCAGTCCGGCGATGGTGCGCAACAGAGTGGTTTTGCCCGAGCCGGATGGCCCCAAAAGTGCGATGAATTCTCCCGGCTCGATATCGAGGCTGACCGCGTCAAGAACCAGATTGGAGCCGTAATATTTGCTGATATTCTGAATTTGTAGCGACATGATTGCTTTCCTAGGCATGCTCGTGCGGATGGCGCGCCTCGATGGTGGAGCGCAGAATAAGGGTGATAACGGCGATCACAGTCAGGACGGTTGCGGCCGCAAAAGCGCCGGTGGCGTTATAATCGTTGTAAAGAAGCTGCACCTGAAGGGGCAGGGTCATGGTTTCACCCCGGATATTGCCGGAAACCACGCTCACCGCGCCGAATTCTCCAATGACACGTGCATTGGCCAGGATGGCGCCATAGAGAAGGGCCCATTTGATCTTTGGCAGCGTGACATGACAAAAGGTCTGCCAACCGGTGGCCCCCAGCGTCAAGGCGGCCTCTTCCTGATCCTGTCCGGAGATTTCCATCAGCGGGATCAACTCGCGCGCGACGAACGGGCAAGTCACAAACAGGGAGACCAGAACAATACCAAAGAGGTTGAACATCAACTGGATATCCCAATCATCAAGCCAACTGCCCACAACGCCGGTCGCGCCATAGATGAGCAGGTAGCAAAGACCGGCAACGATGGGAGAGATGGAGAAGGGCAGCTCGATGATCGTCTGCAGCGCTCGTCTACCAGGAAAATGGTAATGCACAATCGCCCAGGAAACGGCGATGCCGTAGATGAGGTTGATCGGCAACACGATAAGGGCCGTGAGCACCGTCAGCCAGATGGCGTGTAGGGTGTCAGGTGTCGTGATGTTGGCGCTATAGACTGCGAGGCCTTCTTGAAAGGCGCGCGCGAAGATGGAAATGACCGGAAGGGCCATGACTAAGGCCGCGAACAGGATGGCCACAAAGATTAGAGCTGCACGTTTGCGTGCCTTCTGGCGGAGGAGCGCCAGAACCTGCGGATTGGTGATCGGCGGAGTGGGCGATGGAGCTGTCATGATCATGACCTCCCTTTATGCAGATGTCGTGTGGCGCGAGATTGGGCGATATTGGCTGCCACAAGAACGAGAAGGGCAATCAGCAGAATGGTTCCGGCAATGGCGCTGGCCGCAGGATAGTCATATTCTTCGAGTCGGATCATGATCAGCAGTGAGGCGATTTCGGTCTTGAAAGGCATGTTGCCAGCGATGAAGATCACCGCCCCGAACTCGCCGAGCGAGCGGGCAAAGGCCAGTGATGCGCCAGTGATGAAGCTTGGCCAGACTTGCGGAAACACCACATGGCGGAAAACCTGCCAGTCGCACGCGCCAAGGGTGCGGGCGGCTTCCTCTGCGTCCGGTTTAAGGCTTTCGAGGACAGGCTGCACGGTGCGCACGCCAAAGGGGACAGACGTGAACATCATGGCGAGCACGATGCCCCACCATGTATAGGCCACCTTCAGCCCTGCAACAGAGAGCAAGGTGCCCATCCAGCCATTCTTGTCATATAGGGCCACCAGCGCGATGCCGGCCACTGCCGTTGGCAGGGCAAAGGGCAGATCCACCAGCGCGTCGAGCAGCCGTTTGCCGGGGAACTTGTAGCGCACCAGCACATAGGCGAGCAGGAGGCCAAAGGTGGCGTTGAAAATTGTTGCGAAAGCCGCAGCGCTTATGGTCACACGGAAAGCGGCCAAGGTGCGTTCGGACGAAATGATGCGCCAATAATCAGCAAGGCCCAGTTGGCTCATCTGCCAGAAGAGACCGCTCAGCGGCAACAGGATGATGAGGCAGACAAACAGCAGACTTGTGCCCAGCGTCAGCGAGAAGCCGGGCATGACATGGCGTTTGAGCCGAAAGGGGCTTGGAAAGGTGCGGGGAAGCACTGCATTTGGATGTGTCATCTCACGGGGCCTGTCTGAAAGGGCGCCAACAACAGTGGCCCGAAGCGTGATTTGCCTCGAGCCGAATGTGCCATCTGTTGGGAAGGGATCAATTGCCGGTGAAGACCTGATCAAGAACACCACCTTCGGCAAAATGGGTCTTGTTGGCTTCATCCCAGCTGCCGAACACGTCTTCCACGCGGATCAGTCGCACTTCGGGGAAGTTGTCGGCATATTTTGCCTTGATCGTTTCGTTGTGAACGCGGTTGTTGAAGGAGGCGATAATGTCCTGCGCCTCTTCGCTATAGAGGTAATCCAGATAGGCTTTGGACACTTCGACGCTGCCGCGCTTTTCGGCCACTTTCTTCACGAGCGCTACAGGAAACTCGGCCAGAAGCGAGATGGAAGGCACAACGCGCTGATATTCATCTTCGCCATATTTGGCGCGAATATTTTCAACTTCAGCCTCGAAGGTGATCAGGACATCGCCGATTTCACGCTCCACGAAACTGGTGGTCGCGCCGCGGCCGCCGGTGTCGAAGACAGCGATATTGCTTAGCAGCTTGCTGACAAATTCCCGTGCCTTGTCATCATCGCCGCCATTCTGCTCCAGAGCATAGGCATAAGCTGCGAGATAGGTGTAACGGGCGTTGCCTGAGGTTTTCGGGTTCGGGAAAACGAGTTTTACGTCATCGCGCACCAGATCGCTCCAGTCCTTGATGCCTTTGGGGTTGCCATCTCGCACAAGGAAGGCGGGGAGGGAATAGTATGGGCTGGCGTTGTTTGGCAGATCCTGCTGCCAGCTTTTGGAAACAAAGCCACCGCGATCTGCCAGAACCTGCACATCAAGTACCTGGTTGAAGGTCACTACATCGGCTTTGAGACCCTGCATGATGGCGCGAGCCTGCTTGGAGGAACCTGCGTGGGACTGTTTGATATTGATGTCCTGTCCGGTTTTTTCTTTCCAGTAGGCCTGAAATTTCGGGTTGATCGCAGCATAGAGTTCACGGGCAATGTCGTAGGAGACATTGAGGATCTCTTTGGGAGGGGTGTCGCTTGCGGACGCGGGGGCCGTAAAGAGGAAAGCGGCGCCAACAGCGGCTAGAAGTGTTTTTCTCATGAGGTCTTGTGCCCTTCAAATCGTGGTGTTCATTGACAGCCAAGATAGGGGCTCGGGTCCATTTCTCTCAAGATATCGTTATCTGTTGTTGGTCTTTGAATTAAAAAATTGTGCGCGATATGGTGCTAGACGAGCAAATTATTTGTTTTGAATTTCTGATATGGCTGAATGAAGGGAATTTTTTTCGATTCTGTCATTCAAGTTCCATTATGACCTGAACGGTTGATGCTGTGGCTTATGCGCATGCCTATGAAGGAGGCTCATAACTTTCCAGCTTTTGGACAAATAACGCTTTTGGTAGATGAATAATCATTTGGGCTTCCCGCCTCTTTCATTATGATAGTAGTGTGCAAAGGGATTATTCTGAAACGTGGTCGGGAAGTATGAGCTGGTTGATAACGCATTTGGCAATCGTCGCGATCAGCCTTGTGGTTGCGGCAAGTGCGCTTGTTATTCTGGGGCAGAAGCGAAGCCCGCAGGCCACTCTTGCATGGCTTC
The DNA here is from genome assembly GCF_963676485.1 of uncultured Cohaesibacter sp. Classification (NCBI taxonomy): domain Bacteria; kingdom Pseudomonadati; phylum Pseudomonadota; class Alphaproteobacteria; order Hyphomicrobiales; family Cohaesibacteraceae; genus Cohaesibacter; species uncultured Cohaesibacter sp. The sequence continues at coordinate 3,667,427 of NZ_OY781114.1, forward strand.
TGTTCCTTATTCTTGTGCCTTATGTTGCGCTTCCTATCTATCTGATTTTCGGCTTTCGCAAGAGCAAGTCCAGTGCTGATCTGAAGGCCGATCATGCCGGATCGCTGGTGAAACCCGATCATCCGGAAAAACGGGTGATCAATCTGCTCCAAAATGGCGGATTTTTCGGCTCGTCCGGCAATGCATTCAAGATACATGAAGACGGCATCGAGGCCTGGGAAGGGCTTCGCGAGATCATCGTGAATGCGGAAATCTCTCTGGACATTACGCTATATCTCCTCGCACCGGACCCGGTGGGGGAAGCATTCTGCGCGCTTTTGGAAGAAAGAGCGAAAGCGGGTGTCTCTGTGCATCTCATTCTCGATAGGGTCGGTTCTCTCCACGCACCTTGGGCTGCCTTGAAACGCCTTGAGGCGGCCGGAGCGGAGGTCAGGCTCTATTCGCCCTTTACCGATTGGGCAAGGGGCGTGAATATGAGCTTGAGAAACCATCGAAAGATGGTGATTGCCGACGGGCAACGCGTGTGGGCGGGGGGGCGCAATGTGGCCTCCCATTATCTTGGTCCTCAAAGAGACGACCAGAGATGGATCGACTTTTCCTTCGCGGTAGAAGGCCCGGTTGTCGATCAATATATCGATGTTTTCTCCGCCGACTGGACATTCGTTGGCGGGCATCCTCGAGCTGACAGCGCTATTCTGAGAGGCGAGAAGGGCAACTCAAAGCTCAATCTCATCCCCTCAGGCCCCAATATGGCTGAGGATTTGCTCTATGATGCTGTGGTTTTGGCTTGTCATCAGGCCAATGCGCGCATCTGGGTTTTCACGCCCTATTTTTTGCCGACCCCGAATCTCACACAGGCGCTTTCAATTGCGGCCCGGCGTGGGGTGGACGTGCGTATTCTGTTGCCTGCAAAATCCAACCAATGGCTTGCCGATCTGGCAAGAGGCCCCGCGCTGCGATTGCTTGGTGAAGACGGGGTTTGCATTTTGACATTGCCGAAAATGATTCACGCAAAGGCCATCCTGATCGATGACAGTGCATTTGTCGGCTCTGCCAATTTCGATTCTAGAAGCCTTTTGCTCAACTACGAGACGATGCTGTTTCTTCAAACAGACGAAGATGTCTCTGCTCTTACGCGCTGGATGGAAAATATTCTTAAGGAAGCCTCGGAAGGGCTTGCCAAGTCCGGTTTGTGGAAACGGTTCTCAGAGGGTGTTTTCAGGCTCATTTCGCCGATCCTTTGAAAGGATACACCCACTGAGAATGCCAATGCAGGCAACCGTTTCCTGATATCCTACTTGATGAAATTGTCGCGAAGCAGGGACACAACTTCCTTTGTGCGCCCGTCCAACACAGCCTTCATGCCGAACATGGCCGTGGAGAAGACCTGTGATGCTTCGATTTTCGGCGGCATCACCAACTCCATCCTGTTGACCTTCACATCGAGCAAGGCCGGGCCTTTTGCCGAAAGCCATTTTTGCATCGCGGACCCCAGATCATCGCTGCTTTCAACCCGCCAGGAATCCAGGCCGCAGGCATCGGCCAGTTTGGAGAAGTCTGGGTTTTTGAGGTCCGTGAAGGAATCCAGAAGGCCTTCCACGCGCTGTTCCATTTCAACGAAGCCGAGGGAGCCGTTGTTAAAGACCAGAAGCTTGACCGGTATGTCATGTTGCACAAGCGTCAGCAGATCCCCCATCAACATCGTCATGCCACCATCGCCACAAAGCGCAATCACCTGCCGCTCCGGGTATGCGGATTTGATGCCGATGGCCTGCGGGTAGGCATTCGCCATTGTGCCATGCAGAAGGCTGGTGAGGAACCGCCGGTCTCCCTTGGCCGTCAGATACCGCAGGAGCCAGACCATGGGCGAGCCACCATCAGCGGTGAAAATGGCGCTGTCATCGGCCAGACGGTCAAGCATGCGTGTCACCGTCTGAGGATGGATCAGCTCGGGATCATGAATTTCGGCATCGTCTTCATAGGTGGCCCGATCGCCTTTCCACTCTTTGAGGATTGAACTCAGGTGTTTGTCCTGCGTGCGGTCTTGTAGTCTCGGCAGCAACGCATCGATTGTTGAGGCAACGTCGCCGACGAGACCCATTTTGACCGGCGAGCGGCGACCGATATGTGTGTGGTCACTGTCAATCTGGATCACGCGCTCGGCAGAGGGATAATATTGCGTCCAGGCAAAATCCATTCCAAGGCAAAGCACGATGTCGGCGCTTTCAATCGCATTTGCGCCAGCTCGATTGCCCAGAATGCCGGTCATTCCTACGTTACAGGGGTTCTCAGGCTCGATGAATTCCTTGGCTCGGCTGGTGTGAACCACGGGTGCCTTAAGCTTTTCGGCCAGAGCGACAACCTGATCATGGGCCGCACGGGCGCCGAATCCTGCATAAATTGTCACTGCCGGAGCGTCAGAAAGGATATTGGCCAAAGAGCCAAGCTCATCCTCGGACGGCAGCAATCTGGGCTTGGGGCGGTGGACCGACCATGCCAGATCATCCTCGGCTGTCTCTTTGAACATATCGCCATTGACGATGACCACCGCAACCCCGCCACGGGTCAGCGCGGCCTGTGCCGCAAGTGTGGTGATCCGGCGCGCCTGTGAAGGATGGGAGATATATTCGCAAAAGACGCTGCATTGCTCATAGATCCGGCGCTGATCAACTTCTTGCGGGAAGTTAAGACCCACTTCCGTTCTGGCAACATCCGAAGCGATCAACACGACGGGCGCACCGTTGCGGTGGCTTTCGAAGATACCGTTGAGGAAATGAAGGCTGCCGGGCCCACAGGTTCCGGCGCAAACGGCCAGCTCGCCGGTCATGAAGGCTTCACCGCCGGCCGCAAACGCGCCGACCTCTTCGTGACGGACCCCAATCCAGTTCAAGTCCGAGGTGCGCACCGCGTCCGTGAAGTGGTTGATCGTATCTCCAACGATACCCCAGCAACGCTTCGCACCAGCCTTGACGAGCGTATCAACGACGATTTCGGCGACATTTTTCTGCATCAGCTTGTCCTTCATTTCATTGCCTCTTCTTTTGACTTGGTCGCCCGGGTTGACACCAGATCGATAGCGGGGCGGAAGCTTTCTGCGCTGGCGGCATTCCACCAATCTGCGTAGACCGTCTCTTCGGGCGCATCCAACAGGATGCCTTCTGGCAGGAAGGTGTGAACGCGGTCCATGGGCACTGCCTTTTCAGGGCCGACGCGATGCATCAGATGGTGGGCTTCCAGCTCGGAGGGATGCTTCAAACCAGCCGATGCGATAATTTCAGAAAGAGCCTTCAGCGTTTTGGCGTGAAAGCGCGCGGCGCGCTCACCCTGGACCTCTGGAATAAGGCCGCGCTGACGCCATTTGTCTTGCGCTGTCACACCGGTCGGGCAGGTCCCCAAGTGGCAACGCTGCGCCTGAATGCAGCCGATGGAAAACATGAAGGCGCGTGCGGCGTTGCACCAATCCGCACCCTGCGCGATGTTGCGCGCCAGCCCCATACCGGAATAGACCTTGCCGCTTGCGGCCAGCCTGATTTTACCCTTGAGGCCCGCCCCCACGAGGGCGTTGCGCATGAGAACCAAGCCTTCAGACAAAGGCATTCCGACCCAGTCGGAAAGCTCAAGCGGTGCGGCACCCGTACCGCCTTCGCCGCCGTCAACCACAATGAAATCCGGTGTTATGCCGGTCTTCAAGATAGCCTTGATGATGGCAAAGGGCTCGTGCGGCTGACCGACACAGAATTTCAGTCCAACGGGCTTGCCGCCGGAAAGGTCGCGCATTTCTGCAGCAAATTCCAGCATCTCAATTGGGGTGGAAAATGCTGAATGTCCGCGTGGTGAGAGACAGTCCTGATGAGCTGGCACATTTCGGATTTTGGCGATTTCTTCGGTCACTTTGGCTGCGGGGAGTAGGCCTCCATGGCCCGGTTTTGCTCCTTGGCTGAGCTTGATTTCCGTCATCTTGACGGCATCATGGCTCGCGTTGTCGCGAAAGAGCTCTGGATCGAAATGTCCGTCCTTGTCCCTTGCTCCAAAGTAGCCGGACCCCAGCTCCCATACCATGTCGCCGCCATGCTCAAGATGATGGCTGCTCAAGCCGCCTTCGCCGGAATCATGGTAGAAGCCACCTTTTTTCGCGCCAATGTTCAGCGCTTTTACTGCATTGGCAGAAAGTGCGCCGAAGCTCATTGCGGAAATATTGAGGAGTGAGGCCGAATAAGGCTTGCTGCACTGGTCGCTTCCGACGGTCACCCGCGGGGACTCGTCCGGGGCCGGTTCTGGGGCAATCGAATGGCCGACCCAGTGATATTCTTCGGCATCCACGTCGCGCTCGGTTCCAAAAGGATGCGTGTCGGTTTCGTTGCGTGCGCGGGATTGGACCAGATTGCGCGCCTCAAACGAATAAGGCTTACCGTTCAGATTGTCTTCAACGATATAGGCCCGCAGGTAGGGGCGCAGCTGATAGAATAGCCATCTGATGCGTCCTGCGACTGGATAGTTGCGGGTAATTGTCCAGCGCTCTTGCGTCCAGTCATAGATGCCGAGCGCCAGCACCAAGGCCGCCAAAATGGCAAGAATATACCATCCCATAAATAAAGCGATGATCGCTAGGATGCCGCCCACAATTGGGATGATCCCTCTCTTCATTATATCAAGCATAGTGTCTCCCGATTTATACCATCCCACCCAGCGACTACTGAACCGCCCTTGGTTATTTGGTTTAGGTTATGCTGCCAGGGCTGGATCGTCCAGCATGGCATAGTATTGTTACATATCTTCCGCTGGAACGTTGATGCTCCTGTGGGGGCAGGAACCAATCGCGAGCTTTGATTGTAGTGATAATTAACTAGGTATAAGACCGAAATATGTCATTGCTGCCACTGACAGTGCCAGCAGGTTCACGGATTCCAGTTATGGAATTCTCAGCGAGGACGAAGGCAACAAGAGCACACACGAACAGAACGGATGCCTAGTCTACTGCGTTGACCCAGATACCGGCGCAGCGATGGGGATGTGTGTGCTATTTGGGGTGTAATCTGACAGGTTTCTCAACAGCAATGCTCTGCACCGTAGGTTCAACATAATCAGCATTGACGGGATTTTCGTAGTCATGTCACCATATCGCATGTTTAGGCTCATAATAATATTTTCCATTTTGTTCGCAGGTGTCGGGTGCGCCGACGAGGATGCGGTCGCAAAGTATCGTGGTTATCTGCCCGAACAGCTTCTCGCATTATCCAAGGAAGAGTGGCGCAGTTCAGTCCCGATGATGTTTATCGGTGCTGCCAACCTAGCGGCATCGCCTGCAGGTGATCTCGTCATGCAATCCAACTTGAATTTGCTGATGTATGACGGTTTTGCTGATTACGATGGCGCGAAGCGGTCCTTTCAGGCGGATTTGGGCGAGAAACCCACCGGCACGCTGACCGTGTGGCAGATTCATTTGCTTGGATACCGCGCTTCGCGTGTGAACATGACCAGTGTCAGTTTTTTCCCACTCGACTTCGGTGGAACGACAAACGGGAACTGGGCTTTCGTGAAAGGCACGACTGAGATCATTGACGAAAAGATCGCCTATCCAATCAATCATGTCGATATTGAATGTAGACGTAACGAAGGCACGTGTAAGTATCGACAAATTGCGTTAATGCTGCCTGACGAAAGCTCTTGGGTGCAGTCCTATCATGTCGGTGAAATCGCGGACGAGATATATCGGATAACACGATGGGAAGGACAACTCATCGATGCCGTTCCGTTGAACAACACCGCGTGCCGAACCAATCAGCTTAGCTTCAACTTCGAGACGCAGGAGTTCTTAGAGGTCGCCAGAAACAAAACGTCGGGAGACTGCAAAACCATGCTTGGCGTGACGCTCCCGCGCCTCGAAAAGCCTCGAGTGTCGAGGATTGTGGATGGGCGTAAGATCATTCGTGCTGAGTTCAAAGCTATCGGAGAAGAAACATTTTCGTTCTTTTCGAGTTCGTTCCGTAGTCGTGTTGAGGAAGTTGCTTTCCCAATAAGGGGAAGAATAAACCGTCACAGATCGCAACAGTAGACATTATACGGGCAACCTAAAACGGTAGCAAAGTCCGTATTGTTAGAATTCGAGGATAGTACGGTCTATTCCAGCCTGCAGGCACAGTTGCTTTTTGGGATAGAAAAACAGGGTCAAATCAAGCCATCAAACTGTCCATGAAAAACAGTGGCTAAAGCGCGAGATGAGTGGGTCGATTGTGTAGGTGACCTGTGCAAAGAAAAGTGTCGACTTGTGCAGAGTGAAAAGGCGCGCCACAGCCACACACCCTTTGTGGGCTGCAAAGTGGGGAAACAGGGGATTTCAAAGTCTTCAAAGGGGAGGTGGTGCCGGCAGCAGGATTCGAACCCGCGACCCCCTGATTACAAATCAGGTGCTCTACCAACTGAGCTATACCGGCGCTGTGACAGACTTGCTAGAGATGAAAGGCGGCTATGTCAATAGAAGTCTTGGAGTTTTCCAATTGATACCGCTTGTCTGTCCGGTTTTGTTTTCAGTCCCTTCAAATTTCACAACATGCTTGTGAGAGCTTCTTGTGTCTCATGCGGGACTTTTGGGCTTTCGGGCGTCTTTCTGCACCATCCCGTTTCTTTCGTCAAGCAGATTTCAAGCCGCAAAATTGCGATTTTTCTCTTCACGAATGCTGCCCTCACAATATTCCTTCACTTATAGGGTCGCGATCAGTCTCATCACATCCGCTTGCTTGGCTTTCTATTCTCGGAGGCGGTTTTCTGTTGCTGGTGGCCGATAAAGTGCCCCTTTCTGCTTCTTTTCGGCTTCCTGCATGACAAAGTTGATGACGACAGCGACGGCTGCGTAAAGATTTTCGGGAATGACTTCATTCAGTTCGACATCTGCGAGTGCTTGGGTAAGGGCAGGATTTCCGTCAACTATAACGCCATGCTCTTTGGCAAGTTCGATGATGCGCTCGGCGGTTTTTCCGCGCCCCTTCGCGGTGACGCGCGGTGCTTCATCGACGCCTTCCTCATAATGCAAGGCCACGGCAAGCTTGGAGGAGCAGTCTTCCTGCCCGGCTTCAAAGTCGCCGTCTTCAGGTGTCTTGGGCTTTTTGGTCATAGCTTGCGGTCCAGTCGCGCGTGGTGGGGAGGGCTGTCTGCTTCGGCGGGAGCGGTTTCTGCGTCCTTCTTTCTAGAAAAAGAGAGGCCCTCGAGTGTCAGTCCTTCTTCTTCCAGCATGGCCTGAAGGCTTGGGGCTGCCTGCTCAAATAGCGCGACGGTCTGGTCCTGTTCGGCGGCGAGCGTTATGAGAACGCTTTGTTGGTGCAGCCTCAGGGATACATCAACCGGTCCGATTGCATCGGCATTCATGGCAAAATGGACGGTCCAGCCGCCGCGACGCTTTTTGTCCGCATCGCTGTCGTCTTGTTCGTGCTCCTCATTGTCGGGAGCTTCGGGCTCATGTTCGAGTGTCATCTGCACAATGGCGGTGCCGTTCGCCAACATGACCGGGATTTCGACATGAAGGGTCTGCATGGAATGGCTTCCTGCTGAAGCGCCAGAAGAAAAGGCCGATCTTGCTGAGGCAATCTGGTTCAATGTCAATCGCGCCAATGCGGCGTCCACGTCGCTCTTTATGCGGGCGAGAGCGAGACTGTTCGGATCTGCAGGGGAAATATTGGACGGTCTTGGGCTTTGGCCTTGCAGGGGGATGTTTGGCAAGGGGGGAGGATCGCGCTGCGCCCCTGAAGCGGGAGGAGGGGGCGGATTGGCATCCTTGGGCAATAGAGCCTGCAACAGGTTGAGCGAGGCTTTGAGATTGGTATTGAGCTTTTCAGCGCCCTGACCTGTCGATAGCTGCCCCAGAAGGCCAAGGGATGTCATTATGTCTTTGAGGGCGGTTTTGGCTTTTGCTGCCTCGGGGGGCTGCTTCGGCATGAGCTGGAAGCCAAGCAACCAGCGCATTGTCGTCTCTATGTCTGGTGAGACTTTGGGGCGTTGACCTGTTTCAACTTGTTGGACGAATGCAGTCAGATTGGCGAACAAGTCTGCGAGAGAGCGCTGTTGGCTGAGGGCTTGTCGCTGTAAAGCGACCAAGCTCTCTTGCGGCTGAGTGTTGCCGGAGGCCTGTTGTGGTGGCACGGTAGGTGTGGGACTAGAAGGAGACGCGCCATAGGGAGCCTGCGGGGTGACTCGTGCGCTGCCTGTCTGTGCTGGTATCACCGGGCGAGGTAGAACCGCAGGCTCTGCCCCCACTTTAGGGATCGGGTTTGGCAGTGGATTGGGCGATCCTGTTGGTGGACTGGTCGCATTCCCTTTTGTTGCTGTTGCCATTTGGGTTTGTGCCGACTGATCGGGGGGAAGCAAGCTGATCGCGAGGCGTGGGCCTTGCTGGGTCTGGATTGTTTGTAGAAGAACCAAGGTGCCCGGCTTCATTTGTGCTGCCGACTGGGCATCGACCTTCAAGTCCAACGTTTGACCACCGGCATTGAGTTGGATTTGGGTTTCTCCGGAAGGCCGTTTTGAGATCATCTGGATGCGGGCCTGCTGCGGCAAGGCATTGCTCAAAAGTTTGAGCAGGGATTGTTCGGCATTCTTTTGCGCAAGGGAAACCGTGCGGACAATTTCCATAGCCATGAAATAATGCCTCTCGTGATGAACAACAGCTTTTATTAGGGTAGCAGATCCATCCCGGAGCGCAAATCTTTGCAGGCGTTGAGCGGGAAACGCTCTGAACGCATGAGGCCATCAAGGGGAGCTTGGAGGCGGGATTTGGGGTGAAATAAGTAAAAATACTTATTGTAGATTGGCTAAATATTAACGAAATGCTAAAGTGTGACTTTGAAGAGGCCCATTATTTAAGGCACAATAGCCTTTTGGCATTTTACAATCAGGGGAGTTCAATATGAAAGCATCTGTAAGATTGTTGACGACACATGCGGCAGCGGCTGTGGCGCTGTTGATGGCGGCCCCTCTGGCTCAAGCCAATCCCGGCTATGGAGGCTCCTATCCTCCTTCGGGGTATGGCAGCGGACTTCCTGTTGTGTCCGTCGTGCCCGATGCCAACGGCAAGGTCTATCTGGAAGCGACGTATGATCCGTCAATCGGGGCCTATGTCTATCCTGAACGGATTGAAGTGCAGGGCAGCGCCTATCGGCCTCCTATGATCTACCGCGCCAAACGCATTTATTATGACGGCTATACGCCGGTGGTTCCTGCGCGCTAATAACAAATGCGAGATATTGGCAAGGCGTGCTATGAAAAAAGAGCCCCGGATGGGGCTCTTTCTATATGTGGCATAAGTTTTTCAGCTTCGGCATTGGATTGGTTTTATTTCAGCAACCCTTGTCGAACGAGTTTGATTGCGTAAAGCGTCATGGCCACCGCGTTTGAAACATTCAGGCTCTTGATGGGGCCGGGCATGTCGAGGCGGGCGAGGGCGGTGCATTTCTCGCGCGTCAATCGGCGCATGCCTTTGCCTTCTGAGCCAAAGACCAGAGCCAGAGGTCGGTTTGAATCCTGCGCGGAGATGACGGTTTCGAACGGTTCGCTCTCTTCGGAATCAAATCCCACCACATCAAAGCCGTTGTCCGCCAGATCATCCAGCGCCCGGGCAAGATTGGGCACGGAGACCATCGAGATGAGGTCGAGACCGCCGGAGGCTGTCTTGGCCAGGATGCCGCTTTCTTCTGGGCTGTGTCGTCCTGTCATGATCAGGGCCTCAGCGCCCAGCGCTACGGCTGAACGAATGATGGCACCAACATTGTGCGGATCGGTCACTTGATCGAGAATCACGACCAGTTTGCAATCGAAAATATCAGAGATGTCGAGGGCGGGCAGGTGGCGCGTTACCAACAAGGCACCCTGATGCACGGCGTCGCGCGCCAAAGCGTCGATATCCTTGGGGCTTGATGTTTCCACCAGCCCGTCCAGTCGGGAAGGGTCGCCGCCGATTTTGCGAATCTCATCGACCAGACGGGTCTGGGCATTTTGAGTCGCATAAAGGCGCGTCAGTTCGCGGCGCGGATTTGCAACGGCGCTGGCTACAGCATGGATGCCGAAAATGCGCACGGTGTCGTCCTGAGCTCTGCGCCCACGGGAGGCCGGATCGCTCGCGGCGATCTGACGGGCCTTTTTCTGTTTTTGTGATCTGTTTTTTGCCATGGGCCGATTTAGATGCAAAGGCGGGGGGAGAGCAAGCATTATCGTGGCGCTTTAGACCTTTTCGTATGGATTATGCGCCGGAACGGTGCGTGCGTGCCAAAATAGTCACCCGATGCAGCGCAATGCGCACATATTGGCTTTGCGATTCTCTATTGGAAGGGGAGAAGGCACGAATTTGGCTGGAAATAGTGGGTGAGACAGGAAAGAGGAGCTTTGGGATGTGGCGTAGCGGAATAAATGCGGCTCTACGACCCCATTTGATGGGAAAAAATCTTCGAGATTTTCAAAAGCGGCAGAGAATGGAAAAGTTCTCCACCGCCTGTCTGGCGCAAAAGCTGTAAATATCCCCAGACTGTTACCGGATTTTTGCGATACCCACAAAAATGATAAAAACCGTGTTGACTTCAGCCATGCGGTTTTGCATAAAGCCGCTCACGAACTGACCGCAACTTGGCGGGCAATTCGAGACCATCCTGTTCGCAGGGACAGGAAGGCGAAGCTTGGAGGAGTGTCCGAGTGGTTAAAGGAGACGGACTGTAAATCCGTTCGCTTAGCGTACGCTGGTTCGAATCCAGCCTCCTCCACCATCTTCGTCTTAACGTCTCGCGCGGGTGTAGCTCAATGGTAGAGCAACAGCCTTCCAAGCTGATGACGAGGGTTCGATTCCCTTCACCCGCTCCATCATTGAATTTCCTACATCTCAGAACAGCGCATGGTCCGAGGCTCAAGGGGAGCACGGTCTTTTTGTATGAACCGGGTTTGCGGCTTCTTGGATAAAGAGTTGCGGCCTTTTTGCGCTGAAGTGAGCCAAACACGTTTGGCCCAACGATGACGAGAGCTGTTTCCATGGCTAAGGAAAAGTTTGAACGTAATAAGCCGCATGTAAACATCGGCACGATTGGTCACGTTGACCATGGTAAGACAACCCTGACTGCAGCGATCACCATGACCCTTGCGGAAACTGGTGGTGCGACGGCGAAAGCTTATGACGAGATTGATGGTGCGCCTGAAGAAAAAGCACGCGGCATCACGATTTCTACGGCTCACGTTGAGTATGAGACGGAAAACCGTCACTATGCTCACGTTGACTGCCCGGGCCACGCTGACTATGTGAAAAACATGATCACTGGCGCAGCTCAGATGGACGGCGCTATTCTGGTTTGCTCTGCAGCCGATGGCCCGATGCCACAGACCCGTGAGCATATTCTGCTTGCTCGTCAGGTTGGTGTTCCTGCACTCGTTGTTTACCTGAACAAGGTTGACCAGGTTGATGACGAAGAGCTTCTTGAGCTGGTTGAAATGGAAGTTCGTGAACTTCTGGACAGCTATGAGTTCCCAGGCGATGATATTCCTATCATCAAAGGGTCTGCTCTTGCCGCTGTTGAAAACCGTGATCCGGAAATCGGCCGTGATTCCATCAAAGAACTGATGGCTGCGGTTGATGATTACATTCCGACCCCGGATCGTCCGGTTGACCTGCCGTTCCTGCTTCCGATCGAAGACGTTTTCTCGATCTCTGGTCGTGGTACGGTTGTTACCGGTCGTGTAGAACGCGGCATCATCAAGGTTGGCGACGAAATCGAAATCGTTGGCATCAAAGACACCCAGAAGACCACCTGTACCGGTGTTGAAATGTTCCGCAAGCTGCTTGATAGCGGCGAAGCAGGCGACAACGTTGGTGTTCTTCTGCGTGGTACCAAGCGTGAAGACGTTGAGCGTGGTCAGGTTCTCTGCAAGCCAGGTTCTGTAAACCCGCACACGAAATTCAAGGCAGAAGCCTACATTCTGACGAAAGAAGAAGGTGGTCGTCATACCCCATTCTTCACGAACTATCGTCCTCAGTTCTATTTCCGTACCACGGACGTTACGGGTGTTGTTACCCTTGACGAAGGTGTGGAAATGGTGATGCCAGGCGATAACGTCAACATGAATGTTGAACTGATTGTGCCAATCGCCATGGAAGAAAAACTGCGCTTCGCTATCCGCGAAGGTGGTCGTACCGTCGGCGCTGGTATCGTCGGCGCAATCGTCGAGTAATTTTCTCGCACGATTATCCAGGAATTTTCGAAGCCCCGGTCATTCGATGGTCGGGGCTTTTTGTTTGAGATGGCGACTGGTCGATAGTTGCGGTGATCGTCCGGACTAAAAGGTGGTTTGTACCACTGAGGCGACAAGGCCTGCGCTGGCAGGGACCAGAGTGATCCTGTCGCCGCGTTTGAGGCGTCCTTCCTGCTGGGCGCACGAGAGGCCGACAGGGATGGAGGCTGAAACAACATTGCCATAGGCACCATAGACCGAAAGATAGATCTTTTCTGGCGGCAGCCCCATTTTCCTGCAGGCCTCGCGATAAATGCGTTCGGAAGGGGCATGCGGGAAAAACAGATCGGTGGTTTCCGTGATGTCGGCAATGCTTGCGATTAGCGCGCTTAGATTGCTGTTGCCCTCCGCAAATAGAGCCTTGCCCCAGGATACGAATTTCATCGGGCCGTTGAGGCCAATGCGACTGGACGCAGGGGCGTAGCTTTCATAGCCGGGGAGGGGAATGGTGCAGAGTTCTGCCAGTTTGCTACGTGAGCGGAAAGAAAAGTGCCATTGCTGGTCGGATGGGGTCAGGATTGTTGCGGTGGCGGCTTCTCCTATGGTGTACATCGGAAAGGTGAAGTCCAGAGCTTCCATGCTCTGGATCTGCCAATTGTCATGGATACCGACGTGAAACTCGCCGTTGATCACCATGATGCGCTGGTAGCTACCCTGCTTCTGCATGTCGTGGGCTATGTTCAGTGCACGCACCCAGCTCATGCACGCGTCGGTAACGTCGAAGCAATTGGCCTTGGTCATACCGCAGGCGGCGGCGAAGAAGTAGGCATTGGCTGGCTCCAGAAAGCCGCGACCGACACCGCAATAGATGAGCAGGTCGATGGCATCTGGTGCAAGGGCAGCTTCCGCAAGGGCTGCCTTCATGGCTGCCAATATATGCTCATGGGCGGTCTCGCCTGATTCCTGATCGCGCATGTAGCGATGGTGGGCGCCCGTGTAGGAAAGGAGCTTGTCGACAGCTTGCAGATAATGTGACTTCAGAACTGGGTTTGTATCCGGGTTTTGGGCGTCTAATGTGTCGATGATGTCGGAGTTGCCTACCCTCTTTGAGGGGATGCTTTTTGAAACGGCCGCGATTCTCATTTGGGTTCTCGTGTTGATGAGGCAGTAAAATTGACGTGCAGAAATGGCCACGGACGTTTGAAACAGCAATTGCCCGAACGAATCCAACCTTTCATCAAATTCGGAAAAAAGGCCATTGCGTCGAATGTAGCAACGGGCGTATGTCGGCGAATTGTCAGGCGTTGATCCGCAATTCCGGGGTTGATGGGCCGGAAATGCAGCAAAGACCCTTCGGGCGCATGTGTACAGTTTGGACCGATCCCGTAGCCACTTGTTGATTTGTCACAAATATTTCAACTTCCCCCTTGCGGAGCGGGCAGAAAGTCAATAGGTAGACACCAACTTGGTTTTCACTAGGTACCACGGATTTAGGGGTGTAGCTCAGCTGGTAGAGCATCGGTCTCCAAAACCGAGGGTCGGGGGTTCGAGTCCCTCCGCCCCTGCCAATTCGTGCTTGATCTTTGTGCAAAAGATAATATATATGGTGAGAATCTCAGAACGCGCGGAACTTGTTTCGCGCGTTATTATATGTGAGCGGATTGATGGCCAAGACAAACCCTTTTACCTTTTTGCAGCAAGTCCGATCCGAGGCAGCCAAAATTACCTGGCCTACTCGTAAGGAAACAGCAATTACGACGCTAATGGTGTTTGTAATGGTGGTGCTGGCTTCGACTTTCTTCCTGCTCGCCGACCAGATCATGAGTCTTGGTGTGAGCTATATCATCAACCTTGGAGGATAGGGCACAATGACGACGAAGCCAAAACGCTGGTACATCGTGCACGCCTACTCGAATTTCGAAAAAAAGGTTGCTGAGGATATTCGCCAGAAAGCTGATCAGACGGGTCTTGCTGATCTGTTTGATGAAATTCTGGTGCCAACCGAGAAATTTGTTGAAGTGCGGCGTGGTCGCAAGATCGAATCGGAACGCAAATTTTTCCCGGGCTATGTGCTGGTGAAAATGGCGATGACCGATGATGCCTATCACCTGATCAAGAATACACCTAAAGTTACCGGCTTTTTGGGCGCAGACAATAAACCGATGCCGATTTCAAATGCCGAAGCAGAGCGTTTGATGTCGCAGGTTGAAGAGGGCGTTCAGAAGCCGATGCCAACCGTCAGTTTCGAAGTGGGCGAGCAGGTTCGGGTTTCCGATGGTCCGTTTGCTTCCTTTAACGGGCTTGTTGAAGAAGTGGACGAAGAACGTGCACGTCTTAAGGTTACAGTGTCCATCTTTGGGCGCGCTACGCCTGTTGAGCTCGAATATAATCAGGTTGAAAAGCTCTGATTTCTTAAGGCACTGTTGATCTCGGGCCGATTGGTGCGGGATTGACAAGATGCCTTTTTCAGTTTGGCATTTCATGGACTATTGTGAGGTGCCTTCATTCGTGCGGGAGATTGGTTCGCTTGCCAGGCGGACGGAAGATCTGACCGCGCGACTTTCGTGTGTCTAACATAGCTCTTCGGAGCGTTAGGGAAAGAAAATGGCAAAGAAAATTCAAGGCTACCTGAAGCTTCAGGTGCCGGCAGGGGCCGCTAACCCGTCTCCTCCGATTGGTCCCGCTCTTGGTCAGCGCGGCCTCAATATCATGGAATTCTGTAAGGCATTTAACGCCAAGACGCAGGAAATGGAAAAGAACTCACCGATTCCGGTGATCATTACCATTTACCAGGACAAGTCTTTCACCTTCGAGATGAAGACGTCTCCTGCATCTTACCTGCTGAAAAAAGCTGCGAACGTGCAGAAGGGTTCTTCTGCTCCGGGTCGTGATGTTGGTGGCAAGGTTACCAAGGCTCAGGTCAAGGAAATTGCGGAAGCAAAAATGAAAGACCTGAACGCCAACGACATCGAAGCAGCGATGCTTCAGATTGAGGGTACCGCCCGTGCAATGGGCTTTGAGGTAGTGGGGTAACGACACATGGCTAAAGTCGGAAAACGTATTCGCGCCGTGCGTGAAAAAGTCGATGCCACTGCAACCTACTCTCTCGAGGAAGCAGTTAAGCTCATCAAGGAAACGTCCAAGACCAAATTTGACGAAACCGTTGAAATTGCTCTGAACCTGGGTGTTGATCCTCGCCATGCCGACCAGATGGTCCGCGGCGTATGTCAGCTGCCAGCCGGAACCGGTAAATCTGTTCGTGTTGCTGTGTTTGCTCGTGGCGACAAGGCTGAAGAAGCCAAGGCTGCTGGTGCTGACATCGTTGGCGCAGAAGACCTGGTTGAAATCGTACAGGGCGGCAAGATTGATTTTGACCGCTGCATCGCGTCTCCGGACATGATGCCGCTGGTTGGTCGTCTTGGTAAGGTTCTCGGCCCTCGCGGCATGATGCCAAACCCGAAAGTGGGTACCGTAACCCCTGACGTTGCTCAGGCTGTTAAGGACTCCAAGGGTGGTTCGGTTGAATTTCGTGTTGAAAAAGCCGGTATCGTTCATGGTGGCGTTGGCAAGGTGAGCTTCGAAGAAGCTGCTCTTGTGGAAAACGTAAAAGCCTTTGTTTCTGCTGTTTCCAAGGCGAAACCAGCTGGTGCAAAAGGTACATACATGCAGAAACTGTCCCTGTCGTCCACGATGGGCGCTGGATTGACTGTAGATCTTGCTTCTGTCGAGTAAACCGACTAGAAGACAAAAGTGATTCCTCCCGATTCTTGTCGGGGGGATGTCTGACTGTGGTCAGACACCTGTCCAAGACTGCAGGGGTGTGGCGCTCATGGCGCTGGGCTTAATATCCTGCACAGATGGGGTGGGCTAATTTGACATTTTTATCATGTCAGTTTGGTTCGAACCTATGCTTGCCAATTCTTTGCTTTGCAAGGGTGGCAAGGAGGACAGGTCCCTTCGCGCCAGGACTCCTTGCTCACTGTAGTTAAGTGGACCTGGTCAAGTGTAACCTCTGGCTTTGTCTCACAAGGATGGAGCCGGTAACTGGAGAGAAGGCATTGGATAGAGCGGAAAAGCAAGAGCTTGTATCGTCCCTTCACGAAACGCTGAATAGCGCGGAAGTCGTGGTCGTTGCTCACTATGCTGGCCTCACTGTTGCTCAAATGACTGAGCTTCGTAGCCAAATGCGCGAAGCCGGAGCATCGGTGCAGGTTGCCAAGAACCGTCTTGTCAAGCTCGCTCTTCAAGGCACGGACGCTGAACCGATTTCTGATCTTTTCAAAGGTCAGACCGTCATCGCTACTTCTGATGATCCGGTTGCAGCACCGAAGGTGGCCTCTGAATTCGCCAAGAAAAACGACAAACTCGTCATTCTTGGCGGTGTCATGGGCACCACTGTACTCGATACCGCGGGCGTGAATGCACTAGCAACCATGCCGTCGCTTGATGAACTGCGTGGCAAGATTGTCGGTGTCCTTCAGGCACCTGCAACCAAGGTTGCTCAGGTTCTGCAGGCTCCGGGCGGACAGCTCGCACGGGTATTCGGCGCATATGCCAAGAAGGACGAAGCGGCGTAAGGCCGTTCTCACATAATTAGAATTTTAGGTTCGTACCAACAGGAAACAATACGATGGCTGATCTTGAAAAGCTCGTAGAAGAACTTTCTACCCTGACCGTTATGGAAGCTGCTGAGCTTTCCACCATGCTTGAAGACAAATGGGGCGTTTCTGCTGCTGCTCCTGTCGCTGTGGCTGCTGCTGCTGGCCCAGCTGCTGAAGCTGCTGAAGAAAAAACCGAATTTGATGTTGTTCTGACCGCTGCTGGCGACAAGAAAATCAACGTCATCAAGGAAGTCCGTGGCATCACCGGTCTTGGCCTGAAAGAAGCTAAAGAGCTCGTAGAAGGCGCTCCGAAGCCGGTCAAAGAAGGTGTTGACAAAGCAGAAGCAGAAGAGCTGAAAGCTAAGCTCGAAGCTGCTGGCGCTTCTGTAGAATTGAAATAAGGTTTAATCCTTGTGTAGAATTTCGGGGGAGCGATTCCCCCGAAATTTGCTTCAAAACCAGGTGCCCTTTAATTAGGGCGTTTTTCTCAAGAGCCTGCACAATCCTGTGACGGGCTTTTTGGTCAACCGCCCATAAGCGAGACGAGGAGCGACGATGGCTCAGACGTTTTCCGGTCGCAAACGTTTAAGAAAATACTTTGGTCATATTAAAGAAGTGGCAGAAATGCCAAACCTCATTGAGGTTCAGAAGGCTTCTTATGATCAATTCCTGCAAGTGGAAGAACCCGCCTCTGGACGCTTTGATGAAGGCCTCCAAGCGGTATTTTCTTCTGTATTCCCGATTACGGATTTTTCCGGCACTTCGCAGCTGGAGTTCGTGCGGTATGAATTTGAGGCTCCGAAATATGACACTGAAGAGTGTCGTATGCGCGGCATGACCTATTCTGCTCCGCTCAAACTGACGTTGCGTCTGATTGTGTTTGAAGTGGACGAAGATACTGGCGCCAAGTCAGTCAAGGACATCAAGGAACAGGATGTCTACATGGGCGATATGCCGCTCATGACGGATAAAGGTACCTTCATCGTCAACGGTACCGAGCGTGTCATCGTATCCCAGATGCACCGCTCTCCTGGTGTGTTCTTCGACCATGATAAAGGCAAAAGCCATTCCTCTGGCAAACTGCTGTTTGCTGCACGCATCATTCCTTATCGTGGCTCTTGGCTCGATATCGAGTTTGATGCCAAGGATGTGGTTTATGCTCGTATTGACCGTCGTCGTAAGATTCCTGTTTCCAGCCTGCTGCTCGCACTGGGCTTGGATACCGAAGAAATTCTCGATACCTACTATAACAAGGTTGAGTATTCGCGCGTTGGCGATGCCTGGCAGGTTGCATTTGATGGGGATACCCTGAAAGGCTCCAAGCCGGACACGGATCTTATTGACGCGCAGACCGGCGAGGTTGTCTTCGAATCTGGCAAAAAGCTGACTGCACGGCAGATCAAAAAGCTGGTTGAAGGCGGTCTGAAATTCCTCAAGGTGGCTGACGAAGAGCTCTATGGCAAATATCTTGCCGAAGATGCTGTCAGCTTCAGCTCGGGTGAAATTTTCGCAGAAGCCGGTGATGAGCTTGATGAGAAGGTTCTTGGTCTGCTCAAGGACAATGGCTTTGAAGAGATCGCAGTTCTCAACATTGACCACGTAACTGTCGGACCATACATCCGCAACACGCTGGCCGTTGACAAGAACTCTGATCGTGAATCGGCTCTGTTCGATATCTATCGCGTGATGCGTCCTGGTGAGCCGCCGACCGTCGAAACCGCAGAAGCAATGCTTCAGTCTCTGTTCTTTGATCCAGAACGCTATGATCTTTCCGCAGTTGGCCGCGTGAAGATGAATATGCGCATGGATCTGGATGTTGCAGACACGGTTCGGGTTCTGCGGAAGGAAGATATTGTTGAAGTGATCCGCACTTTGCTTGATCTGCGTGATGGCAAAGGCGAAATCGACGATATCGACAACCTTGGCAACCGTCGTGTTCGTTCTGTCGGCGAGCTGATGGAAAACCAGTATCGCATCGGTTTGCTGCGCATGGAACGTGCAATCAAGGAACGTATGTCCTCGATTGAAATCGACACGGTCATGCCTCAGGATCTGATCAACGCCAAGCCGGCTGCTGCCGCGGTTCGCGAGTTCTTTGGTTCTTCCCAGCTCTCGCAGTTCATGGACCAGAACAACCCTCTGTCCGAGATCACGCATAAGCGTCGTCTTTCGGCCTTGGGCCCTGGTGGTCTGACGCGCGAACGTGCTGGCTTTGAAGTGCGCGACGTGCATCCGACCCACTATGGTCGTATCTGCCCGATTGAAACGCCTGAAGGCCCGAACATTGGTCTGATCAACTCTCTGGCTACGTTTGCGCGCGTCAACAAATATGGCTTCATCGAAGCGCCTTATCGCAAGGTGTTCGATGGCAAGGTGACCAACGAGGTTGTCTATCTTTCTGCAATGGAAGAAGCCAAGCACTATGTTGCTCAGGCAAACGTGGCGCTGTCCGATGATGGTGCCTTCGTGGAAGACTCCGTTATTTGTCGTCACGCTGGCGAGGTCATGATCACGCCTATCGAGCGTGTTGACTTTATGGATGTGTCGCCCAAACAGCTTGTGTCTGTTGCGGCTGCTCTTATTCCATTCCTGGAAAACGATGACGCCAACCGCGCATTGATGGGCTCGAACATGCAGCGTCAGGCCGTGCCTCTGGTTCGTGCTGAAGCGCCATTTGTCGGTACTGGCATGGAGCCTATCGTGGCTCGGGATTCCGGCGCGGCGATTGCTGCCTATCGTACCGGTGTTGTCGATCAGGTTGATTCTACGCGTATCGTTATTCGGGCGACCGAAGACATTGATCCGCGTCGGTCCGGTGTTGACATCTATCGTCTGAGCAAGTTCCAGCGTTCGAACCAGTCGACCTGTATCAACCAGCGTCCGCTCGTGTCTGTTGGTGACTTCGTTCAGAAGGGCGAGATCATTGCTGACGGTCCATCTACGGATCTGGGCGATCTGGCTCTTGGCCGCAACGTGCTTGTCGCCTTCATGCCTTGGAACGGCTACAACTTCGAAGACTCCATTCTGCTTTCCGAGCGGATTGTGAAAGAGGATATCTTCACCTCGATCCATCTCGAGGAATTCGAAGTGATGGCCCGCGATACCA
The DNA here is from genome assembly GCF_963676485.1 of uncultured Cohaesibacter sp. Taxonomy (NCBI): domain Bacteria; kingdom Pseudomonadati; phylum Pseudomonadota; class Alphaproteobacteria; order Hyphomicrobiales; family Cohaesibacteraceae; genus Cohaesibacter; species uncultured Cohaesibacter sp. The sequence goes on from NZ_OY781114.1 coordinate 3,687,323, forward strand.
AGCTTGGCCCTGAAGAGATTACCCGCGATATTCCGAACGTTTCGGAAGAATCGCTGAAAAATCTCGACGAGGCGGGCATCACCTATATCGGCGCTGAAGTGAAACCGGGCGATATTCTCGTCGGCAAGATCACGCCGAAGGGCGAAAGCCCGATGACGCCGGAAGAAAAGCTTCTGCGTGCCATCTTTGGTGAAAAGGCTTCTGACGTGCGCGACACCTCGCTCCGCATGCCTCCGGGAACCTTTGGTACCGTTGTTGAAGTGCGTGTCTTCAACCGTCACGGCATCGAAAAAGACGAACGTGCGATGTCTATTGAACGTGAGGAAATCGAGCGTCTGGCGAAAGACCGTGATGACGAGCAGGCCATTCTTGACCGCAACGTCTATGGTCGCCTCGCAGACATGCTCAGTGGCCATGTCGGCACAGCAGGTCCTAAGGGCTTCAGGAAGGACAGCGAGATCACGCATGCCGAGATCTCTGAGTTCCCTCGTAGTCAATGGTGGCTGTTTGCGGTTGATGACGAAAAGCTGATGGGCGAAATCGAAGCGCTTCGCAACCAGTATGATGAAAGCCGCAAGCGTCTTGAGCAGCGGTTCATCGACAAGGTTGAGAAACTGCAGCGCGGCGATGAATTGCCACCAGGGGTCATGAAAATGGCCAAGGTCTTTATCGCTATCAAGCGTAAGATCCAGCCGGGTGACAAGATGGCTGGCCGGCACGGTAACAAGGGTGTGGTATCCAAGATCAACCCGATCGAAGATATGCCATATCTGGAAGATGGTACCCATGTGGACATCGTTCTGAACCCGTTGGGTGTGCCTTCGCGTATGAATATCGGGCAGATCCTCGAGACCCACCTTGGTTGGGCCTGCGCAGGCATGGGCCACAAGATCGGCAAGATGTATGATGAATACAGACGGTCGGGCAATCTTGAGCCTCTGCGTCTGGAGCTGAAAGACGTCTATCACGATAACGGCAAGAATCTTGACGTTTCCGAGTATGATGACGAGAGCGTCGTCAAGATGGCCGAACAGCTGCGCAAGGGTGTTTCCATCGCGACTCCGGTCTTTGATGGTGCGCGTGAGCCAGATGTGAACGACATGCTGGTACAGGCTGGTCTTGACCGGTCTGGTCAGTCCAGATTGTTCGATGGCCGTACCGGTGAGATGTTCGACCGCCAGGTTACAGTTGGGTATATCTACATGCTCAAACTGCACCATCTGGTCGATGAGAAGATCCACGGACGTTCGATTGGGCCATACTCGCTGGTTACACAGCAGCCTCTGGGTGGTAAGGCACAGTTCGGTGGTCAGCGCTTCGGTGAGATGGAGGTCTGGGCTCTGGAAGCTTATGGCGCAGCCTACACCTTGCAGGAAATGCTCACTGTCAAGTCGGATGACGTTGCCGGACGTACCAAGGTCTATGAAGCGATTGTGCGCGGAGATGATACCTTCGAAGCGGGCATTCCGGAAAGCTTCAACGTCCTTGTGAAGGAAATTCGGTCTCTGGGTCTAAATATGGAGCTGGAAGACAGCCAGCGCCTGTTGGACTTGGAACCCAATGATACGCCGCCTGCGGACGCTGCAGAATAAGCCGCGCCCGAGTTAAACGAAACTAGGCATTTTTTCGGAACGGGTCGCAGGGTAAAGCCTTGCGATCCGTCAACCCGTAAGAGGAGACACCATGAACCACGAGGTCATGAATCTTTTCAGTCCGCAGGCTCAGGCCCAGACTTTTGACCAGATCCGCGTTTCTATCGCGAGCCCGGAAAAAATTCTTTCCTGGTCCTTTGGTGAGATCAAAAAGCCTGAAACGATCAACTATCGTACGTTCAAGCCTGAGCGTGATGGTCTTTTCTGTGCGCGTATCTTTGGTCCAATCAAGGACTATGAGTGCTTGTGCGGCAAGTACAAGCGCATGAAATACAAAGGCATCATTTGTGAAAAATGTGGTGTTGAAGTTACGTTGTCTCGCGTGCGTCGTGAACGCATGGGGCACATCGAACTTGCAGCGCCGGTTGCTCACATCTGGTTCCTGAAGTCCCTGCCGAGCCGTATCGGCCAGCTGCTTGACATGACGCTCAAGGATCTTGAGCGCGTTCTTTACTTCGAGAACTATATTGTCGTAGAGCCGGGACTGACGCCGCTCAAGGAATATCAGCTCCTCAGTGAAGAGGAGTATATAATTGCACAGGACGAGTATGGCGAGGATACATTCACCGCCATGATTGGCGCTGAGGCGATCCGCGAAATCCTTGCCTCTCTGGATCTGGAGCAGATCTCAGACAAGCTGCGCAAGGAAATTGCCGAGAGCACATCTTCGTTAAAGCCAATCAAGCTTGCCAAGCGTTTGAAGATCGTTGAAGCCTTCATCGAATCCGGCAACCGTCCGGAATGGATGATCATGACGATCGTTCCGGTTATTCCGCCGGATCTGCGTCCGCTGGTACCGCTTGATGGTGGCCGTTTTGCTACGTCTGACCTCAACGATCTTTATCGTCGTGTGATCAACCGTAACAACCGTCTGAAGCGTCTGATGGAGTTGCGTGCGCCGGATATCATCATCCGGAACGAAAAACGCATGCTGCAGGAATCTGTTGATGCCCTGTTTGATAACGGTCGTCGTGGCCGCGTCATTACCGGCGCCAACAAACGTCCTCTGAAATCCCTGTCTGACATGCTCAAAGGTAAGCATGGTCGCTTCCGTCAGAACCTTCTGGGTAAACGCGTCGACTATTCCGGTCGTTCCGTTATTACCGTGGGTCCTGAACTGAAGCTGCACCAATGTGGCCTGCCGAAGAAAATGGCGCTTGAGCTGTTCAAGCCGTTCATCTATTCGCGTCTTGATGCCAAGGGCTATTCGACGACTGTGAAGCAGGCCAAGAAGCTGGTCGAGAAGGGCAAACCTGAAGTTTGGGATATCCTTGAAGAGGTTATTCGCGAGCATCCGGTTATGCTTAACCGTGCGCCAACGCTTCACCGCCTTGGTATTCAGGCTTTCGAACCGCATCTGGTTGAAGGTAAGGCCATTCAGCTGCATCCGCTGGTCTGCTCGGCATTTAACGCCGACTTTGACGGTGACCAGATGGCTGTTCACGTTCCGCTTTCTCTGGAAGCGCAGCTTGAAGCCCGCGTGCTGATGATGTCCACGAACAACATTCTGCATCCGGCCAACGGTGAGCCAATCATCGTTCCATCGCAGGATATCGTTCTGGGGCTTTACTATCTCTCGATCATGAATGAGAACGAGCCGGGTGAGGGGATGCTATTCTCCGATATCGGCGAGTTGCATCATGCTCTGGAAACCAAGGCTGTTACCCTGCATGCGAAAGTCAAAGGTCGCTTCAAGACCATTGATGAAGAAGGCAATCAGGTTTCTGAAATTTATGAAACCACGCCAGGCCGCATGCTGATTGGTGAGCTTCTGCCACGCCATCCGCAGGTCTCGTTTGAAGCTTGTAACAAGCTGATGACCAAGAAAGAAATTTCCAAGATGATCCACTTTGTCTATCGGGCATGTGGTCAGAAGGAAACGGTCATCTTCTGTGACAAGATCATGGGGCTTGGGTTCAATCGTGCGTTCCGTGCCGGTATTTCCTTCGGTAAGGACGACATGGTTATCCCTGACACCAAGGCCGGTCTCATCGAAGAGACCAGCACCATGGCGATGGAATTTGAAAGCCAGTATAACGATGGTCTCATTACGCAGGGCGAGAAATACAACAAGGTTGTTGACGCCTGGGCGAAATGTACTGACCGCGTTGCCGACGAGATGATGAAGCGTATTCAGGCTGTCGAGTTCGACGAGGAAACCAACCGCCAGAAACCGATGAACTCGGTTTACATGATGGCGCACTCTGGTGCTCGTGGTTCACCGGCACAGATGAAGCAGCTGGCTGGTATGCGTGGTCTTATGGCCAAGCCTTCAGGCGAGATTATCGAAACACCGATTATCTCGAACTTTAAAGAAGGCCTCACCGTGATGGAATACTTCAACTCCACACATGGTGCGCGTAAAGGTCTGGCTGATACGGCTCTGAAAACGGCCAACTCGGGTTATCTGACCCGTCGTCTGGTGGACGTTGCTCAGGACTGTATCATCACCGAAGTTGATTGCGGCTCGGAAGAGGGGCTGGAAGTTCGTGCGATTGTTGACTCCGGTCAGGTTGTTGCGACGCTTGGTACACGTACCAAGGGCCGGACCGCCGCTGAGGATGTTGTCAATCCAAAGACTGGTGAAATGATCGTTCCGAAGGGGCAGATCATTTCTGAAGAGCATCTCGAGGAAATCGAGACTTGTGGTTTGCAATCCATCACCGTGCGTTCGGTTCTGACCTGTAATTCCCGCAATGGTGTTTGCGCCGCTTGTTACGGTCGTGACCTTGCTCGTGGTACCGAAGTGAATATTGGTGAGGCTGTTGGCGTTATCGCGGCTCAGTCTATCGGTGAGCCCGGCACGCAGCTGACCATGCGTACGTTCCACATTGGTGGTACGGCACAGGTGGTTGACAGCTCCTTCGTCGAATCCAACTTCGAAGGTACGATCCAGATCCGCAACCGCAATGTTGCACGCAACTCTGAAGGCAAACTGATCACTCTGGGCCGGAACGTTTCCATTGCCATCATCGATGATGAAGGCAACGAGCGCTCCACCAACAAAGTGACCTACGGTACAATCCTTCATGTTGATGAAGGCGATCGGGTCAAGCTTGGTCAACGTCTGGCCGAGTGGGATCCATATACCCGTCCGGTTCTTGCCGAATCCGACGGTGTCATCGACTTTGAAGATGTTGCTGAAGGGCTTTCGGTTAGCGAAGCGACCGATGAGTCGACCGGTATCACCAAGCGTGTCGTTATCGATTGGCGGTCCAACCCACGTTCGGCAGATATGAAGCCTGCGATCACCATCAAAGACGCAAGTGGAGCCATCAAGACGCTTCCTCGCGGTGGCGATGCCCGGTATCTGCTGCAGGTGGACGCTATTCTGTCGGTTCAGCCAGGAACCAAGGTTTCTGCTGGTGATGTTCTTGCGCGTAGTCCAATGGAAAGCGCCAAGACAAAAGACATTACCGGTGGTCTGCCACGTGTGGCTGAATTGTTCGAAGCGCGTCGTCCAAAGGATCATGCTGTTATCGCAGATGTTGATGGCACCATCCGCTTTGGTCGTGACTACAAGAACAAACGCCGTATCGTTCTCGAACCTGCTGATGAGACGATGGACCCAATTGAATATCTCATCCCGAAAGGACGTCCTTTCCATCTTCAGGAAGGTGACTTCATCGAGAAGGGTGAATATATTCTGGATGGTAATCCTGCGCCGCATGACATTCTGGCCGTCAAGGGTGTTGCAGCTCTGGCTGAATATCTCGTCAACGAGATTCAGGATGTCTATCGTCTTCAGGGTGTGGGTATCAACGACAAGCATATTGAAGTGATTGTTCGTCAGATGCTGCAGAAGATCGAGATCGAAGATCAGGGTGACAGCTACTTCCTGCATGGCGAACATATCGATCGCCTAGAGTTTGCAGAAGAGAATGAACGTCTGGCTGCGGAAGGCAAGCATCCAGCGAAAGGTAAGCCGGTTCTGCTTGGTATCACCAAGGCCAGCTTGCAGACGCGTTCCTTCATCTCTGCCGCTTCGTTCCAGGAAACCACGCGTGTTCTCACCGAGGCATCTGTACAGGGCAAGATCGATACCCTGGAAGGCCTCAAAGAGAACGTTATCGTTGGTCGCCTGATCCCGGCCGGTACCGGTCGCGTGATGTCTGGCCTGCGCCGTGTTGCGACCCATCGCGATGATCTCATTCTGGAAGAAAAGCAGCGGACCCAGTCCCTGACTTCCACTCCACAGATCCGCGATATGTCGGAGCCAACGCCGGTGGATCCTGCTGAATAAGCAAAAGCTTCAGGATTGAAAGTCAATAAGGGCCGCCCTGTACTGCAGGGTGGCCCTTATTTTTGTGGGGCTCGTTTTCAAGCCCCACTTTTAACATATTCAGCCAGATACATGAGCGCCTTCAAGTGGAGTAAAGATATTATGTTTTCTGGTCATCCTATAGAGTTCAAGAAGATGAAGACTTTTTGCGTGGTGTTTGCAGCCGGAGTGGCTGCGTCTGCATCCTCATTTGCCGACTGCCGGGAGCCAACCGGCAATGGTTTCCTTCTCAAGGGCGAGACAGCCTTGCAGGTTGCCAAAGGTCTGGAGTGGAAGCGGTGTGCCATGGGCATGCAATGGTCGCAGAAAAAGGGCGCCTGCCTTGGTGAGCCTCTCGGGCTCGGTTTGGAGGAAGCAAAGCTAGAAGCTGAGAAACTGGGCAATGGTTGGCGGCTGCCTTCCGCAGAAGAGTTTGACAATATCTTTATGGAAAGCTGTTCAGGCCCCAAGATCGATACGATTGTCTTCCCCGGAATCGAGGTCTCCGATTTTGGAGATGGAGCAGAGTTCTGGACGACTACGCCGATTTCCCTTCCTCGCATGTATTACTATTTCAATGTAACGCATGGCTATGTGGATGCTCACAGCGCAGGCTTCTCACTTTCCAGTTTGCTCGTCAGGAATCATCAGTGAAGATGCAAGAGTTTAGCAGAGAATCTGTTGCAACTTGCTGCCTCGATGCGCTGATGCTTTTGGCATGATTCCTACCTGAAAATGGGGAAGAATCGGCGGTTTCTTGTAGGGTTGGTTTTTAACTATCTGAAAATTGCGAATTTTGTCGAAAATGGGTAATAAAAATACAATCATTTCCTGCAACTGGTGGGCTTCTGGGAATCTTCACCAAGGGGGTTGACGGAATGCATTCTTCAGAGTAGTTTCGCGCCACTTCTCGAACATGCCGTAAGTGCTCAATGATCGAAAGCGCCACGTTTTCGACGCAAGACCACTTAAACGATGTTCGTCTTAATGAAGCTGAGATTGACTGGCTCATGATTGCGGTTCGCCGTAATCCTCTGGTTTTCACAGCCCCGTTCGCGGCAAATGTCGTGCGATGGTGCGCTTTTGCGCGTGCGGACGGTGCAATATGTAATTATTCAGAGAGATCTGAAAGGCACACGTTAATGCCAACCATTAACCAGCTTATTCGTAAACCGCGCAAAGCGCCGGTGAAGCGAAACAAAGTTCCGGCCATGGAGGCCTGCCCTCAGAAGCGGGGCGTTTGTACGCGCGTCTACACCACTACGCCTAAGAAGCCTAACTCGGCTCTGCGTAAGGTTGCTAAGGTTCGCTTGACTAACGGTTTTGAAGTTATTGGCTACATCCCTGGTGAGGGCCATAACCTTCAGGAACACTCCGTTGTCATGATCCGCGGCGGTCGCGTGAAAGATTTGCCTGGTGTTCGTTATCACATTCTTCGCGGTGTTCTCGATACACAAGGTGTTAAAGACCGTAAACAGCGCCGTTCTAAATATGGTGCGAAGCGGCCGAAATAAGCCGCTTATTGGAGTTCTGGTCACATGTCACGTCGCCATAGTGCAGAAAAACGCGTTATCAACCCGGATCCTAAATTCGGTGATACCGTTATTTCGAAATTCATGAACAGCATCATGCTGGACGGCAAAAAGTCCGTTTCAGAAAGCATCGTTTACGGTGCACTTGATTCTGTTGAAGGAAAATTGAAGCAAGACCCAGTAGAAGTGTTTCACACTGCTCTGGAAAATGTCATGCCTCAAGTGGAAGTTCGTTCCCGCCGTGTTGGTGGTGCGACTTACCAGGTTCCTGTTGATGTTCGTACCGAACGCAAACAGGCCCTGGCTATCCGTTGGATCATTGCAGCAGCCCGCAATCGTAACGAGCGCACCATGATCGATCGCCTTTCTGGCGAGCTTCTGGATGCATTCAACAATCGCGGTTCTGCAGTCAAAAAACGCGAGGACACGCACCGGATGGCTGAAGCCAACCGTGCCTTCTCGCATTATCGCTGGTAAACCATTAGGGGCGAAGTCATGGCACGCAGCCACAAAATTGAGGATTATCGTAACTTCGGCATCATGGCCCACATTGATGCTGGTAAGACGACCACTACGGAGCGGATCCTCTATTACACAGGTAAAAGCCATAAGATTGGCGAAGTTCATGATGGTGCTGCCACCATGGACTGGATGGAACAAGAGCAGGAACGTGGTATTACCATTACGTCCGCTGCAACGACTTGTTTTTGGCGTGAAAAGCGTCTGAACATCATCGACACCCCAGGCCACGTCGACTTCACCATTGAAGTTGAACGTTCTCTGCGTGTGCTTGACGGCGCTGTGTGCTGCCTGGATGCGAACGCTGGTGTTGAGCCTCAGACTGAAACCGTTTGGCGTCAGGCTGACAAATACGCCGTTCCTCGGATGATCTTCGTCAACAAGATGGACAAACTCGGTGCTGATTTCTACCGCTGTGTAGAAATGATCGAGAGCCGCCTTGGTGCCAATCCGCTCTGCCTTCAGTTGCCTGTTGGTGCTGAAAGCGAATTCAAGGGCGTTATTGATCTGATCAACATGAAGCAGATCATCTGGCACGAAGAGCACCTCGGTGCCGAGTTCGAAACCAATGAAATTCCTGAAGCTGATCTGGATCAGGCTCAGGAATATCGCGAAAAGCTTATCGAAGCTGTCGTCGAAATTGACGAAGAAGCTATGGAAGCTTATCTAGAAGGTGACGAGCCGAATAACGAAAAGATCATGGAACTGATCCGTAAGGGCACCATTGCCAACGAATTCGTTCCGATCCTTTGCGGTACTGCTTTCAAGAACAAAGGTGTTCAGCCTCTGCTTGATGCTGTTGTCGACTATCTGCCTAGCCCAATTGACATTGAAGCCATCAAGGGCATCGATGCCAAGACAGATGAGCCGATCGAACGTCATGCAGACGATGAAGAGCCATTTTCCATGCTGGCGTTCAAGATTGCGAACGACCCGTTTGTTGGCTCTCTGACCTTCTGCCGCGTTTACTCCGGTACGTTGACTGCGGGTTCTTCCGTTCTCAACACCGTTAAGGAAAAACGTGAGCGTGTAGGCCGTATGCTTCAGATGCACTCCAACTCTCGTGAGGACATCAAGGAAGCTTACGCTGGCGACATCGTTGCTATCGCAGGTCTGAAAGATACCACCACTGGTGATACTCTTTGTGATCCTCTGAAGCCGGTTATTCTTGAACGTATGGAATTCCCGGAACCTGTGATCGAGATCGCTGTCGAGCCGAAAACCAAAGCCGACCAGGAAAAGATGGGCCTCGCGCTCAATCGTCTGGCTGCCGAAGATCCTTCTTTCCGTGTCAAAACGGACGAAGAATCCGGTCAGACCATCATGGCTGGCATGGGCGAACTTCACCTCGACATTCTTGTTGATCGCATGAAGCGCGAATTCAAGGTTGAAGCTCAGATTGGTGCGCCTCAGGTTGCTTATCGTGAAACCATCACGAAAGAAGAAACCGTCGATTACACCCACAAGAAACAGTCGGGTGGTACTGGTCAGTTCGGTCGCGTCAAGATGATTATCGGCCCGAATGAGCCTGGTGCTGGTTTCGAGTTCAAATCTTCCATCGTTGGTGGTGCTATTCCCAAGGAATACATCCCGGGTGTTGAAAAAGGTGTCCAGTCTGTCATGACCGCAGGTCCTCTGGCTGGCTTCCCAATGGTAGACATCAAAGTCGAGCTGATCGACGGTGCCTTCCATGATGTTGACTCTTCCGTTCTTGCCTTCGAGATCGCATCTCGTGCCGGTTTCCGTGAAGGTTGTCAAAAAGCTGGTCCGAAACTGCTCGAACCAATGATGAAAGTCGAAGTTGTAACCCCTGAAGAATATATGGGTGACATCATCGGCGACATTAACTCCCGTCGCGGTCAGATCTCAGGAACTGAATCCCGCGGTGTTGTAACCGTCATTAGCTCCATGGTTCCTCTGGCGAACATGTTTGGCTATGTGAACACTCTTCGTTCCATGTCACAGGGTCGCGCTCAGTTTTCCATGGTGTTTGATCACTACGCACAGGTGCCACAGGCAGTCGCAGATGAGGTTCAGGCCAAATACGCCTAAATCAAATCGATTGGTCGATCGGCTCGTTGTTTCCGCAATGAGCTGATCTAGCCCCCGCACTTAATGTAATTTTGAGAATGGAGACTTTCCTATGGCTAAGGAAAAGTTTGAACGTAATAAGCCGCATGTAAACATCGGCACGATTGGTCACGTTGACCATGGTAAGACAACCCTGACTGCAGCGATCACCATGACCCTTGCGGAAACTGGTGGTGCGACGGCGAAAGCTTATGACGAGATTGATGGTGCGCCTGAAGAAAAAGCACGCGGCATCACGATTTCTACGGCTCACGTTGAGTATGAGACGGAAAACCGTCACTATGCTCACGTTGACTGCCCGGGCCACGCTGACTATGTGAAAAACATGATCACTGGCGCAGCTCAGATGGACGGCGCTATTCTGGTTTGCTCTGCAGCCGATGGCCCGATGCCACAGACCCGTGAGCATATTCTGCTTGCTCGTCAGGTTGGTGTTCCTGCACTCGTTGTTTACCTGAACAAGGTTGACCAGGTTGATGACGAAGAGCTTCTTGAGCTGGTTGAAATGGAAGTTCGTGAACTTCTGGACAGCTATGAGTTCCCAGGCGATGATATTCCTATCATCAAAGGGTCTGCTCTTGCCGCTGTTGAAAACCGTGATCCGGAAATCGGCCGTGATTCCATCAAAGAACTGATGGCTGCGGTTGATGATTACATTCCGACCCCGGATCGTCCGGTTGACCTGCCGTTCCTGCTTCCGATCGAAGACGTTTTCTCGATCTCTGGTCGTGGTACGGTTGTTACCGGTCGTGTAGAACGCGGCATCATCAAGGTTGGCGACGAAATCGAAATCGTTGGCATCAAAGACACCCAGAAGACCACCTGTACCGGTGTTGAAATGTTCCGCAAGCTGCTTGATAGCGGCGAAGCAGGCGACAACGTTGGTGTTCTTCTGCGTGGTACCAAGCGTGAAGACGTTGAGCGTGGTCAGGTTCTCTGCAAGCCAGGTTCTGTAAACCCGCACACGAAATTCAAGGCAGAAGCCTACATTCTGACGAAAGAAGAAGGTGGTCGTCATACCCCATTCTTCACGAACTATCGTCCTCAGTTCTATTTCCGTACCACGGACGTTACGGGTGTTGTTACCCTTGACGAAGGTGTGGAAATGGTGATGCCAGGCGATAACGTCAACATGAATGTTGAACTGATTGTGCCAATCGCCATGGAAGAAAAACTGCGCTTCGCTATCCGCGAAGGTGGTCGTACCGTCGGCGCTGGTATCGTCGGCGCAATCGTCGAATAGTCACTAGGGCAGGGGTGTTGCGGGTGCTCCCATAGCACCCCAGTCTTTTGAGGTTGAAAATATGAACGGTCAGAATATTCGAATTCGCCTTAAGGCATTCGACCATCGCATTCTCGATACGTCAGCAAAGGAAATCGTGTCCACAGCTAAGCGCACAGGCGCCAATGTTCGTGGTCCCGTTCCTCTTCCGACCCATATCGAGAAGTTCACTGTCAACCGTTCGCCGCATGTTAACAAGAAAAGCCGTGAGCAGTTCGAGATCCGTACGCACAAGCGTCTCCTCGACATCATCGACCCGACCCCTCAGACGGTTGATGCCCTCATGAAGCTAGATCTTGCGGCCGGTGTGGACGTTGAAATTAAGCTCTAACGTGAGCGAGAGGCAAGAGTAGCCATGCGTTCTGGTGTGATCGCACAGAAGTTGGGAATGACCCGCATTTATACCGAAGCCGGAGAACATATTCCGGTTACGGTTCTCAAAGTTGAGAATTGCCAGGTTGTTGCTCAGCGAACTGTAGAGAAAAACGGCTATACCGCACTTCAGTTGGGTGTAGGCAAAGCCAAAGTAAAAAATGTTTCGAAGCCAATGCGCGGCCATTTCGCCGTAGCAAAGGTAGAACCGAAGCGTAAACTTGCTGAATTCCGCGTAAGCGAAGAAAACCTCATCGAGGTTGGTTCTGAGTTGACTGCGGATCACTATGTTGCTGGTCAGCATGTGGATGTTGTTGGTACGTCAATTGGTAAAGGCTTTGCCGGCGCCATGAAACGTCACAATTTCGGTGGTGGACGTGCTACGCACGGTAACTCCATTTCTCACCGTGCCCACGGCTCTACCGGTCAGTGTCAGGATCCAGGCAAGGTCTTTAAAGGCAAAAAGATGGCTGGTCACATGGGGTCTACCCGCGTGACGACGCAGAATCTGAAGGTTGTTAAGACCGATGCCGACCGTGGTCTGGTTCTGGTTCAGGGTGCTGTTCCTGGTTCCAAGGGCGGTTGGATTCTCATCAAGGATGCTGTTAAGAAAGCACGTCCTGAAGAGGCTCCGCTTCCTGGTGCTATCCGTAGCGCAGACGCTCCAGCAGCTGCAGCGCCAGCAGCGGAGGGTGAAGAATAATGGAACTCAAAGTTAAAACCCTTGACGGTGGTGATGCAGGTTCCGTAGCTGTTTCCGACACTGTATTTGGTCTTGAACCACGCGCGGACATCATTGCCCGCATGGTTCGCTTCCAGCAGATGAAGAAAATGGCTGGTACGCACAAAACCAAAACCCGTGCTGAAGTGGTCGGCACTACCAAGAAATACCTTCGTCAGAAGGGTTCTGGTGGCGCTCGTCACGGCAACAAAAAGGTTCCACAGTTCCGTGGTGGTGGTCGTGCGTTTGGTCCTGTTGTACGTGACCATGCAATCGAACTTCCTAAAAAGGTTCGTGCGCTTGCGCTCAAACATGCCCTGTCTACCAAAGTGAAGAATGACAATCTGATCATTCTTGACGATGCGAAGGCAGAAGCACCAAAGACCGCAGCCGTAAAGAAACAGATTTCCGGTCTGGGCATTGAAAGCGCTCTGATCATTTCCGGTAAGGAAGTGGACGAGAACTTTGCAAAAGCTGCCCGCAATATCGTCGGTATCGATGTGTTGCCGGTTCAGGGCATCAACGTTCTTGATGTTCTGCGTCGCGATACACTGGTTCTGACCAAGGCCGCAGTCGATGCTCTGGAGGAACGGTTCAAATGACCACCCTTCGTCATTACGATATCATCCGCAGCCCGGTGATTACCGAGAAGGCAACCATTCATTCCGAACAGGACAAGGTTGTTTTCAACGTATCAAAGGATGCGACTAAAACTGAAATCAAGGCCGCCGTAGAGGCACTGTTCTCCGTTAAGGTCAAAAGCGTCAACACTCTTGTTCGCAAGGGCAAGGTTAAACGCTTCAAAGGCATTATCGGCAAGCAGGTCGACGTGAAAAAAGCGATTGTTACCCTCGAAGAGGGCCAATCGATTGACGTCACGACTGGTCTTTAAGCAACGCGGGGATAGGCTTTAAGTCATGGCACTCAAGACCTTTAAACCGACAAGCCCAGGTACGCGTCAGCTGGTGATCGTAGACCGCTCCGATCTTTGGAAGGGGAAACCGGTCAAAACGCTCACCGAAGGCTTGACCAAGTCTGGCGGTCGTAACAACCATGGTCGCGTGACATCACGTCGTCGTGGTGGCGGTCATAAGCGTACCTATCGCATCATCGACTTCAAGCGTCGTAAGTTTGACGTTGTTGGTACGGTAGAGCGTCTGGAATATGATCCAAACCGTACGGCATATATTGCTCTGGTTAACTATGAAGATGGTGAACAGGCATACATCCTGGCTCCTCAGCGCCTTAAAGCTGGTGACAAGGTTGTAGCTGCTAGTAAAGCTGCCGACATTAAACCGGGTAACGCAATGCCGCTGGCGAATATGCCAGTTGGAACGATCATCTACAACGTAGAGATCAAGCCAGGTAAAGGCGGTCAGATTGCTCGCTCAGCCGGTGCTTATGCTCAGCTTGTTGGTCGTGATAGCGGTTATGCAATCATTCGTTTGAATTCGGGCGAAACCCGTCTGGTTCTTGGTACCTGCATGGCAAGTGTCGGTGCAGTTTCCAACCCGGAACATTCAAACATCAATCATGGTAAAGCTGGTCGTAACCGTTGGCTCGGTAAACGTCCAGAAGTGCGCGGTGTCGTTATGAACCCGGTTGATCACCCACATGGTGGTGGTGAAGGCCGGACCTCTGGTGGTCGTCACCCTGTGTCTCCATGGGGCAAGCCTACCAAAGGCAAGCGTACTCGCTCTAATAAGTCGACTGACAAGTTCATTGTTCGTAGTCGGCATCAGCGCAAGAAATAAGGGTTAACCGATGGCACGTTCTGTTTGGAAAGGTCCGTTTGTAGACGGATACCTTCTGAAGAAGGCAGACAAGGTTCGCTCTTCTGGTCGTCACGAAGTGATCAAGACCTGGAGCCGTCGCTCCACGATCTTGCCTCACTTCGTCGGGCTCACCTTTGGTGTGTATAATGGTCAGAAGCATGTACCGGTTCTCGTCTCTGAGGAGATGGTCGGTCACAAGTTGGGCGAATTTTCTCCGACCCGTAACTATTACGGTCACGGGGCCGACAAGAAGGCTAGGAGGAAATAATGGGTAAGGCAAAACGCGCACGCGTCTTGAAAGACAACGAAGCAAAAGCGGTCACCCGCATGCTTCGCACGTCTCCGCAGAAGCTGAACCTTGTCGCGGCGATGATCCGGGGGAAAAAGGTTGATACGGCTCTGGCCGACTTGACCTTCTCTTCCAAGCGCATCGCTAAAGATGTTAAGAAATGTTTGGAATCTGCGATCGCTAACGCTGAAAACAACCATGAACTGGATGTTGACAGCCTGATCGTGGCAGAAGCTTATGTTGGTAAGGCACTTGTGATGAAACGCTGGCAGCCACGTGCTCGTGGTCGTGTTGGCAAGATCCTCAAGCCTTTCTCCAACCTGACGATTGTAGTTCGTGAAGTTGAGGAGACAGCCTGATGGGTCACAAGGTTAATCCAATTGGTCTTCGTCTTGGTATCAACCGCACCTGGGATTCTCGCTGGTATGCAGATAAAGGCGAATATGGGGATCTTCTTCATGAAGATTTCGCAATTCGCAGCATGCTGGAAAAGGAACTCAAGCAGGCCGCCGTTTCCAAGATTGTTATCGAGCGTCCGCACAAAAAGTGCCGTGTGACTATTCACTCAGCACGTCCGGGCATCGTAATCGGCAAAAAAGGCGCCGATATCGAAAAACTTCGTGCGAAAGTTGGCAAGCTGACAAGTTCCGATGTACATATCAACATTGTTGAGGTACGTAAGCCGGAAACAGATGCCAATCTCGTTGCTCAGTCCATTGCACAGCAGCTGGAACGCCGTGTTGCTTTCCGCCGCGCGATGAAACGGGCCGTTCAGTCTGCTATGCGGATGGGCGCCGAAGGCATTCGTATCAACTGTGCAGGTCGTCTGGGTGGTGCCGAGATCGCACGTACCGAATGGTATCGTGAAGGTCGTGTTCCGCTTCATACTCTGCGCGCTGACATTGACTATGGTACTGCTGAAGCACTGACTGCTTATGGCATCTCTGGTATCAAAGTGTGGATCTATAAAGGCGAGATCATGGAACATGATCCAATGGCCTCTGAACGCCGCGCTTCTGAAAACCAGGATCAGGGCAATAACAGCAACCAGCGCCGTCGTAGCAATAAACCTGCTGCTTAATGTCGGTTACAAACTGAGTTAAGAGAGAAACACAATGCTGCAACCAAAGCGCACAAAATATCGCAAGCAGCACAAGGGCCGCATTCACGGCAACGCCAAAGGGGGCTTTGAGCTTAACTTTGGTGCCTACGGCCTGAAGGCTCAGGAGCCTGCGCGTATCACCGCTCGTCAGATCGAGGCTGCGCGTCGTGCTATGACCCGTCACATGAAGCGTGCCGGTCGTGTGTGGATCCGTGTGTTCCCGGACCTGCCAGTATCCAAGAAACCTACCGAAGTCCGTATGGGTAAAGGTAAAGGCTCTCCTGAATATTGGGCAGCTCGTGTAGCACCGGGCCGTATTATGTTTGAAATCGATGGTGTACCTGAGGATATCGCTCGGGAAGCCATGCGGCTTGCCGCTGCGAAGTTGCCTATCAAGACACGCTTCGTACAGCGCATCGCCGACTAACGGTGTGAAGGGATAACCCGATGAAAGCATCAGATGTCCGCGCGATGACTGCGGATCAAATTGCTGATGAGTTGGAAAAGCTGAAGAAAGAACAGTTCAATCTGCGCTTTCAGAAGGCAACTGGTCAGTTGGAAAATACCGTGCGTGTTCGCGAAGTTCGTCGTGATATTGCACGCCTGATGACCATCGCGCAGCAAAAGCGCGTTGAGTCAGCAGAATAGGAGAGACGGGATGCCAAAGAGAATTTTGCAAGGCCTCGTCGTCAGCGACAAGCAGGATAAGACTGTCGTCGTGAAGGTTGAACGCCGTTTCACGCATCCGCTTCTTAAGAAGACGGTGCGTCGTTCCAAGCGTTATCAGGCTCATGACGAGGGGAATTCCTTCAAAGTAGGTGATCAGATTTTCATTCAGGAGTCCGCACCTATTTCTAAATCGAAACGTTGGGTTGTAGTTGGTAAGGAACTTCCTACCTCTTAATCCGGCTTGGCAATTGGACGTAAACCCTGCGCAGTGATGCGTTAGGGGAGAATAAAAAAGGCGGCCAGTCATGATTCAGATGCAAACAAACCTTGACGTCGCGGATAACTCCGGCGCACGTCGTGTCATGTGCATCAAAGTGCTCGGCGGCTCCAAACGGAAATACGCAGGGATCGGCGATATCATCGTCGTATCTGTCAAGGAAGCGATTCCGCGTGGACGCGTTAAGAAGGGCGATGTGATGAAGGCAGTTGTGGTTCGTACCGCAAAAGCCATTCGTCGTCCGGACGGCAGCGTCATCCGTTTTGACCGCAGTGCAGCTGTTCTGGTGAACAACAACAAGGAACCAATCGGTACCCGTATCTTCGGCCCGGTTCCTCGTGAGCTGCGTGCTCATAACCATATGAAGATCATTTCCCTTGCTCCGGAGGTGCTGTAATGGCTGCGAAACTCAAAAAGGGTGATCGCGTCATTGTTCTTGCCGGTAAAGATAAGGGCAAGAGCGGTGAAATTGTGCAGGTGATGCCGGCTGAAGAGCGGGCGATCGTGCGCGGTATCAACATGGTCAAACGCCATCAGCGTCAGAACCAAATGCAGGAATCGGGCATCGTCAATAAAGAAGCCTCGATCCACCTGTCCAATCTGGCTCTGGCTGATCCGAAAGACAACAAGCCAACTCGCGTTGGTTTCACTGTCAAGGACGGCAACAAAGTGCGTGTGGCCAAGCGTTCGGGAGATGTGATCGATGGCTGAGGCTGCTTACACCCCGCGTCTCAAGACGCTGTATGAAGATGTCATCCGCGCCAAAATGCAGGAACAGTTCAACTTCTCCAATCCACATCGGATGCCGAAGCTTGACAAAGTTGTTCTGAACATGGGCGTTGGTGAAGCGGTTAACGATTCCAAGAAGGTTAAGTCTGCCTTGGAAGATCTGCAGGCAATTGCCGGTCAGCAGCCGGTAGTGACCAAAGCGCGTAAATCCATTGCGACCTTTAAGGTTCGTGAAGGCATGCCGATTGGTGTAAAAGTTACTCTGCGCGGCGACCGTATGTATGAATTTCTCGATCGTCTGATCACGATCGCGCTGCCTCGTGTACGCGACTTCCGTGGTCTTAACGGGAAGAGCTTTGACGGCAACGGCAACTATGCCATGGGCCTGAAAGAGCATATCGTCTTTCCTGAGATCGATTATGACAAAGTTGACCAGATCTGGGGCATGGACATCATCGTCTGCACGAATACGAGCAGTGATGATGAAGCACGCGCCCTTCTGAAAGAATTCAACTTCCCGTTCAACCGTTAAGGTCCCGCGGAAAGTACGAGGAATATGTAATGGCTAAAAAGAGCGCTGTCGAAAAGAACAAAGCTCGTGCACGGCTGGCAGATAAATATTCTGCAAAGCGTGCAAAGCTGAAAGCCCTGGCAAAGGATGAGTCCCTGTCGCTTGAAGAGCGTTTCAAGGCTCGTTTGAAACTTGCTGAGCTTCCACGCAACTCCGCATCCATCCGCATCCGCAATCGTTGCGAAGTGACTGGCCGTCCACGCGGCTACTATCGCAAATTGAAGATGTCCCGTATTTCACTTCGCGAACTGGGCAACGAGGGTCAAATCCCCGGCCTGGTGAAGTCGAGCTGGTAAGGAGCGCGGTCCCATGGCAATGACTGATCCCCTTGGGGATATGTTGACCCGCATCCGCAATGCGCAGATGCGAAAAAAAACAAAGGTTTCCACTCCTGCATCCAAATTGCGTCAGCGCGTGCTTGACGTTTTGGCTTCAGAAGGGTACATCCGCGGCTACACCACCGTCGAATTCGAAGGCGGCAAGTCCGAACTCGAGGTCGAGCTGAAATACTTCGATGGAGAGCCGGTGATCCGTGAAATCCAACGCGTGTCCAAGCCTGGTCGTCGCGTGTATGCATCGGTAAAGAATATTCCGATCATCCACAACGGTCTGGGCGTGTCGATCGTCTCTACTCCGAAAGGGGTTATGGCCGATCATGACGCTCGCGAGAACAACGTGGGTGGTGAGGTTCTCTGCCGCGTCTTCTGATGCGGTCTGAACCTTGTTATCTCAGATCTAATTTCGGTCGTGTCGGTCGAAATTAGATCAACGGTTTTAAAGCGATCAGCTTAATAGCTTCTAAGGTCGGTAACCTTGGGCAGGCTGATCTCAGATCCGGACAGGTTAGTCTTATGTCACGTATTGGCAAAAAGCCTGTTGCAGTCCCTAGTGGAGTTACTGCGACAATTGATGGCAAGACCGTCAAAGCGAAGGGTCCGAAGGGAGAACTCTCTTTCGTACTCAACGAAGACGTCGATGCCAAAATGACGGATGATGGTATTCTGGTTGAGCCGCGCAACAAGTCCAAGACTGCGCGGTCTCTTTGGGGCATGTCCCGCACCCAGATTCTCAACATCCTGAATGGTGTTTCTGCAGGTTTCGAAAAGAAACTTGATATCAACGGTGTGGGTTACCGCGCGCAGATGAAGGGCAAAGACCTTCAGCTCGCTCTCGGCTTCTCTCACGATGTTGTCTATGAAGTTCCCGAAGGTATTACGGTTGCTTGTCCAAAGCCAACCGAGATCGTCGTGACCGGCATCGACAAACAGGCCGTTGGCCAGGTTGCTGCAGAGATCCGCAAATATCGTAGTCCTGAGCCTTACAAGGGCAAGGGCGTGAAATATAGTGATGAATATATCTTCCGCAAGGAAGGTAAGAAGAAGTAACGGAAACTTATTATGGCGAAGGCACTATCTCAGTTTGAGCGTCGTCGTGCACGTGTACGTCGCGCCCTGAAAAAGACTGCCAACGGCCGTCCGCGTCTAAGTATCAACCGGTCTTCCAAGCATATTTACGCTCAGATCATTGACGATGAAAATGGTGTTACGGTTGTAGCAGCATCTTCCATCGAAAAAGATCTTCGTGAAAAGCTGAAAACCGGCGCGGACAAAGCCGCCGCTTCTGAAGTTGGCAAGCTGATCGCAGAGCGAGCAGTTGCAGCCGGCGTGAAGGACGTGGTCTTTGATCGTGGTGGATATATCTACCACGGACGTATCAAATCGCTCGCAGATGCTGCGCGCGAAGGCGGATTGAATTTCTAACGCGTCGGGCTACCGATTGCTCAGACGAGAGAAGAAAGCTCATGAACAAGAAACCTGATCGTAACGATCGTGAAGAGCGCGAAAGCGAATTCGTCGACCGCCTCGTCCACATCAACCGCGTTGCTAAAGTGGTTAAGGGTGGCCGCCGGTTCGGTTTCGCTGCGCTAGTCGTTATTGGTGACCAGAAGGGCCGTGTTGGCTTTGGTCACGGCAAGGCACGCGAAGTGCCAGAAGCCATTCGCAAGGCATCTGACGCAGCCAAACGGAATATGATCCGTGTACCTCTTCGCGAGGGTCGCACCCTGCATCATGACGTTTATGGTCGCCACGGCGCCGGTAAAGTCACGTTGCGTGCAGCTCCTGCTGGTACTGGTATCATCGCGGGTGGTCCGATGCGTGCTGTGTTTGAAACACTGGGCGTGCAGGATGTGGTTGCCAAGTCTGTTGGTACTTCCAACCCGTACAACATGGTTCGTGCTACCTTTGATGCGCTGAAAGCAGAAGACAGCCCTCGTGGTGTTGCTGCTCGTCGCGGTCTGAAGGTTTCCACGCTCCAGGCTCGTCGTCGTGTCTCTGATGGGGGGCGCTCTGACAGCTAAGCTGGATGAGTGAACCTTTCATCTCTAGATAAAAGAGGAGCCGGACATGGCAACTAAGGAACAGGGTACCGTTACTGTAGAACAGATCGGCAGCCCTTTGCGTCGGCCAAAAGATCAGCGGGCTACGCTGATCGGTCTTGGCCTTAACAAATTGCATCGTCGTCGTACTCTTCAGGATTCGCCTGAAGTTCGCGGCATGATCGCTAAAGTCTCTCACCTTGTCCGCGTAGTGGACCAGGACTAAGAGGCGGGAGAGTAACATGAAGCTCAACGAAATTCGCGATAACGACGGCGCTACGCATTCCCGCAAGCGCGTTGGTCGCGGCATCGGGTCCGGACTGGGTAAAACCGGCGGTCGCGGTGTCAAAGGTCAGAAGTCTCGCTCGGGTGTTGCTATCAAGGGCTTTGAAGGTGGTCAGATGCCATTGCATCGTCGTCTTCCAAAGCGCGGCTTTAACAACATCTTTGCAAAAGACTTCAATACCGTTTCCGTTGGTCGCATTCAGCAGGCAATTGATGCTGGCAAACTGGACGCGTCAGCGCCGGTTACTGTCGCCAGCCTCAAGGAAGCTGGTGTTGTGCGTCGTCTGCGGGACGGTGTTCGTCTGCTTAGCGACGGTGAACTGACTGCAAAAGTATCCTTCGAAATCGAAGGTGCTTCCAAGGCAGCCATCGCCGCAGTAGAGAAAGCTGGTGGATCTGTAAAGATCATCGGTGCAGAAGAATAGGAAGGGGGCTCATTTGAGCCTTCTTTTGCTTTAAGGGTAGTGATGGGAAGTGATTCCCGTCACACCCTATAAATTTGTTTTGGCGCCCTTATATTTGATTTTACGATTTTCAGTTTAAGAGAGCGCTTCAAGCGGAGTAGAGAATGGCTTCGGCAGCAGAACAACTCGCCGCCAATATTAACTTTGGCGCCTTTGCAAAGGCAGACGAACTCAAGAAGCGCATCTGGTTTACGCTGGGTGCTTTGTTGGTTTATCGCCTTGGTACTTATATTCCGCTTCCAGGGATCAACCCTGAAGCCCTGGCTAATGCCTTCAGTAGTCATCAGAACGGCATTCTTGGCCTGTTCAACATGTTCTCTGGCGGCGCGGTCGGTCGTATGGCCATCTTTGCGCTCGGGATCATGCCTTACATTTCCGCCTCCATTATCATTCAGTTGATGACCACGGTGTCTCCAGCCTTGGAACAGCTGAAGAAGGATGGGGCGCGTGGTCAAAAGACCATCAACCAATATACCCGCTATGGTACCGTCATTCTTGCCACGTTGCAGGCTTACGGGATTTCGGTCGGGCTTGAAGGGTCCAGCAATATCGTTCTGGATCCGGGATTGTTTTTCCGCTTCTCCACCGTGCTGACGCTCGTCGGCGGCACGATGTTCATGATGTGGCTGGGCGAGCAGATTACCGCGCGTGGTATCGGCAACGGTATTTCCCTGATCATCTTCTCGGGTATTGTGGCCAACCTGCCGACGGCTGTTGCACACACCCTTGAGCTTGGTCGTCAGGGTACGCTGTCTACCGCTGTTATCCTCGGCGTGATCGTCGTTGCTGCTATCGTGATTGCTTTCATTGTCTTCATGGAACGCGCGCAGCGTCGTCTGATCATTCAGTATCCGAAGCGTCAGGTCGGCAACAAGATGTTCCAGGGCGATAGCTCGCATCTGCCGCTGAAGCTGAACACGTCTGGCGTTATTCCGCCGATCTTTGCCTCATCCCTGCTGCTGCTGCCGACCACTGTGGTGAATTTCATTTCCCGCGATGGTTCCGGGCCTGATTGGCTCAACACGGTGACAGCGCTGCTGGGGCATGGTCAACCTCTGTATATGCTGCTATATGCTGCCTTGATTGTATTCTTCGTTTTCTTCTACACAGCGATTGTGTTCAATCCGCAAGACACTGCGGATAATCTGAAGAAGCATGGTGGCTTTATTCCGGGTATTCGTCCCGGGCAGCGGACGGCAGAGTATATTGACAAGATCCTGACCCGTATTTCTGTGATCGGGGCGATCTATCTGGTTCTCGTTTGTCTATTGCCCGAGTTTCTTATCTCCGCAACTGGCGTTCCATTCTACTTCGGGGGCACGTCCCTGTTGATTGTGGTCAGCGTAACCATGGATACGGTTTCCCAGATCCAGGGACATCTGCTGGCCCAACAATATGAAGGGCTGGTCAAGAAATCGAAGCTAAGAGGAAAACGTCGATGAGATTGATTCTGCTGGGACCACCGGGTGCGGGTAAGGGTACGCAGGCTGAACGACTGGTGAATGACTTTAGTATTTGCCAGCTATCTACCGGTGAAATGTTGCGTGCAGCTGTTGCTGCCAAAACGCCGGTAGGCCTGCAAGTGGAACAAATCCTGGAACGTGGCGATCTGGTTTCAGATGAAGTGGTCTGCGCGATCATTTCAGATCGTATCGATGAAGCAGATTGTGCCAACGGGTTCATTCTCGATGGCTTCCCGCGTACGATTGCTCAGGCAGAAGCTCTGGACAAGTTGCTGGAAGAAAAGGGTCTCAAACTGGACGCCGTTGTCGAAATCAGCGTGGACGAAGGAATTCTTTTGTCTCGCATCGAAAAGCGCGCTTCCGAGACCGTGGGCGGTGCCCGTGCCGATGACAATGCTGACTCGCTGAAAAAGCGTTTGGCTGTTTATCGTGAGCAGACGGCTCCGTTGATCGATTATTATGCCAAGACAGGCCTTTTGAAGTCTGTAGATGGTATGCAGGAAATCGAAGCTGTTGCAGCTTCCATCAAGAAAGCCCTGTCATAACAGCTTTTAAAGATCCGGCCATCCTTTGGAGGTCGGGTCTTTTTCTTTGATTGTTCGGGCCGGCGGGTTGGTTAAAGCCGTTTGCTTGTGCGCAAAGATGATAATTTTGAAAAAGTCAACTATTTTGTCGCATTTGCATGTTTAGAGGTTGACTTACTTCAAGTGAATCCGGTACTAACCGGCGCTAATCACGTTTTGTTACGTGGCAGTGTTCGGAGGCCCTCAGCTTTCGAGCACATTTTTGCGTTCTGTTCTCAGGCGCATATATAGTTTGATCTTGGGTCTTGTGGCCGAATGGGGATCAAACCAAGAATGAAGAAAACTGTCTCCTACCATTAAGCCGCATGGCTCAGGATGGGGAGGGGATGACCAATAGTCTGCAGCTAAACAGGCAACTGTTTGCTGTAACGAGGAGATTAGACGTGGCCCGTATTGCTGGCGTCAATATACCGACGAACAAGCGCGTTGTCATCGCGCTTCAATATATCCATGGCATCGGCGCGAAGTTCGCTCAGGAAATCGTTGAACAAGTCAACATTTCTCCAGAACGTCGTGTCAATGAACTGTCTGATGCTGAAGTCCTGAAAATCCGCGAAGTGATCGATGCCGGTTACACCGTGGAGGGTGACTTGCGTCGTCAGACGTCAATGAACATCAAGCGCCTCATGGATTTGGCTTGCTACCGTGGCCTTCGCCACCGTCGTGGCCTGCCTGTTCGCGGTCAGCGCACCCACACCAACGCTCGCACCCGCAAGGGTCCTGCTAAAGCGATCGCTGGTAAAAAGAAATAATCCACGTCCGGTGGAGCCGCTGGTATCACGGCGGTGTAGAGATCGAGGTAAAATATGGCTAAAGATGCCTCGCGCGTTAAGCGTCGCGAACGTAAAAATATTACGTCTGGCGTAGCGCATGTGAATTCAACCTTCAACAACACCATGATCACCATCTCTGATGCTCAGGGGAACACGATTTCCTGGTCTTCAGCTGGTGCTATGGGGTTCAAGGGCTCTCGTAAGTCCACCCCGTTTGCCGCTCAGATGGCTGGTGAAGATGCAGGTAAAAAAGCTGCCGAACATGGCATGAAAACTCTCGAAGTTGAAGTTCGCGGTCCTGGTTCAGGACGCGAGTCTGCACTTCGTGCTTTGCAGGCAGCGGGCTTTACTATTACGTCCATCCGTGACGTGTCCCCAATCCCGCACAATGGTTGTCGTCCGCGCAAGCGTCGTCGCGTCTAAGTGTAATTCAGGTTCCCTGCAAGTCCAATGCAGGATTTTGCGGGGTGTCGCCCCGAAACAAGAAAGGGTTGAGACGTGATTCAGAAAAACTGGCAGGAACTCATCAAGCCAACCAAACTCGAAATCACCCCTGGTGACGACGAATTGCGTGTCGCCAAAGTGGTTGCCGAGCCTCTGGAACGTGGCTTTGGCATGACTTTGGGCAATGCCCTGCGTCGTGTTCTGCTTTCATCCTTGCAGGGTGCAGCGGTAACCTCCATCCAGATTGATGGTGTGTTGCATGAATTCTCTTCTATTGCAGGTGTTCGCGAAGATGTGACGGATCTGATCCTGAACGTTAAAGAGATCTCTCTGCGCATGGAAGGGGAAGGTCCGAAACGCATGGTGCTTCGTAAAGAAGGACCGGGTGTTGTTCGGGCTGGCGACATTCAGGTTGTCGGGGACGTCGAAATTCTGAACCCTGAGCTGCCACTTTGTACGCTTGACGTGGGTGCAGAATTGCGCATGGAATTTACCGTTGATAGCGGTAAGGGCTATGTGACTGCGACTCAGAACCGTCCAGACGATGCTCCTATCGGTCTTATTCCGGTGGACAGCCTCTATTCTCCGGTCAAACGCGTTGCTTACAATGTCGAGAATACCCGTCAGGGTCAGGATCTCGACTTTGACAAGCTGACGATGACGATCGAAACAGATGGCTCGGTCAAGCCTGAAGATGCTGTGGCTTACGCTGCGCGCATTCTGCAGGACCAGCTGTCTATCTTCGTGAATTTCGAAGAGCCAGAGAAGGAAGTTGTTCAGGAACAGACCCAGGAGTTGGCATTCAACCCGGCACTTCTCAAGAAAGTGGACGAGTTGGAACTGTCTGTCCGTTCTGCAAACTGCCTGAAAAACGACAACATTGTTTACATCGGCGATCTTATCCAGAAGACGGAAGCGGAAATGCTTCGCACTCCGAACTTTGGGCGCAAGTCGCTTAACGAGATCAAGGAAGTCCTTGCACAGATGGGTTTGCATCTTGGCATGGAAGTTCAGGCTTGGCCGCCTGAAAATATCGACGATCTCGCAAAGCGCTACGAAGATCAGTATTAATCACCAGCGGTTTGTAACCGTCGGATAGAGTAAAGGAGAGGGCAATGCGCCACGGCAAATCAGGTCGCAAGCTCAATCGCACCGCTTCTCATCGCAAAGCAATGTTCGCCAACATGGCAGCAGCTTTGATCAAACATGAGCAAATTGTTACCACTCTGCCTAAGGCTAAAGAAATGAAGCCGATTGCAGACAAACTCATCACTCTGGCAAAACGTGGCGATCTTCATGCACGTCGTCAGGCTATCTCTCAGATTCGCGACAAAGACATGGTCGCAAAGCTGTTTGAAACGCTTGGCCCTCGCTATGAAGAACGCAAAGGTGGCTACACCCGCGTTCTTAAAGCCGGTTTCCGTTATGGCGACAATGCTCCGATGGCTGTCATCGAGCTTGTTGATCGTGATCCGGAAGCCCGCGGCAAGGATTCCGGTCCTACCGCAGAGGCTGATGTGGAAGACGCAGCGTAAGTTTACGCAGTCTTGAAAGATTAAAGAGGGTGGCTTCGTGCCGCCCTTTTTTTGTATTTGTGCTAGAATGGGTTGTCTTGGGTGTATTTGCATTCTAGAAGTTGTTGTAGCGCGAGACCGTGAAGGAGTTTGGAATGTCCAGAGTGCAGATGGTGGCTTTGTTTGTTCGACTGGCTGGGCTTGTCTGGCTGTTGTCAAACTGGGAGATGACGATCGTGCTGCCCGCTGCCTACCTAAAGGGAGGCAGCGGTATTGCATTCTCGGCCGGGTTTGTTTTCCTTTTGGTTGCCCTCGTTAAACTCGGTGTAGGCGGGTTTCTTTGTCTCAGGCCCTTGTCTGTTGTGCGGATCATGACACCGGGGGAGGTCAAAAGCAGCGATGAAGAAGCGGCGCCGACAATTGGGGACATTCAAACTGTTCTGTTCGTTTGTCTGGGGTTGTATTTTGCAATTCCGGCGTTCCTTTCATTGCTCAGCCCAATCTACGGCATTGTCACTTCAGGGTTCCCCAGCTCCATCCTTGGCGACCCGCAAACTGTTCTTTTTAGGTTCATCTCTCCGGTGACGAGATTTGCCATTGGCATCTGGCTCATTCTGGGTGCCCGGGGGCTGATGAATGTTGTCAACAAGCTGAGAACCGCTGATCGCGTTTAGCTGCGGTCTTTTGATTAAATCTTGGCAATGGTTGAAGATGGGCGCCTTGGGATCTTAATTCTGCCCGTTCATATGCCTATCTCTTCGGGTAGAGATTTCTCCTTCAGGTCTCTGGAGGGCCTATTCCTTGAAAAAATGAGGTTTTATGATGATTTCGCGAAAAGGGATGGCAGCACTCGCCGTTTTGCTCATCGCGGCAGGGGGCGGATATCTGGCTCGTGATTTCGTGCCATCGTCCAATGCAGCCAACAAAGTCGTGCAGCCCAAAGTGACGCAAGTGGTCGAGCGTGTGCCTGCCAACAAGGCTGAGATGCAGCTCAGTTTTTCACCTTTGGTAAAAGAAGCCGCTCCCGCAGTGGTCAACGTCTATGCGACGCGCAAGGTGGTGACCCGAAGCCGTTCGCCTTTCTTCAATGATCCATTCTTTGAAAGATTTTTCGGGCAGGGCGGTTTCGGCGCACCACGCGAGCGGGTTGAGCGGTCGCTCGGCTCTGGTGTGATTGTGGATCATACCGGCGTTATCGTGACCAACCATCATGTGATCGATGGGGCAACCGAGGTGAAAGTGGCGCTTGCCGACCGCACCGAGTTTGAAGCCGATGTGGTGCTGGATGATGAAAAGACCGATCTTGCCATTCTGAAGGTACGCGATCTTAAAGGCGATTTGCCGCATCTGGAATTTGCCGATTCGGACGATACCCAGGTTGGAGATCTGGTGCTTGCCATTGGCAACCCCTTTGGGGTGGGCCAGACCGTGACGAGCGGTATTGTCTCTGCCGTCGCTCGCACGCAGGTTGGTGCCTCTGACTATAGCTATTTCGTACAGACCGATGCGGCCATCAACCCGGGCAACTCCGGTGGCGCACTGGTGAATATGCAGGGCCAA
Source organism: uncultured Cohaesibacter sp. (assembly GCF_963676485.1). Lineage (NCBI taxonomy): Bacteria > Pseudomonadati > Pseudomonadota > Alphaproteobacteria > Hyphomicrobiales > Cohaesibacteraceae > Cohaesibacter > uncultured Cohaesibacter sp. The sequence goes on from NZ_OY781114.1 coordinate 3,714,629, forward strand.
CTGGTGGGCATCAATAGCTCCATCTACACCCGGTCTGGTGGGTCAAACGGGATTGGTTTTGCCATTCCTGCCAATATGGTCAAACTGGTGGCTGATGCCGCGATTTCCGGCAAGGCCGTGCAGCGGGCCTGGTTTGGCGGCAGTTTGCAGATGGTCAGCTCCGATATCGCGTCTGGTCTTGGTCTTGATCGCCCACAAGGCGTGCTGGTCACCGAGGTATATGAGGACAGCCCGGCCAAAGCCGCAGGTTTGGAAATTGGTGATCTGATTCTCAAGGTGAATGGCAAGAATGTCGATAGTCCGGATGCTTTTGGGTATCGATTCGCCACTGTGCCGCTTGGGTCTGAAGTATCGCTGGATATCGTCCGTCAGGGTGGTGCGCGCACTATCGTGATGAAAGCTGCCGCAGCACCGGAGAAGCCGCCCAGAGACAAGCGCTATATTGAGGGATACTCTCCGTTTGATGGCGCCACGGTTCTTAACCTTTCGCCCCTGGTATCTCAGGAATTGGGAGTTGACAGCGGCCTCAAAGGTGTTGTCATTTCTGATGTAAGAAATGGAACGACAGCAGAGCGTCTTGGCCTTAAGATCGGGGATGTTATTCGAAAGGTAAACGGGCAGGTCGTACGCAACACGAAGGATCTTGAAACGCTTACCAAACAGGAATTCCGTCTCTGGCGGCTTGAGATCCAACGCGACGGCAAGCTCATCAAGACGACAATCAGTTGAGAATGAAGTGAGCAATTTGTTTGAAAGTGCAGGGCTGGATGTTTCCAGCTCTGCGGAAAAACGCGATGAGACCGGGGAGGGAGCTTCCCGGCCTCTTGCTGATCTGCTGCGGCCAAGGCATTTGGAAGAAGTTGTCGGGCAGCAGCATCTGGTGGGGCCAGACGGCACCTTGACCCGCATGTTGAAGAGCGGCTCGCTGGGCTGCCTCATCTTGTGGGGACCGCCCGGGACCGGAAAAACCACGGTTGCGAGGTTGCTGGCAGATGGGACGGATCTGCATTTCGAACAGATCTCGGCGATTTTTTCCGGCGTTTCCGATCTCAAGAAGGTATTCGAGGCAGCGCGCGACAGACGCCGGATGGGAAAGTCGACGCTATTGTTTGTCGACGAGATCCATCGCTTCAACAAGGCCCAGCAGGATAGCTTCCTGCCTGTGATGGAAGATGGCACGGTGGTGCTGGTTGGCGCCACAACGGAAAATCCTTCCTTCGAGCTCAATGCGGCGCTTTTGTCTCGCTCTCAGGTTTTGACATTCCAAAGTCTTGATGATGAAGCCATCGGACAGTTGCTGTCCCGCGCCGAAGAGGCTCTGGGGCAGAGTTTGCCGCTTGATGAGGAGGCCCGTGCAGCACTGATCCGCATGGCAGATGGCGATGGCCGATCCTCCCTGACATTGGCCCAAGAGGTTTGGCGAGCTGCGCAGGAAGATGAAACTTTTACGCCGGAGCAACTGGGGCGCATCTTGCAGCGCCGCGCTCCGGTCTATGACAAATCTGCCGAAGGCCACTATAATCTGATTTCTGCCTTTCACAAGTCGATCCGCGGATCAGATCCGGATGCGGCGCTCTACTATATGTGCCGGATGCTTGATGCGGGCGAAGATCCGTTATATATCCTCAGGCGCATGACCGTAATGGCATCTGAAGATGTCGGACTGGCTGATCCCAATGCCCTCGTTCAGGCGCAGGCCGCGCGCGAGGCATTCCAGTTGGTCGGAGCGCCTGAAGGCTATTACGCTCTCTCACAACTGGCGATCTATCTCGCCACGGCTCCAAAATCAAACAAGGGCTATCTGGCCTTTGCTGCAGCAATGGCTGCTGCCAAACGCGGAGGCTCATTGCCTCCACCAAAGCATATTCTCAATGCCCCGACCAAGTTCATGGCCGAACAAGGCTATGGCGATGGCTATCGCTATGACCATGATGAACCGGACGCCTTTTCCGGTCAGGATTATTTTCCTGAAGCGCTGGGGCGGAAAGTGTTTTATGAGCCGGTTGAACGCGGTTTTGAGCGGGAATTGCGGAAACGTCTGGATTATTGGTCCAGATTGAGAATGGAAAGAAACAAATGAATCAGTTTATCTTTGTCGCTATTGGCGGCGCTTGCGGGGCAAGCCTGCGGCATCTGGTTGGCTTGGCCGCGTTGCGCTCCTTTGGCAGTGGCCTGCCTTATGGCACGATGATTTGCAATATTGTCGGTTCCTTTTTCATGGGCCTGCTCATTCATTTTCTCGCAGTCCGTTTCAGTGCCAGCACCGAAATTCGCCTGCTGTTGACGACAGGCCTTCTGGGCGGCTTCACCACCTTTTCCACCTTCTCTCTCGACATTGTGACGATGACCGAGCGGGGGCAGTCGGGTTTGGCGCTGTTTTATATTGCAATCTCGTTGGCGGGCGGTATTGTGGCGCTCTTTGCAGGGCTTTCGGCAGCCCGCGCACTGGTGTAAACGAAGAAAGTTGATCGAATGGCAACCATTCAGTTTCGCGAAGTGACAGGGGAAGAAGACGGGTTGCGTCTGGACCGTTGGTTCAAGGAGCATTATCCGGGGCTTTCCTTTGGCCAATTGCAGAAGTTGATGCGCACGGGGCAGGTGCGTGTTGATGGCAAGCGGGTGAAAACCAACGCGCGGCTGATGAAGGGGCAGGAAGTGCGTATTCCGCCGCTGGCGACCGACGAGAAATCTCAGAATGCTGCGCCCAAACGCGCCATGCCGCGTGTCTCGGATGATGATGGTGAATTCCTGAAGTCGATCATGCTGTATGAAGACAAGGATCTGTTTGTCATCAACAAGCCGGCAGGGCTGGCCGTGCAGGGCGGATCGGGTATGAGCCGTCATGTGGATGGCATGCTGGAAGCCTTGCGTGATCGCAACGGGCAGAAGCCGCGCCTTGTGCACCGGCTCGACCGTGACACGTCGGGCGTGCTGGTTCTGGCGCGCAAACGCTCGATCGCCATGGAACTGACCAAAGCCTTTCGCGAGCGTTCCACCCAGAAGACCTACTGGGCGCTTGTGCGCGGTGTGCCAAAGCCGCATCAGGCCCGTATCTCCTCCTATCTGGCCAAATATCAGGCCGAAGATGGTGATCGCATGCGCGTCGCGCGGCATGGGGATAAGGGTGCTCAACACGCAGTGACCCATTATTCGGTTGTTGAAACCTCCGGTCAGAAGATGTCATGGCTGGTGCTCAAGCCGGTCACCGGACGTACCCACCAATTGCGCGTGCATACGGCTTATATGGAATGCCCGATCGTCGGGGATCCCAAATATTTCAATATTGAAAACTGGGAATTTCCGGGCGGTATCCAGAAAAAGCTTCATCTTCATGCACGCCGGATTCGCATTCCTCATCCCAAGGGCGGCATTCTGGATGTCAGTGCACCGCTTCCTACCCATATGCAACAGAGCTGGAATCTTCTCGGCTTTGACGAGGCCGCCTATGATCCCGAGATCGAGGACGAACTCGGCAGCGAAGATTGATCACTCTGCCAAGACCCACCAAGATATGTGTTTCCTGCTATTCTGAGGGCCCCTCTCATGAGCCTCAAACTCTTTATTTTTGATTGCGACGGCACGCTGGTTGATAGCCAGCACACGATTGTGGAGGGCATGGAGCATGCGTTCGGCATGCATGGCCTCAATCCACCTACGGCCGATGCCACGCGGTCCATCATCGGGCTGTCGCTGCCTGAAGCGATTATGAAGCTGGCGCCAGAATTGAGCGCAGGCGTCAATGCAGCGCTAGTTCAGAGCTACAAGGATTATGTCATCGCCCAACGGGCGAGCGGAGGCGCTATCGAACTGCTCTATGATGGTGCCAAGGATGCCATTGAGGCGCTCGCAAAGGAAGCCGATATTTTGCTTGGCATTGCCACCGGCAAGGCCTATCGCGGTGTTCTGCATCTGTTTGAAAGCTATGATTGGCATGACCTGTTCGTTACGGTGCAAACGGCCGATCGGGCTCCATCCAAGCCGCATCCGGGCATGATCCTGCAAGCGATGGAACAGACCGGTGTAGGGCCTGAAAATACCTATATGATCGGAGATACCAGCTACGATATGGAAATGGCCATAAACGCCAAGGTGAACCCCATTGGCGTGAGCTGGGGCTATCATACGTCAGACGTGTTGAGAGATTCCGGTGCCGAGCATATTGTCGATGATTATCCTGCGCTGCATGCTTTGCTGGCGCGTCTTTGAAGCACGGAATATGGGACGGTCTGATGGTCGAAAAGGATAAGGATAACCGCGAGACATTCGGTGTGCTGTTCGGTGACTTTGCTCCGGGACAAAAGGACAGCTCCGACAATCCGATGATGCGTTCGAAAGAAGCTGCAAAGGCAGCTCTGCCCAAGCGCTTCTATAAAGAGGTGTCGGTTGGAACCGAACAGAGCGCTGACGGCGAGACGCTCTATTGCGTCCTGTTGGATGGCCGCAAGGTGAAGAGCCCTGCCAAGAAGACCGTTTGTGTGCCCACCCAGTCGCTTGCCGAGGCTCTTGTTGCAGAATGGGATGCGCAGGCAAAGGAAATCAATCCGGCGGTGATGCCGTTGACGCGTCTTCTCAACTCCATTGTTGATGGTGTTGAAGAGGCGCGGGAGGCTATGATTGAAGAGATCGTGGCCTATCTCAACAATGATTTCATTTGCTATCCGGCGAGCCACCCCGAACGGCTGGTGCTGCGGCAGAAGGAACATTGGCATCCTGTGCTGGATCGGGCCGAGGAAGCGCTAGGAGGCCGTTTCGTGCAGGCCAGCGGTATTCTGGCGATAGAGCAGTCTCCGGTGATGGGGGAACGCTTAAGGGCACTCTGGGGGGATCTGGACGTCTATCAGCTCGGTGCGCTGCACAGCATGATGACATTGACCGGTTCGGCGCTGTTGGCCTTTGCCCTTTGGGATGGCTTCCTTGAGCATGAAGCCGTATGGAATGCGGCCATGGTGGATGAAGATTGGAATATCGAGCTCTGGGGGGAGGACGAGGAAGCCTCCAAACGGCGTGCTTTTCGCCGGGCCGAATTCGATGCCGCAGTTCAGGTCATCAAGGCATTGCGCCCCTGATTCTCGCTGTTCTTGTGCTTAAAGCCTAAGACTATTCTCTGAGGCTTTCATCCGATCTGCCAGCTATTTGCTCCAAAATATATGTGTTAGCCCTTAGATAGGCGAGGGTTTGATGTGTTCAAGCCTTGCTGGAACACTTAAGAGCTGCGCGCGTCATGGTCTTTAACAAGACTGTCGGGTAGGGCGTGCGCGGCTCACCTAACGCTGGATTTCTGAGGGCTGCTGATTATGAAAAATGTAATTGCCGAGCTGGAAAAGCGCCGCGAACAGGCCCGGTTGGGAGGTGGTCAGAAGCGAGTGGATGCGCAGCATGACCGGGGCAAGCTGACAGCCCGCGAGCGCATCGAAGCCTTTCTGGATGAAGGCTCGTTTGAAGAATTCGATATGTATGTGCAGCATAAATGCACTGACTTTGGCATGGAAAAAGTCAAGATGCCGGGGGATGGGGTCGTCACGGGATGGGGAACGGTCAATGGCCGGATCGTCTATATCTTTGCCAAGGATTTCACGGTGCTCGGGGGATCGCTGTCATGGACCCACGCCCAGAAGATCATCAAAATTCAGGATATGGCGCTGAAAAGTCGCGCGCCGATCATCGGTCTATTCGATGCAGGCGGCGCACGCATTCAGGAAGGCGTTGATGCTCTGGGAGGCTATGGCGAGGTTTTCCAGCGCAATGTGATGTCCTCGGGGGTCATCCCGCAGATTTCCCTTATCATGGGCCCATGCGCAGGGGGAGATGTCTATTCGCCGGCGATGACGGATTTCATCTTCATGGTGCGGGATCGCTCCTATATGTTTGTGACGGGGCCGGAAGTGGTCAAGACGGTGACAAACGAGGAAGTCACATCCGAACAGTTGGGTGGTGCATCGGTGCATACGACCAAGTCGTCCATTGCGGACGGGGCCTATGATGACGACATTGAAGCCTTGTCGCAGATGCGGCGGCTGATTGATTTTCTGCCTGCCAACAATTTCTCCGATCCTCCCTTGCTCGACAATTTCGATCCATGGGACCGGGAGGAGCCCTCGCTCGACACGCTTGTGCCAAACAATCCCAACAAACCCTATGATATGAAGGAATTGATTCTGAAACTGGTCGATGAGGGTGACTTCTTTGAGATTCAGGAAAGCTTTGCCCGCAATATCATAACCGGGTTCGGACGTATGGAAGGCCGTACGATCGGTATCGTTGCCAACCAGCCCATGGTTCTGGCGGGGGTGCTGGACAGTGATTGCTCTCGCAAGGCAGCGCGCTTCGTACGCTTCTGTGATGCCTTCGAAATTCCGGTGGTCACGCTGGTGGATGTGCCAGGTTTTCTGCCCGGTACGGATCAGGAATATGGTGGCCTGATCAAACATGGAGCCAAGCTACTGTTTGCCTATGCCGAGGCAACCGTTCCGAAAGTGACGGTGATTACACGCAAGGCCTATGGTGGCGCTTATGACGTGATGGGCTCGAAGCATCTGCGCGGGGATGTCAATTATGCATGGCCCAGTGCTCAGATTGCGGTCATGGGGGCCAAGGGAGCTGTCGAAATCATCTTCCGGAAGGATTTAGACGATCCGGAAAAGATCGCCGCCCATACCAAGGATTATGAGCAGCGCTTCCTGTCGCCTTTTGTGGCGGCTGAAAGAGGCTTTATCGACGAGGTCATCATGCCCTATCGTACCCGTCTGCGCGTTTCGCGCGCCTTACGGATGCTGCGCAACAAGCGGCTTGAGAATCCATGGAAAAAGCATGACAATATTCCCCTCTAACGCTTCATTTGGTCTGTTGAAACCCTGACTTACCCCAATCCGGTCGCGCTTCATTTACTGATGTGCGACTTTTTCTTGCTAGGCTAGGGGAAAGAGCACGCCTTGTTTTGCTCGCGGAAGAAAGCGGGCGTGCCAATTTGGGGGGGGACAGGGGAATGCTTATAAGCCTATTTGTGGGATGTCTGGTGATCACGGTCTGCGTTTTTGTGCAGATGCTGGGGCTTATCGAGGTCTTTAACCGTGTCCGGATTCTGGCGCATATCTGGTCGAATATCGCCATTCACTATCGCAAGATGTGGCTGATGGTTGTTACGGTTCTGGGTGTCTTTGTCATCCATGCCTTGCAGATCTGGGTGTGGGCGGTGACCTATTGGGTGGTCGGCGCGCTTCCTGACTTTGATGAGTCGCTCTATTTCTCCACCGTGACCTTCTCCACGCTGGGGTATGGCGATATCATCCTCTCCCGGCATTGGCGTATTCTGGGGGCGCTGGAAGGGATTGCCGGCTTCATCTATATAGGATGGTCCACGGCCTATCTTATCGGGGCAAGCAAACGGTATGGACCGTTTGCTGCCAAGCATCATTTCTAGAAAGCGTATCAGCTATCAGCGCAGGTCTGCCTGATCAAGGAAGGAGCCGAGCACGGTTTGCAGATGCTTCTTCGTTGCTTCGTCTTCAAGCTTGCCATTTGGGAATTTCTGGGCAGCGAAAGTGACCGCAATTTCCGGCAGGGGCAGCATCTTGCAGAGCATGCAGGAGAGGGTTTCGCGCATCTGTGCCTGAGCCCGCACACCACCCAGAGGCCCTGGAGCAATGGTGGCAAAGAGAACCGGTTTGTTGGTGAAGCAACTGGTGAAGGCCGGACGGGAGAGCCAGTCGAGCGCATTTTTCAGCACGCCGGGAATCCCGTGGTTGAATTCAGGCAGGGTGATCAGGATCGCGTCGCTTTTCGCAATGAGGGAGCGGCTGTTTAACACGGAGACTGGGCCGTTTTCTGTATCCAGATCCTGATTATAGTGAGGGATGGAGGCGATATCGACGTCATTATATTCAGAGCCCTCAGGCAGCAAATCTGCCATGGCCTCCATGAGAGCGCGGGAATAGGCGCCTTCGCGCAAGCTGCCGCAAATGCCGGCAATTTTCAGAGCTTTTGTCATGATAAATATCCTGTGGGACAAATGGAAGAGATGACCAGACGTCTTGCGCGGCAAGGCATCTGGCGAATCCGTCGGGATGAGAAATTCCCATGGAATATGAGAAGGCTGCGAACGGGCGTCCGCTTGTTGATTTTACTTGTGTTTATCAAGCAGGCTGATGCCTGTCACGTCCAGATTTTCCAGCATCGCATCTATTGACTGGCCATTCAGGGAGAAGTCGGGAGCCAGATCGCGCAAGGGCACCAACACAAAGGCGCGTTCGCTGATAAAGGGATGGGGTATTTTCAGATTATCCTCATCGATCACCTCGTCCCCATAGGTCAACAGATCGATGTCGATGATGCGCGGGCCCCAATGCTCGCCCCTGACACGGCCCATGCTTTTTTCAACAGAAAGGCAGACCTTAAGCAGCTCATGAGCTGGCAGAGACGTTTTGATCAGGGCACAGGCATTGATGAATTCGGCCTGATCCGTTTTGCCCCATGGCGGTGTGACATAGTAAGGCGAGCGCGACATAACACGCACCCCTCTCTGGCTGGAAAGGGTCGCAAGGGCGTCTTCAATGGTGATAGCCGGATCCCCAATATTGCCGCCCAGCGATAGATAGACTTCTGTTTCCGATGACGTGCGGTTCATCATGCATAATCCTTGCGGTCTCTGGTAATTTCCACTGCTATGTCCTTGATGATCGCGGGGATGGGGGCTTCCGGTTTGCGAACCTTGATTTTGACCTGCTGCAGTTGAGGGAAATGGCACAACAGATCCTTTGCCACCGCTTCGGCCAGAGCTTCAATCAGCTTGAAGCGGTGGTTCTTGACGATGTCCTCTATGCGCTTGACGATAAAATCGTAGCGCACGGTTTTGGTTTCATCGTCGCTTTGGCCGGCAGGGCGCATATCCAGATAACAATCCAGATCGAAATAGAAACGTTGCCCCAGGGTGGCTTCTTCTTGAAAAACACCGTGATAGGCAAAGAATGCGAGGTCTCGGAGGATGATGCGATCCATCGGGTCAGGTCCGTTGTTGGTCGTAAACGGCGTGAGCAACGGCGAGAGCATCTTTATGCGCTGCGACGTCATGCACGCGGAAAATGGCAGCCCCTTTCATAAGGGCAATTACATTGGATGCGACAGTGCCGAAGACACGATCCCGTGGTTCCTCCCGACCGGTCAAGCTGCCGATAAATCTCTTGCGTGATGTGCCAATCAATATTGGATACTCCCAATCGCACAATTGTTCAAGTCGAGCCAAAATTTTGACATTTTCTGCTGCGTCCTTTGCGAAGCCAAAACCGGGATCGAGGATGATCTGGTTGTGTTTGACGCCAGCCTTGAGGGCGATCTCGATGGAGCGGTCAAAGAAACGTTTCATCTGCTCCATGATGCCGATGTCGCTCTGACGTTCTTTTTCCCAATGATTGATGATGACCGGTGCGTTGTGATCGGCGGCGGCTTTGGCAATGTCCGGTTCGCGCTGCAGGCCCCATACATCATTGACGATATGGGCTCCGGCTTCCAGCGCCTTGTCGGCAACGCGGGCCTTGTAGGTGTCGATCGATATGGCCTGCCCAAGATTTGCAGCGGCTATGCTTTTGATGGCAGGGATGACCCGGTCCAGCTCTTCTCTCTCGGCCACCAGATCGGCTCCGGGGCGCGTTGATTCCCCGCCAATATCGAGAATCTGTGCGCCTTCTCCGGCCAATTGTCTGGCATGCTCTAGCGCTTTCTGCTCGGCCAGAAATTGTCCGCCATCGGAAAAGGAATCAGGGGTTACATTGATAATGCCCATGATGAGGGGTGGTTGGGCTGGTGTCCAGCTGATCGGGCCCAGAATGAGGGGAAGGGAAATCTGTTTCATTGCCTTGGCGCCTTTGGTGTCACGCAGTGTGATTTTATGCCATGCATAACAATATTCATGTTGTGAGGCAAAGCCATGCGGGCGCTTCCTGTTTATTCCACTTTTCCGTGTTTGCGCAAGTAATAATCTTATCAAATAGTCTCATGATTTTTCTATAAGTATAAGAAATATATATTGTTTTCTGCACTTGCTTCGATGGTCCGAATTGTCACTGTCATCGCAGCGATTTACAAAGTTCTACGTAGATACATTTAGCAGGATCGTCGCCGACAGGCTAGCTGCAGTTGGGTGATCCAATCCGAATGGTTCTAGCGCTTGGCCCCGAGGCCTTGCGTGGGGGAGAAGGACAACAGCAGGATTGTCATGTTTGAAAAAATTCTGATTGCAAATCGTGGTGAAATCGCATGCCGGGTCATCAAGTCGGCAAAGAAGATGGGCATCAAGACCGTTGCCGTCTATTCGGATGCGGATGAGGATGCAATGCATGTGCAAATGGCCGATGAGGCCGTGCATATCGGACCTCCGCCTGCAACTCAGTCCTATTTGCTTGGCGACAGGATTATCGAGATTTGCAAGGAGACCGGCGCTGAGGCCGTGCATCCCGGCTACGGCTTTCTTTCTGAAAATGCCTCCTTCTGCAAGGCGCTTGAAAAGGCTGGTATCGTGTTTATCGGTCCGCCTCCCGCCGCGATCGAAGCCATGGGCGACAAGATCGAATCCAAGAAATTCGCGCTGGATGCCAAGGTATCCACCGTTCCCGGTCATATGGGCGTTATAAAAGACGCCAATGAAGCGGTGAAAGTCGCGGGCGAAATCGGCTATCCGGTGATGATCAAGGCCTCTGCCGGAGGCGGCGGTAAAGGCATGCGCATAGCCTGGAATGAAGAAGAAGTGGCTGAAGGCTTTGAGCGGGCGAAATCGGAGGCCCGATCATCCTTTGGCGATGATCGCTGCTTCATCGAGAAATTTGTGGTCGGGCCGCGCCATATCGAAATTCAGGTGCTGGCAGACAAGTATGGCAACGCCATTTATCTCAACGAGCGCGAATGCTCGATCCAGCGACGGAATCAAAAAGTGATCGAAGAGGCCCCGTCTTCCTTTCTTGACCCTGCCACGCGTAAGGCCATGGGCAAGCAGGCGGTGGCTTTGGCCAAGGCGGTTGGCTATCACTCGGCGGGCACAGTGGAATTCATTGTCGACAAGGACAAGAATTTCTATTTCCTTGAAATGAATACACGCCTGCAGGTGGAGCATCCGGTGACTGAACTGATAACCGGCGTGGATCTTGTTGAGCAGATGATTCACATTGCCGACGGGGAGGCTCTGGCTTTGGCGCAAGAGGATGTGGTGATCAATGGTTGGGCTGTGGAGGCCCGCATTTATGCCGAAGACCCGTTCCGCAATTTCCTGCCATCCATCGGGCGCCTTGTCGATTATCGCCCACCGCTGGAAGGAACGGCTGATGGCCTGACTGTGCGCAATGATACAGGCGTGGAAGCTGGCACGGAAATCACCATGTTCTATGACCCGATGATCGCCAAGCTTTGCACCCACGGACCGGACAGAAAGTCGGCGATCGATCATATGTCACGCGCTCTTGATGCCTTTGTTATTGATGGCATCGAGCATAACATTCCCTTTCTGACCGCCTTGATGGAGCATCCCAGATGGCGAGCAGGGGACATCACCACCGGTTTCATTGCGGAGGAATATCCCGATGGCTTCGAAGGGGGGCATTGGGATCAGGAGACAGAGCTGGCGCTGGCCTGTGTGGCCACGTCGATGGAGCTGGTGCTGCATGATCGGCTGCATCGATTCAAGGACAAGCGCAAGCTTGATTCCATAGAGATGCACGAGCATTGGGTCGCCGCGTTCGACAAGAAAAAGCGGTTTCCCATTCGCTATCGTGGAGGCAACCCGACGACTCCTATCGATATGGATCTTGCCTTGCCGGATGGCCGTGTCATCTCAGTACTATCAGACTGGGCGCCGGGCTGGAAGTTATGGTGTGGGGAGGTTGGCGGTACGGAACTGATCGTTCAGGTTCGCAGGGGGCTGAATTCCTACATTCTGACCCATAAGGGCGTGAAGCAGGAAGTAAAGGTCATGCGGCCGCATGTTGCCGAGCTGGAAGCGGTTTTGCCCAAGCGCGTTCCGCCCGATACATCCAATCTGCTTCTTTGTCCGATGCCGGGGCTCGTGGTTTCGATCTCCGTCAAGGAAGGGCAGAAGGTTCAGGCCGGGGAAGCCCTTGCCACGGTTGAAGCCATGAAGATGGAAAATGTCTTGCGGGCAGAGCGAGATCTTGTCGTTTCCAAGATTTTGGTTTCGGCCGGAGATAGTCTGGCGGTTGATACCGTCATGATGGAATTTGTGTCCGCCAATAGCGATGCTGCCTGAAGTAATGCAGCATGCCGATAAACAAAGCCCGACTTCAAGAGCCGGGCTTTGCTTTGTGTTTCTTTTGTTTCGTGCAGCTTTCAGCGCCTAGCGTACTGTCGGGCCAAACAGGCTCTCAAACTCTTCTCGAAGCGTCATGTCGACATCGGACATGGCAACAGGATAGCCCAGATCGACAAAGCTTGTGACACCATGCTTGGCGATGCCGCAGGGGACGATGCCTCTATAATGTTCCAGATCGGGTTCGATATTGAGACTGATGCCGTGGAAAGTGACCCACTTCCTTACGCGAATGCCAATGGCAGCGATCTTGTCCTCAACGTCTATGCCTTTTTCCGGGCGCGCGACCCAGACGCCGACGCGCTCCTTGCGGTGCTCTCCCTTGATATTATGCTCAGCCAAGGTGTTGATGATCCAGGCTTCAAGGCTCTCGACAAACAGGCGGATATCCTGACGGCGGCGTTTCAGGTCGAGCATGACATAGGCGATGCGTTGACCGGGGCCATGATAGGTATATTGCCCGCCGCGCCCCGTTGTGAAGACATCAAAGCGGTCTGGCGCGACCAGATCTGCCGGATCGGCGCTGGTGCCAGCGGTGTAGAGCGGGGGGTGCTCCAAGAGCCAGACGCATTCGTTTGCCTCTCCCTTGGCAATGGCTGTAATCCGGTTTTCCATGAAGACCATGGCTTCTGGATAGGGAATCAGCCGATCCGAGATAATCCAATCGACAGGAGCGCCCGTGGTTGTCATCATCGGGTTTAAGGGGCTGTTGGTTGGATCAAGAGAAGTGTTTTCTTCGTTATTGCTTGTCATGGTCGTCTGATCTGTGGTCCAGCTTGGTCCGCTCTTGATTTGCTTGTCTTTGTTAATATTTCATTTACCAAAGAAGGTAACACTCTGTTAATGTCTTACATAGTCAATCCGTGGGTAACACGGAAGGGTGCATCGTGGCTAATCTAGATTCCATATCAATTAATATCTCTGTCGTGCTTGGTACGACGGAAATCCCGATTCATCAGCTCCTGCGTATGGGGCGTGGTGCTGTCATCGAACTTGACGCGCATGAAGAGGATGATTGCCTGATTTTGGCGAATGATATCCCGGTGGCTCATGGGCAGGTGATTCTGCGCGGTGAAAAGGTGGGTATTTCCATCACGCGTGTTCTTATGCGTAGCCCTGAATGGCGTCCTCTTCGTGGCATCCATCGCGTGAACGGGTAGTTTTCACTTATTTTATGCGTTTGATTATGCGTAAAATTTCGCTGTCCAGAGAAATTCCCGCACTTTGTCATCAACTTTCCACATTTGTTGTTGATCTCCATCTTAAACGCTTGTGTGGGCAAATCTTATTTGATAGTTACACGCCACCAACAAGGAAATATCCTTGATCAAAACACGGTTTGCGGCCGTGGCGGAATTGGTAGACGCGCAGCGTTGAGGTCGCTGTGGGGTAACTCCCGTGGAAGTTCGAGTCTTCTCGGCCGCACCATTCTCTCTTGTAGAGAATTGATTTTCCTATACAATTTGAAAATGATGAGGGCCAGCCCACCAGCTAGCCCACCATTTGTTTTGCATTGGGATCGAGGTATGCCTCGATTTGTTCCGTTGGAACATATGCAGCGCCATCCCTTCTTATTATCGTGAATTGTCCCTTTTGAACCTTCCTGTAGAGTGATGTTTTGCCAATTCCCAAGAGTTCGATTGCCTGGGACACGCGCACCATCTTTGGCTTTATAAACTGGTTCATTCTGCTTTCCTCTCCGTTTCCCGCTTTTCTTCTTTCAGCTCTTTGCGGAATCATTTCGCTTTGTGTTCGATTCGTTCAAAGACGCGGTGCCAAATGCCTCCGCAAGCTGCCCACAATTTTGATCTAGCTGCTTCGCATTCGATTTGGCTCGACTCATAGATTTCAAGATCAATTTCCTTCATCGTCTCGCCCTCGCTATTAGTCTCTTGCATGTGTCTTCATCTCCGGTGTGCTTTTGCAGGTCCAGAGCGAGCTGGACTGCGTTTTGCCATTGCCATCCCATGGCGGACCAGAAGCGGACTTCATTCATGCTGTGCTGTCTGGCGTGCATCTGAGGGATCATGGGAAGAACGAACCGGTCGTCGGGCTTCTCCCGCATGCCTGTGTGCCGCTTGTTCAAGGGAAGACAGGAGGACCGCAGATGGCAAACCTGAACTCCCGAGCGTCCTGTGATGACACAGGGAAGGGTGGAGACGAATGCAAGATGCTGCCTGTCCTCCTGACGCGGGGCGCGGAAGGTCTGGCCGGATTGTATCGGGGCTAGTGAACCCATTGACGGGCCTCCTGCAGTTGGGCCTTCAGACGTTTGGTCCTGGCAACAAGGACCGTAACCAGATCGAAGAGCAGCTCATTCATCTCAAAGGCCCGGGAGAGATTGGTTGTTGTTCTGCTCCTGGTCGTGAGTTGCTCAAGCCTATCCAGCTGGAGGGCTTCAAGGGTGGCATATTGTGTCTGCAGGGTGGTCAACTGATGGCGTAGCTGGCGGATCTCCTGATCCTTGTCTGGCGTGGATGGTGGCGTGGGTGGTGTCTGATGATCGGGTGCCATTATGCGACCTCACAGAGTTGTTGGATGTCTTCGTGCTGATAAAGGGCCTTGATGCCTTCAAGGTTGGCCATGGAGTGACCGGCAAGGATGGTTGTTGCCTCTTCAAGGCTTGGGGCGCGTGGCGCTCCTTCTTTGCTCTCCAGCCTGCACAAAGGGGCAAGCATTGACTTGAGGTCGACAAACTCGATGCCGGGGCGCGCCCATGCTCTTTTGCCTATCCGCTTGATCTCGCAGTCCATCACCTGCAGGAAGTGATCCCTGTCATAGAGGATGACGGTCTTTGTGGTCTTTGCCATCTGGGCCAGCCAGGGGATGATCATGCGGGGCGATAGACCGAAGCGGGTGATATCCTGACCGGTCATGTCCTCAGGCACGGAGACAGTGACAGAGGGGCGGACAAGGCAAGAGAAGTGATTGGCTCCCACCTCTGCCTCAAGGAACAGGAGATAGGGCTCTACACCTCTGGTCGCCTGATAATGGACATAGAGCGGGGTCATTGCTGTTGCTCCCTGTCCAGATCGGCGCGGCGTTGATGCACGGCCTTGTTGGCCAGTGTCTGGAATACCTCTCCGGCATCCAGCACATCCTGTCCGAACTCGGAGAGAACGGCGTCGATATCCTTGGCGGTACGGCAACCGGAGAGCGCCTCTTCGATGGTCGTCAGCAGTTCAAACTGGCCCTCTGTGAGGTTGGCGGGCGTGCTTTCCTGCTTTCCTGATGCTTCAGGAGAGGTTTGTCTCTCGTCTTGCTGTGGCTGCTCGCCCTCAGGCGCGATCTCTTCAGGATCGGCGGTCCGGGCTTGTGTGAGCTGTTTTTGAATGTTGTCTGCATCAAAGCCGGTATCAACCGGATCAATGTGCTTGCGAGAGGACAGGCGAGCCTGCAAAGACTGCTGCTGAGGCACGGCATCCAGATCAACCAGCTGATCATCCCGCTCGACGATAGCGCGCAATTCATCGGACATCGGTATGCGTTTGGCCCCGCGGCGAATGGCGGTCTTCTTTGCCATCTCGCCTTCCCATGGCCCCCAGACCTTGTCTTTGGCCTTGCTGACAGAGCGGATCTTTTGCAGATCGGACTTGTCAATAACCTCCCGATGAATGACGCGGTTGCTCTTGTCCTTGAAGATGGCATAGGCGCCGACAATCTCCCCGCGCTCTTGTCCCAACGGCGGGAAGCTGTGGTCTATCCTTGGATCATCACCAGCGGTGCGTCTGAAGTCGTCATTCGCGCATACGATCTCGCATACGATGGTGTGGAAGTCCGAGAAGTCACGGGCACGCTTGAGGATCCCCGCCACCATGGGCATATAGTTGGCGACTTTAAACTTCTCCCAGTTCCCGTTCACCTTCCGGCTTTCATTGTAAGGAACAATGGCAGCAAGGCGGCCATCCGGCATGAGGCCGTCCTGGGCGCATAGCATGCAGGCGCGGACAATGCTTTGCTGTTCGCATCTCAGAATGTCAGGATTCTTCTGACAAGCGACAATCACGGCGGCCTTGAACTTGTTCGGGTCCACAACGTCACCCAGAAGGCTGGCAATGTTGCTCTCATGAGGCAAGAGCATCGTATCGACGCGATCCGTAATGGTAAGCTGTCTGCTCATTCTGCTGCTACTCCATAGGTGATCGGGGTCTGGACATCGGGCAGCAAGCCGCCCTCAAGGTCTGCTTCAAGGGTCTTCTGGGTCCATCCGGGAAGATAGGCATGGTTGCCGCTGCCCTTGTAGGTTGGCCAGTGATCCCGCTCCATGCAGTCGGCCAACGTCCTGAGAGCGCGGCGGATCTGGCATTCCCCAAGGAAGATGGCCCGTTGATCCACCGGCTTGAGATTGTAGGCGTAAGGCGCACTGGTCTCGACAAAGAGCAGAATGAACTCTTCCACCGTCCGTCCGAAGATCGCTTCCATGCCCATATTCACCAGGGCCAGTTGCATGTGATAGCCATGGGCGCCGATTGCCCTTTGACAATCATCATCGCTTGCACTGGTGCCGATGGTCTTCAGGTCAACAATGGTGTTCTCGATAGGCGGGATGACATCAGGGCGGGCCTTCAGCCAAATCCCTGTCTCCCTGTCCTGCCAGATCAGGGAGCGCTCGATATGACCCGAGAGCAAACCATGCTGCCTGATCATGGGATCACGGGCCAACATGCGGGCCATGCCCTTGATATCTTCAAGCTGGCTTGGCGTGATGATATAAAGACCGGCCTCTTCCTGATCTGTGTTCCAGTCTTTGCAGGCACTGGCGTTGTTGTTCCATGGCTTCTCTTCGCCCTTGGCATTGATGTAGGTCTCCGGGCGGATCGCGAACTTCTCGTGAAAGCCCTGTTCACCAAGAAAGAGCGTGTGAGCGGCCTGTCCAATGGAGAAGAAGGGCTTCTTCTGGTCCTCTTCCCGATCCGGATCAATATATTGGGACCAGAAGTGGAGAGGGGATTTGTGCTCCAGAAGGCGTAAGCCTGAGGATGACACACTGAAGCCAGCACAGCATTGGCCATGATACTGCTCGATGTCGATTGCATAGCAACCCGGTTCACAGATGGTCTGGCCAGTCTCGATCCTGATCGGGGTGGCCAATTGTTCGTCAAAGCTGGTCATATCAAAATGCTCCGGGTTGGAGGATGGCGGCCCATGAGAGGACAGCCAGAAGGAAGGTGATCAGAGCGCCAAGCTCCAAGGCTGCGCGTGTCATGGCTGCCTCTAAAAGTCATTCTCGGGAAAGGGTGAGGGCAGGCGGGCACACGATCCAATCTGCTCTGAAGCAAAGTCCGGTCGTTCGATGATGTCGAATGCGCCATTGTCATCAAAATCTGTGCAGCGATAGCGCCATTTATGGCCCTCGAAGTCAAAGGGACCAGAATGGGGGCTGCCGGTGCCAAAGCGCGCCTGGTTCAAAGCCTTACCCTCTTCGGTGTCCTTATGGACCCGGCGCTCGATTGTTTTGCGCCCGGCCCACTGCCAGGCCATGCAGGATGTGGCGACACATTGCTTACCCGCAACAAAGGGGCATTGCTTCTGTCTGGCTTCTGTCTCGGTAAACATGGGTCTCTCCGGATAAAGATCCCCGGCAGGGGGGCGGTATTGCCGTTTCCCTTGGTGCTGGTTTGGTGGTTATTCCCTGCCGGGGAAGAGGAATTAGAAGTGAAGGGTGATGTTGGTCACCTGACCGGCTTCGATCAGCTGGACCACGGCTGCTGCCTGAATGGTCGGGATGCCGGTCTGAGTGGTGATGGCTGCAACAGCATCGGAGATGACCTTGTCATGATGGGCTTCATCATCGCGCCGCTTGGCTTCTGCCTTGCGATTGCTTTCATTTAAGGCCGCCAATTCTGCCTCGTGCTGCTGGTGACGCTGCTGTGCAAGTTCGGTTTCGCGGTCCTGCTGCGCCTTAGCCTCTTCTGCTTCACGAATTGCGCGCTCTTTGGCGTCCTGCTCGGCCTGACGCTCTGCTTCTTCCGCAAGGCGTTTGGCTTCTTCTTCTGCCTGCTGGTGCTTGAGTTCGGCCAGCTCTGCGGCTTGCTTCTCGGATTGCTCTGCCTGCTGCAACTGGGGCCGCAGAAGTGCAAGAGCGCGGGCGCGTTCTGTCTTTGCCTTGCCGATCCTGTCTCCCCACCAGTCGCCCAGATCAAAGGCCTCAACCTCTTCGATCCGCTTCCTGATATTTTTGGAGGTTGCACCAAAGCCGACACATCCCAGATCAACAAGGCGCTGCAGCCCTTTTGTGCGTCTTGCTTGAAGGGCTGCCTGCGCCTGTTCCCAATCGGTAAGGGGCTTGCGTGCCTGATCGCGGCGCTTGTCCAACTCATCGCGTGCCCGTTTGCGCACGGCATTGACAGCATCAAGCTTCTTGCGGGCCTCTTCGGTCAGGTCTTTGCCTGCGGTATCAATGGCGGTTTTGGTGCGAACAATCTTTTGGGAGAGAGCTGTAATCTCCTTGCGGCTCTTGGCCGTTGATAGATCGGGAACAAAGCCGTTAAGGGTCTCGTCTACCTTCACCAGAAGCGCATCAAGCGCGCCTTCCATGGTGATAATCTGGGACGGTGTTTTGTCAAACTCGATTGGAAGCTGTGCAGTCATTGGATTGAACCATGCGAAAGAATTGGGAAGGTGGAGGGAGCTAAGAAGCTCCTCCCGAAAGGCGCTGGCATCACTCGGCGGCAATGCCGTAGGCAGGATCAAAGAAGCGCCGGAAGTCTTCGGTCACATCCTTGCAGCGTCCGTTTTGGAAATTCATGGAGAAGACACCGGCAACATTGCCATAGCCTTTGGAGTTGACATATTCGCCAGCGACAAGATCCTCGATGACCTGTCCTTTTGAGCAGCGGTCATAATTGATGACAGCCTCGAACCCGAGTTTGCCCCAGTCCTGTTTGACGAAATAGATATCCTGCTCTGTTGTGCTCATCTGTCCGCTCCGTTCATTCGGTGATGGAAGATATTACGCATATCGTAATTTTATTGTCAATAATAAAAATAACGAAAAACGTAATTTATATCTTGCGCTGAATTTACGAGAAGAGTAGTTATGGAATCGTCAGGTGAAAAATCTGGCTTTGAACAGGTTCCCGATGGAAGAGATTTCATCGGTCTGGTGGTGTCCAGGCTTCGGCTCCAAACCATCAGTTGGGTTGTCGGTATGGAGATCGACCTGTTCGAGAAAAGCCTCAGGTCTGGGAACCGGTCGGGATTAGCTTTCGGGCAGGGTGGTTGGTCAGAGGCAAAGCGGCGTAATCAGCGCTCCAACCCTTGTATCGCTCAAGGATCTGATTGCCATGCAAGTGAGCTGCGATTGAATGCTCAACTTGTTGTCTGGATTTCTAGTCCGGATAGGATTCATCCCTTGTACGTGCTTGAAATTTCTCATGCGCGTATAAGGGTGAATTCTGTCTGGAGTTCACCACGAGCACTAAACTAACGGAAAACAAAAAGAGAATAAAAAATACATAACTCAGGTCATTCCGAGAGTTATGTAATAGCAGTATACGCGCGAGAAAAAAACGGGATTGCTGGCTGAAATTGAGCTGGCAATGCTGTTAAGGGCTTAAGGTTCAATAAGTATTTTCAATACCTTGGCAAATATCCTGATTTCTTCGGTCGACTCTGGGTCAAGAAATTCAGGAACAATGAGAGGCTCTTGGAATTCGGGACTATTGCTTTCCGGCCAGAGCTCGAAAATGTCACCATTCCGTCTTACACGCTTGGCTGTGGTCTCGATCATGGCGCCTTGGTATTTGGTTCTCTGAACCACGACAAGCTCGCCATCTTTTACATGCCATGAATCGCCGTTGATATATTCCAAACAATGGAGAACCGAGCCGTTCGGGGCAATTTTGTTGAGGGACTCTCCGCGGACATAAAGGCCGAATTGATGTTCTGGCGGGTAACCGGGAAGGGCAATAGTCGATGTGTATTCCACGTGGTGCTGGCTGTTCTCTGACCAACAGTCTTGCGACAAGTCATCGATCTCTCGCCACAGGCCTGCTGCCACCTCACCGCGAATAGGAATTTGCGTAAATTCGGCAGTTGTTCTGACTAGTGGCGAATTGTTGTCGAGAGCAAGCTCTTGATTTGGATTTTCAAGTAATTGCAGGACATGAGTTGGATCCATTTGCATGAATTTTGCGAATGGAAGGATTTCGTGGCTCTGCAAACTTCTCTTCCCGTGAGAGAGCTCGGTAATACGTGCAGGAGCAATGCCAAGGTGTTCAGCTAACGCTGCCTTGGTCTTGTTTAGCTCTTTAAGGCGATTTCCAATCCAATCTCTCATGGCAGCATTATCGTAACTTTTAAACTCTGTGTAACTAACGAAAAACGAAAATATTCAAAAATTCATCTTGACCAAAATTACGAATTGAGTAATTTAGTGATATGGAAAACGCACAACGCATCATCGATAGGTTTGGAGGCTTGACCAAAACAGCGAGAGCTCTTGGCCATAGGCACGTTACCACCGTTCAAGGATGGAAGAATAAAGGAAGTATTCCATCGTGGAGGATGTTTGAAATCGAAGCTGCTGCAGATCGGCTCGGCATTGATCTTGATGAAGATCTTGAGCCAGCCGAGTAGAGGAAAGATATGGATCATACACCTTCCATTTTGTCGTTCTCCTTCAATCGCGTTTCCTTTCGTTTTCGTGCGCCATCTGGCTTGCACCGGGAATGAGGTCGGCGGGGCAGGGAATGCGGTTTCTTGAGCGGGCCTGCCCCGCAATGCGTTTCGATTGGCTGTCCGGGACATCCTCCTCCCTGAGAGCTGCCAATCAAGCGGGATGATCACACACAGTCCCTGATCATCTCGCCCCTATTCCGGTCAACGAGCCGGATGCTTCCGCAAACTGCAGAGGGATGCAGCCATTCGTATCCCTCTCTTTTTGCCGGAGCCCAGAATTGGATGCGGGGTCGGGCGGGTTTGCACCAGCAAGTGCCCGGCCCCGGGAGAGAGGGACAGCGCCTCTCACCCTGTCATGTTCGCCCGGAGGGCGAATAATCACAAGTTGAAACAACCGGATGAGTGCAATGCAAATTGATCTGCCAGACGATACCCAGGAGATACTCAAAGAGGCCACGCGCAAGGCGGTCAAGCATGCAGGTGGCCTGTTGCCGGTGGCGGCCATGTGGGGGGTATCCCATCAGGCCGTGCAGGCCACCTACAGCACCAATGTCGAGCATATGACCCGGACAGTGAATCTGCACCGCTTTGTCGAGACGGTTGCGGTGAGCGGCAATGTGGAACCGCTGGCCATGGTCTCGGCCCTGTTTGGCAAGATCCTTGTGGATGCGCCCGAGGGGAGAGCATGTCGCCCGGAGCCCAAGGCCATGCAGCTGGCCAAGGAGATGGCGGACAGCGTGTCCTCGATCATCGTGAAGATGGAAGACGGCAAGCTCGATGCATCCGAGAAGCCGGAACTGGCATCCGAGATCAAAGGCATTATGGACCAGTGCGCAGATCTGCTCACCGGCCTTTCTTTCAATCGATAGGAGAGAGTGATGAGCGAACTCAAGACCACAGAAGCAATCCCGCAGACTGAGTTGCAGCGCCTTGTGCGGCTGCAGGCCGAAGTCAAGGAAGCCAACGGGGAGCGGGCCGGTGAGTATGGCGATGAGGTCAAGGCGGCCTCGGACAAATACGGGGTGAACAAAAAGGCCCTGTCCATGGTGTGCACCCTTAACCGGATGACGCGGGAGAAGCGGGATGATGTGCTGCGCTCCTTTGACAATTACACGCTGATGATGGGCTGGGAAGTGGAGGACGATCTTGTTGACCGCATGGAAGACGGGACAGAGGCGGCGAGGCAGACAGAACAGGTCGGGCAAGCCCAGCCTTCCTTGTCCGGAAGCGAGATTGTTCACCCGATCCAGCCAACGGTGAACTGAGATGCATATTCTGGCGATTGATCCGGCCACCCATACAGGCTTTGCCCGGTTTGCTTCTGGCAGCGTGTCTCTTGTCTCCGACATTGTCTCCTTTGATGAGGAATTGGGCGCCTTCAATCGCCAGTATCGCCGCTGGCTGACCGACCAGATCAAGCGCTACGGGATCAGCGAGGTTGTGATTGAAGCGGCGATCCTGCCCACGGGCAACACCAACATTGTCACGCTCAAGAAGGCCTATGCCATCAATATGAACACCCACGATATAGCCAAGCATCTGGGCTGCGCTGTGACCGAGGTGCAGAACGGCACTTGGCGCGCCCACTTCCTGTGTGGCCGGATGCCCCCCAAAGAGCACCGCGGCAGGGGCAAGCTGTCGGCCTGGTACAAGCAGGCGGTCAAACAGCGCTGTGCGGAGCGCGGCTGGCGGGTGCGTGATGACAACGAGGCCGATGCGCTTGGCATTCTTGATTGGGCGCGGGCACAGCGTGATCCGGCCTATGCGGTCCATTCCACTCCCTTATTCGAACAGGCAGCATCATGAGCAAAGACCTTCTGGAAGCAGCATATCGGGATTTTGACAAGGCTGTGCAGCAGCATGAACACAGCAAGACACATGCGAGCGAGAAGGCTCTGTATGAGGCGCGCATCAATGTGCTCTCGATCCGCAATGATCTCAAGGAGCGCAAGATCAAGGGGCTTGCCCGCGAGGTGGAGCGTCTACAGGAGACGCTTGCTCTGGGGCCGGACAGCCAGGAGCAGTCTATCGGGGAGCTGGCCGACCGGATTGTTGATCGCCTTTCCCCCCGCCAGCAGGCCGAAGCCTTGTTCAAGGGGGCGGCAGAATGAGCGGGAGCAAACAGGCTAAAGGGCAGGCCAAAGGGAAAGCCGCCATCAAGGTCTATGGTCACCGGACCGTTCAAGCCATGAGGGCAGAGAATGGACGGGACAGCAAAGGGCGGCCCCAGCTTGTCTACTGCATCAATGAGAAGCAGCAGAACAGGGTCACGTTGCCCAGTGTCTCCCGGTTCTTTCCGTAAACAAAGGCAAATCTGATGATCTTGCGCGGTCCATCATGGAAATGGCTTGCGCGATTACGGGCGGTTGGGATGAGGACTGTGCAAGAGATATGAGTAATCCGAAAGACATTCGCGTATTGGTGGCTTGCGAGTTCAGCGGGACAGTGCGTCGGGCCTTTGACGCATGCGGGTTTGATGCCTGGTCATGTGATCTCCTGCCAGCAGAAGACGGGTCCAACCGGCATTTCCAATGCGACGTGCGGGACATTCTGCATGAGGGATGGGATTGCCTGATCGTGGCGCATCCTCCTTGCACACGCCTTTGCAACAGCGGTGTGCGCTGGCTGACCAAACCGCCAAGAGGCAAGACGCTGGACCAGATGTGGCAGGAGCTGGAAGAGGGGGCCTCGCTGTTCTCCGACATGTGGAACGCCCTGATCCCCCATGTGGCAGTAGAGAACCCGGTCATGCACAAGCATGCGAAACGCCTCATTCGCAACTATCAAGAGTTCAGTCAATCCGTCCAGCCCTGGGAATATGGGCATGGAGAAGTCAAGAGAACCTGTCTCTGGCTTCGCAATCTGCCCAAACTGCTTCCCACCAATATCGTTGATGGTCGCATGGCCCGCGTGCATAGGATGCCGCCTGGCCCGGATCGGGCAAAGGAACGCTCGCGCTTCTTCTCCGGAATTGCCCAGGCAATGGCGGATCAATGGGGGCCGGTTCTTTGTGGAACGGCTCAAACCGATTTGTTCGGGAGGGTGGCATGACCTCGTTTGACGACTGGAAAGAGGAAGCGCGGGCTGTGCCAGTCCTGAAGGCAGCGCAGATGTGCGGGGCAAAGCTGGTGCGGGCTGGGGGCGAGTATAAGGGACCATGCCCGATGGGATGCTCCAGCCATGACGGCTTTATTGTGACCCCTGCAAAGAACCTGTTCCTGTGTCGCAAGGGCGATGTGAGCGGGGATGCCATTGCGCTGGTGATGCATGCCATGGGCTATGACTTCATCAAGGCATGTGCCTTCCTGACTGGCAGGCCAGCACCGAATGGACGCGAGGGGCAGATTGATCCTGCAGCAGTCCGGAAAGCGGCTGCAAGACGGGAACAGGCTGAGCAGGAGCAGCAAAGACAGAATGAACTGTCTGCGCGTAAATGTGCATCCAAACGCCAGTCTGCTTATGGTCTCTGGAAACAGGCCCTTCCGATCAAGGCAACTATGGCCGAAGCCTATGCAGTCCGCCGACATATTGGCGCTGCTGGCTCTATCCCGAGCCTTCGCTTCCATCCAGAGGTCTATAACGAGGATATCAGACGGACCTGTCCTGCTTTGCTCGGTCTGGTGATCGGTCCGGACAAGGGCTTTTGTGGTGTCTGGCGGATCTTCCTCAAAGAGGGCGGTCTGAAGGCCGATGTGCCTCAGGTCAAGAAGGGGCTTGGCAGTGCAAAAGGCGGTGCTGTCTGGATTGCCAGTCAAGAGGAAGCTCTTGCTCCTGTCTGGGGGATCTGTGAGGGGATCGAGACAGCCCTCTCTGTGCGCCAGCTGTTCGGCTTGCCGGTCTTTGCTGCTCTCTCTACCTCTGGCGTTGCAGGCTTCAAGGTGCCTCCGCATGTCACCCATCTGGTGATCTATCCGGACGGGGATGTGCCGACACAGCGCAAACAGGGCGGATGGAATGCGCCTCCCGGTATGCATGCTGCCGCAAAGCTGGCTGCCCGCCTCAGACAGGAGCATCTCTCCCATTGCATCGAACAGCCCCCAAGGGACGGGGACTGGAATGATATCCTCGTCACCGCGCAGGAGAAGCAGCTTGTCTGATCATGATACCCGGATGCTGGAAGAGGCCCTGATCGGGGCGCTGCTCAATGACAGCCTGCAATATTATGCCATCTCTGCGGGACTGAAGCCCGAATGCTTCTCTGATCCCCTGTTGGGGGAAGTCTACGGGGTGATTGCCTCCCTGCTGGAGCAGGGCAAGGGGTTGGACGTCAATCTGGTCTGTCATGGCATCAAGACACCGCCCAAGGGCTTTAGCCTCTCTGCGGCCCTGTTGCGCTTTGCCAAGGATACCGGCGGCGGTTCCTTCATTGAGGATTATGCCGGCGAGATCATCGAAGGCCATCGCCTGCGCAAGCTGGATGCGGCGGCCGCAAAGATTGCCACCATGAGCAAGACAGGGGAGCGGGCTGAGGAGTTAGCCGAAGAGGCCCATAAGGCGATTGACGGGGTTCTGTCGGGGACCATTGTGCGGGAGACAGAGACAGCGGGCCATGTGGGTAAACGTCTATTGGAGCGGATCTCGGAAAGCCATCAGGAGCATGCGCCCCACTTTACCATCAATACCGGCCTTGGCTTCCTTGACGAGTTGCTTGGTCCCCTGATCCCCGGTCAGCTGATCTGGATTGGCGGACGCTCGGGTATGGGCAAGTCGATCCTTTCGGGCCAGATCACCACCAGTGTGGCACGGCAGGGGATTGCGGTCTGTCCGGTCCTTACCGAGATGTCGCCCGATGATGCCGAGAGCCGTGCCCTTCAGGCGGCAACGGCCATACCCTCGGAAAGCATTCAGGCCCTGCGCCTTAATGCAGAAGAAGAGGAGCGCCTTGCACAGGCCGTATATGGGCGGGACGGGTTGCCGATCCATTATGACGGGGGTGGCTTTGATCCCTTTGACCGGATCAGGGCACGCCTTAAACGTCTGACCCGGCTTCAGGGGATCAGGCTGGCCATTATCGACCATTTCCATGACATGACCCCGATTGATCCGCGCAAGAGTGATGCGGAGCAGAAGAACGAGCTGGCCAAGAAGCTCAAGGAGCTGGCCAAAGATCTCCAGATCCCGATCATTGTCTTTGCCCAGGCCAAGCGGTGGGAACCCATGGGCGGGGTCATCAAGGCCTACAAGGATATCCCGTGGCCCAATATCCAGATGTTCCAGGGCTCGGCGGGGATCGAGCAGAGTGCGGACAAGATGGTGGTGATCCACCGTCCCGAATGGTTCCTCGAGCAGTTCAAGCCCGCCTCACCGGGGGAGGAGTGGCAGAATGCGATGTTCACCTGGAAGAACAAGACCCTTCTGGTGATCCCCAAGAGCCGCAACAGTCAGGGTAACCGGCAGGTGAGCTGCTTCTTCAACGGACCGCTGCAGCGCTTCCAGTATGAGGACCCGAGGGATGAGGCCTTGATTTGAGAATGTTCTCATTATGTTTCATTATCCAAACAAACCGGCAACCCACAAAACAAGAGGTAGCAATGCCCACAGTGAAAGAGAGAACCCGACGCAAAGGGGCAAGCCCATCAGATATCCGATATCGCACAAGGGCAAAGGAGTTAAGGCGCGGGGAGCTGGATGAGCGTCTCTTCCGGATGCGGGCCAATGATGCCTCCTATGAGGTCATTGCCAAGCGGCTTGGTGTTTGTCGTAGCGACGTCGAGAAGCGGGCCAACCGGGTGTACGTGCAATTTGAAGCCCCCAAGGACGGGATAGGGCAGAACGGAATGAGACAGGAGAACCACTATGCTTGATTGGGCAAGGGCAGAGAACAAGGCGGACCAGCAGAGAAGCCGCCGCAAGCCGGTTGGTAAACGGGACGAAGAGCAGGGCCCTCTCATGGCCAGCCGGAGAGACCTTGAACGGACCCTTATAGAGAACCCTTATCTCAAGGGGGAGATGGAGCAGGTAACCCGACGGACACGGGACCCGCTTGATAGCCTTCACAGGCAGGGCAAGCTTGATGATGCGCAATTGAGGGCAGCCCATATCTTGAGGCGTACGGTTGAACGTATGGGCACACGGATCAATTCTGTCGATCCGGAACGGGTCAGGGTGGACGGGGGCAAGAAGGCTGATCCTGCCCTTTACCTGCTTGAAGGGACAGAGACCCTGAAGAAGGCCCAGAGAGCGGTAGAGAGCGCGTTGGGCAAAGAGGGCTGGGCGATTGTCCGCCGTGTTGCTGCATATGGGGAGGGGCTCTCTGTGGTTGGTAGAGACTATGCTGTGAGTGAGGCGGACCTCAAGCATGATGGCATCAGCCGGGAGGCCAAGGCCTATGTCAGTCGTGCCCTGTTACGGGGGCTTGAGCATGCCGCAAAGGCGCTCGGGGTATAACAGGCAGGCAAGGGGAGCGTGTAGGGCGCTCCTCACTTCCATGAGGATGAAGGAGAAAGACCGATGGTGGCGCCGAAGGGAAACAGATATTGGGCCAAGCGCCGCCGGAATGGCCGCAAGCCGCTTTACGAGACGCCGGACCAGCTCTGGCGGGCCTGTGTCAAATACTTCGAGTGGGTGGAAGCAACACCGCTCAAGCAGGAAGAGATCATCAAATACCGGGATCGCTATGAGCGCATCGAACTCAACAAGATGAGGGCCATGAGCAAGAAGGGATTGTGTGTCTTTCTCGACATAGATCCGAAGACCTGGGAAGGTTACAAAACAAGGGATGAAGATTTTTTCCGTATCATAACGCGGGTGGAAGACATCATCTGGGATCAGAAGTTCACCGGCGCTGCTGCAGGCATTCTCAATGGCAATATCATTGCCCGTGAACTCCCCCTTGGCGGCAAGGAAGCCGAAGAGCCCGAAGTCCCCGAGCGCCCGCGTCCCTCAACTCAAGACATGGCCAAGGCCATCATCGAACTCATGGCCAGCACAAAGGCAAAGAAACAGGAGTGAAGGAGGGAGGGCGGACAGCCGCCGTTCGCTGCACCGGGTATCAACGACCGCTATTGCAGTGATTGCGGGCATCAGCGAGCATGTGCCAAGCCGTGGAGGCGGCGGTTGGATCTGGACAAAAGTGTAATACAACCTCGCTGGTTTTGCCCTGGGCTCTGTCCGTGCTAACCTTCTCATCTTTCGAGGGCATGTTGGGAAGGGCGCAAACGACTGTTTACGGCACGGCCAATCCTAATACTGTTGGTTGTGCTGAAGAGCAAACGTTGCGGAACGAACGTTATATGAAGGTTGTATACGACATCGAAAATATCCAACTTTTCGGCCATAACGCACGAGGATAATGAGATGCCGATTAACCCACCAAATTCCGACCCCAAGCGTGAGCTTGCAAGAAAATTAGCCGATGCAACACTTTCTGGTGCCATACCAGTCATTGGTGGGCATCTGGCGGCAATTTACAGCGTAACCCACCCTGCCAAAGGCGACCAAGATGTCAAGGTTTGGCGGGAAGATATCACAGCCCTCGTGAACGACCTTGAACAGGCTGTGACCTACATCTCAGAAACGATTGTTTTGTCTGAGGATGCAGCCTATCTCGGCAAATGGATCAGTGAAAACTCGGCTACGGCATTCTCTGAAATATTTGATTACGACCAGATCATTGCACAATTTCCTGACGCCTCGCCAAACGAAATACTCGAAGCGGTCGGGGAGCTTGAACTTGAAGGCATGGTTGTCGTCAGCAAGTGCTTCGGAAGGCCTTTCAGCCACCTGCTTATCAAACATAAGCTGTTTGAAGCGTTCGACCCTATTGTCTTTGACGGTGTCAGCCCACGGCAAGATGCCATCGTAATTGCAGAGGAACTCCTGAACTCGGACAACGGTGTTTCAGCCACGGACGTTTGCGAAAAGCAGGGGTGGGCAACTAGACGCTTCAACCCTGCTGTCGAAATTGTAGGTGAATTCATTGCTGACGGCCGAAAATCTCGACCAATGGGGCAAGAGTTTTCTATCCGCGCATTGTTTGTTGATGCAGGCGAACGGGCTCAATTGCGGAGGTTTGTAAACAGGGTGACTGGAAACAACTAGATCGACGCCCCTGTGGGGTTGTTTGTCCTCCAAGCCCCGAGGATATTTGAGGAACAGAGTTTAGACATAGATTCTAACACCTTATGTCCTGCTCGCCATAAAGTCGCATATTAGCCCAAGGTAGTCGTTACGCACGTAGCACAGCCTATCAAGTGACGGTTCATCTATGCAACATGCGGCGCTGAAAAATGGGAGAAGAGGCTGGAGGAGGTCATCCGCTGCGCCTAGCGCGAAGGTCGGTTCAGGGCCGAGGCTGTGTGAAAATTCAAAACTTTACAAAGCCCCCAGAAACGGGTTTCACAACTGAGTAGTTTTAGTGAAGCAATCGCAATCACTGTCTTACTCAATGTCTACGGAAGGAATGGCATTCTATTAGAATTTTCAAAAACGGTGTTTCCACACAGCCTCGGCCGCTATTGCTGGGGCTCATTTATGTACCTGCAAATGCTGCTATATTTAAAAGGTCTCTAACGGGTTCTAGGTATGTACACGTAAGGTGTTACACGCCTCAACCGTCTTCTGATTTTAGAATGAAGTGCGCTCTATTCTGAAATCTATCACTTACCCGAATTTCTTTTTAATGAAAGACGAGCTTTAAGAAAGATAGATTAATCGTTATGTTGTGTCCTGTGCAGTTTACACGCCGAATAAGACTGGCATCTACTTTATCCCGACTTGCTCTAATAGATGTAGTGGGTATGACTTGGTGCGCATGGGCTAAACAAAATGGTCACAGCGAATATGCTGAAAAATACCTGAGTTTTTCGAGACGTGCGGAAAGCAAAAATGGAAATTTCGCATTCACTATCAACCCATGGCTCCTTGAAACACTTGTGAACGAAGCATTAGTGCGCGTTAGTATCTGTGACAAAAGTGGATTTTCGTCTCCAAATGCACACGCTGATGTGATTTACAATCTGTCTGAGCTAATTCGCTTTATTGAAGAGGCAGATGATCAGCGTTTTTTAAGTAACAATAACGTTCTCTATGAAATGCATCGTTTGTCGCAACGTCAATTTGAGTGGCAACGCGGTTTCGCAAATCAACCACGCTTCTACCGATCACTCCGGCTATTTGGAAAGGGAGAGGTAGGCGAGTATTTCGAAAATTCAGTCGGCTGCTCTGTCCCGGACTTCATGGAAGCAGCATTTTACATATATCTTGGCCAAAGCAATTCCCCTTCACGAAATTGGGCATCATATAGGGAAGTCGGAGACATTTGCAGTGAAAAAGTTTTAAACGTACTAAACCATATCTCTTTGCCGTCTTATCGCGCAATCACTTGCTCAAGGAAGCTACGGGCTGGGGATCAGCCTATTGCTTATAAACCAAGCATCTTGCGTCAATATCCTATACTTCGTTTCGAAACGGCTAATTGCGATGCAATGTCGCCGCTGCCTTCACTGATATTGAATCGTGCAACCTCGGAGCTGTATCTAGATATTGTTGAAGGGGGAGGGAGTGTATGGAGCAAAATAGGCAAAAATTTCGAGAGATATTGCGAGGACTACCTCCGTGCAATGCTTGATGGCTTCGAGGTGAAACCGGAGTTTCGTTATGGAACAAAGAAAAACCCAATCGATACCCCAGATATCTTAGTATACAAAAATCAGACCATTCGTTTGGTGATCGAATGCAAGGCCAAACGCATGCCCATCGATGCTCGTTACTCCAGCGATCCGGTTGCCGCCCAGCAAAAGGCATACGAGGAGATTGCTAAGGGCATTTTTCAGATATGGCGTTTCCGATCTTGCGTTAGGCGAAATTGTTTCACTCAACCAGTCCATGAAGACTGCTTAGGTATAGTGGTTACAACAAATCCATGGCTTATCATGGGCATGAAGCTATATCCAGAAGTCATTGCTATCGCGAAACGTATAGTAGAAGAGAAAGATCCACAAATTGGAACCTGTGATCAAGGCAGGGTGCCTATCGTTCATGTCGACGATCTGGAATACCACTTGCAACATGGCACGACTGAGTCCTTTTTAGAACGTTTGAAGGAGATTGCTGAAGATGATAGCGGGTGGAAGTGGTCTCTAAACAGAGATATCAACGCGGGGGGAGTAATACGCCCTTACCCATTCAGTGACGAGTTGACTGACAGTTTGCCACGGATTTTCGGCGATAGAAAACTGTAAATATGATTAACCCTTCTTCTCTTTAAGAAGGCATCGTCACTTTTTCAAAGCTTTGTTTGCAAATTGAATCTTCGTGTCACTGCTTGTGCCTGCTCTGTTCGTTCTACGGTCAACTTATCTATGGAAATGCGGCACCACGTTCGAATGGCAGGAATGGGGAAAACTGCATTCAAGCGTGTTGTTCCAGACGACAGGCCGCTAATGGGATGTTGCGACACAGCATCCGTCGGATGTCGGCATTGGGCCGCGATTGCTGATCACGAGCCAAGATGCCCGTTGTCAACTAGCGATGCGTTGCACCAGACCGCTTCGAGCCCATTGTTGCCAAGACTAGTGCCCACTATTTCGCGGGTGCAGCAATGAAATCGACAGGAGGCTGGTTTGAAACCAGTATTCAATTGTTAGCAGGATCATCGCAATGTCAAACTAAGGAACCGACATTCACAGATACGGGTTCACTTTTTGTGTCTGTTCAAACGGTCTCTTAACTGGAACTGATCGTAGGCGATTTAGTATATCCTTATAACAATAATAGAGATATATAGGGTGCATGCAGCTACTGATGCCATCTATGCGCGACGTTATGGATTTAGGTCATCGCTGCAAGAGGAAACTCATGCTTAAGAAACTCCGGAATTTGTTCCGAAGCTCACCATCACCCAACGAAGATGAAATACGAAAAATGACCGCACATAAAAGCCCTCCAGACGCCAATGAGAACATTAAGCAGGCGATTGAGTATTACAAATCGCTGCAAAGCGAAAACGGCCCTGGCTACGCAATCATGATTTCAGGTGAGTGGGGAACTGGCAAAACCTATACAGTTCGAAAGATAGTTTCTGAGCTGGATAAGGCAGACGAGAACAATGAAACTAACAGCTCCAAGCCGAAAACCATCTGGATCAGTTTATATGGGCTGAGCGATTGTTCCCAAATCGACTATGAAATTTTTAGGCAAATGCACCCTTTGATGTCCAACCCAAAAGTTAAACTTCTCGCAAAAGTTGGCAAGGGAATGCTTAAGGGCACATTGAAAATTGACCTTGATGGAGATGAAAATCCGGATGGAACCGCGAATGTCGGTTTACCTGATATTGATCTAAGTGATTTCAGTGACCCGAAAAAGGCAGGAATACTTGTATTTGACGACTTGGAACGATCAAATTTTGAACACCCAGAGCAAATTCTTGGCTACATAAATAGTCTAGTCGAAGTAAATGGTCTTAAAGTAATAATAATCGCAAATGATAACAAACTTATTGAAAAGCACAGTGAGTACAAAAATATCAAAGAAAAACTTGTTGGAAATACATATGAAATTATTCCTGATATCGAAAACGCGATTGATACAATCATTGAATCTCTTCAAGGAGAAGCAAAAGTTTTTTTGAAATGCAGAAGAAAAGAATTATTCTCATTTTGCGAGAAATTTAAAGATAGCAAAGAATGGGAAAAGATAAATTTCCGTTGCTTGAACCGGGCGCTTTTTGATTATCAAAATATACACTCGAAAATCGACAAAAGCATCATCAGTCATGACCGTGAAATTACACAGTTCTTCTGCCTATTTTTGATTCTTAGCTATTTTACAAAAAAAGGAGTTTTGGGTCGTTCAGAGTTAGAAAAGCTTAATGGACTAAACGGCTATTTTCGACTCGATAAAGAGCGTAAAGACACTGTCAATAAAGTAGTCGAGGCATGGGAGCATACAGCAGGTAACCGCGAAACATTTGTAGAGATAGATGATTGGGTAAAGGCTTTGGTAGAAGGCAATCCTGCAAAACTTATTCAAAATCTCAAAGAAGCAGCCGCCTTCAAAATTCCAGAGAAAGAACATTCCTGGATTACAGTGTGGCATGGCCTAAATCGAGAAGAAAAAGAATTTGAGAAAGCCGTTAAAAAACTTGTATCCGAAATCAAAAAACGAAAATATAAGTCTCGTGGTGAATTACTACACATTATTGGCCTGTCTATTTGGCTGAAAAACGACATTTACCCCGAACCCAAAACAGAAACGGATAGTGCAAACGAAAAGCATAAATTGTGGCAGGAAATTTTCGACAATTGGAACGAATATATTAACGATGTGCGCAAGTATCTCTCTCTAAGTTTAAATGAATATCATTTCAATGACTTTTCTGAATCGTTTTTCGGTATGGGCATTATTTGTAAAAATACGGATGAATTCAAAGCACTTAATAAGTACATAAACCAGATATCCTCTGAAAGAACTCTTGAAAAGATTATAACAGAGGTATCAGGTCTCGCTAAGAATATCCCGAATGATTGGGAAGGCTTTTTCAGAGCAGTCTGTTTTACAAGCCATCCCGGAAACAGCTATCCCAGCATTCCAATTTTGCACAACATAGATGCAGAAGTATTTGTAGAGTACCTTCTCTCAACACCAGCAAAGAGCTTCCGGAACGCACTGATGTTTTTCAACGCTCGATATGAGCCGATAGATATTTTGGAAAAACTTGAGCCAGAGTATGACTGGTTTCAAAAGGTTTACCAGAAACTTGCAGAAAAGCGGGATGCCTCAGCTGGAATTGAACGCGAACGCATTAATAACGGAATGCGGTTATACGTCGAGCCTGCGAAAAATCAGTGGGCAATGTACAAAGAATACTCTAGAGGTGAATAACTATAATCTCATTTGCCTTGAAGAGCTATTCTTTTCATTCCGGCGTTGGATTTGGCAAAAACTTTGAATGACGGCTTCCAAAGTTGTTGAATTTTTACTTGAAGCTGTAACCAAAGTCGGAAAACTGTCCTGAATTCAAATTATCCAAGTAAACGGGATAGAAGTCATCGCGTCGCAGCAAATGTCTCAAGTCCACCATCCAGGCGTTCGAGCGTAGAGCTGCATTTTCAGCGACCAGATGACAGGTAGGCGGACGGAGCTGTCGTTGGGTGCATCTTTACCAATGTCAACTTTTGACTTCAGACAAACTGCCCCCTGTTGCAACAATGTGGCCACATAACCATATCAACTTGGATAAACTGGAGGAGGCATAGTGAATAAACCCAATCCCTATAGAGGCCTATCGCTTTTCAGGTTTTCAGAAGAACGCTGGAACTCGAAGACCTTAACCGAAGAAGAACTTCGTTTTACACCAGTAAATGATTGGCGTGAGTTGGAAGGAAAAGACGCCGCACGAGGAGATGCGTGGGAAGGTGCGTCTAGGGTAGATCAAGATAGTGGTATCAAATCATTAAAACTACGCCTCGGTCAAGATCCGTCTGGAAAGTGGATTGAACATGATCTAGTCAGCGGGAGTCAGGTTATATTACGTGGCAATGCAACAGATATTCCAGCTACGCATGGCATTTGCTTCAATATGCTTACGAGTCGATCAATCGGGGAAGCAGTTTCATATGGAGAAAACAGTATCGATCTCAGTAGATTTCACCGAGAGTTTGGGCCAAGCTTGTTGGTTGTGCAGGACGTGCAAAAATTCCTTGATTTAGTAATCTCTGCAATTCGAGCATTGAATAGCGAAATTGATTTCGTTTCAAGCGGCCCTGTCAATTACATCGATCCTGAAAGCCATAGCGGCAAATACAATATATATATGAAGCCAAATAGGTTTGAATGGCAGAATGAGTTTCGGATTACGGTTTCTTACAAGGCTAAAGGCGATATACCTTTTTTCCTTCACGTACCCCAGCTAAAGAGCGTGTGTGAGTTAATCGCAGATTTTAATCCCAACATTCAGTTATTTAAAAACAACGACGGGTCTAATTCCATTTCAATCTCCCAAACAACAAGCCCCGATAGCAGACACTGACGCATCCTCCAGCATGTGTCACAAAGGGCTCCAAGCGGCCTAACGCAGCGCATCATCACCCGAAATTCCTCATCTGGGGGCGTGAATTGCAATCGCGTCCCTTGCTGACATGCGACGCCACAGTAGGGAGGGGACAGCGCTTCCCGAAACCTGCCGTTCGCTCAGAACGCAACATATCTGAGATTAATCCTGAAAACTGCCATCGGGCCAATCCGACGCTAGGTGCGAGACCGACGCCATCCCGCCGCTCTGGCCTGAGATTCGGAGCAAAACCAACGTTCTCCCCCGATCAGGTCTATTCGAGTGGCAAGATAGTATTTCTGACCAGGAACGTGGTAAATTCTCTTGCCACCATTAGCGCTGATGTTGCCCTTAATTCGGCACTGCCCCACAAGAGCACCGACAGCGGTCTTAACATCCCCTCTTGCGCTAATCAGGTGTGCGCCAAGCATCAGCACTAGAAGCGAGCCTAAGATTGAACCAATTTTCAATATTGCTTTACTCCGCTTTCTTCTGCGGAATTTGCTCTTCCAAGGTGATTGCCGTTTATACACGAGTGCCCTCCTACAACACCCCTATTGATAGCATTTTTCGATTAAACAACCATTTCTCAATCTCTACAAAAATCTACCGTGTCGGCCCTTACCGGACTCTCGCAATCCGGTTAATGCTGCGTCGCAACATCCCATTGGCGGACATCCGAATCAGAACGGCTTCCGCGGTGCAGCATCTAATTAGCTGCCGTTCACTGACCATTCAAATTGCTGCGGCCACAGCTCGCTTTACGGACGCTAACCGCAAGCACATAACCCACTGGACTGCGAAATCACTCAAGGCGAGACAAGCTTCTTTTTGTGCATCCTCCGACAGGCCTCCTTGAGGCAGACATCGATTTAATAGACGGCGTATAATCGACATGGCGCTACACGTGAGCTGGCTGGAGCTACCACAAGTCATACAGTTCTTCCTTTAATTGCTCACTTTTTGTTATCTCCTGCAATGTGCGTTTCGGCAGACCCAGCCCTTTCCAAAGTGCGATAACCGCCATCTGAAGTCTTAAGCATTTGTCCCAGTTACTGAACCCCCCGATGCTCGGCAGGTAATCAATCAGGTAGTTCTCGGTGCGCCACGCCAAATTTCGATTTGATAGCGCTTCGTAAACTGGATCGAAAGCGTCGCGTACTAAAACTTGAGAACCATTGGAAGGTTCTTGAAGCGCCTGAGCGAGCAAGAAAACGCGAAATTCCAATGCGATAGAGTTGGAGAGATCGTCTTTGATTTCCTCCAGGCGATCAGCCCAAACCGCTAACGGAACGTGGCTCTTATCAGCATTTAGAAGGTAGCGACAGGTGAGCAGTTGCGACCGTCTCTTTACCGTATTTTTTGCATAATGGATGATCCAATCTGGTCGGTCCTTAAGGTACTCGATCCAAATTTCTCCGATGTTTGATGACGCTTCCCATGAGGAGGCCGAAACGCGATCAATCACGGTTTCAGTAACTGTCTTTGGAGTACATTCTGCAACCATTTCGACCAGACCCACGTTATTTCGGCTGACAATGAATTGAACAAGCTTCGCAATTGACGACTTTTTCGTCCTGCAGCCTTGAAGTATTAATAACAGAGCATCATCGCTGAGGGCGTCCACGCGGTTATCCGCAAGATGGTCTATTGAACGACCGGATGCTCGCAAGAATGCAGCTTCTGAAGCTTCAAGTAAGCCCCAGAGAAAGTCGACGTTCTTTTCTGGTGCAATTCCATCAAACAAGCTTTCCGTAAAAGATCCTTTGCGCCTAGCTTCCTTCGAAAGCAAAGCTGCCAACTCGACAGGATGAGCCTTGATCCAGGCCTGCACTGTAGACTGCTCCAAGGGCTCGGGATCGGGAAGTGCGTTCGAATTTGGCATGCTGGCAATGGCTTGAAGAATTTCAAACTGATCGAGGTCGGGCAATACAGAAAACTCAGCTGCTTCAGGCTGCATGATTTCTCGCTTAAGAAGTCCAGCCGCATCTTGCGAAGGATACCAGTACACAATGTTTGAAAGCATTTGCTCAGAGTCTACGTTGTTGCTCTCATTTGAAAAAAGAAGTTCATAAAGCTTCGCAAGTTTCACTAAATCGTCTGTTTTGCTGCCGGTATCAGCACCATAGCGCCACAGAAAACGACGAAAATGCGTCGGATACATTTCGGATACATCATTGGAAATTATAGAAATAATCTCATTGTCCACTAGCTCGAACTTCTCCGCCCCCTTTATCTTAGGAGACGCAAACTCGATATCGAAGTTAGACTTCGAACGCGATTTTTGGCTAGTAAGCGGAGCGATCCGAAACGAAAACTTGCGACGCAATGCAGGCCACTGTTGCGACCACAAAGCAACCAAGGCTGCTTCCATGTCTTCCGAAGATTGCCGGAACAATCGTTTGTCTGCCTTAGAATAAGTATGCAGAACCAAATCAAAAATAATTTCCTGATTGATTGATTGCATATCGAGTGAACCAATCGAAGGGTCCAGTTCCAGTGGCTTTGAGTACTCGCGATATTCTCCAATCGCTTTTGGCTTTCGAAGCATTGCACGGATACAATTTAGTTGAGGAATCCGAGATAGGTCAGCGTCGTCCAAAAGAAGAACGTGGGTCCACACGCAACCAGGACGCGGCATCTCTGGTGCACGCCATGTTTTCATTAAAGCAAATCGTTTTTCACCAGCAACAGGGCGGCCTGACAAATAGTACTCCGTACAGGGTTCAATCCGCGGGTCCCAGTCTGTGTCCGATAAGAGGGATGCCGCAAGTTTCTTCAATGAAGGCTCGCTGCTTTCCAACAACGTGTGGCCGCGGTCGTATCCAAACAGAAATTGTTCGATCCGCAGAGATTGCTGGCTAGATGATACACTACGCTTCATCGTCGTTGAGCCAAGTCAATGGAAGCGTGATGTCATTCGTAGTTTTATCGTCCCAGCGACACTGCACCCGGTTGGCAGGATCGACAGCGAGGAGCCGATTTCGTTCTTCTCCTTCGAATGACCCTCCTTGCGCAGATATTCCACAGTGACGAACATCGTATAGTTCTGAGTTGGTTGAGAGATATTGTGCCAGCATAGGCATTTCACGCGCAACCCACTCAGAAGGTTCAACATGGTCAGCTGCTACAACGTCCCACGCTGAGATAGCAATAACGAGTCGACGGCGCCCTTTCTGAAGAACAGGTACCTGCAAGATCTGTAAGATATCGATAATTCGGGTCTGCTCGGGCATTCTGCGGGGATCAAAATCCACCAATCTATCAATTTCGGCTGTCTCGTCTTGTTCCGCAGCAGTATCATCCTCCGGTTCCGAATTCTCATATGGAAAGCCGAAGTCGGTCACAAATAACACATCGTTTGCACGATCCGCATTGACGAAGAACAGAATGCCGTCCGATTCTTGAAGAATTGACACAAATTCTTGATCACACTCGCGATCGGCAATCAATGACAGGAACGTTTCACCTGAGAAATCGGGTAGCCGAAGTACTGAACTGTTGCTGGTCGTTGCGCTGCGAACATGCATTTCAACCAATTCCTCACTTGAGGTCAGCGTCCTAGGAACTTGCTCGCACTTCAACCAGATTCTCTTGATTTCATTTAAGTATCGGACGTCACCTGAAATCTTGTCGAGAACGATCGATGAGGCACTACCAGCATCTAAGATGTGCCAAAGTGCGGCCAGAAAGGTTGTTTTGCCAGAGTTCGGGTACCCAAGTATGACATGCTGTTTTTGGCTCATGAGGGCGCTCCGAATTTCCGATTCTCGGCGAGAAAATCGAACCTTGTATTGATTGCCTTGATCGGCGGGACACGAACTGGGGCTGGCTCCTTCGCGCTGAGCCAAGATTGAAGTAAAACATCACAACCGTGCGCTTGTTCAAACTGGCTTTGTGGATCGCGCGCGGCTATCTCAAAAAGTGTCACAGACGCCAAACGGTTACCAAAATCCTCAACAATCCGCTTGACTATTGCTTGAACGCGCTCGACGGTTTGTTTTACGTTACCAGCTCTTTCAATGTCATCCCGCTTAGTCAGGATAACTTGGAGATGCTGCGCAGGGGAAATCGTCCCTGAATCAACCATAGAACGCACCAACTGTCGGGCCGTATCGAGAACCTCATGCTGTTCTTCCGGCAGAATAAGACGGGCACCATCAATCAACACTGCAACTGTTCTTGCAAGTCTGAGCTCTTGTAGTTCATACAAATGTGCGGGAGAGTCTAGGCCTTCTCTGTAACTTTCTCCTGCTCGATCGGACAGAAAAAGGTCGGCTGTCTGTGTCAAATCATTTTCAGGCGATGTCGCAAGGTGAAAGAACTGAACACCTAGGGAAAGAGAAGTCCGGGGCGTATCTGGGCGTTCCATTCCTGAACTTGCTTTCGCGTAGTGTCCGACTTCCTCAAACGCTGTCAGTGTACTACTACCCGCAAAGACTCGCCCCGCAAATGGCCCTCGGTGAAATCGATCATAGATTGAACAAATGAGCGTTGATTTTCCGCTGGAGGTATCACCTACGATAGCAACCATTTGAGCCGGTCGTTTGAGCAAATGCGCATTCACGTCGTCTTGCGTGAAAGGTTCTCCGCTCGGCAGGCGAATCTTTTCAAACTCCTCAGTCTCATCTGAAATATAAACCTCATCCGGTTCAGCACTGGCGGCAGCACGAGTTTCCTGTGCCGGTTTCCCGAAATTCGGACACGACTCTACAGGGTTATGACCCTGCAAGCAGGAGCCATTCTCAGCAATTTGGCAATCTGGGTTACTACAAGTTTTATCTTCCAAGACGGCTGTCTCCCCGCTCAGCTTGAAAGCGTGTTCAGGAGAAGGAATTCGCGGAAACTCTGAATCGCGAGATCACTCGGCGAAAAGGTAGCTGTTGCTGATAGGCTTCCGTCTTCGTGATACCTTTTCTTCCATGCGGTTTGAGATCCAGCTTCGCTTGCCCGGGCAATAGCATTGCCAACACTACACAAGTCTCGAACATCGGAGATCGTACAGTCGGGAGTGACATCTGATAATTCTTCAAGGGCGAAGAGTTTGGGAACATCTTCTATCTTTACTTTCGACAGCTTATCTGTTCGACCGTCACGCAACGCTTTGTTAATTAGAAACGTTGCTGCTTTTGGGCCTAAACACGTTCGAGACAGCCCGGCAAGCTCGGAACCAATCAAGAATGCTGCCCGACCAGGTTTCATGTCCGCGTATGGCTCACAAACAAGCCTACTCTCGCCGCCAATCAGCCACCACAGCATATCTGTCTCTTCGCGCAGTCTGGCGACTTCAGACCTCATTGGACTGAGAGTCGCGTTTATTTGCTGTGCAAGATGCTTTGTCATGTCATGGCTGTCCAAATTCACAGCCTTCACCACATCATTGACAGCAGCGAAGTCATTGGGTGGGATAAGATCCTTCTCGGAACCACCTAGTCCCTTATTCAACGCTCTGGCACGAATACTTTTCATGTCGAGTTTGCAACGGGTAGATGTTGTCAAGTCACTCGCCGCAGCTTTCATGATCTCGACAAACTGGGGATAGACGCTTGCTTTGCGGTGCCCGCAGGCATTTGCGACAAGGAAGACCAGTGCTGTAAACTGATCGTCTTCCTCTCGCATTTGGTGCGCGATAAGGGCCATGGCAAAAATGGCCAATTCATTTTTGTTGGTAACCATCGAGAACGCTTCATCAGTCTCCGAAATCGGGTCCGATAACCACCCTGTATCGTGCTGCATTGGCATACCAAAATACGCGCGCACAGTATCAATGATTTGTGACCGAGTTAGATTCTCCGCAATCTTCTTAAATGGTTCGATACGTAGCGGTATATTTACCGCGTCAGGCGAAAGGCCCGCATATCCGTAGCAATCTGCAAGTTTAAGTTGTTGCATATCTGCCCTCATTTTCCTTGATCCGGTAGTCTTGGAGGATTGGCTGCATCAATTGCGGCTTTGAGTTCATCTAGTAAATCGCGTTCCCGAGCACGGAGCAGGACCCGACGGAAGCGTTCATGGTCAGGCAGTTTGGAATCTGCCTCTTCGAAAAGTTCAAGACTGCCCGCAATCTCTAGCTTCTTGCTGAAGGTGAGTTTGAAGTATTGGATGCTGAGTGTGCGTAACGAAGTCATCGAGGCGTCCTCAGCTGGAGCCACCGTTCCGTCAAGCGCCGGAAAGGCCTCTGCCGCTTGATCTTGTTCGGGTGACATTGGGGGGTGCCAGGCCTCCAAAGGAATCGTTTGACTGAAATGATCGGCAGCTCCATCCATCTTAGAAACAAACTGTGTTGGCCTGTTTTGCCATACTCTAACATGAGCCTTGATATGTAGGGAACGGCTATTGCCTTCGGTAGCTACCGATAGTTCCAAAAGGTTGTAACCAGGTTCCCATCCATCTTCCCGTCGGTCGGGGTGTGCCGCACTTGCTGCGACTCTAATCCAGTCCCGGCCCAACAAAACGCGAGTGGTATGCTCGTGACCAAAAATCTGGATTTTAGAGACGACATTCAGATGGTCTTCAAGCTGTTTGCCATTCGCCAACCAATTGTAAGGATGGTGACACATTACTAGATGTGTCACACCATCCTCATGGGTGATTCGTTGTGCCGATGGATCAACATAGAGCGTTCCTTCTTTATCATTCTGGCTTGAGACAAACGCAGAGTTCAGGCCGGTGATGCACAGGATTGATCCGTCGTTCAGCTCAAAACGCCGTTCCACTGTGGTTCTGTTAGGCGGCAGTAAATCGCAAAAATACTGGGTCGCAAAATCGTTGTAGTTTTCAATTGATTTATACAGCCAATCACGAGTGTCTTCTTCGTTGAGGAATTGGGTGAGCTTCCCTGGGAGAAGCTTCATATCTGTGGTCGCTTTAATGTCGTTGTGAATAGATTGAACCAAGAGTTTTTTGGTTACGGTTTGCTGAACATCGTGATTGCCGGGGATAATCATGATTGCGCTCGTATCGCACCCAGCTGCCGCGCATACTTCTTCAAGCCATGTTTGTGCGAAGCTGTACTCGTCGGCGTCTCCTGCAAATGCAATGTCGCCGGAGACAAGAACGACGTCTGGTGTAGCATCTATAGCTTTGCATTGTTGGCGAAGGTCGCGCAGGAGGACGGTGCGTACATGGTGGTCTTGATCCATGGACGAACCCGCTTCGCCATTTTTGAAGTGAATATCTGAAAGATGAAGGACTAGCATGGCAAAATCTTTGACTATAGAGGTGTGCTAGAGGACAGATCTGTGGTTGGTGATGCAGGGTTAACAATCACCTCAGCGTGTGATTTGTTTTGATTGTTTATCACTGCCTTCAAGAACCTCAAATTTAATTTCAATTTTTGATTATTGGCCGATCGCTCCAATACATACCTCAACCGGATTACACAACCCAGACGATAATCGTTCGTGGTTCATTAGTCTATTAAAACAATAGTAATTATCGCTGGCAACCAGCAACCCGAAGCGTTGTACAATTTTTGCTTATCGGGTTGGGGACCAACCATTGGATTGGAATTATCCATATTGTTGAAGACCATGCCACAGATCGAAAAGACTACACGTGACAAGCTCACAGCAAATTTCCGCTTTCGAATAACCGGCCCGACCTTGTCTCATCCGCGGCGAATTTCTGCTCTCCGCCAATCGGCGCATTGCATTTTCTCAAGAGATTGTTGCGGTACTTTTCAATCACCACCCCCAGCTGATTGACGTTCTGGATCTGTGACTACACCTCAGATCAAAGATTAAAGCATTTGTGAACGAGCTTGTTGAGTTAGGCGCAAGGTACATGCGGGTTTCCGCATGAGATTTGTTGTATCCAACCTTGGACAATCGATGGAGAGTGCTAGCTTGCATTTAAAGTGCAAGACCAAAAATGCGGGAGCAAAAAAGTGCCAAAAGCGGAAATCTATCGTTTTAGCGACGACTATATGGAATTGACCTTGCCTGGCGCTGCTATTGAGCGATTGAACACGGGTATGTTGTGGGCTGAAGGGCCGGTTTATTTTCCCGCGGGTGATTTTCTGATCTGGTCGGATATTCCAAATGATTGTCTTTGGCAGTGGGTGCCCGGACTCGGCGCCAAGGTCTATAGCCACCATTCAAACAATACCAATGGCAATACAAGAGACAGAGAAGGGCGTCTGATTTCCTGTCAGCATCTCACGAGATCTGTCGTAAGAACCGAGTGGGATGGTACAACTACGACCCTTGCCAGTCTGCATGATGGCAAAAAGCTGAACTCCCCTAATGATGTGGTTGTTGCGTCCGACGGTGCGGTCTGGTTCACAGATCCCAGCTACGGAATTCTCAGCGATTATGAGGGCAAGAAGAGCACGCCCGAACAGGATGGATGCTATGTCTACCGCGTTGATCCGGATACCGGTGATGTGAGGGCCATGATAACCTCGCTGAAAATGCCGAACGGATTGGTTTTCTCTCCGGACGAAAAGACGCTTTATGTCGCAGATTCAAGTCAATCGCATTTCAGTGACGGCTACCATCATATCTTCGCATTTGATATCGGTCCCGACTGGTCTTTGAGCAATAGACGGGTATTCGCGGAGATCGAGCATGGCGTGCCCGATGGGATGCGGGTCGATGAAGCTGGCAACCTGTGGTCCTCATCTGCGAGGGGGGTCGAGACATTTGGGCCTGATGGTTCGCACAAGGGTTATATCGCAATACCGGAAACGGTTTCAAATCTCTGTTTTGGCGGAAAGAAACGCAATCGACTGTTCATCACAGCATCGTCGTCCGTTTATGCCGTCTATGTGGGGGTAAAAGGGAGTGAGTAAGAGACGGCGCCGATAAGAGATCGGCGCGGAGGATTAGAATCGGAGTTAAATTTTTCAATGGGAGTAAGAAATGTCCGATAAATTACAAAATACTAAACAGGAAGGTCGCCGCGACTTTCTCAAGGGGGTCATGCTTGGATCAGCTGTGCTTGGGAGTGGCATCGTAACGCCTGGGCTTGTTGTAGGGGAGAGTGGAAACGCTGTCGCTGCCGAGAAC
Organism: uncultured Cohaesibacter sp.; assembly: GCF_963676485.1. NCBI lineage: Bacteria > Pseudomonadati > Pseudomonadota > Alphaproteobacteria > Hyphomicrobiales > Cohaesibacteraceae > Cohaesibacter > uncultured Cohaesibacter sp. The sequence continues at coordinate 3,758,556 of NZ_OY781114.1, forward strand.
GAGCGATATAAAATGGCTTTTGTCCAGATCCAGCCGCACACGGTTTCCTCTGCTTGGAGTAAAGGCTTGGAGGAGGTCCTGTCTACCCAGCAGAATATCGACTATCAGCAGCTTGACGGTCAGAACAAGGTCGAAGTTCAGGTGAGCCTGATGGATACGCTTATCAATGAGGGGGCCAAGGTCATCTTCTTGCAGCCTATCGACAGCGTAGCGCTTGGGCCATCAATCAAGAAGGCTCGTCGTCGTGGCATCGCCGTTATCACACTGAATATCGATGCGTCTGAAGAGCATGCCGCTCATGTCGAAATGAACCACTATTACGGTGCCATGGACATTGCCAAAGAGATGGGCAAACGCATGGGTGGTAAAGGCAAGATAGCCATTCTGAATGCGCCTCCTGGTATCATCATTCGTGATCAGCGAACGAACGGCTTCATCGATGGCATGAAGAAATACTATCCTGACATCGAGATTGCAGCGGATCAGGTTGCGGATTGGTCGCGCAAAAAAGCTCAGGATGTTTTGTCAAACATTCTGACCGCGCAGCCTGATATCACAGGGGTCTATGGGGTTAATGACTCCATGGCTCTGGGTGGTGTTGATGTCTGCAAGCAGAAGGGCATTCTGGACAAGATGGTTATCTTCGGGAATGACGGAGAGACTGCAGCTCTGGAATCCATTGAGCGTGGCGAATTGACCGGTACCCAGTTTACCGATGTTTATCAGCAAGGTCGCTTTGCCGCTGCCGCAGCTTCCGTCTTCGTTTCAGGAGGTGTGAACGCCAAAGACTTTAAGCAACAGGGCAAACTGCTGATGCCTTATGTCATTGCGACATCTGAAACGGTTGGTTCCATTCAACCTGCTCAGCGCTGGTAACACGACAATGTCCAATAGAACCGCTGTCCAACGGGCAGCGGTTTTCCTCTCACCTCTCGCGCAGGGTTCTTAATATGGTACGCCTTCGCCAGTTGCCCAACATTGAGTTGTTGGCCTTCTTTGTACTTCTGTACGCGTTCTTCTGTTTTTACGCCCCACATTTCAATACAGCCTCCAATCTTGAGAATTTGCTCGTCGGCTATTCCTTCATTGCGGTGCTGGCGATCGGGCAGTCCTTTCCGATTATGGTGCGCGGTATTGATCTTAGCATAGGGTCTGTCATGGCTCTTGGGGGCATGGTTCTGTTTGATCTCAGCGTGATCTATGAGGTGCCCGGATATCTTGTGATTCCTGCGGTGCTTGTGGTTTGTCTTGTCGCGGGTCTGATCAATGGCGCTCTGGTTGTCTGGCTTCGGTTACAGCCGTTTGTTGCCACCTTGTCGACACTGGCTGCCTATCGAGGTGTTGTATATGCCATTTCAGGGCGGCAGCTTTTTCCGGAGATGGCCACTCAACCGATTAGAGATCCGTGGTTGACCGGTGTGGATTCCTATCTTGATATCGGAGGAGTTACAGGGCTTGACCAATATATGAACATGCCTTGGCTGCCTCTTTCCTTCTTTTTGCTGGTGCTGATTTTCATCATCATTCAAACGATGCACAGCAAGACTCAATTTGGGATGAACTTTAAGATTGTTGGTGGCAATCCTGAAGCAGCTCGCCTTGCAGGCATAAACGTCAAGCTTACAATTCTCAGTGCCTATGGCCTTTCGGGATTGAGCGCCGGTATCGCGGCGATCATCCTGGTGACCCGCTTAACGACAGCAACAGAAGCTTTGGGCAGCGGCATGGAATTGACCGCTATTGCAGCGGCAGTTATTGGCGGCATCAGCTTGCAGGGAGGTATCGGGAACGCGTTCGGACCCATCATTGGGGCGATGTTGCTCGGGATCATTCTGTTGGGGCTTACATTGCTTGGCATTTCCCAATTTGTGCAGCAGGTCATTTCAGGTCTGATCCTCATTGGTGCCATTGGCTATGACAAATTCCTTTCAGATATGCGGGTGCGTAAGGCCCGCGCAATGCAGAGCAGGAGTTGATCATGTCCAAGCAAGTTCTTCTCGAAGGCAAACAACTAAGCAAAGCGTTTGGTCGCTTTGTTGCTCTTGAAAATGCGGACTTCAAAATTCATGCCGGTGAAGTGCATGGGTTGTGTGGCAGCAATGGCGCGGGCAAGTCAACGCTCATAAAAATTCTCACTGGTGCACACCGCCCCACAGGGGGAGAGGTGCTCGTTAATGGCGCATTGGCTCCTTCAGGGAGCCCGCTGGCGATGTTGGAACTGGGGGTTGCTTGTATCTACCAGCATTCCAATCTGATCCCTGCGTTGACGGTTCTGGATAATGTTTTCCTTGGCCGTCCGCCCAGATCCAAGGTCGGTTTCATTGATACACTCGAACAGCGTAAAAGAGCAGAGGCGCTGCTTGAGAAGTACAATATCGATCTGGATCTGGATGCGCAGGTATCGGCGCTGGCGACGGTGAAGCAGAAAGAAGTAGAGATTCTCAAGGCTTTGGCGCTGGATGCCCAAGTTATCCTGATGGATGAGCCCACGGCCTGGTTGTCCCATTCGGAAGTGCGCAAGCTGCATGATACGATTGCCCATCTCAAGGAATTGGGTGTGGGATTGGTCTACATTTCGCATGTGCTGGACGAAGTCTTTCAGGTTTGTGACACAGTTACCGTCATGCGTGATGGGGCCGTCGTTTGGACCGGTGATATCGAGCAGATTACCCGCTCCGATCTTGTCGACCGGATGGTTGGCAATGATCTTGGAGAGGCGTCCCGTCTGGTTGCTGCAGAGCCGCGTCGGCCGAAGGGAACTGGTGAGGTGATGTTATCGGCTCAAAATTTGTCGATGACCAACATGTTCGAGGACATCAACTTCGATCTCTACAAGGGGGAGATCCTCTGCCTGACAGGGCTTATTGGATCTAAACGAACCGAACTGCTGCATGGCATATTCGGTTCTGCCAAATTGTCTGAAGGCAAGGTGCAGGTTCAGAATAACTTGGTGCATTTTTCTTCTCCTTCTCAAGCCATCGAGGCGGGTATCGGGTTCGTGCCGGAGGATCGGCTTCGGGATGGACTGCTGCTTGATCATTCGGTGTCTGAGAATCTGATTTTTGCGGCCCTCAATAAAGTCTCCAAATGGGGGTTCTGGAATAATCGCGCCGTCAAGAAGCTGACTGATCGACAAATTAAGGATCTCAACGTCAAACCTGCGGATGGATCCAAAATCGTCAAACGATTGAGTGGAGGCAATCAGCAGAAGGTGTTGCTGGGGAAATGGCTGGAAATCGAACCAAAGATCTTATTCCTCGACGAGCCCACAGTAGGGGTTGATGTGGGAGCAAAATCGGAAATTTACGCAATTCTTCGGAAGCTTAGAGAGCAGGGGACAGCCATTCTTCTTGTGTCTTCGGATATCGAGGAAGTCATGACGATTGCAGACCGTATCGCCGTGATGGTGGCTGGTCGCATGACAATGACCTGTGCCGCCGATGACATCTCTCAAGATGAATTGGTTCTCCAGATCAGCGGAGGAAAGAATTGATGCTGAATCTGTCTACGTTTTTGCGCAATGTTATTCCCACCTATGCCATGCCAGTCGCTTTGCTGGTTGTGATTGGCCTCTTCGGGATTATGGCGCCAGTGTTTTTGACCGCTTCAAACTTCACGGCGATCATCTATCAAATGTCGATTACGGGCATCATGGCCGTTGGGATGACCTTTGTGATCATGACCGGTGGTATTGATCTCTCTGTAGGGCCGGTTTTGGCTAGTTCTGGGCTGGTTGTGTTCTTCCTGCTCCATATTGCCCATTTCCCGCTTATTCCCGCTGTTGCATTGGGTATTCTGACCGGAGCGGTGACGGGAGCGATTAGCGGGTTTGTAGTCTCTGTGTTCAAGCTGCCCGCAATGATCGTAACCTTGGGTATGCTTTCCATCGTTCGAGGCACCGCGCTTCTTGCCGGTGGTCCAGACTTGCATCTGGTCAAGAACCAGCCCGGTTTCGAGTTCATCGGCAATGGCTTCTTGTTTGGTATCCCGTTCGCCATCTGGATCTTCGCTTTCGTCAGCGTGTTGTTTATCTTTATCCAGAAGCGCACCACTTTCGGCCTGCAAGTTGCCTCTCTGGGTGACAATGAAAGAGCTGCCTATCTCTCAGGTCGGCGTGTCAGGCTCGTCAAGATGATGACCTATGTGATTTGCGGCATGGGGGCTGCCTTAGCGGGCATCATTCAGAGCTCACAGGTGCATACGGCAGCAGCCACCTATGGCGAGTTTGGTACTGAGCTAGACGTTATCGCAGCCGTTGTACTGGGGGGCGCCAGCCTGCTTGGCGGTAAGGGATCTGTTGCCCGTACCATTCTGGGAGTGCTGTTTCTGGCTGTGCTCAACAACGGGTTCAACATTCTCAATGTGCCTATCGACTATCAGCTCATCATCAAGGGCGTCATTATCGTGGTTGCGCTTTCCTTAACTGAATGGGCCAACTCGAAAGTGGCGTAGCGACTTGTACGGAGAACTTGAAATCAGAAAAGAAGAGTGGGTGCGCCTGCTCTTCTTCTTTTGCTCAATTGCTCGTGCCAAAAGCTTTCCAACTGGGTGTCTGAGAGATGTTCGATGATCAACCAATTTGGTTGTTGCGCAGACAGCTATGGATTAAGATATTGCAATGACAGATAAATCCCCAATTCCGGCTACTTTTTCGACTGAACGGGTCATAAATATCACCCGCGCTATCGCTGGCCGTGTCGGTTATCAGGCCGTTATTGATGCAATGAGCGAAGAGATCCAGGAGATTTTGCCGCATAATCATTTTGATGTCGTCATTCTGGATGAGGCCAAGGAAAATCTGGTTGCTTACGAAACCGGTATCCAGACAGCATGGGGAGGGATCAATCGGAAAAATGTTTCGACCAGTCCTATCCGCGACATCCTCCTGGGCAAGGTGGATTATCTGATCACCGCGAATGCAATGGAAGACCTGCGTTTCAATAATGAAAGCATGTTCAACGCGCCGATCTTTGAACATACCCTGAGGTCGCGATTGCATGTGCAGGTGCGGGTTGCTGGAGAATTGATCGGAGCCTTGTCAATATCTTCGACAAGACCCGATCTTTATTCTCTGGAGCATATCGAGAATGCTAAGCTGCTCAGCGATCTGATTGGTCCCTATTTCTTCGCCCTGTGGCAGTCGGAACTGGTGCGGGTTTCTGAAATCGCCCGTGTCAAGGAAGCCGCCCGACTGGAAGGACTGCGATCTGGAGCGCGCTATGTTACCGATGAGCTGGAGCGAGCGCGGGCGCAGATCGGCATGGATTTGCATGATCAAACCTTGGCAGACCTCTCGCGCACTTTGCGCTGGCTCGGCTCGGTGGAAGAGCTGGATGGTGAGGATTTAAATGATCTCAAGGAAGAATTGGCGCATTGCCTTTTGGGGCTAAGGCATATTGTGGATGATGCCAAGCCAACCGTCCTAGAGATGTTTGGGCTGATTGAAGCCGTACAGGCGCAGTTGGACCGGCAAATCAAAACCGCACGGCAGGATATCTCCGTCGAGATTATTGACCAGTCTGATGGGCTCATCGATGAGTTGCCGCTGAATCTCAGGTTGGTTTTCTATCGTATTCTGCAGGAAGCGGGAAACAACTCTATTCGCCATTCCGGCTGCAGCCATCTTGTCGTCACTTTCAAGAGTGACGCAGAGCAATTGGTCATTTCTTTTAAAGACAATGGGTGTGGCTACCACAAGGAAAGTTACGCCAGCTGCGGTGGGATGCTGAATATGAAAACCCGCGCTTCTCTGGTTGGGGCCAAAGTGCATTTCTCTCAGCCCGGTAGTCCGGCTGAACTGACAATCTCCTACCATCAGGAACAGGGCCCTAGGGAGCCGAACACAAAATGAAGGGACGCTCGATCCTGATTGTTGAAGATGATTTGCTGCACCGTGAATTCCTGTGCAAGGTGGTGAGCAATCCGGATATGGGATTTGTTGACGTGCTGGAAGCGTCTGATGGAGAGGAGGGGCTTGCTCTGGCTCAGAAGTTCCGCCCTGATGCGATCATTCTTGATTTGCAAATTCCCAAGATTACCGGCGTTGATGTCGCCAAGGCCGTTTGGGCGAAATTTCCTGAGCTGCCCATCATGTTTTGGTCTAACTATGCCGATGAAGCTTATGTTCGCGGCGTGGCCAAGGTCGCACCATCGGAAACCGCCTATGGCTATCTTCTCAAATCTTCATCTTCAGATCGGCTGGAACGAGCAATCAAGGGAATTTTTGAAGATCGGCAGACGATCATTGATTATGAAGTTGTCGGAATTCAGAAGCGGTCAAAAAACAGCTATCACGCTCTGACTGATACTGAATATGAAGTGCTGCTGGATATCGCTCTGGGACTGACTGACAGTGCCATTTCGGAACGACGCTGTATTTCACTGCGCACTGTACAAAGTCGGCTACAAAGCATTTACTCCAAAATGGGCATAAGCGACGTGCCTAGCACCAAAGGCGGGGCGGTTTTTAATCGTCGGAATCGTGCTGTTGTCCTTGCTCTGCTCGCACGGCAAATTAATAGCAAGACTCTGGAAGCCTTGAATAATGAACTAGACTTCGTTGATGTCGAGTAGGTCGCTTTGAGCCGATCCTGTTCTTATTGAGATTTTTAAGCGGTCTTGTTTTGGGGGAAGGCTTTTAAGTAGCTCTTACTTTTTAGGAGAGGGAGAAGCGCCAGGGGCCGCTCTATGGTTGCTGCACTGCTCAAGGCCTCAGACGGAGCTTTTTCTAGCCCCTGAGCTTCACCACTTTCGCTTCGGCCCCAGTCACAAAGTCCGCCCATTTCTGCATCAGTATTCGGCGCTGGTCTAATAGATCGGATCTGGCATAGGAGCGTTCAACTTTATTTCCAATGATATGACCTAAGGCCGTTTCAGCTACATCGTATGACGCGGCCTCAGTGTCTTGCACCCAACTCCGAAAAGCCGTTCGTAGCCCATGTGGTCGTCCATCTTCCTCGATGTCATCCAAAGCCTTCTCGACGGATCGGTCAGAAAGAGGTTTCCCCTTCCTTGCAGAGAAGAGATAGTCTTCGTCGGTTTCTTCCATCCAAGAGGATACAAGTTCTTGCGCTTGTACTGACAACGGTACTCTGAAGGCCTCTGCTTTCCCTTCACGCCCTTTCATGCGATCTTCTGGTACAGTCCATAAATCTCCGTCGAATTCCTCTCTACGGGCGGCTCTGGCAGAATGAATGCGCACTGCCGTCAGGATTACCAACTTCAAGGCTCTATGTGTTGTCTTGTCGTCTTGTAGCTTGGCATATAGGTCTGGGATTTCACGCCAGTCTGTTGCCTCGATATGAGTTGTTGTGTGGTTCACCTCTCCAAGCATATGCACAGCTCTTTCTACGATCAGTGGGCTTGTCTGATATCCGCATAGCTCTCCGTGCTTGAATATGATCCTGAGGCGTTGCCAAGCCTTTTCCGCCGTTGGGTGCTTTGTCTTCCAGATCGGGCGCAAGGTATCGGCTACATGCTTCTGTGTAATCTGACTAACACGCATCTTACCAATTTTCGATATGACGTGTGTCTTGAGAGGAGAATACCAACGTCCTCGGTTTCCTCCGCCTCTCAAGCCAGCCTTCTTTGCCTCAAGGGTCATCAATGCCAAGTCTTCGAGAGTTGGGTCTTCACTGTTCAGTTCTTCAGCAGCGGCTTGACGTTGTCGTTCTCGCTCTGAGATAGGATCGGTTCCAGCCCTGAGATGCTCGGCCCACTTATCCCGTTCGCGCCTGGCTTCGGCAAGGCTCACAGTCGGATAGGAGCCAAGCCCCATTTCTCTGCGCTTATCTCCGAATGAATATCTGTAGATCCATTTTGCTCCTGTCTTCGTTTTCACAAAATACAGGCCTCCACCATCGGCATGCTTACCAATCGGAGCATTTTTGATTTGGAGAGGTTTTAACTTGTTCATTTCAGCCCACCATCCAGCCCACCATTGAGCCCACCATTTGAAGCGCATTTTATTGGTACACGATGGGACGTATTGGAAACAAGACTTAGCTAAGTTATTGGCATTATTGGACGATATGAAACTGTTAGGAACTCGTTGAACCTACTTCTCGGTGTGTCTCGGCCGCACCAAGTTTTCTCTTGGAAAACTTGATTTCCTTAATGGAAACAAAAAGGTTGCTTCGGCAGCCTTTTTTGTTGTTTGCGCTCTTTCCGAATGTGTGCTGCAAGCGGTGCATCATTTTGTGCGGCAAAGGCCTGTGTTATGCGTCAGGAATACCGCTATTTGCAAGCCCGATAAAGGCGCTGGCACTATGTTTGGAGAGTGCATGCGGACGTGCCTCATCACTGCGATGCATCTTCTCAAATAATCCGAAAATCCTTCAAGACTGACGATCTGACGCAAGCCAGAATGCTGCGCTATGAAGTTGCTGTGAAGCGAGCGTCAGCCCTTAACTATCGCTCTGCTCCTGCGTCTGATCTGTTGCCTGGTGCCCAAAACACGCATGGGTGCCCTCTGTAGTCTCCTTCCTTTCCTTTCTATTCTTTCGCTTTCTGTTTCTTCCCAGCCGGGAAAGCTGTCTCTGGCGACTCCAGCTCACTTTGAGAGTGACGCTAGGGAGTAGGTCATATGCCGGGGATTGTGAATGGATTTCCACTAGTGTGTCTCACTATTTGGACAGGAATTCTACTATTTGACATTTCTCCTACGTGCTCCTAACCATTTTTTGGAGATATTCTACAAGGCAGCACGAAATGGTTGAGCTATCCGCCAAACCCTCTTCTTTGAAGGGAACGCAAACGCTTGCGCGTGGTTTGGAAATTCTGCAGATCGTTGCATCAGACATAAAGGACGCTGGTGAGATCGCGAATGCCTTGGGTATTCCGCGCAGCACAGTGCATCGGATGCTGTCCAGTCTGGTTCAACTTGGATATCTATATAATCTGCCCAATCATGGCTATTTGCTCGGTCCGGAACTGGTTTTTCTCGGCCACAAGGCAGTGGAGCAGCAACCGCTCGCTCTTATTGCCGAGCCACATCTAAAGGCACTGGCAAGCCAAACCCGGGATACTGTGCATCTTGGCGTTCCCGATGGGGTAGAAGTCTTTTATCTCTCCAAGATTAACGGCACTCAAGGCGGTCTGGAGATGCGCTCCAAGGTCGGGCAGCGCATGCCGATGGCGTTTACCGGGCTTGGTAAAGCCCTGCTGATAGGCCTGCCGCCAGAACTGTGGTGCGATTATTATAACCGATGCTGCTCCTTGCAAGCGGGCCACCCTGAGCGTGTGGCTCCTCGTCCATGGAAAGAGGTCGAGGCTGACCTTGCTCGTTCGAGAGAAAGGGGCTTTGCCTTGGATATGGAAGAAAACGAGATTGGTATCCGCTGTGTGGCGGCTCCTATTTTTGATATTTCCCGCAAGCTGGTCGCCGCTGTCAGTGTTGCAAGTGCAGTCCCCTTCATGCCTCTGGAGCGTTTGAAAGAGCTTGCGCCTCTTGTGCGGGAAGCATCAAAAGCAATTTCTCAAGATATTGGAAGACGAGATATTGACTGAACAAGACCAAACCTCCTTGATCGCCCTCGACTGGGGAACATCCAGCCTGCGTGCCTTTCGCATGAGCAGAAGCGGCGCAATACTGGAACGACGCGGAACAAAATACGGAATACAAAACCTCCCCGCAGCAGGGGTTGACGGGTACGAACAAGCGTTTGCTGCAATCTGCGATGGCTGGACTGATCTCAATGTTCCGATAATTGCGGGAGGTATGGTGGGAAGTGCGCAGGGATGGGTGGAAGCCCCCTATATTGCGTGCCCTGCCAAGCTGGATGCTCTTTGTGGCAAGGGATCTTCCGTGACCACGCGCACAGGTGAAACAATCCTGATTGCGCCCGGCCTGATGTATCGCCCACAAGATGGAGCGCCTGATGTAATGAGGGGCGAGGAGATACAGATTGCAGGGACGGTTTCCCAGAACAAAATCTGGCAAGATAAATCTCTTCTTGTCCTGCCTGGAACTCATTCCAAGTGGGTGAATGTGGGGGGCAACGTTGTTGAACGCTTCAACACCTTCATGACCGGAGAATTGTTCTCTCTGCTGTGTCAGCATTCCATTCTGGGACGGCTCATGCAGGATAAGGAGTCTGCGCAAGAAGAGGCTGCTGAAGCTGCCTTCTTTCTCGGAGTCGAAAAAGCGCATGAGACTGGGGGATGTTCATTGACGCATCAGCTGTTCAGTGTCCGGACCCATGGCTTGATGAAAGATATCCAGCCAACTCTGCTGGCGGACTATCTATCCGGTCTGCTTATTGGGCACGAGATTGTTTCCAGTCGTGAAGAAGGATGGCTCGAAGGCGCTGTTCCCCTTGTGCTGGTTGGGGAAGACGCCCTCTGTTCACGCTATGCGGCTGCATTGGCGCATTTGTCGATACCGGTTGCGGCAAGGATCGAAAACCCGGCACCTGATGGGCTGTTCTGGCTTGCAAATGCAGCCGGCTTGCTGGATTGAGGAAGAAGATAAATGTCAGACACTCTTTTAAACCGATTTGAAGTTGCCTTTGAAAAGCTGCCCCTTGTTGCCATCATGCGAGGTATACGCCCGGATGAGGCCATACCGCTGACGCAGGAGCTTTATGATCAAGGGTTTCGCTTGATCGAGATCCCTCTTAATTCACCCGACCCGTTCACCAGTATCGAAGCCGTTCGAAAGACGCTGCCGATGGATGCTCTGGTCGGTGCTGGCACAGTAACATCTGTGGCCGAGGTGAGCCGGCTCGAAACTATAGGTGCGGATCTCGTGGTTATGCCGCATTCGGATAGTGCCGTGATCAAGGCGGCTCGTGCTGCAGGCATGATCTGCACGCCGGGTATTGCTACTCCGACGGAAGCTTTCTCTGCCCTTGCGGCAGGCGCCAACGCGCTTAAGTGCTTTCCAGCCGAGTTGCTGGTTCCCTCGGTGGTAAAAGCCATCGGGACTGTTCTACCCAAGAAAACAAAATTGTTGCCTGTTGGCGGGATCCGCCCGGACAACATGCATGAATTTCTCGCGTCCGGTGCCGCAGGTTTCGGACTGGGAAGCGCGCTTTACAAGCCGGGTCTGGATGTGACCGGACTTGCTGAGCGGGCACAAAGCTTCGTTGCAGCTATCAGAAATGAACGGAAGGTTCTGTAACGAGGATCCGATTTATGCTTCGCGAATGATCGCGAGGCTTAGAACCATGACAGTAAATATTTCGAGTTAACTCGGGAGGGTAATAATATGAATCGTCGCACACTCATGCTTGGCACATTGATGGCTGCAGCAATGGGATTGGCTGGAGTTCAGGCTCATGCTGCAAGCTTTCCAAAGAAAGGCATCGAGCTGATCGTTCCATATTCTGCTGGTGGTGGCACTGATCTGGTTGCCCGCGCCTTTGCTGACGCTGCCAACAAACATCTGGCAAAGTCAATCGGCGTCGTGAACCGCACCGGTGGCGGTGGCGCAGTTGGCCTCACCGCAATTGCCAAGGCCCGTCCGAATGGATACACAATCGGCATGGGGACTGCTGAGATCACCATGTTGCCACATATGGGGCTTGCCAGCTTCAAAGCAGACGAATTCAAGGCTGTTGCTCAGCTCAACGCAGACCCGAGTGCAATCACCGTTCGCGCTGATGCACCTTGGAACACCGTTGAAGAATTCCTGGCTTACGCAAAAGAACATCCGGGTGAAGTTCGTGTTGGCAACTCGGGGACCGGAGCTATTTGGCACCTCGCGGCAGAAGCTCTTTCCAAGGAAGCCGGTGTTAAATTCAACAACGTTCCATTTGAAGGCGCAAACCCAGCCGTAACGTCTCTTCTGGGTGGCCATATTGAAGCTGTTTCTGTTAGCCCGGCTGAGGTTTCCAACTTCGTGAAAGCAGGCACCCTCAAGATGTTGGGTGTTATGGCTGACGAACGCGTGAAGGCTTTCCCTGATGTTCCTACTCTGAAGGAAGGCGGTATTGACCTTTCCATCGGCACATGGCGCGGCATCGTTGTTCCGAACAAAGTTCCGGAAGACGCTATGAAGGTTATCAGCGAAGCCACCAAACAGGCTGCAGACGATCCTGCATTCCAGGAACAACTGGCCAAGATGAACCTTAACTTCTTCTATCTGGACGGTGACGCATTCCAGAAAAAGATTGCTCATGACGATGTTTATTACAAACAACTCATGACGGACCTTGGTTTGGCAAAATAGGGGCTCGCTCCTGATTTAATCTGTTCCGGTGGCATACTTTCGCGTTTGCCGCCGGACGCATTGGAGATCTTACTATGAGCGCTTCAGCAACTAGTCAGAACGAAGGCTCTGCCTTGGCCAAAGGAGATCAGATCGGAACGCTTTGCTTTCTCGCTTTGGTCATCATTATCGCTATCTGTTCTGTCTTTCTGACTTTCAGCTTTCCCAAGACCCCCCTTCCGACTGATATCGGCCCGGCCCGCTTTCCCAATATCTTTGCCTTCTGCCTTATCGTGCTTTGTGCGATTCAATTTGTCCTTACGCTGAAATCGCCGCTGATTGAAGAAGGTTCGAACGACGCAGACCAAACAAGCAAGCCAAGTTATCGGCGTGTTGCGATTGGTGTTGCTGCTACCATCCTCTGCATCTATGCCATGGGATATCTGGGCTTTGAGATCTGCTCGATTTTCTATCTGTTTGGCCTCATGAGGCTGATGGGGCGCCGCCAGTATCTCTGGAACGGTATTTTCGCGGTTCTGTTGTCCGCATCCATCTATCTGATTTTTTCCTACGGGCTCAGTGTTCCGCTTCCCGAAATAACCCTGTTTGACATGTAGCGCACGGCAGAAGGAGACTTTCAAATTGCTCGACTATTCCATGCTTTTGCAGGGCGTTACCAATCTGGCGACTGATCCTATTGCTCTGCTTTTTGCCGTGCTGGGCGTTTTGCTCGGCATCTTTATTGGTGCCATGCCCGGCTTGACTGCAACGATGGGGGTGGCCATCCTCCTGCCATTCACATTCGGTATGGACCCGATTTCGGGGCTGCTTATGATTTGTGGCGTGTTCTTTGGCGGTGTTTATGCCGGTTCGGTGACTGCCATTCTGCTAAAAATTCCGGGTACACCAGCAGCAGCAGCCACGGCGCTTGATGGCTATGAACTCACCAAACAGGGGAAGGCTTCTATTGCCCTTGGTACCGCGACCATGTCTTCCTTCCTTGGAGGAACGGGTAGTATTCTGGTGCTGATATTCATGGCACCAATTCTAGCCAGCTTTGCCCTTAAATTTTCCGCATCTGAAAGCTTTGCACTGGCTTGTTTCGGACTATCCATCATTTCCTCTATTGCAGGTAATAATCCTATCAAAGGGCTAATTGCCGGCTTTATGGGATTGCTACTTGCTATGGTTGGTCTTGATCCTATGGGTGGTTTTCCTCGCTTCACCTTCGGCTTCAGCGAATTATATGAAGTTCCTTTCATCGCTGTGATGATCGGCCTTTTCGCTGCTGCAGAAGCTTTCAAGTCCATGGAGAATCCCGAGTTTCGTGAAACTGCAGCCTCGACACTGGGGCGTTTGTTGCCTCCTTGGGTGCAGTTTCGCAAGATCCTTCCAACCATTGGTCGCTCGACAGTATTGGGCGTATTGATGGGTATGATCCCCGGTGCTGGCGCTGATGTTGCCGCTTTTGTTGCCTACAGTGAAGCGAAGCGTTTCAGCAAAACGCCGGAGAATTTTGGCAAAGGTGAACTTGCAGGCGTTGCTGCCTGCGAGTCTGGAGCGAACGGTTGCACTGGCGGCGCCCTGCTAACCATGTTGACGTTGGGTATCCCCGGAGATGCTGTGACCGCCATCATGCTTGGCGCTCTGACCCTGCAGGGCTTGCAGCCGGGACCATTGTTGTTCCAGCAGCATTCAGACATGGTCTTCACGCTCTTTATTGGCATGATCTTCTGCTATATCTGTATGCTGATTTTCGGCCTGTTGTCTTTGCGGGTGATCTCCAAAGTGCTGAAAGTGCCCAATGCGATTCTGACGCCCGCCATCTTGGTTCTCTGCATTGTCGGCACCTACGCTCTCAACAACTCGCTGTTTGATGTAGGTATCATGCTGGTTGCAGGTGTCGTTGGCTACTTTATGCAGAAGTGGGACTTCCCAGCGTCTCCGGTTGTCTTGGCACTTATCATGGGGCCAATGGCTGAAGCGAACTTCCGCAGGGCGTTGTCTTTGTCTGGTGGTAGCTTTGATTTCATCTACACGCGACCGATCACGGTTGTGTTGTTGCTTGCTGCCATTCTCACATTGTGCTTGCCCTTTATTCGCTACTTGCTCGGTAGATGGAAAAGTAGCAAGGGGTCGATGCCATCGGCAACGTAAGCGTCTTTGACTAAATAATCAGAAGGGGGGCCTTAGTTTAGGGCCCCTTTTTCATATCCAAGGCGGAAACAGCTCTGAATCCTCGCTGCGACTTCTCGGTGGTGGGCGAGGTGGTTCGTTGCTTTTTCCAAGAGAATGCTGAGATTTAGGGGCCAAGGCTTATTGACTAAACGTGTCTTGTAAAGGCTTTCTGTTTGATCCCTGAAAGCTTGATCTGCTCATATGAAAAAGCCCGGTTCATGGACTGAACCGGGCGTTTCTTGCTTTTAAGACACCGGAAAACCGGACCAGTGTTTAGAGCTGGTCGATCTTGAAGTTGTTTGACGGGGTTTCAAACTGCTTCTGGCCTGCAATGAGCTGGAGTTCCCATTGGTTGGAGGCTGCGGTTTCTTCCAGAATTCCATAAACAGCATTGTTGCAATGCTCCAGCGCCTGTGGTGCTGCAAGGCCGTTGATCAATCCGGCAAGGAAGGTGGCCGAAATCATGTCGCCAACCCCCACCGGTTCCCTCGGGAAGGTCAGGTGAGGGCGCTGGGCCAGATAGGTCCCTTCGCTGGATGCCAGGAGCATGGAGAAGAGGTTGCCTTTTACGCCATGCAAATGTTTGGCAAGCACAAGGTCAGGGCCAAGAGCCCGCGCTTTTGAACAGGCCGCAATCGCATCTTCCACGCTATGGATGTCCTGACCGGTAAAGCGGGTCAATTCGAACTGGTTGGGCACCAGAACATCCGCCATGGGCATCAGGGTGCCGACGAGGCTTTCGGCGACGCCATCGCTGACGATGCAGCCCTTTTCCGGGTCGCCCATCACGGGATCACACAGATAAAGGCAATCGGGATTGGCAGCCTTGACCTTCTTGATGATGTTGGCGATCACGTCGCAATGGGATGCGTCGCCCAGATAGCCGGTGACAATCGCCTGAATATTCTCAACGACCCCGATCTTCTCCAGCCCTTCAAACACCTCTGCAATGGCATCTGCGGAAACCACCTTGCCGGTCCAGCCCTGATTATACTGGGTATGGTTGGAAAAATGGACTGTGTGGATCGGCCACACTTCAAGGCCCATGCGTTGCATCGGAAAGACTGCGGCACTATTGCCTGCGTGGCCATAGGTCACGTGGGACTGAATGGAAAGAACACCTTTCATGACAGATCTTCCTTTCTTGGAAAGAGGCAAGATTGGGTGGGCCTTCTTGCAGGCAGGTCTCTTGCTGTGGGAGGGGCTTGGGCTATGAGCCTTATGTCTTGTTTCTGGCCCGGACGGGGGTAATAAAAAAGAGGGCACCCCTCATCTGATAAATCTGGATGAAGGGTACTCTCTTTCTGGGAGGATTCTAAAGTTACAATTGTGTAAGCAATATGCGCGATACGCGTCTGGTATTGATCAGGCTGACGCGAATACAGATGGGTCGTCGCCGGGTTCCCATTCGATTGGGGTGCCATCTTTGGGGTTGTATGGAGCTTTGATAAAGACAGCTTTCCAAGGTGTTTCGCCCTTGTTGATCACATAGTGCGCTTCGCCTGGATCGCAGCGGAGAAAATCCCCGACGCCGAGCTTGTGCAGTTCGCCATTCACATACATATGCACTTCACCTTCGATCGTGAGGAAATTCTCTTCGATCACGCAATGCTTGTGGGTCGCGAAATGCTGGCCGGGCTGCAGGGTGACAACGCCGATGTCGGATCTTGGACCGCGCTGAAGATATTTAGGCCCGTGGTCTTCGAAACGGTATGAATGATCGCCTTCTTTTGTTTTGAACATGGTTCCGCCTACGCCTATTTCGAATAGAAAACGTAGCCTCTTTCTTTGGCATTCCTCCTGACCCATTGGATGGTCTCTCGTCAGGGAATGCGTTCGTGTTTTTATTTGGCCACGTAACGAATGGGCCGTTTGAATGGACATGACGGTGCGTATTGGCTTCCGTCATGCCTTATTGGGATCATGAGATCAGAAGCCCCCGGGCTGTTGATCCTGAAAAGGGCGGTTAAAGTCCCGGTGCCTTCCACATCGACTGGGTCACATTGTTTTGAACCAGTGCGCGCTGAGGGGCATAAGCCTGACGCCAGCGGTCTGCCAATTCGGAATAGAGGGAATGTTTCTCGGTGTCCGGTTCAATGCGGCGAGCCCAGCGCACGGTGGCGTCGGCTGCTTCCGGCAATGAGCCATAGACACCAAGGCCCACCCATGCTGCCAACCCGCCTGCAAAGGCCGTGGCTTCGGTGACTTCAGGCACCTTGACTGGAAGGCCGACTGCATCTGAGAGGATCTGGCCCCACAGCTTGCCCTTTGAGGCGCCGCCGGCAAAAACCAGCTCATCCAGCTGCACGCCTGCCAGGTTGGCTGCGAGATTGAGGTTTTCAGAGGCCACGATGGCCGCGTTTTCCTGAATCGCGCGGAAAATTTCGGGCTTGCCGCATTTGCTGGCGTCAAGCGACAGGTTGAGCAGGGATGGCGCGGCATGATACCAGGCGCCCAGATTCATCACATCGCTGAAGATGGGAATGATACCATTGGCACCAACCGGTACTTTGGCGGAGGCTTCTTCCAGTAGTGCATAGGCATCTGTGCCCCGTTCCTTGGCGATGCGCATTTCTTCCTGACAGAAAGCATCGCGGAACCAACGCGTGGTCATACCCACCATGAAAGCAATGCCTTCTGCCTGACTGACGCCGGGCACAACATGTGGGTTGATGCGGATGCGCATGTCCGGATCGGCGATCGGTTCGGGGATATTGACGACTTCCTGCCAGAAGGTGCCGCCCAGCACGGCTGCATGGCCGGGGCGGGACACGCCAAGGCCCAGAGCGCCCATCTGAACGTCGCCGCCGCCCATGACAACGATGGTGCCTTCGGCAAGGCCGGTTTCTTCGGCAGCCTTGGCTGTTACTTTACCAATGGGAGTGCCGGTTTCGACGACCGGTGGGAAAATGTCATCGCGGATACCGGCGCGGCGGGCGATTTCCAGATCCCATGTGCGGGTTTCCAGAGAGAATATGCCTGTTGTGCCGGCATTGGACGGATCGGACGAGATAACGCCGGACAAGCGCGCCAAGATCCAGTCTGACAACATGGACATGGTTGCCATATTGGCATAGACGTCGGGCAGGTGCTTTTCCAGCCATTTCAGGCGTGGAATGGCCCCAAGCGCGAAGCTCTGTCCGCTAATGGCATAGGCATAGCGTTCCAGTTCCGGGCTTTTAGCCTGCAGTTCATGCACTTCTGCCGAGGCGCGGGAATCCACGTTGGCGCAGGCCCAGAGCTCTTCGCCATCCTTATCATAGGTAACGATGGCTTCGCGCATGCTGGTGGCGCTAACGGCGCGGATATCCGATCCTTTCAGACCGGCATTTGTCAAAGCTTCACGGACGCATTTGCTCAACAATTTCCAGTTGGCTTTGCAGTCGAACTCCATGGAGCCGGGATATTTCGGATCGCTCAGATGGGTCCATTCCTCCTGCCCAACCGCGATCTGATGGCCTGAGCTGTCAAAAATGACCGCTCGACCACTACCAGTTCCGGCATCAATCGCCAGAACGTATCCCTCTTTCTGTGTCATGACTCTCTCCCTCAATTATGGCGAGAGCTGTAGGCTCATCGGTAATGAGCACGTTAAAGTGCTTACCGCGGGCAGCAGCTCTAATGGCCTCGACCTTTGTTTGCCCGCAGGCTGCCGCGACAACATTGGGAATTTCCCGCAAAGCCTGAAGATCCAGACCGATAAGGTTGTCGTGAAAAGGCAAATCGAGAACATTGCCATCTTTGTCATAGAAAATTGCGATAAGGTCTCCCACAGCACCCTGGCGCCGGAAGGCCTCAAACTGGGATCCGGTTGCGTAACCGGAGGTGATCAATGTGGCCTGATTGGCGACGGAACCGACGCCGACAAGCGCATAATTGGCTGTTCTGGCCATGTCCATTACATCAACGACATGGCGCTCGACCTTGAGGCTGTGGGCCAGTTCCAGACTGGAAACCATCAAGGGAGCCGGAATGAGATGGACATTCTGGGCCGTGCGGCCGGTCGCGACACCTTCTATATAGGCGGCGACACCACCGGTAAGGCTGACCAGCGAAATGTCTCGGTGTGAAAGGGTTTGCGCCAGTCTTTGCAGGGCACCCATAACGGTCGCTCCCCAACCCACGGCGAGGAGATCCGCATTTTTCAGTTTGCCCATGAGATACTGACTGGCCGCTTCTGCGATGCGCTCGGTTGAATGCTCGCCGTCATCTGCAGGAATTACTCGTGCTTCTTGCAATCCGAATAATTGCTGTAGACGACCTTCGAGTTCAAAGCAGCCGCCATAGCTGGAATTGATATGGATATGAATCAATCCCATTTTGCGGCCTTTTTCCAGCATTCTGGAAATCTTGATGCGCGACAAATTGAGGATGGCTCCGATTTCGCTCTGGGTCATGCCGTCATGATAATAATACCATGCCACGCGGCTCAGGAGTTCGGCATCATGATGTTCAAATTTGCTGTCGTCGCTCATTGTGATCACATGTCTGATGAAAGGGTGAATGATGCGTTCATATGATCACATAACTTCATTGTGATCAACCTTTTCTTTGCGCATAAAAATTTTCTTTTATTTAGAATGATGCCAAATTTCAGGAAATGTGCATTAAATTCATTCAGATAACCAAAGTCGTACGCAATAAGTGGTATGGTGATGAGTGATCAAATGTCCACTGATGGAACATATGACGCTTGATTTGGGTTGACAGGGCCCGACATCTGCGCGTAGCTTTTATGAGAATTTGATGGTGTTCTGTTCATGTGAACGCCTTTGGGACACATTGAGATGATGCCACCAAGCATCACCATGTCGAACTTTAACACGGAGGAATTTCATGGCTGATATCGATGACATTAAAGAAGGCAAGGACTTCTGCGTTGATGTTCCAGTGGAAACCAAAGCATTTCCTGTAAGAGGGTCTAATGCACTTGACTGGGGTATGCAGGATCGTTTGGCCCGCATCTTCCAGAAAAAGAGCGGCAATACGGTCATGCTGGCTTTTGACCATGGCTATTTTCAGGGACCGGCTACCGGTCTGGAACGTCTTGATCTGACGATCCGTCCGCTTGCTGAATATACAGACGTGCTGATGTGCACCCGTGGTGGCCTGCGCGCTACCATGCCTGCTGATATTCGCAAGCCTGTCGTGCTGCGCTGCTCAGGCGGCATGAGCGTTTTGACAGAGCTTTCCAACGAGCTGGTTGCCGTTGATATTGAGGATGCAATTCGCCTCAACTCTTCCGCAATCACCACCAACGTTTATATCGGTGCAGAATATGAGCATCAGTCTCTGGCCAACCTGGTCAAGCTGATCGATACCGGCAACCGCTACGGCATTCCGACAATGGCAGTTACCGGCGTTGGTAAAGATATGGCTCGTGATCAGCGTTACTTCTCCCTTGCTACGCGGATCTGTGCCGAGCTCGGTGCCCATATCGTCAAATCCTACTTCATCGAAGAAGGCTTTGAAAAAGTCGTTGCCGGTTGCCCGGTTCCGATCGTGATTGCTGGCGGCAAGAAACTGCCTGAAATGGATGCACTGACCATGGCTTACAAGGCTATCGATCAGGGCGCTCATGGTGTGGATATGGGACGAAATATCTTCCAGTCCGATAGTCCTGTGGGCATGATCAAGGCAATTCGTGCCATCGTTCATGATGGTGAAAAGCCAGAAAAGGCCTTCGAACTCTATAAGGCAGAAAAGGCATCCGCCTGATCTGCATGCGTAAAAACGCACTTGACTCTGCGGCCTCCGGGACGAGGCCGCAGAGGGAGGAAGCGGCAGCAAGCCGTACAAAATAGAGTGATTGAGGAGCGCTTCAGTTATGACGGATCCTAAGCCGTCTGGCCAACGAAAACAGCTCATTAAAGCAGATAGCATCTGGAAGTTTTTTGGGAATGTAACCGTTCTTAAAGGTGTTGATCTCGTTCTTGAGTCCGGCCAAATTCATGCCCTTCTGGGAGGCAATGGGGCGGGGAAATCCACGCTCATGCGCATCATTGCCGGTTTGCATGGCGTTGACCAGGGTGACCTTTACATCAATGGTGAACGAGCCAACAAACTGACTCCGGTTTTGGCGCGCCAAATGGGCATCCACATGGTTCCCCAGGAGCCTTTGCTTTTTCCCAATCTCAGCATCGAAGAAAATGTTCTCATGAACATGAAAGGCAATCGTGTTGCCCTGCACACGCGCCTTGTGGCATTGGCCAAGGAGATTGGCACCAATATGGATCTGCAATCCCCGGCAGGCCAGTTGGAAGTTGCAGACCAGCAAATGGTCGAAATTCTGCGCGGTTTGATCCGCGACGCACAAATTCTCATTCTTGACGAACCGACATCTGCACTGACCCCCCGTGAAGTGAAGCTGCTGTTTGATCGAATGCGTGCTCTGGCTGCGCAAGGGGTAGGGATCTTCTTTATCAGTCACAAACTGAATGAAATTCGCGAAATTGCGGATATCGTCAGTATCTTGCGCGATGGCCGTGTTGTTATGGCCGGGCCTCCCAAGTCCTACACCGATGCTGAAATCGTGCGGGCCATGACGAAGGTCGAGGGTGGCAGCGAGAATGTTCTGGGTGAGCGGCTTGAACAGGCCCATCATGGCAAGGTTGTGCTCGAGGTGGACAATCTGTGCGGGGAGGGCTTTGCCAATCTGAGCTTCACTCTGCACGAAGGCGAAATTCTCGGCTTGGCCGGTGTCGTCGGCTCGGGGCGCACGGAGATGGCTGAGACCATCTATGGCATCCGCAAGGTTGCGCGCGGCAAAGTGCTGATCGGAGGGCAGGATGCAACGCATACCGATCCTCAGGCCAGCCTTGATCTCGGGCTTGTCTATCTGCCTGAAGATCGCCAGACCAGCGGCCTGTTTGTCGATGCGCCCTTAAGCTGGAATGCATCTTCGCTTGTTTTGCATCGTGAGTCAGCCTGGCTGCCGCTGAAACAGGAAGAAGAGCGGTTTCAGCAATATGTGAAAGAACTCGGTATTGTCTGTGCGACATCTTCTCAAGCGGTGCGCACGCTTTCTGGCGGCAATCAGCAAAAGATTCTGCTGGCAAAATGCCTCGCCGCCAAGCCGCGCGTTCTTATTCTTGATGAACCGACCCGCGGCGTGGACGTGGCTGTTCGCGCTGATATTTACAGCATCATTGACGAACTGGCCAACAGCGGCGTCGCCATTTTGATGATCTCTTCGGACCATGACGAAATCCAGCGTCTGAGCCACCGTGTGTTGACCATGGCGCATGGTTATCCGACGGGCGAACTCAAAGGCGATGAGATTACAGTCGATGCCATTGCACAAATGTCCTTTGGTGTGAGTGCAGAGGAGGCGAAAGCATCCTGATGATACGTTTTCTGCAAAATAACCGCGAGGCTTCGGTTGCGATCATTATCGTGATGCTTCTGGCCGTCCTCGCCATTTCCGATCCGTCCTATCTCAAAATCGAGACGCTGCTGTCGATCTACAGCAACTCGCTCACATTGTTCGTGCTGGCGATTGGCGCAACCATGGTGATGGCGACGCGCGGGCTGGACGTTTCGGTCGGCTCCATCATGGGGTTGTCTGCGGCTATCGCAGGCGTCTGCATGAATGACGGACTCGGCATCGTTCCCTCTATCGGCATTGCTCTGTTTGTCGGGCTTATTTGTGGCCTGTTTAACGGCTTTATGGTGGCCATCCTCAGAGTGCCAGCCATTGTTGCCACACTGGGTACGTTGGGCTTTTTCCGCGGCTGCGTGCATTTGACCACAGGTGGTAGCTGGATCGAAGGGCTGCCGGAAGCCTTCAAGGGATTGTCTCACGCATGGTTCCTTGGTTTGTCTCCCTTCGCATGGCTGGTTCTGGTTCTTTTGGCCGCAGCACATGTGTTCTTGCGCTACACAGCTTTCGGACATGCCATTTTCGCGGTTGGTGACAACCGGGAAGGCGCTCGCCTTCTGGGGATCCGTGTCAACACCGTTCAGCTGACAGCTTATGCGATCAACGGCATCCTTTCGGCGCTGGCCGGCATCATCTTCGCAGCCCAGATCGGCTTCATTCCGAACACGGCAGGCAACGGCATGGAAATGCGCGCCATTGCTTCTGGTGTTCTTGGTGGTGTCAGTCTGTTGGGCGGAACCGGCACGG
The DNA here is from genome assembly GCF_963676485.1 of uncultured Cohaesibacter sp. Lineage (NCBI taxonomy): Bacteria > Pseudomonadati > Pseudomonadota > Alphaproteobacteria > Hyphomicrobiales > Cohaesibacteraceae > Cohaesibacter > uncultured Cohaesibacter sp. The sequence goes on from NZ_OY781114.1 coordinate 3,781,013, forward strand.
TGATCGGCGCGGCGCTTGGTGCTTTCTTCATGACAGCGATCGACTCTGTTCTGGTCATGCTGCGCTTTGATGCCTACTGGAACGACATGATTGCTGGAGCAATCCTGCTGATCGTGCTCATCGGTGATGGACGCATCCGCGAAGCCATGGCGCAGTCTCTGCGCTATCAGAAATATCGCAAATTCCTGGAACCGGACGAAGCGTCCATCAATGGTTCTTCCGCTCAAGCGGTAAAAGATGCACCCGTTTCCGGAGCCCGGGTTACCGGCACTGACGAAACGGCGGTTGCTGCCCATTCCAAGGAGTCAAGAGCATGAAATCCTTAGGCTTGTTTAAACGTTGGGAAGCTGTTCTGGCACTGATTCTGGTCGTGGAGATCCTGTTCTTTGGTGCGATCAATCCAGCTTTCCTGAATGTCAGTACGCTGCTCTATTCAACCAGTGACTTCATTCATGTCGGCATCGTGGCCCTGGCGCTGACATTGGTTATCATCACCGGTGGTATCGATCTTTCCATCGGTGCGGTCATGGGGCTTTCGGCCATCACGCTGGGGCTGCTCTGGGTTGCTGGCGTCAATATCTGGGTTGCCTGCTTCTGTGCGGTGGGCGCTGGTGCCATCACTGGTATCATCAACTCAGTGGCCATCCAGATTGCCCAGGTCAACCCGTTGGTCATCACGCTTGGCTCCAGCTTCCTGTTTTCCGGTGCCTCGCTCGTGCTCTCCGGTTTGGGCGGTGCATCCGGGTATGAAGGCATTTCCGGTTTTGACGACAGCTTTGTCGAGCTGGCCAATCTGGAAGTTTTGGGGATGCCGTTCCCGCTGGTTATCTTCATCGTGGCAACGGCTGTCTTTATGGTGCTGCTGCATCGGACCCGCTTTGGTCGCTACATCTATCTGATTGGTCAGAACCCGCGTGCAACGCGCTATGCCGGCATTCCGCAATTCCGCACGCTGACGATCGCCTACGCCCTGACCGGTATGATGGCCGCGCTTTCAGGTCTGGTTCTGGCATCCTATTTCGGCTCGGCCCGTTCGGACTTTGGTTCGGATGCTCTGATGCCGGCCATCACCGCTGTCGTTCTGGGCGGAACGAGTATCTATGGCGGTTCTGGCACCATCCTGGGCACGGCCTTGGCTGTGCTTGTGGTTGGGTATTTTCAAACAGGTCTGCAAATCATCGGCGTTTCCAGCCACATCGCAAGCGCTCTTTCCGGAGCTCTGCTGGTGGTTGTCGTTGCGATGCGCAGCCTGAGCGAAATTGGACGCGCTCATTTCCAACTGTGGCGTGTTCTTAACAGCACTGGCAAGCAAAAAGCCTGATCCAGTGCATTCCTCGGGAGGTTGTTGGCGGAGGTCTCTCATTATCTCCGCTGACGGAACAAGGATTAACTTGGGAGTAGAAATATGAAAAATCTAGGAAAAATTTCCGCAGCATTGGCTTTTGGCGTTGCCGCAACCTGCATGATGACACCATCCATGGCTGCAGATACCAAAATCGCCTTCATTCCGAAAATGGTTGGCGTTGGCTTCTTCAACTCTGGTGGTCAGGGCGCTGTTGCTGCTGGTAAGGATCTCGGTATTACCGTTACTTATGACGGTCCGACCGAGCCATCCGTTTCCGGTCAGGTTCAGTATATCAATACCTTTGTGAACCAGGGCTATGATGCCATCGCAATCGGCGCGACCTCTCCAGACGGGCTTTGCCCCGCTTTGAAGCGCGCTATGAAACGCGGCGTTAAAGTGCTGACATGGGATTCTGACACCAACCCAGAATGCCGCAGCATCTACATCAACCAGGGCACGCCTGATCAGCTCGGTCACCTGCTGGTGAAAATGGCTGCCGATCAGGTCACCAAAGAAAAGGCCAAGGTTGCCTTCTTCTATTCAAGCCCGACTGTAACCGACCAGAATGCCTGGGTGAAGGTTGCCAAGCAAGCGCTGGCCGAGCAGCATCCTGGTTGGGAAATCGTAACCACCCAGTATGGTTATAACGATGCCCAGAAATCCCTGCAGACTGCTGAAGGCATTCTGCAAGCATACCCTGATCTGGACGTTATGCTCTGCCCGGATGCGAACGCACTGCCTGCCGCTGCTCAGGCGGCTGAAAACCTGAAACGCGCTGGCGATGTCACCATTGTTGGCTTCTCCACCCCGAATGTTATGCGTCCTTATGTCAAACGCGATACTGTTAAACAGTTCGGCCTGTGGGATGTAACAAAACAGGGTGCTCTGACCATCTATGCAGCCAACAAACTGGTTCAGGATGGCCCGATGAATGTTGGCGACAAGCTTGAAGTTCCTGGCATGGGTACCGTTGAAGTCAGCCCGAACAGTGTTCAGGGTTATGACTATGAAGCAGAAGGCAATGGCATCATCATCCTGCCAGAGCGTCAGGTCTTCACGAAAGAAAATATCGACAACTTCGACTTCTAATTTGGTTCTATAGATCCGAAGGTTGAAAAGTAAAAGCCAAAGGGGTACGCCCCTTTGGTTTCCCTTTGCCCTCTTTCTTCCCATTTTTACCCTGTGAGGACAGATTCATGCATGTAACGCTCGTAGAAATTCAGGTTAAACCCGATCGCGTTGATGACTTCTTGCGCGTCTTCCATCCTAACCATCTGGGCTCTATCAAGGAGCCGGGGTGCATTCGCTTTGATGTACTGCGCGATCCTGAAGATGAGACCAAGTTCACCATTTATGAAGCCTATGAAGATGAAGAAGCGGTCAAAGCTCACAAGCAGACCCCGCATTATCTCAAGGTGAAAGCCGAGCTGGAAGACATCATGACCGGCCCGCGCACACACAAGGTACTGACCGGCGTTTGGCTGCCTCGCTAAGGCCTCTCGGTTTGCATTCTTCAAAGATTCAAGAGACTATTCAGGAGAGATAGATGCCAGATCTTTCGCAACAGGATCTCGCTTCCCGCGAGACCCTCGTCCGGTGGCTGCGAACGGGAGGGCCGCATATCAGTGTGGGCCTCATGGCCGCCGACCCTATGGCCTATGGTGCCGCCATCACTGAGCTGGAAGACGCTGGCGTATCGCTCCTGCATTTTGACATCATGGATGGTGTTTTCTGCCCGCAGATGACCGCAGGTCCGGGACTGGTCAAGGCTAGCAAAACAAAGATGCTCAAGGATGTGCATCTGATGGTGGCTGACCCCTTGGCCCAGATTCCCGGACATCTGGCGGCCGGTGCCGATATCGTTCATGTGCATGCTGAGGGGATGACCCATCTGCATCGTGCGCTTGTCGCTCTTGATGTTGCCGTTGCAGGCTGTGAAAGCGGGCGCAAGGTGGTGCGATCCGTCGCGCTTAATCCGGGCACTCCTGTCTCCATCCTCAAGCCCCTGCTGCGCTCGCTGGAAATGGTCACGCTCATCGCGGTTGATCCGGGCTGGCCGGGTGGTGCGCCCGATCAGGTGATTGCCGACAAAGTGACCGAGCTGAAGGCCATGGCCAAGGAACAGGGCGTCGAGCCTCTGATCGCTATCGATGGTGGCATCAATGCCGCTACCTACTCGATCGCGCGTGAGATGGGGGCTGATATCATCGTGTCTGGCAGTGCCACCTTCAAGGCAGGTGCGACAGTGAAGCAAAATCTTGACGCGATGACGCAAGGCTGAATGATGCCGGTGCTGGTTGAGTGTGCCAGTGCCGCTGCCACCAGTCTATATGACGCAGAATGCTTGTTTCAAGCGGTGTCGATGCTTGCCATTGCAGCAGGTTTCTTGCCAAAGATGTGTCTGCATAGCTTCCCGCGACGTCTCCCGGGCGTCGCGGTGCCTCTTCAATTCGAAGCTTTTTGCCGAGCGCACTCTCTAGCGTGGCGATTAGTTCCCTGACCGTCACTCCCTGACCCGATCCCAAATTAATGGCGCGCGAGCGATGGTCCGCTCCGGCGTTTGTGCTTCCATTCACAATCTTGTCAAACAGGATGCATGCCTTCGCATGGGCTAGGGCCAAGTCGGTCACGTCCACATAGTCCCTGATGCCTGAACCATCCCGCGTGTTATAATCCGTGCCGGTCAATCGGAATGGTGCTGAGGTCAGAACCGCCTTGGTCAGCTCGTTTAGGAGGGATCCACTGTGCATATCTCCCGGGCCGCATAGGCCGTCTGGATGGGTTCCTATCGGATTGAAATAGCGAAGATTGATGGTGCGTAGAGCCCTATGCTCTGCGGCGAGACTGCTTATTTGCTCGCATAGCCATTTGGTTTCGGCGTAGGTCGATTGCGGGGCTATAGAGCTTGTTTCGCTGATAGCGCCCTGTTGGCTGCCATATATGGAAGCGCTGGAGCTAAAAATCAGGCGTTCACAGTCGGTGATGGTAAGATTTTCAAGCAACTCGATAAATTCGGAAACATTGTTGGTGATGTATTTGGCGGGGTCTAGTTCGGATTCGGGGACGGAAATATAGGATGCGCAATGAATTGTGATATCGATTTTTCCGATTTCCCTCTTTATCCGCGTGTATATGTCTTTGTTGGATATTCTCGCGTCGTAAAAATGGGCGTCAGTCGGTGTGTTTTTAATAGAACCTTTGTCCAGGCTGTCAATTATTGCAACTTTAAAACCGGATGTGACCAAAATATGCGCGATTGTACTTCCTATATATCCAGCGCCGCCAGTAACTAGGACTGTTTTGGTCATTATTGGTTCCTGTTCTTATGAAGAATGGAGGTATATATTCTATAATTATTTCCAATTATTAAAATTTAGTGTTGTAGGGATTCCCTTATGTTCTTTTGATGCGTAGATATATTTGAAATTTGGCCAAAAGATATTTAAGAGGCATCCCCCATTGGGGCGGGATGTGGCGTCAGGACGCTAAAAAGCGCAAGAAGCCAGAGTGCTGCTGTGCTGTGGTCTTGTTGAGAGCAACAAGAAAGACGGATCATTCATGCTTGAAAAAGGCCATAAGGTCGCGCATCCGGTTGGATCGGACATGGCGTAGCCTGCAGCTCATATATGACGGGGAAGAAGAGGGAGCGCGCGGGCCGAAGATGCGGCCAGGAAAATGAGAGCGTGCGAAGGCGCTTATGCTTTGCAATCGCTCCTTTGAGTTGGATTTACCAAGGCTCTTTGTCTGAGCCTATCAGCATAGAATGCTGATCATATCTCGTTGAGATGAAGCTTGCTTATGGCTTTTTGGTGGTTTGCGCCAATCGTTGCGCTTTGAGGCGAGCATTTTTCTCTCTGACCTTTTTGGTCTTCTGCTCATAGTCGCTCAGTTCACTATCTTGCGACTTATCGCCCATGGAAAAGAGTTTTTCGGCTGCTAGTCGGTCTTTTCTGTTCACGGTTTACCCCCGCTAAAAAGTTAAGGCCAGCATCGTGCAATGCTGGCCTTAACTCTGAATTAGTCAACCAACTGCAGATTTACAGCTGATTCTTTACCATTGCGGCCGGTTTCAAGTTCGAAAGAAACTTTCTGGCCTTCGGACAGGGTGGAAAGACCGGATCTTTCAACAGCAGAGATATGAACGAAAGCGTCTTTGCCGCCTTCTTCTGGCTCGATGAAGCCGTAACCTTTGGTGGTGTTGAAAAATTTAACGGTACCAGTAGACATGGAATTCTGTTCCTTGAAGTAGTATCATCGCCCGCGACATGCGGCGACACGGCAGTATCAACATCGAATGCTGGCCGGGTAGGAACAGTATTACGAAATCAATTAGCTACCCTCTTATAAAGCTGAATGAGTCAAAAATCTAGTCTATTTTTTTGAAATCCAAGTTCCAACCTACTGTTATATAGCTCTTTTCCTATTTTTTCCTCAAGAAAAATTGTTGTGACTAGCTTTGGATAAAAAAATAGCAACCCAATGCTGCTATCTTCTTATTCTATATTTCTGCTATTAGATTTACGCGTAAGCTGCTGACCGAGAAGCTGTTTTTTTGCCTTGGCCGCTGCCTCTTTGCTTGTTCGGTGCGCCATTGCGTGACCGACTCATGTAACCATCCGGCTTGGCGCTCCCGCGAGGCTTCTTTTTGCCAAATGCAGGTTTTCCATCCTGTCTGGCTCCTTCAAGAGGAGTCCATGATTCATTGGCCTTGATCTCACCGGGCTTGCCTGCGCGCGTGTTGCGACGCGGTTTTGCTTTGTGGCCCTGCTCGGCAGGTCTGTTGCGGTTGCCGTTCTTGTTTCTATTCGCACTTTTGGGCGGCGTATCTGAAACCGTAGCCTCGAGAGGCGAATAGCTGTCACTTTTTTCGGTATGCAGTTTGGTGCCGATCAGCTTTTCGATTTCTCTTAGGAGTTTGGCCTCTGATGGATCGCAAAGAGAGATAGCGATGCCCTTGCGTCCGGCACGGGCCGTTCTGCCGATCCTGTGTACGTAGGATTCGGGCACTTCAGGCAACTCGAAATTGATAACATGGGAAACATCATCAATGTCGATACCGCGTGCCGCGATGTCCGTCGCTACCATGATGGTGATCTCGCCGGATTTGAAACTAGCCAATGCACGCACCCGCTGTCCCTGACTTTTATTGCCATGGATCGCTGTCGCGGAAAGACCTGCCTTTTGCAGTTGCTGGCTGACCCGGTCTGCGCCGCGCTTGGTGCGCGTGAAGACGATGGCCCGTTCCACATCCTTCTCGGAGAGGATCTTGGTCAGGGCCTGACGCTTGGCTGCGTGATCAAGCAGATGGACGCTCTGGGCAATGCGTTCAATCGGACGGGAAACAGTTGCTACGGCAACCTCGACAGGCTTGTTCTGAAAATCTCTCCCCAGTGCCTTGATTTGCGTCGGCATCGTAGCGGAGAAGAGTGACGTCTGTCGCTTTTTGGGGATCTGCTTCATGATGCGGCGGATGTCGGGAATGAAGCCCAGATCAAGCATGTGGTCTGCTTCATCCAGCACAACGCAGCTGGTCTGGCTCAACGAAATATAGCCATTGTTCATGTGATCGAGCAGACGGCCCGGGGTGGCAACGATGATATGGCTGCCGCTGGCCAGCTTGCGGATCTGCGGACCCGGCTTGACGCCGCCAACTACGATGGTGACGGATACGCGCATATGCTTGCTGTATTTGCGGATGTTGTCTGCAATCTGGGCAACAAGCTCGCGTGTCGGCGCAAGAATGAGAGCTTCGGTCGCTTTCGGGTTCGGACGCCTGTCGTTGCGCGCCATCCGGTCGAGAATGGGAAGCACGAATGAGGCGGTTTTGCCTGTGCCGGTCTGGGCAATGCCCAGAATGTCTTTGCCAGCCATGGCAACGGGAATGCCCTGACTCTGAATTGGGGTAGGGGTGGTGTAACCTTCGACTTCGAGGGCGCGAAGAAGAGGCTCGGCGAGGCCGAGTTCATTAAAGTTTGTCAAATAGATATGTCCATATGCCATTGCTTGTTCGCGCATAAATGCAGCGAGCAATGACGTTCGTCTCGTAAAAGGGGGAAGCTTGCGCAGAAAAGCTGCCTATGGGGTCTGAACTTCTAGGAGTTCGTCCCGGCAACAATCATCACGATTGTTAACAAGAAACCTTGCTCCGCTGATATTGCGACTATCGTCCACGCGCAGGCAAGAATTGGCTATGTACAGCAAAAAGAATAAAGGTTCAAGCGATTTCGTATCTTGGCTGGTTTTCGCCTTTTGCGTTTCGATCATGAATGGCGCTTTGTGCATGAGTGAAAGCCGGACGGGGGGGCTTCTGGCTTTCTACTTATGTGTATGACTTGTTATAAATGCCTACGGATTTAGTGGTGATTGACTTGCCGGTTATGCACCGGAAAATGGCTTCAGCTGGGGCGGCTGTTCTATGATATATCTTGAGAATTCATATGGTTAGATATCGAAAGCGATTGCAGCCTTCCTTTTGCGGTTTCCTTGCGTTGACGCCGCAACGCTTTTTTTACATATTACGCCGCGAGACAAAGGTTCCGACGATCCATTCGGATGAAAAGAGAACACGGTGAGGCAAAATTGTCGAGACCGTGGCTGCCCCCGCAACTGTGAGCGGTAAGCTGATATTTGAAGATCCACTGACAGGCTTTGCCCGTTGGGAAGGGAAATATTCAGCGAAGACCCGCATAGCCAGGAGACCTGCCGTTGTCTGTCACCCGACCTTTGATACGGGGTGTGTCTGGGTGCGGCCTTTTCCGTTGAGGTGACATCACAAAAACAAAATCTGCTTGCTTGATCCTTCGTGGGTGGCCCTTGCCTATGCTGACATGAAGGATTGATCGACAGAGGAATTATAACATGCCCAAGGCGCCAATACAGGCGTGTGGGTAGTGTTGGGAGTTTATCAATGTCAGGAAAAGCGGGTATTACCAGCTTGATTGCCTTGGGGTTGCTTGCGAGCACAAGCGCCTATGCGGAAGAGTTCAATCTTGATGAAGTCGTTGTGTCTGCGGGGCTCGTCCCGGTGGATGAGGAAAAAGTCGGTAGGGCCTATACGGTTGTTACCGGAAAACAGCTTGAGCAGAGCCAGACGAAATATGTGGCCGATGCTTTGAGGAGCGTTCCGGGGGTGACTGTCAACCGCACCGGCTCTTATGGCGGGTTGACGAATATTCGCATCCGCGGATCGGAAACGAACCATGTGCTGGTTCTGATCGACGATATCGAAGCAACCGAGAATGCCAATGGGGCATTCGACTTTGGCGGTTTGCAGGTTTCCGATATCGATCGCATCGAGGTTCTGCGTGGACCGCAGAGTGCCCTTTACGGGTCTGATGCGATTGCGGGTGTGGTTCACATCATCACCAAGTCTGGCACGCGGGACGGGAATCACGCTTCTATCAAAACGGAAACTGGCACCGATGGTACGGCTCTTTTTGACCTTGGGCTTTCTGGCGGTCAGGAGCGTTTTGACTATGCCTTTTCCGGCGCATTCAGAAGAACGGATGGGTTCAACGTCTCCGATGATGGTTCCGAAGATGATGGGGATCGCAACCTTACCCTCAATGGACGCTTGAAGGTCGATCTGACGGATAATCTGGGCTTTAGCGGATCCATGCGTTATACGGATCGTAACTCGGACGTAGACGGTACGAATACTGCAACGGGCAAGGCGACCGATGCGGCAGGTCTTTATAGCAAGTCACGAGAATTCTACACCGGTGGTGGTCTGACCCTGTCGACGATGGATGGTCAGTTCGTGCAGAAGGTCAAGGCCGAATATACCAACGTGGAAAGCAAGCAGAATTCCGGTGGTTTGTATATTGCGAAAACCGAGCGGACCCATCTTGGCTATCAGGGCACCTATTTCTTCGACACTCCGGGCTTTGCCGGTGGGAAACACAGCATTACCGGAGCCTCCGAATGGGAATATGAGAGCTTTGAAGATGGCTGGTTGAACAATGGTACACAGGACCGCAATCTATACGGATTTATAGGCGAATATCAGGGGCAATATTGGGACAAACTGTTTCTGAACGGCTCTGTTCGCTATGATGTGAACGACGATTTCGAAGACGCCTTCACCTATAGCGCCAGTGCTGCCTATTTGATCGATCAGACCAACACACGCTTGCATGCATCAGTTGGCAAGGGCATCAAGAATCCGAGCTTCTATGATCAATTCGGCAGCTATTCCACCTTTGTTGGCAATCCTAATCTGAAACCAGAGAGCAGCATCGGCTGGGATTTCGGCGTCAAGCAATCGATGTTTGATGATCGCTTCGCGGTGGATGTGACCTATTTCAACCAGACCTTGACAGATGCGATTGTCAGTTGTGGTGCTGGGGCTGTTACGAGCTTGTGTAACTCAAGCGACGAGACCGAAAAGCAGGGCATTGAGGTCGCTGCAGATTTCGCGGTCACCAATAGCCTGCATGTCAAAGCATCCTACACCTATCTTGATGTTGAATCGGGCGCCACTATTATTCGCGCGCCTGAGCATCAAGGATCTGTTCAGGTCACCAAGTCCTTCCTTGATGGTAAAGCGCATTTGTTTGCAGACGCCGTTTTCAATGGAGAGATGTCTGATAATGTTTGGACCGTCAATCCTTCGGGTTGGTATGTTTCTTCGCCCGTAACGCTTGCTGACTATGCTGTTGTCAATGTTGGAGCGGATTACCAGATCAACGACCATGCCCAGATCTATGGTCGCGTCGAGAACCTGCTTGATGCTGACTATCAAGAAGTCTATGGCTACAACACCGCAGGCATCACCGGCTATGTTGGTTTGAAGGCTGACTTTTGATCTTGCTTTAACTGAACAAAGGGGCGCGCAACATGGCGTGACCCTTTTCCCATTTGAGGGATAGAGACTATATGGTTCGGACACTGCTCATTTTTGCGCTGATTGTATTTGGCGGATTGGTGCCCGGACCTGGCCTTGCGCGTCCCAATCGGGTGGTTTCCATCAATCTTTGCACCGATCAACTTGCCATGATGGTGGCCGATCCGCAGCAATTGATCTCGGTGTCGAAACTGGCTTTTGATCCCAATACATCCGTCATGGTCAAACAAGCCAAGCGATATAAGATAAACCATGCCCGGGCTGAGGAAATTATCCGGTTGCAGCCGGATCTGGTTTTGGCGGGCATCTATACGTCCAAAAACACAATCAATCTTCTGCAGAGTTTGGGTGTGCGCGTGGAGCAATTTGCGCCCGATAGCGGCTTTGAGGCCATCCGAAAGAATATTACACGGATCGGTGCGCTGCTGGGGCAAGAGACACGCGCAAACCGGATGCTGAAGGATTTCGACAACAAGCTTGCAGCCCTCAGGAAAAACGCGCCCAAAGAGCATAAGGTGCTCGCTTCCTATGAGCCGAGTAGCTACACCGGCGGCGCTGGCACTCTGGCCAATGAAATGATCAAGGCTGCAGGCTTGCGTCATATGGGGGAAGAGCTTGGGTTTCGTGGAAGTTCGGTGAAACTGTCGCTTGAGGCGCTCATTCGCGAAAATCCGGATTATGTCATGACCTGGTCTCAATGGACCGGCGGCCCGGCGCGCGCGACCCAGATTTTGCATCATCCTGCGCTTGATGAATGGTTCGGCCCCGATCGGCGCGTTACCGTTGATACCCGCTACTGGATTTGTGGCGGGCCCTTTACCGTGGATGCCGTGGCTGATTTGCAAAAGCAGATAGTGCAACGAGAACGAGGAAATTAGCCGATGGGGCGCCCTTCATTTCCAATATTAACCACACTGTTGTTGTGCCTTGTTGTGGTTCTTTTCCTCTTTTCATTGGCGGTCGGTCAGGTTTGGATCAATCCTTTGAAAGGTCTTTTCGGAGCGCGTGATGATATTGCACGGGTTGACCATATCATCCTGCTTCAGATCCGCTTGCCTCGCGCACTTCTCGGATTGGCTATTGGTGGTATCCTGGGGCTTTCTGGTGCCGTTTTGCAGGGGCTGCTGCGCAACCCGCTGGCCGAGCCCGGCGTTATGGGCATGTCTGCCTCCGCTTCGCTCGGGGCTGTCATTGCAATCTATACGGGGCTGACAACGACCTTTGCCTATGCGCTGCCGATTGCGGCCTTGTTGGGCGCATTGTTCGGGGTGCTGTTGCTCTTGTTGCTGGCAGGCAGAAGCGCCGATGTGCTTACGCTCATCCTGTCGGGCGTTGCCATCACCTCACTCGCCAGCGCGCTCACATCGCTGGCTCTGAACCTATCTTCCAATCCTTTTGCATCTCTGGAAATCGTCTTCTGGATGCTGGGGTCCCTGACGGATCGCAGTATGGTTCACGTCTGGTTGTCGGTTCCGTTGATCATTGTGGGCAGCATCATGCTGTTCTCAACGGCGCGTGCGCTGGATGCTCTCAGCCTCGGGCCTGATGTTGCGCGGTCATTGGGCGTTGATATGCGCCGAACCCGCACTTTGGCCATTTTGGGCACGGCGGTCGGGGTTGGCGCGGCCACTGCGGTCAGTGGAACCATCGGATTCGTTGGTCTGATTGTGCCGCATCTCTTGCGCCCTCTTGTCGGGTTCCGCCCGAGCCGGTTGTTGCCGGTGAGCGCCCTTGGCGGGGCTGCCTTTCTGCTGGCGTCGGATTTGTTCATTCGTCTGGTTATGCCTGACAAGGATCTCAAGCTTGGTGTTGTAACGGCTATTATCGGCGCGCCATTCTTCCTGTGGCTCTTGCGCAAGATTAGAAGGAGGGCCGTTTAATGTCTATCGAATGTACTGGCGTTGGTATCAAGCTGGGCAAATGCCAAGCCGTCAAACATGTGACCTTTTCCTCCCAAAAGCCCGAGCTCATTGGCCTTATTGGGCCCAATGGGGCAGGCAAGTCGTCGTTGATGCGGGCTCTGGTGGGGCTCATCAATTTCTCCGGGCAAATTCTCATTGATGAGGTACCCAGCTATGACATGAGCGCGATGGAACTGGCGCGGCGGGTTGCCTTTCTGCCTCAGGAGCGCGTTGTGCATTGGTCTTTGGCTGTGCGGGATGTCGTGATGCTGGGGCGCATGCCCCATCAATCGGGATTTGGTCGTGCATCACCCGCCGATGAAGAGGCGGTGGACCGAGCCCTTGATCTTATGAGCCTTAAAGGCCTGCAAGAGCGCACATTTGACGAGCTGTCCGGCGGCGAGCAGGCGCGGGTTCTGATTGCGCGTCTGGTCGCGCAGGAGGCGAATGCGATTATTGCCGATGAACCTGTAAACGGGTTGGACCCAGCCCATCAGATCGGCCTGATGCGTCTTCTGAAGCAATTGGTGGGGCAGGGCAAGACGGTTCTGGTCTCATTGCATGATCTTTCGCTTGCCAGCCAATGGTGCGAACGGATTCTTATTCTGAATGACGGTGTGCTGCTTGATGATGGCACGCCCAAGAATGTCATGACGGCGCGACGTATGCAGGAAGTTTACGGGGTCCGGATTCAGACTGTTGAGGTTGGCAAACAGTCTTTCATTATTCCGATCGAGTTGGTAGGACACGCCATCCCCGCACTTGGGGATTCCGAAGGAGAGGAAGCCAATGGCATTTAAGCAACATTTGTTTGATCTCTGGTCACTGCTGATCGATATGGGGGGATGGACGCTTGTCGCACTGGCTGCCCTTTCCATTCTCACGGTCGCTACCGCTCTGGTTTCTGGCGTGCAAATCGCGATGCTACAGCCGCATTCCTATCGCAGCGGCGCGGCACAGGATCTACGTTATCACATCGAGAAGCGCAAAAAGGCAGGCGCGACACGCGAACAGATCGAGGAAAGTGCAACGATCGTTGTGCGCGGCTTTCTCAGGCAAGCGCGTACCGGGTTCCGCCTGCTCGAGCTGATCGTGACGGCTGCGCCTCTGTTGGGGCTTCTTGGCACGGTGCTTGGTATGATTGATGCTTTTCAGGCCATGCAGGCCGCCGGTGATGCGGTCAATCCTTCCGATCTGGCTGGTGGTATCTGGGTGGCCCTGATTACCACGGCTGCAGGTATGGTCATTGCGCTGACGGCCATGATCATTCATGCCTTGCTCGACAGTCTGGTTGAAAGCCTGCGCTATCGTCTTGAATGCGTTGCGACGGATGCTTTGTTTGGCAATGCCTCCGAGCGCTCCGGCTATCGCACCGAGGCCTCTGCCCAGAATGATATCCTGAATGCCGGAGCCGAGTGATGGCGTTTGATTTTTCAGAAGAAAGAAGGCGCAGACCGCGGGTCAGCCTCACATCCCTGATTGATGTGATCTTTATTCTGATTGTCTTTTTCATGCTTGTTTCGTCCTTCAGCCAGTATCGGGTTATTGATCTGGTCAAGGGACAAAGCGGACGTGGCGGGCAGTCCACCGCCCTGCGCCTCATATTGCAAGCCGATGGAGACCTTTTGACCAGCGCGGGCGACCCCGTTGATGACGCCTTGGCCGATGCTGTTGCCAACCATCAGCCTGTGAGTATTTTTCTGGAGCCATCTGTCCCGATCCAGCATGGGGTTGATGCGCTCGACCGGCTGAAGGCAATGGGCATTACGAAGGTTTCTCTGGTGCCGGAGGCAAGCCATGCAGTTCAATGAACCGGAACGACACGCATTTGGCGAAACCATCCTGCCGATGATCAATGTTGTGTTTCTGTTGCTTATCTTCCTGATGTTGATGGGGCATATTTCGGAGCGGCCAAAGCTCGATATTGATCCGGCCGAAAGCGCTCAGAGCGAGGAAAAAGGCGCCGCCTTGATGCTCTTTGTTGATGCGCAAGGAGCGGTGCAGTTTCAATCACATATGCAGAGGGATGAAGCCTTTGCCGCACTGAAGGCGGCGCTTGAGGAAGACACGGGCGCACGCGATCTGGTTATCCGCGCCGATGCCGGAGCCGATTTCGCTCAGGTGCTCGATCTGGCCCAGATGTTCCAGCCCTATAGCAAGGGCGAGGTCAAGCTGGAGGTGCGGCAACGGTGAAGCGGCTGGCCTTATGGATTGTTTGCATTTGTGCTGGTGTCCTGGTGCATCTTGCGCTGGCGTTCGCCTATTGGGCGGAGCTGGATGGCGAATCCCGCTACGATATGGGTGGTGCCTTCATGGGGAACATGCAAGTGAGCATCATGCCGGATATGGGGCAGGGAATCGCTGGTGGTGACACGGATAATTTGCAGAAGGATGCCCCTGACGAGACGCAAAGCGACACTTCGCCGGTACAAGAACCATCTGACACTGAAAGTGACGCTCTGACGGATCCTGCTTCGACAAAGGAGCAAGTGATTGAGCCTGCTTCAGAGCAGCCAGAGCCGCTTTCTGAGCAGGATGTGGCTGCATCGGAAAGCATCGAGCCTGTTGAGCCCGCTATTCCAGAAGCAGAAGAAAAGGTTACCCCCCAAGAAGAGGCTGCGCCCGTCGATGAGGTTGCTCGCGCAGGGGGAACTGACGCTGAGGCCGAGTCCGTATCTGAAGCTGAGGCTGCCAAGGAGCCTGAATCAGTTGAGCCCGAAGCCGTTGTGCCGGAGCCTAAGGTTGAGCCCATATACAACGCGCAACTCGAGGCCAAAACAGAACCAGACTCTGAGGCCAACCGGACGGCAGAGGAGGCGGAGCAAACCACAGACAGCCCCGCAAAGATCTCTAGGCCAGCTTCATCTCCGGCTCCGGTTGTTGTGCGGGCGCAAGAAGAGGCTCCCCCGCAGGACAAGGAGGAAGAGCCGGCCAAGCATGTCTCTCTTATGAAAGGAGGCGCGCTGGCAGCCTTGCCCGCGTCAGCCCCAAGGCCCAAGATCGCAGCCGCTCCGGCACCAAAAGGTATGCGTGTCGCCCAGAAAACACGCGCCTCTTCTGCAAGTCGCAAGGCTTCTGCCCAAGGCAAAAGAGCGGGGTCTCCCGAGAATTTGGGGAAGGCTTCCGTAAGAGGAGATGGCGGCACATCCGACAAGGCAGGCGGCGCTGGGGCCCGCGGTGTCCGCGCAAGCTATGCGACACAGTTGCGCCGCTGGATAGAGCGGCATAAGCGCTATCCGCGTTCGGCCAAAATGCGTGGTGTTCAGGGACAGGGCGTGGTACGCATTGTGATCAATCGGTCCGGTCGCGTTCTGAAATCGACCCTCGTCAAGAGCGCGGGGGATCGGTATCTGGATGATGAGATCCGGTCCCTTCCCATGCGAGCTTCTCCGGCACCAAAACCGCCAAAGCAGTTCTCTGGGGCACGACATACTTTGACCCTGCCTGTGAGATTCTCAAGATAAATGCCCTTTCCATGTTCAATCGTTCATGATGCGCCTTGGCTCTCTGTTTCCTTTGCCCGTCCGGTGCGCGTTGTCAGCTGGGCGGTGAACCGTCCCGGTCTTGTGTCTGCGCAACAATTGCTGTGGCGTGAGGTGAAGAACCGGGATCTGCCGATTGATGTGGATCCTGTGGCCTGGCTTCAAAAAGAGCTGAAAGCGCGGGACGCTCTGGACGCGGTGACGATGCTGACCTCTTGCGACATAGGGAATTATTGCATTGCCGATGCGGCTATTGAGGATGTGCAGGTCAAGGCCATCGTGACGGTTGGATTGTCCAATGCCGAGCGGATCGGTAAGCGCCTTGACTGGAGCAAGGAAGGGTGGGGGACCATCAATCTTGCTGTCATTATTGATCAGGGACTGAAGGAGTGGGCTCTTCTGGAAGCAATGTCCATCGCGACAGAGGCCCGCACAGCAGCTGTTTGTGATGCTGATATCCAGATTGCGACGGGACGGGCGACCGGAACGGGTACGGATTGTGTGGCTATTGCCGCCCCAGAAGGCGATATGGCCTATGCGGGGTTGCATACGGCTTTGGGCGAAGCAATCGGCATCTCGGTTTATGATGCTGTCTCCGCGGCTATCAACAAGTGGCGCAAAACAAGATCGGGCAAGATCTTCTCAAGCTGATACTATCGCCACTCTTTCAAGCTCTTGGATTTTTGACACTCGCGACGTCGTTCGATGGTCTCCGGTCTTTCTGCTGGGGAGCGCTCTTTATGCACCTAGTAGAAAAGTATTAGGCCTTGGATTGAACTTTTCGGGCGTTCATGCGTTGGTCATAGATATATCATTTGTATTTCATGAAATCCGTGTTTGAAAAGAAACAAGGCTTGAAGTCTGATGGCGCTTTGCGGCAGAACAGGGTAGGTTCGTGTCGTATCGGGATGTGGTTCGCAATAATGAGGTAGTCAGTGCAATTCGAAGAAATCAATCAGGATGGCGCCTCTGTTTTGCAGCAGGTGCGCGATGATAACGGGATGATTTCCCAAGAGCTTTTTCAGCTCATCGACGACGCTATTGAAGCGCGCAATTCTGATCTTCTCGTAAGCCTGACACAGGATCTGCATGAGGCGGATCTCGGCGATATCATTGAAGCGCTCAGCCCGAAAGATCGCTCTGATTTCATCGAGTTACTGGGGGATTCCTTCGACTATACCGCGCTGGTCGAACTGGATGATTCCCTGCGCTCCAAGATCGTTGAATCCTTGCCGAACGAGCTGGTTGCCGAAGGCATCAGTGAGCTTGATTCGG
This sequence comes from uncultured Cohaesibacter sp., assembly GCF_963676485.1. Lineage (NCBI taxonomy): Bacteria > Pseudomonadati > Pseudomonadota > Alphaproteobacteria > Hyphomicrobiales > Cohaesibacteraceae > Cohaesibacter > uncultured Cohaesibacter sp. The sequence continues at coordinate 3,797,861 of NZ_OY781114.1, forward strand.
ATGATGCCATCGTCATTCTGGAAGATCTGGAAGCAGAGGATCAGGCCGAAATTCTGGCAGCTCTGCCGGCCATTGACAGGCTGCAGCTCAAGCGCTCGCTGGATTATCCGGAAGATTCCGCTGGCCGTTTGATGCAAACCGATTTCATCGCGGTGGCTCCATTCTGGACTGTTGGTCAGACAATCGATTATCTCCGCGAGACGTCCGACCTTCCTGATGATTTCTATCAGATTTTTGTTATCGACCCAGGGCACCGCTTGCTGGGGACGATCTCGCTTGACACGTTGTTGCGTGCTCGCAGGCCAACGCGGATCTCCGAGATCCAGAATGAAGAGCGCCATTTCGTGATGGTGGATCAGGATCAGGAAGACGTGTCCCGCCTGTTCGAGCGCTATGACCTTTTGTCGACCGCTGTTCTGGATGAAGGGGAGCGGCTGGTTGGTGTCATCACGATTGATGACGTCGTCGACGTGATCCATGAAGAGGCTGCCGAGGACATCAAGCGTCTGGGTGGTGTTGGTGATGAAGAAATCACCGATACGGTCATTGCGACCGTACGATCGCGCATGCCTTGGCTTATCGTCAATCTGGCGACAGCCATTGTTGCTTCGCAAGTGATTGCGTTCTTTGACGGCACCATTGCGCAGATGGTGGCCTTGGCGGTGTTGATGCCGATTGTTGCTTCCATGGGGGGGAATGCGGCGACACAGACAATGACGGTTGCGGTTCGAGCGCTCGCCACACAGGATCTGGACAAGTTCAACATGTTGCGCGTGGTGTCTCGTGAGATTCTGGTCTCTATTGTCAATGGCATTGCATTTGCCATCATATTGGGCATCATCGCAGCTTTCTGGTTTTCCAATATCCAGCTTGGCTACGTTATGGGAGCCGCGTTGATCGTCAATCTGTTCTTTGCCGGTCTATCGGGCATTCTCATTCCTGTTGGGCTGCAGAAAGCAGGCATTGATCCGGCAATTGCTTCGTCGGTTTTCATAACGACGGTTACAGATGTTGTCGGTTTCTTTTCTTTTCTCGGTCTCGCAGGCTGGTGGTTCGGCTTATTGTAAATGACTGGGAGCTGACGCCTAACGAAGGAGAGACGTATGGCAGCCGAGATTACGGGCATTCTTGAAACCCCGGTCTATGTGGATGATCTGTCGCTTGCCTATGATTTCTATCATGGGCTTCTGGGGCTTGAGCGCATGATTGAGGGCGACCGCATCCACGCCTATGATGTGGCGCCCGGTCAGGTGTTGATTGTCTGCCTCCGCGGAGCAAGCGCAAGAGATGCGCAGATCAACGGGCAAAGGGTACCCGGGCACAGCTCTCAAGGCCCTCTGCATTTTGCTTTCAAAATTGAAAAGGAAGCGTTGCGGGACTGGATTGAGAAGCTGCAGCAGGAAGGGCTGGAAATCGAGAGCCAGGTTACTTGGCCTCTTGGTGGCCAAAGCATCTATATCAGAGATCCTTTCAACAATGTCGTCGAGCTGGCGACCGCTGGGATTTGGCCCAATGATCCGATAAACAAGTGATTTCTTGGTGGTTTGTCGGCCGAACTCTCTGGTCAGAGTGGGCTTTCATTCGCTAAAGTCAGCCTGTCCCGAAAGGGCTGTGTCGCGATCAAAAAGGACGGAGAAAGCCACCATGAAACGCTCCTTTAGAACTCTTTCCTGTGCGCTGCTCCTTGGAGCTTGCGTGGCTGGAGCCCCCTCGGCTTCCTTGGCGAACAAGGGAGCGCAAAGCCCGTATGACACGATTTATGTCGTGCTCAAGGACACCTATCTGCGCGCTGCACCCGAGGCCAATGCAGCGAAAAAATACCCCCTTGCCAAAGGCACAGAAGGGGTTGTCATGCGTTGGTGTCGCAATGAATTCAGTTTTCGTGATTGGGCCTATGGTTCGCTCTCCCAACGGCGCAAGATGCTTCAGAGCCGGGTCTGCGAGGTGCAGGTCAACGGCAAGATCGGTTTTGTTGATGCAAAATATCTCGATCTGATGTAACGGCTGTGCCTCAGTCAGACTTTGCCGGGAAATTGTTTGTCTTTGGGGTGAGTGCGGGCCACCATCAATCCGGAGAGAATGAGCACTAGAGCGATCCATGTCGTCAGGGCAACCTGCTCAGCCAGCAACAGGGCGCCCAGAATAACGCCGAAGATCGGGATGAGATTCATGCCCAGCGAGAAGAAGCTGGCGCCGATGGCCCAGATGAGCTGGTAGCGCAGGATTGTGGCCAAACCAGTGGGCAACAGTCCGAGAAACAGAATGCTCCCCCATGCTTCATGGGATAGGCTGGCCAGCTCGGGCACGCCTTCCAGCACTCCAAGCCCGATCAGTTCGACAGTTGCACAGCCGAGAATGAGCGTGGCCAGACGGGTTGGCGGTATATCCTTTACCTGCCGGATCATGGCTCCGGAAATTGCATAGCAGAGCGAGGCACCTAGCACGGCGCTCATCGACAGGATCGAACCTGCGCCCACAGATTGCAGCGCCTCGTTGCCAACCACCAGCGAAATGCCACCAAAGCCCAGAATGATGCCGATAACCTTGAACTTGTTGAACTTGTCGTCATGGGTGGTCAGATGGCTGAAAACAAGGGAAAGCAACGGGCCGGTACCCAACAATAGGGAGGTAATGCCGGCCGAAATGGTTAGCTCAGCCCATGAGATCAACATGAAGGGCATGGACACATTCAACAAGGAAATGATGAACAGGTTGGCCCAGCTCTTGGCTGAAGAGGGCAGGATGATGCCGTGATAGAGGGTCCAGGGCAGCAAAAAAAGAAAGCCGATGAAAACGCGCATGGCAGCGAGCCAAACCGGTCCTGTTTCCGGTACAGCGACCTTTATGGCGATAATGGATGAAGCCCAGATCAACGTCAGGAACAGCATCAGGGACAGGTCTAGCGGTGTCGGTTTGCGGATCGAATGAGGCGCCATCGGCAAGAAACTCTGGAAGGTCTGGAGTGAAGGGGAAGCGGAATAGTAACCGTTTGACCCAAATGATTGCAATATGCAACTTTTGGGTCTGTGTCTCCCGCCTCTTCCATGCTCCGCAGCGAGGGCTGTCCGCCTGACGCGCTTTTCCTATCCGCTTTCTGCTAGAGATTGCTTTTTGCAATGACCTGCGAGCGAGAGAAGAATTGCCGCCGGGTAAGCACCAGAGCAACAAGTGTTGTGCCGGCAATCATCAGCCATGGATGGATGAACCAGCCGAAAACCGGTGCTGAAAAGAAGAAGCCACGCAGCCCCAATGAAAAGTGATGGCCAGCGAGAGTGTTCATTTCTGCTGCTTGTTCAATGGCATACTCCAATTCCTCTTCCGTCGCGTCTTCTGCATAAGGGAACGCACCAATCAGGATGGAGGTATAATTGAACAGGCGATAGGCCCAGCCGAATTTGAAAAAGGCATAAACATAGATGGCCGTGAGGCACAGGGCTTTGATCTCCCAAAGCTCGGGCGAGGTATCAACGGGCAAGGACAGATCATTGGTGATCTTCATTGCAATGTCGGTGGCATTCAACATGGCAAAGCCAGCGCCGATGGCCAGCAGTGAAGTGGAGGCAAAGAAGGCGGTTCCGTTTTGAAGCCCGTTTAGGATCCCGGTATCAATCATACGAAATTCGCGCTTGGAGAGCGAACGCATCCAGCGGCGTCTATGGACAGCCATTGACACGGATATATTGTGTTTCTTGAGGGGGGAATAGTCGACGAGGTAGGTAAAGCCAATCCAGATCACGAGGTACCAAGTAAGGGCGACGATATCCAAAACGGAAAAGGGAATCATGGAAGATGTCCTGTCATATTTGCGGAGCCTACGGGCGTTTGGATCATCGACTAAAATGCGCCATATTGAAACACGGATTTGCCACATTACGCACAAATTTATTAAAACCTAGGTGTTTGTTTTCCTTGGAAAATTCTGCATTGATTGCTGGTTTGCAACAAATGCATGCCTTTATGGTTGCGAATTTATTGCCGAGACGTTAACAAGAGGTTCTCCGCGCTCACCTGTTGAGTGTGCGGTATCATATAGTCAAGTGACAGTTGAGGTTACATGGACAACGAAGTCAACGTTTCTTGTTGGGGCGTCACAATGAAAGCGGTTTTGGCCCTCGGTGCCATTCTTGCCATTGTGTATTTCTTCGGAGCATTTGATACGGCAGCAATCGCTGCTGGTTAAGCGCACGATCGAGAGATGTGCGGAGAATCCGAAAAAAAGAGCGTGGGTATAGCCCACGCTTTTTTCATATTCAGGGTCTGCATTGCGCTCAATTTGCCGATTTTAACGTCCAAACAGCTTGGCTAGTCCGCTCTTTGTCTGAATTCCCATGCGGGAGAGGGCATAGACACCGCCGGTCAGCATATAGGCATCACAATCGACACAGTCTGCCAATTGGCGGGCATAGCCGTTTGTGCGCGCACCTGAGGCGCAAAAGAAAATGGCTGCCGGAGCGCCATTGGTGTCGATTGGTCCTTTCAGGGAGGAAAGGGGATGATGTCGGGCGGAAGGAACTTCCTTCATCATTAATTCCATTTTCTCTCGAACATCGATCAAAATTGCGCCCTTGTCCATTAGGGCCTTGGCCTCGTCGTGATTGATTTGTTTGACGATCTGCTTTTTTGCCATTTGGCTTTCCTTTGAAATCACTCTGCTTTCGTCTGGGCTTCGTCCATACTGTCGTTCGAGCAGTAGAGGTCTTTCAGCACGCTTAGCAGCAACTCGGCATTTCCATCTGAAATGGAGTAATAAATTGTCTGGGCGTCGCGACGACCGGAAATGAGGCCGTCTTCACGCATTTTGGCAAGATGTTGGGAGAGAGCACTCTGGCTTATCTGGAGGCGGTCTGCGAGGCAATTCACTGATTTGTCGACGCCATCGGTGAGTTGACACAGGATACGCAAGCGATTGCCATTGCCGAGCAGTTTGAGAAGTCGTGCGACTTCATCGGCCTGATCGGCCAAAGCTTCGATTGATGAATCCTCTGCCATTCCCGGTCCTGCTTGGAGCCCGATCAGCACTGGAAAGCTATGGTTTGGGGGACCCTAAGTCAGCTAACACTGTCTGATCAGCATCATCATTAGATTTCTCTAATTTAGTATATTCGAATATTAAGTCAAGTGAAAATTCAGAATGGGCGATACTGCGAATGACCGCGTCATGTGGGTAGAAACGGGATGCTGGGGCGATGCAGAGTGAAGGATAGCAGCAAGCTTTCCGAAGGAAATATGTGAGATTTCCTTCGGTCGCTTCTCTGGAAATTCATCGGAAGAGTGGCAATGCCAGACTAGCAGCCTTCCTTGACGCTTTCCTTTACCATGGCTTCAATGGTGTCGAAGCGAGGGGCCCAGCCGAGTTGGTTATGGGCCCTGTCCGATGACATACGCTGGGATCGAGCATAGGCCGAGGCCCAGTTTCCGTGCTTTTCCTGAGCTTCCTCAATGGAGATGATTCGCGCCTGATAGGGCAGGCCACAGGCCTCGGCAACCAGCTTGCCAACCTCTTCAGCGGTGGCGCTTTTGATGGCGCTGGCATTGAGCAGCAAGCCATCGCCGCGGTTGTCGACGGCACTGACATAGAGTTGGGCGAGATCATCGGCATGCACGAAGGGGAAGTGCGTGTCCGTGGCGCCCACAATGGTAATTTCACCGTCTTCCTTGAGCCCACGGGCATAGTCGGCGATGAAGCCGCGTCCTTTGTCGATAACGAGGCCGGGGTGGATGACTGTGAGAAGAAAATTCGGGCAGGTGCTCAGTTGCTCAATGCTATCGAGCATCCATTCGAATTCGGGCACAGGGTCCAGCATGTGGCGTTCGGAGATCGGGATCACCGGCTCTTCGGGATAAAGCCAACAGCCTCCGGTATAAAGAAACGGAATCTGCCGCTCTTCAGGCAAATCCTTGGCAATGTCCAGCAGGGCCCGCACGAGATTGTGGTCCACGCTGCCCATGTGATTGTCAAAGGTTGCTGCGGCATGGATGAAGGCGTCATGCTCCAGCGCCAGAGACACCCAGTCTCCCGGATCTGTCAGACTGCCCCGCACCGGTGTTGCGCCGAGACCTTTTTGAATATCCGCACTTTTGTCAGATCGGGCAAGGGTTGTAACCTCATCTCCACGCTGCAAGAAAGCTTTGACAATGGCGCTGCCCACCAGACCGGTGCCGCCTGTAACAAATATTCGCATCGAGTCTTTCCCTGTCTTTAGGTGCAAATTGCAAAAATTCGCTTTTTATAACTTATAGCAAAATGTGCATAAATCCATGGCCAAGTTTTGGCGATCCGTTCTTATCTTTATAGCGTATGAACAGCGTGATAAGGAACCGGCATGACAGTTCATATTTTAAAATTGTGCGTTGGTGTCGACAGTGTCGACGATTTGGAACGATGGATCGAGCATAAGCGATATTTGCAGTCGCTTGCGGGCGAACCTGAAGAGCATATTCATACCACGCGCATGTCGCCCAAGCGACGGGATGAAATCCTCGACGGGGGCTCTCTCTATTGGGTGATCAAGGGTATGATTCTGGCTCGCCAGCCGATCATTGATCTTAGGCAGATTACTGGCGAAGATGGCATCTCAAGGTGTCAGATTGTGATGGAGCCCACGTTGATACGCACCGAATCCCAGCCAAAGAGGGCCTTTCAGGGATGGCGCTATCTCAAGGATACAGAGGCGCCCAGAGACCTTGACCCCTTGCGCGAAGATGATGATCTGCCCGCCGATTTCAGGCGCGAATTGGCCGATCTGGGGCTTCTCTAGGCGGGCTTGCAAGCGGGATCTTGCACCGGAACCATTTGATTGGTTGGCTTTTTTCAATGCATGCCTAAATATTGGGGATGGATGGTCCATGCAGGACCATGTCACAATGCGCTTGGGAGGCCCAAATCACCATGGACAAGAAGCAAGATCAGCTGGTTGAAAAATCAACCCAGACCACGCCGGACGTCCGCTCAGACAAGGGCGAGGTGGCGGCGTTTCTCTCCAAGGCGAAATTGGTGCGCAAAGCGCAGGAAGCTCGCGGCCTGAAGCCTGCCAGCGGTCAGCTTCTGTTTGCCCTTGATGCCACCATGTCGCGCCAGCCGACTTGGGATGTTGCCTGCTCCTTGCAAAAGGAAATGTTCGAGGTGGCCGAGACCCATGGCGGCCTTGCGTGTCAGCTTGTTTATTTTCGTGGCACGAGCGAATGCCGCGCCAGCCGTTGGACGCGTTCTGCTGCAGATATGATCGGCTGGATGGAGCGGTTTGATTGTCGGGCAGGGCGTACGCAAATCGGACGGATCTTGCAGCATGTGAAGAATGAAGTTCAGGAAACCAAGATTGACGCCGTTGTCTATGTCGGGGATTGTCTTGAAGAAGATCCCGATGTGATTGTCGGGCTGGCCGGTGATATCGCCCTTAAGGGTGTGCCGGTGTTCGTCTTCCAAGAGGGACATGATGCCATGGCCGCGCATGTCTTCAAGGCGATTGCACGATTGACCGGTGGTGCTTATGGTCAATTCGATGCAGGGGCCAAGGTGAAATTGGCTGATTATCTAAAGGGCATTGCCGCTTATGCGGCATCTGGCAGGGATGTGACCCGTTTGCCGCAAGATTTGCAGAAGCAATTGCCCAAACCAACTTCCTCACGATAAGAGATGAGCGATACAAGATGATTTATCTACTGGCCGGATTTCTGTTTTTTGTCGGCATTGCTCTATTGGTGCGCTGGGCAGCCTATGCGCCTGCGGGCGATGTGTTGTCGCTCGTGTACAAGTTGGGAGGCGTGTTCTTCCTGATTCTGGCAGCCTTTTTCCTGTTTCGCAGACAGTGGGTGGTGGCCATGCCTTTGGCGCTTTTCGCTTGGTCACTGCTCCGGAGAAAATCCTATCTTTCAGGTGCTGACAAGGAAAGCGGGCGCGGATCGACGGTCAGGACCGCTGCGTTGGAAATGACACTGGATCACGATACCGGAATCATAATCGGGCAGGTGCTGGCCGGTTCGTTCGAAGGGCGAGAGCTGGATAGTTTGTCAGAGGCTGAATTGAACAGCCTCTGGCAAGAGGTTGGTGGCGACAAGGAAAGTCGCGATCTACTTGAAGCGTATCTTGACGGCCGGCATCCCGACTGGCGAGAACGCTTCAATATTGACCCTACAGCGCGGGAAGGACGCTCGGCGGACTCGGGCCCCATGACCCAAGAGGAAGCCTATCAGGTGCTTGGGCTTGCGGCGGGTGCCAGCGAGATGGAAGTTGTTGAGGCGCACCGGCGGCTCATGAAGCGGCTCCACCCGGACCACGGGGGCTCCACTTTTCTTGCTTCCAAGATCAACGCTGCCAAGTCCGTTCTGCTCGGAAAACATGACTGATCTCCTACTACTCAATTACTCTTAAGGATTCAGTGCCAGACAGGCAAATTCTTGTTTCTTCAAGGCTTTGCACGCATCGCGTGCGGAAGACTTGCTCGGGAAACCGGCAAAACGCGCTCGATAAAGGGTGGCACTTCCTTTTTGAACCGTTTCTGTGTGGTTGACGCGACCACTCAGCATGCGACCATTGCTTGCACGGGCCTTGTCGAGAATTTCGTTGGCGGCCTCAAGCGAAGGGGTTGCACTGAGCTGGATTTGCCAGCCTGCCGGAACGGAGCCGCGGTTTGGCGCTGCCTCGGGAAGGGGTGCTTCGTGCGTGGACAGATCACCGATCGGGTCGTTGGCCGGGCGTGGCAATGGCGGGATTGCCAAAGCAGCAGTGGTCAGGCGAGGGCGTGGCGCCGGAATAGCCACAGCGGTATCAGCAATGGCTTTGCGCAACGTAGAGCCGGTTACAACACTGGCTTGAGGCAAAATGGAAAGATGTGCCGTGTCTTCTTTTACCAGATTCACCGGCGCTGGCTGAGGAGCCGCAGATGCTACAAGCATCGGCTGGGCTGATGACAGCGTCTTTGTTTTTGGCAGACGAATGGTTTCTGCCAATTCGATATAGCGACGGGTTGCTGGCACACCGACCTTTGCAGTCATGCGGCGGCCTGTTTTGGCCTTTGGCAAATACTGCTTGATCAGTCTGCGCATCTGCGCGTCACGACTGGAGCCTGTCCGCCCACCCATGACAACGGCCACGATGTGGCGGTCACCGGTTTTGACGTTCGTAACAAGGTTGAAGCCAGAAGCGCGAGTGTAGCCGGTTTTGATGCCGTCAACGCCTTTTACGCGCCCCAACAGCTTGTTGTGGTTGCCATAGCGGGCCTTGCCATATTTGAACACGCGCGTGTTGAAATATCTGTAATAGGTCGGGAACCGATCCTGCAGAGCACGACCGAGCAGGGCCATATCAGCGGCTGTGGTTTTTTGATGTCTGTTGGGAAGGCCCGATGCGTTCTTGAAGGTCGTGCGCTTCATACCAATGGAATGTGCCTTGGCCGTCATCATCCGCGCGAATTTGGATTCTGTCCCACCAATATTCTCGGCAATCACCGCAGCCACATCGTTGGCCGATTTGGTAACAAGCGCGAGAATGGCATCCTTGACCTTGATGGTGCTGCCTGGCTTCAGGTTAAGCTTGGAGGGGGCCTGTCCTGAAGCATGCCGGGAAACCTTGAGGCGGCTGTTGAGCGACAGCTTTCCCTCTTCGAGCTGTTCGAACATCATATATAGCGTCATCATCTTCGTGAGCGAAGCAGGATAACGCGGGGAGTTCGCGTGGCTTGAATAGAGAACCTTTCCGCTTTTCACATCGATGACATAGCCGGCATATTTGTTGTTGGCCGCCTGGGCGGAATGGGGGGAGGCCAGCGCGGCGATCACCATAAACATGGCTGCGGCGATCATAATGGCTGGGCGCACAGGATTTGCACGCCATGTGGCTCTGAACGCTACTCTAAACACTTGACGTCCTTTGAATGTTTGTCATGACTGACGGATTTTTCCGCTTTGGGGTTTTGTTTCGAGTGCGACGCTTCAAAGGCAACTATAGCCTGTCGTACCCGTTTTAAAAAGAGTATGGAAACTCGGTTAGGAAAAGGTAAAAAATGCGCAGTTAGAAGCAATTTGCGAAAAATTTTAATTTTGTATTAGCTTGTTTTGAATTGCTAAATGACTGAAATTCATGGCTGAAATTAATTTTCCGCTGCCGTTTGGCTATAAATGCATATGCCCTTACAATGAGAGTGGAGCATGCTTACATTATTTTGTGGCATCTCGGGTTTTTTGTATGTCAAACTCATACCTGTAGTGTCTCGATTCAAAATGCCTCATCCTCGCCTTGTGAATTGGGCTGGGGAAAACAACGAGATGCTCAAGAAGACCAACCCGGCATCCGTCCGGGAGAATTTGTGGAGACAATTCAAGCAATGAGTAAGGATATTCGTCGCCTGGATGAAGATGAAGACCTTGGGGTGACGACCAAGTCAAAACCCAAGACCAAGCGTCCTAATATGTACAGGGTCCTGCTGTTGAATGATGACTTCACACCGATGGAGTTTGTTGTTCACGTTCTGGAAGCGTTTTTCAACAAGGGCCGAGAAGATGCAACCCGTATTATGCTGCATGTTCACCACCACGGGGTGGGGGAATGTGGCGTCTTTACCTATGAAGTGGCGGAAACCAAGGTGAGCCAAGTGATGGACTTTGCCCATCAGCACCAACATCCGCTGCAATGCATCATGGAAAAAAAGTGAGGATACCAAGTGCCATCATTTTCTAACAGTCTGGAAGCTGCTCTGCACAAAGCTCTGATTACCGCGAATGAGCGGTATCAGGAGTTCGCTACACTTGAACATCTGCTGTTCGCATTGATTGAAGATAGCGACGCGGCGGCGGTGATGCGCGCCTGTGGGGTGGATTTGGATCTGTTGGAAAAGAATCTGCTCGATTATATCGACAATGAGCTTTCCAATCTTGTGGTGGACAAGGGGCAGGATTCCAAGCCAACAGCAGGATTCCAGCGTGTTATTCAGCGGGCTGTCATTCATGTGCAATCTTCGGGTCGCGAAGAAGTCACCGGAGCGAATGTTCTGGTTGCCATCTTTGCCGAACGGGAAAGCCACGCAGCCTATTTCCTGCATGATCAGGATATGACCCGTTATGATGCGGTCAATTATATTTCTCATGGCATCGCAAAAGCCCCGGGACTGTCGGATGGCGTGTCGCCAACCGGAGCTGAAGATGACATGGATGATGATTTCGATTTCGAAGAGGATGATGAAGAGGGCAGCAACAAGGCGGAAGCGCTCAAGGCTTATGCCGTCAATCTGAACGAGAAAGCACGCGACGGGAAAATCGATATTCTCATCGGGCGTGATGCCGAGATCCATCGGACCATTCAGGTGCTCTGCCGTCGTTCCAAGAATAACCCGCTGTTTGTTGGTGATCCCGGCGTGGGCAAAACCGCGATTGCGGAAGGGCTCGCCAAACGCATTGTCGACGACAAGGTGCCAGATGTTCTGAAGGGCTCGACGATCTTCTCGCTCGATATGGGCACGCTGCTGGCCGGGACCCGCTATCGGGGCGACTTTGAAGAACGACTCAAGCGCGTCATCAAGGAAATCGAGGACTATGACGGGGCGATCCTCTTTATCGATGAGATTCATACCGTGATTGGTGCAGGCGCCACATCTGGCGGTGCAATGGATGCGTCCAATCTGCTCAAGCCATCGCTGGCTGCGGGTAACCTAAGATGCATGGGCTCGACCACCTACAAGGAATATCGCCAATTTTTCGAGAAGGACAGGGCTCTTGTGCGCCGGTTCCAGAAGATTGATGTGAATGAACCATCCCTTCCGGATGCTATCGATATCCTGAAAGGTCTGAAGCCTTATTTCGAGGATTATCACAGCGTGAAATTCACCAATGACGCCATCAAGTCTGCGGTGGAGCTTTCGGCCCGCTATATCCATGACAGGAAATTGCCGGACAAGGCCATTGATGTGATTGATGAAACAGGGGCTGCGCAGCAGCTGCTGCCAGCTTCGCGTCGTCGCAAGAGCATTTCGGCCAAGGAAGTGGAAGCCACCGTTGCCACAATGGCCCGCATTCCGCCGAAAACCGTCTCCAAGGATGACAAGGAAGTCCTGTCCAATCTTGAGGTCAACCTCAAGCGCATGGTGTATGGGCAGGATCTGGCCATTGATGCGTTGACCAGCCAGATCAAGCTGGCCCGTGCAGGGTTGCGTGAACCTGAAAAGCCGATTGGCAGCTATCTCTTCTCCGGCCCGACGGGGGTTGGTAAAACCGAAGTGACTCGCCAGCTGGCAGATCTGATGGGTGTGGAACTGCTGCGCTTTGACATGTCGGAATATATGGAAAAGCACACCATTTCGCGTCTGATCGGTGCGCCTCCGGGCTATGTTGGCTTTGATCAGGGCGGCCTGCTTACCGATGGCGTCGATCAGCACCCCCATTGTGTGCTGCTGCTTGACGAGATCGAGAAGGCTCACCCGGATCTCTATAACATCCTGTTGCAGGTGATGGATCACGGCAAGCTGACCGATCATAACGGCAAGCAGGTGGATTTCCGCAATGTCATTCTGGTCATGACGACCAATGCCGGCGCCGCAGAAATGGATAAGCCAGCCATTGGCTTTACCCAGTCTGAGCGTTCGGGGGATGACGAGGAGGCGATCAACAAGCTGTTCACTCCGGAATTCCGCAACCGTCTGGATGCTGTCATTCCGTTTGCAGCTCTGCCGACGGAAGTCATCCATCAGGTCGTGCGCAAATTCGTCATGCAGCTGGAAGCCCAACTGGCGGATCGCGGTGTTACCTTCGAGTTGACCGATGCGGCCACAGCCTGGCTTGCCAAAAAGGGCTATGATCCGAAAATGGGTGCGCGTCCATTGGGGCGTGTCATTCAGGAGCATATCAAGCGGCCATTGGCTGAAGAGATCCTGTTTGGCAAATTGACCAAGGGCGGCACAGTGCGGGTTGATATCGATCTGGACAATATGGAGAAACTGTTCCTCTCCGTGATCGAAGATGATGAGCCCAAGGTTGATAGCGCAACTGCCAAGAAGGCCGCTTCCAAGGGCGAGGCCAAGGCCTCCAGCGCTGATGAGACGAAGAAGGGCTCACGCCGGTCATCGTCAAAGAAAAAGGCGTCGGTGCCCAGCGTTGCCAAGGTCGACAAGAAATAGCAACAAGGAGCGCCAGCGGTAACGTTGGCGCTTTTTTCGTCATGTTTCCTCAAATGCCCGGTTGGCTTCGTGGTTTGCTTCTGTTTTTTGCCTTTGCGCTTGTCTCTTTGATGAGTGCCAGCGCAATCATGCGGGCCGCTTTCCCCAATGGGATATTCGGGAGCCTGATCAATCCGGCCACTGGGCGGGCCGATGGCGTTGAATTGCTCAAGAATATCCTGACGCTTGCAGCAGGCTTCCTGCTTGCGCTTTCCTTGCTATATCAACATTTCTTTGGTGATGATTGATGTGTCAAACCATGCGCTTTTGCCGATAGGTGCTTGCATTGCCCGCGATTTGGCGATAAATGCAAAGATATGAAACAGATGTGCCACCAGTATCAGTCGATTATTCTCACCATTCTTTGAATGGTGGGCTTTCGTACGTGCATATCACTTACCGGAACCCGCCTGAGGCGGGTTTTTTTGTGCCGTCTCATGGGTATTTTTCAAGGAGACGGACATGACCTCTCAAGCATTACACTCTGTGATCGAGGCTGCCGATAAAGCAATCTCGGCTGAAGATTTCGACAGCCTGATGGACTTCTATGCCGAGGATGCGACGCTAGTCGTCAAGCCAGGGCTGGCTGTTACGGGCAAGGAAGCGATCAGAAAAGCCTTCATGGCCATCGCCGAGCATTTCCAACACAAGCTGACCGTTAGGCAGGGCCAGATGGAAGTGTTCGAGGGAGGCGACACGGCGCTGGTCGTCATGAAGACCTTTCTGGATACGGTTGATTCTGATGGCTGGGATCTGACGCTGGTGCGCCGGGCAAGCTATGTCTTCAAGCTGTCTTCAGAAGGGCAATGGCTGTGCACGGTTGATAATTCCTATGGTACGGATCTGCTTGAGGCTTAACCTCGGGCAGATGCGCCTCTAGCGGATCAGAATGGGCAAGAGGCATGCTTTATCAAAGAGTTTGCAAGAGCACCGTTGCAGGGTAAGCTTTGCCCCATCGTGCGTGCAAGGCTGATAGTCTTGAGCGGCAATCACGATGCTTATGCTTGACCCGGAGTTGGTTTGATGGATAAACAGTCCTGATGAGTCCGCAATAAAGAGGTGACCCCGTGCTTTCAGCACTCGGGATATTGATTGCCGCATTGGGCGGGATGATGTTTTTTCCCGCACTTGTCGATCTGGCATATCAAAGCACAGACTGGCACGCCTTTATTGGCGGAGGCTCCATATCCATCGGATTTGGCGTAGCGCTTTTTCTGGCCATGCGCGGTCAGGAAGGGGAGTGGTCGATTCGCAGCTCCATTCTGTTTGTGAATGGCAGCTGGTTCGTGCTCAGTGCCTTTGCGGCATTGCCGCTCTATTTCTCATCGCTTGGCATCAGTTATGCCGATGCCTATTTCGAATCTGCGTCCGGCTTTACTACGACAGGCTCCACCGTGCTCAGTGGTCTTGATACCATGGCACCGGGGTTGCTCTTCTGGCGATCGCTGATGCAGTGGCTCGGTGGCTTGGGCATCGTGGCCATCGGTATCACTATTCTGCCCATGCTCGGCTCTGGCGGGCAAAAGCTGTTTTTCCTTGAATCCTCAGAACAGAGTGACAATCCGTATCCGCGCATTCGGGAATTCGCGATCAAGATTGCCTTTGTCTATATGTTCCTGACGGCCGCTTGTGCCTTTGCCTATTTTGTCTTGGGCATGACCTTCTTTGAAGCGATCAATCATGCCATGACAACCCTTTCAACGGGGGGCTATTCCACCTCGGATAGCTCCATGGCGCATTTTGATAGCGTCGGAATCTATTTTGCAGGATCGCTGTTCATGTTCTTTGGCGGCTTGCCCTTCCTCTACATGATCCGCTTTTTCTCGCAGGACAGAGGGCACGATCCGCAGATTGGGCTCTATCTGAAAGGCGTTCTGATTGCGGCTGTTGGCATCTTCTTTGCCAAGCAATGGCTTTCCCCCGGCCCGGTTATTGAGGATTTCGCTATCTCCCTGTTCGACGTTATTTCGATTGTTACGACCACGGGATTTGGTGCGGGGGACTATCAGGAGTGGGGGGCGCTGTTTGTTGCCATCTTCCTCATTCTTACCTTCTTTGGAGCTTGTTCCGGTTCGACAGCGGGGGGCATCAAGCAGTTTCGTTTTGTCATCGCCTGGCTCATCATCAAGAATGCCGTGGCCAAGCTGATCCACCCCAACCGGATCGTACCCATGCGCTATGGCTCGCAGGTGGTGGATGATGAAATGGCGGCTTCAACGCTGAGCTTCATATTCCTTTTCTTCCTCACCTTCATGGTGTTTGCCATCGCGCTGCAATTGTGTGGTCTTGATTTCGTGACCGCGATGAGTGCCTCGGCCACGGCACTGGCCAATGTGGGCCCCGGGCTTGGCGACATCATCGGGCCTGCGGGCAACTTCAGCAGCTTGCCGGATATTGCCAAATGGCTCTTGAGCATCGAGATGATTCTGGGACGTCTGGAAATTCTCTCCGCGCTCACAATCCTCATGCCTGCTTTCTGGCGCTGGTAGGGGAAAGCGCGCGCGCCAAGGCCCGTAATTCAATATGCTTGCTTTGTATGGTGGGTTGAATGGTGGGGGCGGCTGTGTAAGACTTGGTGCTCTTCCTATCTCCTTCCTCCAAGGTTCCAATGGTTTCAAACAATATGCCTGATGCGCCGCCTGCAGTCGCAGTCGATGAAGGCCAATCCGGTTGGTATTGGTATCGGCGCGGTATGCGTAATCTGCTTTCTACGCCTGCCATTGTGCTTTATTTCTCTTATCTGGGCTTTGGCAGCTTCACCTATGAGAGCGGGGTAAGCGTCTATCTATCGATGTTCATGACCCTCACCACATGGGCCATCCCCAGCAATGTCATCCTGATCGGAGGCATCCTGTCCGGCTCCAGCTTGTTGGCCATCTTTGTGGCGGTGGCGCTGGCCTCTGTGCGCATGATGCCGATGGTGGTTTCCATAATTCCGGAGATCCGGGATGAGAAGACACCCACTTGGAAGCTGGTGCTGCTGGCCCATTTCACCGCGATCACGTCTTGGGTTTTCGGCATGAAAGAGTTGCCTTCATTGCCGCCTCATGCGCGGGTTCCCTTTTTTGGTGGTTTCGCCGTGTCTCTGGCCGTGCTCAGTGTTGGCATTGTCGCGTTAGGGCATGGGGTTGCAGGTGCTGTGCCGCTTGAGGTTGCTGCAGCCTTGTTCCTGATGACACCTTTATATTTCATTCTCACCTTGCCAAGTGCTGCGCGGCTGCTTTCCGATAAACTGGCCTTGGTCTTCGGCTTTATTCTCGGTCCGCTGTTTGCTTTGGTATTGCCGGAAATGGGGCTGGTATTGACCGGGCTTGTCGGTGGCCTGGGGGCCTATGCGATCGGCTATTACAGGAGAAAGCGGGCATGACGATGCTGTTTGACAGTTTTGATGGCTCCTGGTGGCCCTATCTGTTCGTCCTGCTGGGGGCATCGCTGCCCACGAATATGTGGCGCTGGCTGGGGGTCGGCTTTGCCGGACGGTTAAGAGATGACAGCGAGTGGATTTTGCTGGCACGCTCGATTGCCAATGCTCTGGTGGCCGGTGTCATCACGCGGCTCATTCTGTTTCCGACCGGCGCGTTGACCTTCGTCCCTGTCTGGATGCGTCTTGTTGCTGTGGCTTTTGCGGTGGTGTTCTATTTCGGGCTGATGCGCAATCTGTTTATCGGGGTGCTTTTGGGCGCGGTCACGTTGGTGGGCCTGACGCTGCTGTTTGGCATGCAGATGACCTGAAAAAGGGGCGCATCTGCGCCCCTTGGGATGATCTTTTGGATTGGTCAGGACATTGTCAGAGGCTTTCCAGCGCCTTGCGATATTTTTCTGCATGCCCTGCAAGCAGATCGTTGTCTGCCATTTCACCGGTTTGTGGGCGCAGCTCGACGCCTTCAAGGCGTGGCACGACATGGAAATGCAGATGGAAGACCAGCTGCCCGCCAGCGCCTTCGTTATTCTGCTGTACGGTGACACCATCAGCCCCGAAAGCGACCATGGCTGCTTTGGCAATCTTCTGTGTGGTGGCGATTACGGCATTCAGGTCGCTTTCTGCCGTGTCGAAAATATTGCGTGATGGATTTTTGGGAAGCACCAGAGCGTGGCCATCAGACTTGGGCATGACATCGAGAAAAGCGATTGTCAGCTCGTCCTCATAGATTTTGTGGCTAGGAATTTCGCCACGCAGGATTTTCGCAAAGATGTTGTCATTGTCATAGGCTGGCGTGCTCATGAGTCGAATCCATTGATTGGTTGAAAATGTTGGGGGCAGACTAGCAGCGCGGGGGCGTGAAATCTATCCGTCCCCTTTCTTGAAGGGGGTAAGAGTTGTGAGGAATTCCTGTTCAGCTTCAGCGGCGCGTCGTTCCCTGTTCAAATAGTCTTCAATGGCTTCCCTGAAGGCTGGGTGGTCTATCCAGTGGGCTGACCATGTGGTCTGGGGCACATAGCCTCGGGCGATCTTGTGTTCGCCTTGTGCGCCCGCTTCCACACACATCAGATTGTGCGCGATGGCCCATTCTATGGCCTGATGATAGCACAGCTCGAAATGCAAGCAGGGATAGTCGCCAATGGTGCCCCAGTAGCGGCCATAAAGCGTGTCGCCACCAATGAAATTGAGCGCACCAGCCACCGCCACATCGCCCTCATAGGCCAAGACCAGCAAAATCTTGTCAGCCATGGTCTCGGCGATCATGGAGAAGAATTCGCGATTGAGATAAGGGCGGCCCCATTTGCGCGAACCCGTGTCCATATAAAAATCGAAAAAGGCGTCCCAGTCTTCTTCGGTGATGGCGTCGCCTTGCTTGGGGCTGATGGTAAGGCCGTGGCTATGGGCGGTCTTGCGTTCCTTGCGGATATTCTTGCGCTTGCGTGATGAGAGCTGGGCGAGGAAATCATCAAAGCTCTCGTAATCTTCATTGATCCAATGGAACTGCTGGTCGCGACGAACCAGAAAGCCTTGCGCCTCGAATTCATTTTTCTGTGCTTCTGGCAGGAAGGTCAGATGGGCCGAGGAAATAGTGTAGCGCTCGCATAGCTGCTTCATGCCGCTGGCCATGGCAGATGCCGCAACCGCTTCATTCACGCCCTTGCGGGTCAAAACCTTTGGCGCGTTGGCAGGGGTAAAGGGAATGGCGCTTTGCAACTTGGGATAATAGTGTCCGCCCGCGCGCTCCAAGGCATCAGCCCAGCCATGGTCAAAGACATATTCCCCCTGGCTATGAGATTTGAGATAAAGGGGCAGGGCGGCCAGCACAGTGCTCTGGCTATCCTTGAGGACCAAATGGTGCGGCATCCAGCCTGTCTCTTCACTGGCGCAACCTGAGCGCTCCAGAGCGTCCAGAAAAGCGAAAGACAGGAATGGATTGTATTTTCTTGGGCTGAGTGTGTCTTCAAGACAGGCTGTCCATTCCGCCTCTCCGATCTCTCGCATGGAATGAACGACATGGAGCTGGTAATCGGATGTATCGGACATAGTCTCAGCCATGGGCCTCTCACAAAGATCAAATGATCCTTTAGATTTAGGAGACTTTATCGAGATTGTAACCCTCAAAAGGCAAGGGATAGAAAATCTATATGAAAAATCAGCGCCTGATGCGGGTTCTTGTCTGATTTTCAAATGCAATGGCGACAGGAGCCGCCATTGCGAATGCTATGAGCAAAAAAGCTTAGTCTGCCAGCTCGACAATGGCTTCCACTTCAACAGCAACGCCGAAAGGCAGGGACGCTGCAGAAACGGCTGAGCGGGCATGGCGGCCCTTATCGCCAAAGACATCAACCATGAAGTTGGATGCGCCGTTGATGACGGCTGGCTGGTCGCCGAATTCGAGGGTGGAGTTGACAAAGCCAACGAGCTTGACGATACGAGCCACCTTGTCCAGATCGCCGGTTGCCGCTTTCATTTGGGCAATCAGGCTGATGGCGCAAAGCTTGGCAGCTTCCTGACCAGCCTCGGTTTTCATGGTGTCTCCGAGCTTGCCGATGACTTTTTCGCCAGTGGCGGTCTGCGGGATCTGGCCGGAAATGAAAAGCTGGTTGCCGCTCTTAACATAAGGAACATAGTTGGCTGCAGGGGCTGCTGCTTCGGGAAGCGTGATTCCGAGGTCTGCAAGTTTGGCTTCGATTGCACCTGACATTATAAACTCCGTAGAAAGGTTTGTTTTGTTCTGGTCTCCAGCGCTCGTGACAGTCTTGCTGTCTATCGCTGTGAGCTTGTTCAACATTTAGGCGAGGCTCGCCTGCAATGGAAGCAAAAGCTTGTCTGGCACACGCATTTTCACGCATTCTCCAGATGAATTTTCTGGCGCGGAATCAAGGGGTGGACGAGCAGGGGCTTTGCCGTAATCAGTCTATGCCACTATCCTTGTCAGGCTTCTGGGCTGAATGGACATCACTGCCTCGGGCGCTGCCACTCTTCTCCTGAGCGAGCTTTCCTTTCAATGTCAGGCCCAGCTCCACCATCTTGCCGCCGAACTTGTTGCTCAAGAGATCCATCGCCTTTTCCGCGCTTGCGCGTTTGCTTGCCTGTGTGTCGACCAGGTCGGGAGGATCGGCAAATGCGCTGGAATGCAATTCGCTAATGCCTATGCCCAACAGTCGGTAGGTGTTTTGGCGCGTGGCAAGTTCCTTGAGCAACAGATCCTTGCCAATGCTGAAGATCTTGTCGGTCAGCTGGGTTGGGTCAGAAAGGGAGCGGCTGCGCGTGATGCTTTTGAAGTGATTATCCTTGAGCTTCAGTGTCACGGTGCGCCCTGCCAGATCAGCCTTCTTGGCGCGGGCGGAGGTGTCTTCGCTGAGGCGCCTCAGGATGGGCAACAGATCGTCAGCGCTGGCAAGATCCTTGCTGAAGGTCGTTTCGGCGCTGATGCTTTTGGTTTCCGAAGCGGGATTGACTGTGCGGGTGTCTTCGCCATGAGCCAGTTTGGCCAGGCGCAAACCAAGGGCGCCGTAGCGCTTGGCCAGTTTGCTCGCATCCGCTGTCTGCAACTGGCCTATGGTGTGATAGCCATCCTGAGCGAGATTGCGTTGGGAAACCTTGCCGACCCCCCAGATCATGGAGACAGGTTTGTCCTTGAGGAATTCTTTTGTCTCCGCCTTGCCGATGATGGAAAAGCCGCGCGGCTTTTCCAGATCGGATGCGATCTTGGCGAGGAACTTGTTGTGGCTGAGGCCAACGGATACCGTTATGCCGATGCCGCTTTCGATCTCCTTGGCAAAACGAGCCAAGGTCATGGCCGGGTAGGCGTGATGCAAACGCTCAGTGCCCGAGAGATCCAGAAAGGCCTCGTCGATGGAAAGAGGCTCCACAAGGGGGGTAAGCGCTTGCATCGCTGCACGAACTTCTTTGCCTACAGCGCTGTATTTTTTCATATTTGGCCGGATGATGACCGCCTCGGGGCAGAGTTTTCTGGCCTTGAACATCGGCATGGCGGATTTGACACCGCGGATGCGTGCGATGTAGCAGGCTGTGGAGACAACACCGCGCTCGCCGCCGCCGATGATAACCGGTTTATCCCTTATGTCCGGATTGTCTCTCTTTTCCACCGAAGCATAGAAGGAATCGCAATCGATATGCGCCATGGACAATTGGCGCAACTCTGAATGACGAACAAGGCGGGGCGAGCCGCAGCGAGGGCATCGGCGCGGCGCTCCATCGCCTTCTTCAAGGCAGTCCCGGCAAAGAAAGTGATCGGACTTTGTCATTTGAGCCAAAAGGGTCGGTTGGGGCGCTCCCCTAGAGAGCGCCGGTTGTTGCCATACTCATCGGATCAAGGCGCATCTTGGCTGCCACCACATCTTTGGGAGCGATGGCGCTGTTGCTGGCAAAAGCCAATATGAGCGAATCGTCTGAGAGCAGGAAGTCCAGCACAGCGGCCAGGAAAGAGGGTTCTGAAGCGACGTCCCGTATGCCATTTGCGTCGAGCCCGGACAAGGACAAAAATCGCCCTAAAAGCTCTGAATCGCTCGACAAAAATCCCAGAGCCTGAATGCCGACGGTCTCGGCAGCCTCAAGACTAAGGCTCGATTGTTTTTTCTGCATGGTGTGGTGTTTGCCCTTTTGAAAGGTTTATTCTGTATATACGATAACTGAAATAATAACGCATCTGATACGGAAACCCAGATCTGTTTGATTGGGGTGTCAGGTCTGTGCATCACATGCGAGCTGCGGACGGACTATGGCCAAGAAGATTCTCATCGTCGAAGACAATGAACTGAACATGAAATTGTTTCTCGACCTGCTAGAAGCCTATGGGTATGAGACGGTAGGCACCCGCAATGGGCTTGATGCCCTCAAGCTCGCCCGAGAGCATATGCCGGATCTGATCTTGATGGATATCCAGTTGCCCGAAGTTTCCGGTCTGGAAGTCACCAAGTGGCTCAAGGAAGACGACGATTTGCGGCTTATCCCCGTGGTTGCTGTCACTGCATTTGCGATGAAGGGGGATGAGGAGCGGATTCGCCAAGGCGGATGCGAGGCTTATCTTTCCAAACCTATTTCTGTAGCAAAATTTATTGAGACCGTGCGCACCTACGCTGGTGATGCTTAGACTGGAGTTGTAAGCGAATGTCTGCCCGCGTTCTTGTCGTCGATGACAATCCGGCCAACGTCAAGCTGCTTGATGCTCGCCTTTCCAAGGAATATTTCGATGTTCTGTGCGCCTATAGCGGCGCCGAAGCATTGGAGATTCTCGCTGGCAATGTAGTGGATATCGTGTTGCTGGATGTTATGATGCCCGGCATGGATGGGTTTGAGGTTTGCCGTAGGATCAAATCCGATCCGCAGACCGTGCATATTCCGGTGATCATGGTTTCGGCTCTTGATCAGGCAAGCGATCGCGTGGCGGGGCTCAGTGCCGGAGCCGATGATTTCCTGAGCAAGCCGGTGAATGAAATGGCGCTGATTGCACGGGTGAAAAATCTGGTGCGCGTCAAGACGATGACGGACGAATTGCGCTCGCGCGCCAATACTTCCGAGCAGATGGGGTTTGACAGCAGCGATATCATGAGACGCCTGATGCATCATGAGGGGGGGCAAGTCCTTCTCGTTGATGATTCCCGGGCCAGCTCAGAGCGCATTCGCAAGCAGGTGCTCGGGCAGTTCGATCTGTTCCTTGAGAATGACTATTCTTCAGCATTGAAGCGCTGTGCGGATCAGGAATTCGACTGCGTGATGATCAATCTGGATATGCAAACATTCGATCCCCTGCGCCTTTGTGCGCAGCTGCGATCTGTTGAGACGTCCCGCCTTGTGCCCATTCTGGTGCTGGCGCAGGAAGCGGATGAGAGACGGATCCTGCGTGCCTTTGATCTGGGGGTGAATGACTATATTTGCCATCCTGTGGAGCGGAACGAGCTGTTGGCGCGGCTGCGTACGCAGGTGCTCCGCAAGCGCTATACCGATGCGCTGCGCGATTCCATCCAGCATACGATGGAAATGGCCATCATGGATGGGCTCACCAAGCTGTATAATCGCCGCTATATGACCAACCATCTGAACTCTCTTATGGCCTCGGCCCGTGAAAAAGAGAGACCCTTGTCGGTTTTGCTGATGGATATCGATTTCTTCAAATCGGTCAATGACACCCATGGGCATGATGCCGGTGATGAAGTGCTAGAGGAATTCTCCCAGCGCATGCGCAAGAATACCCGGGGCATCGATCTGGTTTGTCGGTATGGTGGGGAAGAATTTGTCGTCATCATGCCTGATACCGATCATTCTCTGGCCATGGTGGTGGCGGAGCGTATTCGCAAGAAGGTATCCGAGAAGCCCTTTATCATTCACAAGGGGCGGCAAATGATTGATGTTACCGTATCCATCGGTCTGGCTTCGAGTTTTCGCGGAGAAGAAGCGCAGGATGATTTGATGAAGAGGGCAGACGAGGCGCTTTATCAGGCCAAGCATGAAGGACGCAATCGCGTCGTCGTGGCTCAAGTCAAAGCGGTATAATATATATACTTATGCTTGTTCTAATTCTGATTATTTATCTATTACTTCTTTGCTGCGTGATCAGAAGCGCTTTTGAGCCATCGATTTTTGAAGGGGGCTAGCCGGGAGCTGCCCGCTGAGACTATACATTCCCTATCGTCTAGCCCATTGGTATTACTTAGGTATCTTGCACCCGTGTTTCTCCTTCCGGAGTTTCCACCATTGACAGAGGAATGGAAAAGGGAAGCACTTTCAGCGAAAACGAATCTGCTGCAAGAGACCTGTTTATCGCTCTGTGATTAAAAAATAGCCCCCTGAATTGACGTGAAATAGCAATCCGGCAGGTAAATAGTCGAAAAATCCTTGGGAATTTACCTTAATTCTTTATCAAACAACAAGATTCTATTAAAATTTGTAAACAATTCGTTGAAATTGTCACCTTTTTTGTTAGGGTTAGGTCTGAAGAAAAGCGGAGTGGGGGACGCCGTTTGCAAGCTTGGCAGATTGACTGCATGCTGGACTATGTCCATACATCCCCGTTTTTATAAGTGTTTCCCCTACGGACATCCAGGTCCGCCGCATCTCCTGGGACCGTGGGGCTTTGGTCGGTTCAGTCGCAGCAAGAGTGGCCTCCTCAAGTGGTCTGCAACTGGACCGGCCATCCTTTATTCTTCCCTCCGTCTCCATACAGGTCTCTCTTTGAGGACAGCATACACGTAGAATTGCTATGTCCTTTGCCTGCTTAGGGCTTCTGTGCCGTATCTGGAAAAGTTCGCGTGCGGTTTTGTGTCCTATTCGAAATGGATGAAAAGGCGGAAGGGAATCTCAGAAGCGGTATTCTTCTTTTAAGATTCTTTTAAGGCCAATCAACAAGCACACGAAAAAACCCGCCAGCCAGAGGCAAGCGGGTTTAAACTGTCTCCAGTAGAAAGAGGCCTTACTTGATTTTGGCTTCTTTGAACTCGACGTGTTTTTTAGCCACCGGATCATATTTCCGCTTGACCATTTTTTCGGTCATGGTGCGGGAATTTTTCTTGGTGACGTAAAAGTAACCCGTGTCAGCGGTGCTGACCAGACGGATTTTGATTGTTGTTGCCTTAGCCATTAGTCTTTTCCGTCATTTGGGCCCGCGAATTAAGCGTCAATCAAACCGTTCGCCGCGAGGGCTTTCCGTTCTCTTGACCTGCCGGCCGAAGATGCGCTGAGCGGAAAAGCGACCGTCTCAGCAAAAAACCTGTTTCGAAGCGACAAACTACGCAAAGTTGGCTTATTGTCAAGAGCGCGTATCAATTTATCGACGCCAAACTATCGAAATCCACTTTTCTTGTCGATAGAAAAGAACCGGAAATGGCAGAAAACTGCAATTTTCAGGGTGCATTCCGCTACTTAGATTTCTGCACGGAACATGGATTTCCCCCGCATGAAAAAGAAGGGGGTGGGGCTCTGAGGCGTCAGGTCGGGGTCCTCGTTCAGTCTTTCTTGCAACTCATGAAGAATCTCTTTGGTGATGCGTGGCAGATCCAGATCATGCGCATCGGAAATGGTGAGCCAATGCAGGTCTTCCAGCTCTCCTGAAGGGCCAGTGCCTTCAGCGAGGCGATCGGCAATATGGCTGGCGTCAATGGCAAAGAAGCGGGTGTCGAAGCGTCGGCTTCTGCCCGGCGGCGTTATGGCGCGGCCAATGAAACGCAAAGGAGAGAGCTTTGGGAGCAGAGCCCGCTGTTTGAAGGCGTCCCAGTCTTCACCCTTCAGTTTTGACGGATTACCCTCAGATGCGATAAACAGGCCGGCCTCTTCATAGGTTTCGCGAATGGCGCAAACTGCCAGCCCACGCATCCGCCGGTCGCTGGAGCCGTTTCTGGCTTCGCAGCGCAGTTTTTCCATTACGCCGACATGCAGATCGTCTGCACAAGGGACAAACCTGTCTGAGGCATCGAGACGGCCTCCGGGGAAAACAAATTTGCCGGGCATGAAGCGATGGCGCTTGTGGCGACGGCCCATCAGAATTTTCGGGGTGCCATGGTCATGATCCAGAATAATGAGGGTCGCCGCATCCTTCGGCCGTACCTTGGGCAAAGCACCATCATAGAGTCTTAGCGCATTGTCGGTAAGTTCTGGGTGGACTTCGATATTGTCGATATGCCTCATCATGGTCTGCCCGTCTGCGCTTTCTTTCTGCCGCCTTTAGCGTTTGTGCCCCTTCTTGCCCCTTGGCTTGGTGCTTCTGGGGCGTGTGGTGCCTGGCTTCTTGCGACCCTTTGCGCCAAAGGAGCTTTTGCCGCGTCCTTTGCGGGTCAAATGACCCGGGGCCTTGCCCTTGGGATGCTTCCGTCCTTCTGTGAGCATTTCAAAGCGCAGGGCGCCTGCGAGCGGTGCAGCCTCAACGAGTTTCACATCGACGATATCGCCAAGGCGGAAGGTTTCCCCCGTTGCCTCGCCAATGAGCTGATGATTGGGCTCGTCATAGTGATAATAATCATAACCCAATGTGGAGGCAGGAATGAAGCCATCTGCGCCGGTGTCTGAAAGCTGCACAAACAGACCGACACGGGTCACTCCGGAGATTTTACCGGTAAAGCGGGCGCCCACCTTGTCGGACAGGAACGCGGCAATCAGTCGATCCTTGGTGTCGCGTTCGGCGGCCATGGCGCGGCGTTCAGTGGTCGAAATATGCGCAGCGATGTCGGCGAGTTTGCCATCAAAGCCTGCAGGCAGGCCATCATCCCCCAGTTTCAGGGCCGAGATCAGGGCGCGATGCACGACAAGGTCGGCATAGCGGCGGATGGGCGAAGTGAAATGGGCATATTTAAGCAGATTGAGCCCGAAATGACCGATATTCTCGGGATTGTATTCTGCTTGCGCCTGCGAGCGCAGAACAACCTGACTGACCAGCGGGGCCTGCTCGGTTTCTGCTGTGCGTTTAAGGATCGCATTGAACATGGAAGGGCGCAGATTGCCGCCCTTGGGGAAGCTGAGATCCATGGATTGCAGGAAGTCTCTCAGGCCTTCCAGTTTCTCAGGCGAGGGATTGTCATGGATACGGTAGATCAAGCCCTGCTTGTGCTTCTCCAGCGTTTCAGCTGCAGCCACGTTGGCCTGAATCATGAATTCTTCCACGAGCTTATGCGCATCCAGACGGGGTGGAATGAAGACCCGGTCGATGGTGCCGTCAGGCTTGAGCATCAATTTGCGTTCGGGAATATCCAGTTCCAGCGGCTCGCGGGCGTCGCGGCCGGTTTTCAATACCTCATATCCGGCCCAGAGGGGCTTCAGGATCGATTCAAGAATAGGTCCGGTCACCTCATCGGTGGCGCCATCTATTGCGCTCTGTGCCTGATTGTAGGAGATACCAGCTGCAACGCGGATCATGACGCGGTGGAAGCTGTGGCGTTTCTTCTTGCCGGATTTGTCAAACACCATGCGCACCGCCATGGAAGGGCGATCTTCGCCTTCTCTCAGGGAGCACAGATCATTGGAAATGCGCTCGGGCAGCATGGGGACGACGCGGTCGGGAAAATAGACCGAGTTGCCACGCTTGATGGCTTCGCGATCAATCGTTCCACCCATGCGCACGTGGTAGGCGACATCCGCAATGGCCACATAGGCGATGACGCCGCCTTCATTGGCCGGATCTTCGTCGGGTTCGGCATAGATGGCGTCGTCATGGTCTTTGGCATCTGCCGGGTCGATGGTGATGAGCGGCACATCGCGCCAATCTTCTCGCCCTTTGAGGTCTGGCTGGGTGGCGCGTTCAGCTTCTGCCAATACGGCGTCGGGCATAATGTAAGGAATGCCAAGAGCATGGATGGCGATCATGCTGACGGCCTGTTCAGAGGCCATGGGGCCTATCACTTCGCGCACATGGGCGCGTGGCGTTTTGGAGCGACCAGAGCGGGTGATGGAAACGGCAACCAGATCTCCCTCTGAGGCATCGCCCTTGGAGGCGTCGTCGATGGAGAGCTCTTGCGTTTTCTTGTCGATGGGCACAAGCCGCCCGCCGCCGTTGATCGGGTCTCGCCGATAGATGCCGAGGATGGAATCCTCACGCTTGGGCAAAATCTTGATGACGCGCACAGCCTGCCGAATGCCGGGAATTTCGAACTGGTCAAGATCCTTGTCGATCAGCTTGGCCAGGACGCGATCCCCGATGCCGGGAACAGCTTTGGATTTTTTGTCTGGCTCGATCAAAAGACGGGGCGGCGTTGCATCGTCGTCGCCACCTTCCCACTTAACGGGGACACCGATCAGATCGCCCTGAGGGTCGCGCTCGCTGACGCGATAGACGCCAACAGCGGGCAGCTCGCCGGACTTGACCAGACGTTTGCGACTTTTCTCGATATGACCGTCTTCGGTCAGCTCCTTCAGTATGCGCTTGAGCCCGATGCGGGCGCCGCCGGAAATACCGAAGGCGCGCGCTATTTCGCGCTTGCCAGCCTTGCCGGGATTTTCTGCGATGAAGGCGAGGATTTCGTCTTTCGAGGGAAGGCCATCCTCCATTGTGGGTCTGCGTTTGCGTATCACTTAGGCGGTCCTTCTCGTCATGGTCGGTATGGTCGTGCAGTCGCGATGCGCGATGAAACACGCATGCGAATGGCTACGAGCAGTATAGGCACGGTTTGGCCGAATGGTCAGCTGTCCTTATTCTTCATCGACAGCTTCTGCCTTGTCTTCGGTTTTCTTTTTTGCCGTCGATTTTTTGGCTGTCGTCTTTTTAGTGGCAGCCTTTTTGGTCGTCGTTTTCTTGGCTGTGGCCTTCTTGGCAGGTGTCTTTTTCGCTGCCGCTTTCTTGGCCGGGCTCTTCTCCGCCTTGGCGGCGATCAGCTCAAGTGCCTGCTCAAGGGTCACATCTTCCGGCTTCATGTCTTTTGGCAGCGTCGCGTTGATCTTGCCATGGTTGACATAGGGGCCGTAGCGACCGGACTTGACGGTGATGGCTCCGCCGCCATCGGGATGTTCGCCCAGTTCTTTCAGCGACTGTGCCGTGCGGCGACGGCCGCCGTTGGCGCGTTTCTCGGCCAGCAGGCTTACTGCATGGTTGAGGCCGACGCTGAAGATATCTTCCACGCTTGGCAAGTTGGCATAGGTGCCATCATGCAGAACGAACGGACCGTAGCGGCCAAGGCCAGCGGTGATCTTTTTGCCATCTTCAGGATGTTCGCCCACCTCGCGTGGCAGTGAGAGCAGCTTGAGGGCCTTTTCCAGATCAATCGTCTCGATATCCCAGCCCTTCGGAATGGAAGAACGGGGCGGTTTTTTCTCTTCGCCCAACTGCACATAGGGGCCAAAGCGACCTGAGCGCAGGGTCACATCCAGTCCCGTTTCCGGATCGGAGCCGAGCATCTTGGTGCCATTTTCGCCCACCTGCTGGGCGTCGCCATCCCCATCAGCTGAAAGCTGGCGGGTATAGCCGCATTCAGGATAGTTGGAGCAGCCGACAAAAGCGCCATAGCGGCTGGTCTTCAGGCTGAGACGTCCGTCATCGCAGGAAGGGCAGGCGCGTGGATCCTTGCCATCTTCGCGTGGCGGGAAGGCATAGGAAGCCAACACTTCGTTGAGTGTATCCAGAACCTGACTGACGCGCAGTTCCTTGGTGCCGTCGACATGGGAGGAAAACTCCTTCCAGAAGTCGCGCAACACGTCTTTCCATTCCAACTCGCCAGCAGAAATACGGTCAAGTTTTTCTTCCAGATCTGCCGTGAAATCATACTGGACATAGCGCTCGAAAAAGTTCGAGAGGAAGCCGGTAACCAGGCGACCCTTGGATTCAGGAATAAGGCGTTTCTTGTCAAGCACCACATAGCCGCGATCCCGCAGAACGGAGAGCGTGGCGGTGTAGGTGGACGGGCGGCCGATGCCCAGCTCTTCCATGCGCTTGATGAGGGTTGCCTCGGTATAGCGCGGAGGAGGCTCGGTGTGATGCTGGCTGGCGTTGACGGCCTTCTGCTTGAGCGCTTCGCCTTCGCTCATCGGCGGCAGGCGTTTGCTATCATCATCGTCGTCGTCATCTTTGGATTCGGTATAGAGCGTCAGGAAGCCATCGAAGCGGACGACCTGACCGGTGGCGCGTAGCTCTGCGTTACGAGAGCCGTTGATTGCCGTGATGTCGACCGTGGTGCGCTCAATACGGGCCGATTCCATCTGGCTGGCCAGTGTGCGGCGCCAGATCAGCGTGTATAGCTTGAGCTGTTCTTCATCAAGATATTGCGCCATGGCTTTGGGATGGCGGGTGATGTCTGTCGGGCGGATAGCCTCGTGGGCCTCCTGCGCGTTCTTTGCCTTCACCGTATAGTGACGTGGTTTTTCTGGCAAATAATCCTTGCCATATTCCCGCTCGATCATACCACGGATCGGGGCAATGGCTTCGGGGGCAATTTCCACGCCATCCGTACGCATATAGGTGATGAGACCCGTTGTTTCACCGCCAAGCGACACGCCTTCATAAAGGCGCTGGGCAATCTGCATGGTGCGGGCTGCGGCAAATCCGAGTTTGCGCGAGGCTTCTTGCTGCAGGGTCGAAGTGGTGAAGGGCGCAAAGGGATTGCGGCGCACCGGTTTGGCTTCAACCGAGCGAACCTTGAGGTTGGCTTGCTCGATCAGCTGTTTGATATCGGCAGCTTCCGCTTCGGTCTTGATGTCGAGGCGGGCTTTTTTCTCTCCGTCTACAGCTGTGATGCGCGCCTGGAAATCGGCACCAGCAACGGTTTGCACATCGGCAAGGATCGACCAATATTCCTGCGGAATGAAGGCTTCGATTTCTTCTTCGCGCTGACAGACAAGACGCAGGGCGACCGATTGCACGCGGCCTGCCGAACGGGCGCCGGGCAATTTACGCCAAAGCACAGGCGAAAGGGTGAAGCCCACCAGATAATCAAGGGCCCGACGCGCAAGATAGGCATCGACGAGCGGCGTATCGATGTCGCGTGGGTGGTCCATCGCATAAAGAATGGATTCCTTGGTGATGGCGTTGAAGACCACACGCTGCACAGGCTGATCCTTCAGCACGCCACGACGCTTTTTCAACACCTCCAACACATGCCACGAGATCGCTTCCCCCTCTCTATCAGGGTCAGTTGCGAGAATGAGGCGGTCGGAATTCTTCACTGCTTCGGCGATTTCAGAGAGACGTTTTTTCGATTTTGCATCCGCTTCCCATGTCATCGAAAAATCGTCGTCGGGCAGCACGGAACCATCTTTTGAGGGGAGGTCGCGAACATGCCCGTAAGAAGCCAAGACCTTGTAGTTCTTGCCTAAATATTTATTGATTGTTTTGGCTTTAGCTGGCGATTCTACGATTACGACGTCCATTTGAAACCCGTACTGTCCATTAGCGTTTTGGTCCATCAAGCAACAGGCAAGATGTGGCCGGTAGCTAGCATTTGGTTCTGATTCTTTAATTGTCAATGCTAGTCACATGACTGCTTCGACCTTCCCCGTCAAGTGCGGTGGCTGTCTAAAGCGGATATAATTTCTCTTGCTCACATGCAAGCACATTGTAAAATTACAACCAATGGTATATAGTGTAGTTGTATACAATCTTATATTTTGATTGTATATTTGCAAAAACGAGCAATCTTTTTATCGCAATATTATTGCCAATAACCAATGTGGAGAGCCAAGTGAAAGAAGACGCTCAATTGCTGGAAAGTGGATCGCCTGTCAAGACAGCCGACTATATATATGCTCACCTGCAAGATCTGACGCGGCTTGCCCGGCGCGATGAGCTGGCTATGCTGGTTTATTTACTTGAGATGGCCCAGATTGAAGCCATGGAAGTCTCCAAGCAGATCCGGCCTGCCAAGTCCCTTTGATGGCACTCCGGTTTCTGTTGCTTGTAATCCAGCACTATTGATCGTGGTTCACGCCTTTATTGACACTGTTTGGTTGCCATGGCGCTCCAGGCGGCCTGCAAGATCCAGTTCAAGCAACAGCAATTGTACCTGACCCAACGTCAGGTCGGATTGGCGGACCAGATCATCAATGGCTATAGGGGTGAGACTCAGGCTGCGGATAAAACGGCTTTTGCTGGTTTCCGTGGGGTCGGAGGTGTTTCTCTCCGGGGCTCTTTCGCTTTTCTCTTCCATCAATGGAAGAGTTTGCTGCACGGGTCTGTAGCATTGTTGAGCGGCGAGGGCGTCCAGTATGTCCTGCGCTTCGCAGACCAGTGTCGCGCCTTGTTGTATCAGATGGTTTGTGCCGCTCGCGCGCGGATCGAGCGGAGAGCCCGGAATGGCGAAGACTTCGCGGCCCTGTTCAAGGGCGTAGCGGGCCGTAATCAGAGAGCCGGATCGTTTGGCCGCTTCCACCACCAGCGTTCCCATGGCAATGCCCGATATGATGCGGTTTCTGCGCGGGAAATCTTGCGAGCGGGCCGGAGCGTTCCAGGGCATCTCCGAAATCAACATCCCCTGTTGCGCTATGCTTTTGGCCAAATCGACATTCTGCCGTGGGTATAACTGGTTAAGGCCTCCGGCGACGACTGCGATGGTTCCAAGTGCCAGAGAGGCTTTATGGGCATGGGTATCAACGCCACGCGCCAAGCCTGAGGCGACCACAACACCATTCTGGCCCAAGTCCCGGGCGATCATTTCAGTCAGTTTTGCGCCGCTGGCAGAACAATTGCGCGAGCCGACGATGGCGATCGCCGTTTTGCTCGCCAACTCGGGGCCTCCCATGATCGTAAGCAGCGGAGGCGGGGCGGGGATATGGCTGAGCGCCTTGGGATAGTCCTGCTCACCGGTTGCCACAAGGCGTGCACCTGCCCGATACAGGGCAGCCCACTCTGCTTCAACTTCGGCTTCCGATGCCATGTGGAAGGCGCGTTTGGCGCCGCCCTTGCGCGAGAGATCCGGCAGGGCATCAAGAGCCTTTTCAGCACTACCGAAATGATTGATGAGATCGCGGAATGTTGCCGGGCCGACATTTTCGCAGCGGATAAGGCGCAACCAGTTGAAACGCTGCCTGTCTGTCAGGCGAAAGGGATGGTGGCTGATATAGTCATCGCTCTCGTTTTCGCAGAGAGCCAGTTCATCGGTGCGAGCCATCGCCGGGGTGTCTTCACAGCTTTGGGATGGCTCGTCAGGTGTCATTTGTCAGAGTCTTTCGGCGAGGCGGGATCGCTGGAGGCATCTGAAGGGACTTGTTTCTTGCCGCCGATCTTACCTTCGGTGCCATCCAGCAGACGCTTGATATTCTCCTTGTGCTTGATCCAGAGCACGACGGTGAGAATGGCAAACAGTTCCGCCAAGCCCAGTCTGCCGAAACCAAATAGCACAAAGGGCATGAGAGCACTGGCTATAAGCGCGGAAAGCGAGGAATAGCGGCTGAAATAGGCGGATGACAGCCAGATGAAGCCGAACACCAGAAAGGCCGGAGGCGAAAGAGCCAGAAGCACGCCCAGATATGTGGCCACACCCTTGCCGCCGCGAAATTTAAGCCAGAAGGGAAAGAGATGTCCCAGAAAGGCACCCGCGCCAGCCAGACAAGCGATGAGCAGTACATGATCCGGCTTGAAGACAATGGCGCATTCTCGAGCGATGACAACAGACAATGTGCCCTTGAGCAGATCGCCGAGCAGTGTCAGGGCTGCCAGCTTCTTGTTGCCGGTGCGCAAAACATTGGTCGCGCCAATATTGCCCGAGCCAATCTTACGGACATCTCCCATGCCAGCCATTCTGGTCAATAGCAGGCCGAAGGGGGTCGAGCCAAGGATATAGCCGAAGAGGACGGCGATCATGAGTTGGGGCAGGGTATGGCTCCAGCTGATAGGGTCGATCATGGGCTGTTATCCCTTGTCTTCATGCAGACGGCTTGAGAGCAAGCGTCTGACTATGGGGCGGGTGGTGCTGGACTTCGTCCAAACCACCCGACCGATTCGCTTGCGAAATTGTTCAGCTTGGATCGTAATGGTGAACCAGCTGTCCTTCAACGTAAGTTTGCAGAACTTTGCCCGAAAGCTGCGCATTGTGGAAGGCGGTGTTCTTGGAGCGCGACTGCAACATGTCCCGATGCATGACCCATGGCTGCTCGGGATCAAAGATGATGATGTCTGCCGGAGCCCCCGGTTTCAGGCTGCCAGCGGAGAGGCCTAGCAGTTTGGCCGGTGTTGTGGAGAGAGCCTTGAATGCCTGCATCATCGTCAGTTGGTCGCTATGGACCATCCGCATCGCGGCTGACAGCATGGTTTCCAATCCCACGGCTCCGTCGGCGCATTCTGCAAATGGATGGCGCTTTGTGTCCACATCCTGCGGATCATGGGCCGAGACGATCACATCAATGGTGCCGTCGGCGACGCCTTCGATCATGGCAAGGCGCTCTTCTTCGCTTCTGAGCGGTGGTGACATTTTGTAGAAGGTTCGGTAAAGACCGATATCATTCTCGTTCAGAGTCAGATGGTTGATCGAGACACCACAGGTGACATTATAGCCCTTGTCCTTGGCCCGACGGATGATATCGAGGCTTTCAGCACAGGAAATCTGGCCTGCATGATAGCGCGCGCCAGTGAGCTGGGCGAGGCGTACATCACGGGCGACCATAATGGTTTCCGCTTCTGACGGAATACCCGGCAGACCAAGGCGCGTGGAGGTTTCGCCAAGATTCATCACGCCATTGCCCACCAGATCCGGATCTTCAGGGTGGTGAACGATGAGCGCGCCAAAATCACGCGCATAGGTCATGACGCGTCGCATGACCTGAGCATTGGTGACGGCTTTGCGTCCATTGGAAAGAGCCACGGCACCGGCTTCGAGCATCAGGCCGATTTCGGTCATTTCCTTGCCCTTGAGGCCGCGGGTCATGGCGGCGTAGGGGTGGACATGCACCTTGGCTGTATCGCGGGCGCGCCGCTTGAGGAAATCGACAAGGGCGATGTCGTCAATCACCGGGTCCGTATCGGGCATGCAGGCAATTGTCGTCACCCCGCCTGCGGCGGCGGCGCGGCTGGCGCTTTTCAGGGTTTCGCGATGCTCTGCGCCCGGTTCACCTGTGGTCACATGCATGTCCACCAGACCGGGAGCTGCGATTTTGCCTGCGCCATCGACACGCAGAATGTCGGACGGCAACTGGCTGGCAACATCGGCGCCGATGGCCTTTACTTTTCCGTCTTCGATAAGGATTGCGCCCGGCTCATCCAAACCTGTTGAAGGGTCCAGCAATTTGACATTGGTGAGGGCGAAGGCTGCTTGTTGTCTTTCTGGCATGGTCATTTCCCTCTTAGTCCAATTCCGCCGGCTGCATTTCGAGGCTGTTCTTGGCCAGCAATTCAATGATTGCCATGCGCACAGCCACGCCCATTTCCACCTGTTCGTGAATGACCGAACGACCGGAATCGGCAACCGCACTGTCGATTTCGATGCCCCGATTCATCGGGCCGGGATGCATGACGATGGCATCCTCGCGCGCATAGCGGAGTTTGTCTTCATCAAGACCGTAGAAATGAAAATATTCGCGAATGGATGGAACGAAGGCCCCGTTCATGCGCTCCAGCTGCAGCCGAAGCATCATGACTACATCGGCGCCCTCAAGCCCTTTGCGCATATCGCGGAAGCATTTGACGCCCATAGCTTCGACGCTGTCGGGCAGAAGGGTGGAAGGCGCAACGAGGCGCACTTCGGCTCCCATGGCCGTTAGAAGCAGGATGTTGGAGCGTGCGACGCGGGAATGCATGATATCGCCACAAATGGCGACAACCAGCCCTTCCAGCGAGCCCTTGTGTCGCCGGATGGTCAGGGCGTCGAGCAGCGCCTGTGTGGGATGCTCGTGAGCGCCGTCGCCCGCATTGATCACCGAGCAGCCGACCTTGCGAGCCAGCAACTGAGGGGCACCCGCAGCGTTGTGACGCACAACCAGAATATCCGGATGCATGGCATTAAGGGTGGTGGCCGTGTCAAGCAGGGTTTCGCCTTTCGACACGGACGAGTTTTTCACGGACATATTCATTACGTCCGCGCCGAGGCGCTTGCCAGCAAGCTCGAAAGAGCTTTGCGTACGGGTGGAGGCCTCGAAAAACAGGTTGATCTGGGTTCGCCCCTTAAGGGCTACCTTCTTCTTTTCAACCTGACGGGAAACATCGACGGCTTCTTCTGCAAGGTCGAGAAGAGCAGTGATTTCTGGGGGGGTCAGCCCGGCAATACCGAGCAGATGGTGGTGCGCAAATGCCACGATCATATTCCTAGCGTTTTTAAGGTTTTCGCTAGATGTATAGCTATAGGTGGAAATGCGCTTGGCCGCAAGTGGGTGTTCGCACTCTGTACATATCTTGATGACTTTTCAGTCATCTTTTCCAAAGCAGCCTCAGCTCAAGTTGAATGAGCGCACCAGAGCAAGCCAAAGGGGAATGGCCAAAGCGGACAGAGGCGTCTGCCAGGTAACGATTGCGGCGACCAAGGGCGCGTTGCCCCCCATCTTTTTGGCAAATACATAGCTGTTCATGGCAGTGGGAACGGCGGTGCTGATGATTACCACTTCCAATGGCTGGCCGCTGAGGCCGAATAGCAATGCAAAACCGATCGCGATCGCGGGCATGCCGACAAGGCGTAAAATGCATGTAAACCACACATCACGCACGGGCGGAAAGGCGTGCTTGAGCTTGATGCCCGCCCCAACCATAAGCAGGGCGCAGGCAAGACCGGCTCGTCCTGTGATCTCGACAGTTGAGGCGATGGGATCCCAGATCGGTATGCCGGCGAGATTCACCACAAGGCCTACAACAGAGGCAATAATGAAAGGGTTCTTGATGATATTGAGTAAAACTCTGCCAAAGCTCGGTCTCCCGTTCGGACCAAACACGGCCATGATGCCAACAATGATGATGTTGATGACGGGAATCATCGAGGCCATGGAAACAGCCACCAGCGCCATGGCATCATTGCCAAAGGCCTTTTGCACGATGGCCAGTGCGATGAAACCATTCCAGCGCAGCACCCCCTGATAGATCGAAGTGTAGGATGGATTATCAATGGAGTAGAGCGAGCGGAAAACCGGATAGAGCGCTAGCATCAGCACAGCCATGAGTATAATGGCCGAGACGAGCACAAAGGTCATATCACCCAGAGGCACATTTGTAAGGTCTGCCTTGAACAGCGAATTGAAGATAAGTGCCGGGAAGAAAAGCCAATAGGCGATGGTTTCAAGGCCTCCCCATTGATCTTCCGGTACAAGGCCGCTGCGGCGAATATAGAGCCCAAGGCCAATAAGAAAGAAAGTTGGAATGATGGCTTCAACGATCACATACATGCTGCAGCTTTCTGGGAGAGACTCAAGGGAGGCGTTGTAAAGGCGAGACGATCATTACTGCCGCAAAGCTGCCACTAGGTAAAGAGTGGAACAGGGGTTCTGTCCAAAATAAGTAAAGTTCTCTGCATACTGGCCCCCGCCTTTGCGCGCTGCTCCGATCTGTCGCCATTTGATGCATCAAGGGCCCATCAATTTTTAAAATGGGGGCCTTGCCATCGGTGGCGCGCTTTTCTGCTTTGAGAATGCTGGGCATGGAATTGGATGCAGAGGTCTGTTCATACAGAAGAGATTGGGCAGAAGAGGGCTGGCTTTCAGGATTGCATGTTGCGTGCGCGATCCAATGCGCCCTGCAGAATGAAAGAAGCTGCCATTTTGTCGACCACTTCACCGCGTCTGGCGCGCGACGTGTCTGCATCGAGCAAGGTTCTGGTAACGGCCACGGTTGAGAGGCGTTCGTCCCAGAAGGTGACAGGAATGACAGGAAGGTCGTGTTCTTTCCAGAAATCGCGCATGGAGAGATAAAAGTCTCTGGTGGCCTGAGCTCTGGGGCCTTCGGAGCCATCCATATTGCGCGGCAATCCCAGAACGAAGCCGCCAATTTCCTGCTCGTTACAGACGGCAACCAAACGCTCGGCATCTTTGCCAAATTTTGTGCGCTGTATCGTCTCCAATGGAGACGCAATGCTCTTGCCTGTATCGGAAATGGCAAGGCCGATAGTCTTGGTGCCCAGATCCAGCCCCAACAGTCTCTGGTTTGGTAAAACCTCACCAAGCAATTCGGCAAGGGGGGTGTCTATGGGCTGCTTCTTTTTCTTTTTACGAACCATTGACCAGCCTTATCTGTGCGCGGTTTTGATTGTCAGATCTTCAATTGCAAGAATGTAGTGCGCTTCCATATCACGCATTTTTGTCAATACCAATGCTCTTTGGGTTGGAGCTAGAATTAGACTATGAGAGGTGCCAATAGGCTACTTCGAAGAGGAAAAGTCGGCCAAGACTGAAGCAGACTTGTTCATCATGGCTGCGTTTTCTATTTTGGACTAGGGTTGGCGCTGGAAAAATGTGGAAACACTATTTTCTCAAAAGAAAACATATTTTAGAAAATAATACATCTCTAGATAGTTTGTTATTTGAATATTATTATAGATAGTTGCGATTTTGAAAGAATCTGTTTCTTATATTATTTAAAAAGAGTAAGGTAATTTTTACAACTACCACGTTAATTTCAACTTGGGGACAGAGTTGGAGTTCTACATGAGACGGTTGGAAATTGGTGCTGACGAGGCGGTTTCGATAGCGTTAAATATCGCAGAAGCCTCCAGCGAGCACGAGTTGTTCGTCTCCATGCTTAATGCGGCTGAATCTTTTCGAGGGAAAACCTGCCTTCGGGCCTATGTTGTCAACCAGCAAAGAACAGCTGTCCGGCTTTCTGCCGATTTTGGTTTGTCGAATCTTGACTTGCCTTGCGAGCAAGTCGAGAACTGGCTGCTCCATGATGGCGAAGTACCGCCCTTTTGGGATGGTTTGGATGAGAGCTGCCGGTTTTCCTATGCCAAGTTGACATTTGGAGATGAAGTCGTCGGTGCTATTTTTCTGGTCTTTCCGGACAAGGGCGGCAAGGCCGCTGCAGACGAAGTGAATCAGAAGATTGTCGAGGATTTTGCTCGTTTGGGTGCGGCCTCTCTTGTTGCGTTGAGAAAGCGCCGCCTTTCAGCGATGGTTCTGGAGGCGCTGGAGCAGAGCGAAGAGGCCATTGTCTTTTATGGTGAAGATGATGAAGGCGTTATTTTCAGCAACGATGCCTATCATCGGGTTTTCCCGCATTATCCCAACCGGCGTGCGCTTCTGGGCATGACGCATATCGATCTTTATAAAATGGATCTGGAAGCGGGCGTGATCATCGATCCGCTGGCGCTATCCGAGCCTGATCGCTATCTGGACGAGCGTAAGGCGCTCGAGGAACAGTTGGTTGATACCCAGCGTGAAATCCAGAAACTTGGCAAGAAAACCTACATTTATACCCGCACCCGGTCGCAGTCCGGTGCAATCATGTCAAGGCGCATTGATATCACGGAACAGGCTCTGGCCGAGTCGCGGTTGCGACAGCGCGAGAAGCAGCTGCAATCTCTCGTTTATACGGATTCTCTTACCGGCCTTCATAACCGGCCTTATTTTCTTGAATATCTGGAAGATCTGGCCATGCGAATGGAGGATGGAGATCTGGAAGCGGTTTCTGTCTTCTGGATCGATCTCAATGACTTCAAGATTGTCAACGATACCTACGGTCACATTTATGGTGACAGTATTCTGCGCAAGATTGGGCGTCGCCTGAAGATGGGGGTCACCGAGGCATCCGAGCTTGTGCGCTATGGGGGCGACGAGTTCGTCATGGTGTTTGAGAAGGCGGTTCTTGGAGAACAGCTGGAAATTCTGGCAAATCGAATCCTGACAATCATCAGTGCGCCGATTACTCATGAAGCCACGTCTATCCAGATCGGGGCTAGTGTCGGGGTCGCGAGTTCGTCAGGGCAGGATGCGGATCTGACCGAGCTTTTGGGGGATGCTGATCTGGCGATGTATGAAGCCAAGAAGCAATCCCGTTGTGCCTATCGGATTTTCGATCCCCAGATGCGTTCAAGCATGATCGAACGAACCGCGCTGATTGAAGATATTCGTGATGCTTTTGACAAGGAGCAGTTCGAACTCTATTTCCAGCCGCAGTTTGACACCAAGAAGTGCACCTTGGTGGGCTTTGAGGCGCTGGTGCGCTGGCAACATCCTGTAAGGGGCAGTGTTCCGCCTGATGTGTTTATTCCCATCATGGAAGAAAACAAGATGATCGAAGAGCTGGGACGCTGGGTCCTCATGGGAGCCTGCAAAGAGGCAAGACACTGGCCAAAGGATCTTTTTGTTGCTGTCAACGTATCTCCGCTTCAGCTGAGGAACCCGCATTTTGCGCTTACGATCGGCCGGGCGCTGGCGCAATCGGCCCTGAAGGCTGAGCAGCTTGAACTTGAAATTACCGAATCTGTTCTGCTTGAGGAGAATGATGTTGAGCGCTCCCAGATCGAGACATGGAAGAAACTGGGGGTACAGGTCGCTCTGGATGATGTGGGCAAGGGCTATTCAAGCCTGAGCTATTTGAGCCAGTTTCCGTTTGACAAGATAAAGATTGATCGCGGTTTTCTCAAGGCCTTCGAAGCAGGCAAGCCGAAAGATGCATCTGCTGTCATCCTTCAAGCCATCGTTGAACTGGGCAAGACCCTTGGCAAGACCGTGATTGCCGAAGGGGTGGAGACTGTGGATCAGCTGGAATATTTGCGATCGGTTGATTGTGATCAGGCGCAAGGCTTCTATTTGGGACGGCCCATGCCCGCCAAAGAGGCGCGCAAATTCATTCGTAAATCGCGCTCGCTTTTTGGGCGACAGAGGCAGATGTCTCTGAGCTCTTGAGGCAGCTTGAGAGGCACTTCGTTTCTCGTTGGTGTCGTTTTCTGTTGCGAACCTATTTTTGTCGCCAAATTCCTGTTGGCCTTGCTGAAATGAAGGGGGAGGGCGAAAATTGGCTCTCAGCAGGGGCTGATGTGGGAAAAATGCCAGACTGGGGCTGTTCCTGCAGCCCTTGGAGTTGCGCGTAAAAGTCCCGAGATGCTATAGCCGACTAAGAGTAGGATAAGACTCGTAGGTGGTCCGGTGATCTGCGCTATCGTCAAGCGCACTCCGGATCTTTATTTGGAAGGCTTGCATTCATGTCAATTGACAAGGATACGGTCAAGCGCGTGGCGCGTCTCGCCCGCCTGTCCGTTACAGAAGAAGAGGCGGAAAGCCTTAAGGGTGAATTGAACTCCATCCTCAACTGGGTTGAATTGCTCAACGAGGTTGACGTCGACGGCGTGGACCCGATGACTTCTGTTGTTACCCAGAAAATGAAGAAGCGGGATGATGTTGTAACTGACGGCAATTATGCTGATCGGGTTGTCAGCAATGCGCCAGCTTCTGAAGATAATTATTTCATGGTTCCCAAGGTCATCGAATAGACCCGGTTTGCCGGTCTCGACCTGCTGTCGAGCCGCATCAGAACCCTTTTCTCAAGACCATCGGGATGAAGGGATTTGTTCGCAAGTCCCAATCCTGCAAAATGTGAGGATAGCCACGTGACAGATCTCACGTCTCTGACTATTGCAGAGGCCCGCGAGGGGCTGGCAAAGAAAGAATTCACCGCGACCGAGCTGACGACCAGCTATATCTCTGCGATTGATGCAGCCGGTGAACTTAATGCCTATGTGACAAAGACGCCGGAAAAGGCTCTGGACATGGCCAAGGCATCTGACGAACGGATTGCAAAGGGCGAAGCCCGTCCGCTGGAAGGCATTCCGCTGGGCATCAAGGATCTTTATTGCACCAAGGGCGTTGGCGCTTATGCCTGCTCTCATATTCTGGATGGCTTTACGCCCGAATATGAAAGTACGGTAACGCAGAATCTCTGGGACGATGGTGCGGTTATGCTGGGCAAGCTGGCCATGGACGAGTTCGCGATGGGCTCGACCACAGAGACCAGCTATTTTGGTCCGGTCAAAAACCCGTGGCGCGCTGAAGGAGAGAGCATTGATCGTGTGCCGGGTGGCTCTTCGGGCGGTTCTGCTGCTGCGGTTGCTGCACGCATTTGTGCTGGCGCAACGGCATCGGATACCGGCGGTTCCATTCGCCAGCCTGCTGCCTTTACCGGCACTGTTGGCATCAAGCCGACCTATGGTCGTTGCTCCCGTTGGGGCATGATTGCCTTTGCTTCTTCGCTCGATCAGGCTGGCCCGATTGCCCGCACTGTGCGTGATGCCGCAATCATGATGAAATCCATGGCATCCATCGATCCGAAAGACACCACCAGCGTTGATCTGCCGGTGCCCGATTATGAAGCCGCTCTTACAGGCGACATCAAGGGCATGAAGGTCGGTATTCCGAAGGAATATCGCGTTGATGGCATGCCTGAAGAAGTGGAAGCCAACTGGCAGCAGGGCATTGACTGGCTCAAAGCCGCAGGTGCCGAGATTGTAGACATCTCTCTGCCTATGACCAAATATGCGTTGCCAGCCTATTATATCGTGGCTCCGGCTGAAGCGTCTTCCAACCTTGCCCGCTATGACGGTGTAAAATATGGCCTGCGTGTCAATGGGGACGATATCACCGACATGTATGAGAAGACCCGTGCCGCCGGTTTCGGCTCGGAGGTCAAGCGCCGTATTCTCATCGGCACCTATGTGCTGAGTGCTGGCTATTATGACGCTTATTATCTGCGCGCCCAGAAGATCCGTTCGCTGATCAAGCAGGACTTCGAAAAGGCATTCCAGTCCGTTGATACCATTCTCACTCCGGCGACACCTTCTGCGGCATTCGAGCTGAACAAGGAAATCACCGATCCGGTCGAGATGTATCTCAATGATATCTTCACTGTCACCGTGAACATGGCCGGCCTGCCGGGCATTTCGGTTCCTTCGGGCAAGAATGGTCAGGGTCTGCCTATGGGCTTGCAGTTGATCGGTAAAGCCTTTGACGAAGAAACCCTGTTCCGCACCGCAGGTGTCCTGGAAGATGCTGCCGGCATCCTCGAAGCACCGACCAAATGGTGGTAACCAGACAGAGAAACGATAAGGTCAACACCAATGCGTAAACCTGAGGAATGCACAGAAAAGGCCCATATCCGCGAGGAGATAGACCGTATTGATCGTGCTTTGGTCGCGCTCTTTCGTGATCGCGATTCCTATGTGCGGCGCATGGCTGAACTGAAAACAGACCCGTCTGAAGCGCGCGACGATAGTCGCGTCAAGGCGGTTCTGGACAAGGTTCTGGCCGAGCTGGAAGACAAGGAGCTGGCTCCGGATCTTTATATGCAGTTCTGGGAAGACCTGATCGAGGTCAATATTGCTTATGAGGAGGCGGCGATCGCCGCTCATCAGAGCGAAAAGAATGATGCATCTGGCGCGTGAATTCACGCGCCGCCATTGTAATCAGGAGCTGCTGCATGCGCTCCGATATTGAAAGCTGAGGACGAGAATATGGCTGAAGCGTCCAGCAAATTGATCAAGGGGGCTACCGGCGACTGGGAAGTGGTCGTCGGCATGGAAATCCATGCTCAGGTCGCCTCTGAAGCAAAACTTTTCTCTGGCTCTTCCACCAAGTTCGGTGGCGAGGCCAACGACCATGTCAGTTTCGTTGATGCGGCGATGCCCGGCATGCTGCCCGTGATCAACGAGGAATGCGTGCGCCAGGCGATCCGCACTGGCCTTGGTCTGAAAGCTAAGATCAACAATCGCTCGCTGTTTGACCGCAAGAACTATTTCTATCCTGACCTGCCGCAGGGCTATCAGATTTCCCAATATAAAGACCCGATTGTCGGTGAAGGGGAAGTCGTTCTGCATATGCTGGATGGTGAGGAAGTGCGCATTGGCGTTGAACGTTTGCATCTGGAACAGGATGCGGGCAAGTCGATGCATGACCAGCACCCGACCATGTCTTTCGTGGATCTGAACCGCTCTGGTGTGGCGCTGATGGA
Organism: uncultured Cohaesibacter sp.; assembly: GCF_963676485.1. NCBI lineage: Bacteria > Pseudomonadati > Pseudomonadota > Alphaproteobacteria > Hyphomicrobiales > Cohaesibacteraceae > Cohaesibacter > uncultured Cohaesibacter sp. The sequence goes on from NZ_OY781114.1 coordinate 3,840,693, forward strand.
AATCGTGTCCAAACCGGACATTCGTTCTTCGGATGAAGCCAAGGCCTATATGACCAAGATGCGCACGATCGTGCGGTATCTGGGCACATCTGATGGCAATATGGAAGAAGGCTCCATGCGCGCGGACGTCAACGTTTCCGTGCGGCGCCCCGGCGAGCCCTATGGCACGCGTTGCGAATTGAAGAATATGAACTCGATCCGCTTCATCGGACAAGCCATCGAATATGAGGCCCGTCGTCAGATTGGTATTCTGGAAGATGGTGGCACCATCGATCAGGAAACACGCCTGTATGATGTCAAGAAGGGCGAGACCCGTTCCATGCGCTCCAAGGAAGAAGCGCATGACTATCGCTATTTCCCGGACCCGGATCTGTTGCCACTGGAATTTGACGATGCCTATGTCGAGGCTCTGCGCGTGAATTTGCCGGAGCTGCCAGATGACAAGCGTGATCGTTTTATCTCCGACTTGGGGCTGAAGCCTTATGATGCCTCCGTGTTGGTCGCTTCAAAGCGGCTTGCCGCCTTCTTCGAGCAGGTTTGTGAAGGGCGTGACGCGCAGTTGGCCGCCAACTGGGTCATCAACGAATGGCTTGGCCGCATCAACAAGGAACAGCTGGATATTGATGATAGCCCGATGTCTGCCGATCAGCTCGGCAAGATCGTGGATCTGATCAAGGCTGGAGATATTTCCGGCAAGATCGCCAAGGATCTGTTCGAGATCGTCTGGACCGAAGGGGGGGACCCCGCCACGATTGTTGAAGAAAAAGGCATGAAACAGGTCACGGACACCGGCGCCATTGAAGCCATTGTCGACGATATCATCGCCAACAATCCAGCGCAGGTCGAGAAGGTCAAGGACAAGCCGGGTCTTATCGGCTGGTTCGTAGGGCAGGTGATGAAAGCCTCGCAAGGCAAGGCCAACCCTCAGGCCGTCAACGAGATCCTGAAGGATAAGCTGGGCCTCTGATGCTCTTTGGCCCCTGTGGCCTTCAAATCAATGTCACGAAAAGGTGCGAGACTTGTCTTTCGCACCTTTTTTATTGTCGGTACCTTAGGCTCTGCGCGTTTGCACTTACGTGATTTACGGGGCTTGGCAACCGTAGATATGTCTTATATAGTTATCGCAATAACTATATAAGACATATGTCAAGACACACGCTCTTCTTGTTCAAAGGACCTGACTATGACCATGTTAATTCTTGGTGTTCTGCTGTGGGCAGTGGTGCATCTCTTCCCAATTTTCCTTCCAACAACGCGAGCCAGACTGGTTGATCGGCTTGGGCTGTGGCCTTACAAGGGGTTGTTCGCGCTATTGATTGTCCTGTCGTTGGTTTTGATTGTGTTTGGCTGGCGGGCTGCTGGTGAAGCAGGATATATCGGCGATGTCTATGATGAGGATTGGACACGGCACCTGACCCATCTGCTCATGCTCTTTTCAGTCATCCTGTTTGGTGCGGCCAAGGCGCCGTCCCGCATTCGACGGGTCATTCACAACCCGATGCTGACAGGTATGGCGCTGTGGGCTATTGCGCATTTGCTCGTGAATAACGATCAACGCTCACTCGTGCTGTTTGGTGGCATGCTGGTGTGGTCTGTGATTTCCATCATCGGGACCAATCGGCGTGACAGAGACTATGTGCCGCCTGCGGTTGGATCTTGGGGAAGGGAAATCAGGATCATCCTCATCTCAGTCTTTGTCTACGCAGTTCTCATTGTTGCCCACCCCTATTTTACGGGTATGGAAGCAATGGACCTTAGCTTCTTGGGGTAAGGGATCTGCGATAGATGCAGCAAGAACCGGGTTTGATCGCACGGGCGATCAAGCCCTCATCACGATTATATGAGGCTGATTGCACCCAGCAGACGTGTCTCCTACATTGGGTGAAACAGCCTTTCCATATGAGCTAGGCTTACCTCTTCATTTCATCAGGATGATTTGCATGACCGAACAGACAAAACCGATTGATCTTTACTACTGGCCGACACCAAATGGCTGGAAAATCACCATCATGCTTGAAGAGCTAGAGGTTCCTTATACCATCCATAACATCAACATTGGTGCAGGTGATCAGTTTGAGCCGAACTTTCTGGCCATTTCCCCCAACAACAAGATGCCTGCCATTGTCGACCCTGAGGGGCCTGGCGGCGCGCCGATCTCGGTTTTTGAATCCGGGGCTATTCTGCTTTATCTCGCGCGCAAATTCGGGCGCTTCCTGCCCGACGATGAACGCGGCCGAGTGGATGTCGAGCAGTGGCTGATGTGGCAGATGGGCGGCTTTGGCCCGATGCTCGGTCAAAACCATCATTTCGGCACTTATGCACCTGAGAAGATTGACTATGCGATCAATCGATATCGGAACGAGACCCATCGTCTATATGGAGTCCTGAACAAGGCGCTTGAAGGACGCGATTATGTGGCCGGAGACTATTCCATCGCCGACATGGCGATTGTTGGCTGGGTGGTCCCGCATGAGCGTCAGGGGATTGATCTGGAAGAATTCCCCAATATCAAGCGTTGGTTCGCAGCGCTTAATGCGCGCGAGGCGGTCAAGACCGGCCTTGCCATAGGCAAGGAAGACAGAGCCAAATTTGACCTATCAAAGGACAAGGACGCGCAATCGGTACTGTTCAACCAGCGTGCCCGATAAAAAGAACAGATGCACTGCAAGGCACCCTTCGGGGTGCCTTTTTTGTTTGATGACGTTCAAAGTTGTTTGCGTGAATTTTGATGGCACCGGCGGGAATATCCTTGGCAAGGACTTGTTGAAAACATTTCCTATGGTTTCCAAAGCGTTATGCGTCTCGTTCAGATTTTCTCTGAATTTTATCGAGCGTTGGCTGAAAAGCGCCAAAGCCAAGGTTGATCAAATGTAAATTTTACGCTCATGTAACCTTTTGTTTTTATTACGGTAACCAATTCCATTTACGTCGAATTGAGAGATTTCTTACACCATTATTCCCATCAGAACAGGCAAAAATGCCTCCTTAACAAAGACCTTGAAACAAGGTCAGGACGCGTAAAACGGGGAATGAAAATGGCACGGATGGAATTCAATGCAAGCGAACTGCATGGCTCTGGCAAGGAAGCAACGGGTGAAGTTTTCTTTCAGTTGGGCTTGTCCCACTCGATCGGCGATGATGGTGAGCCGGATCTGATTGCTGCCCATAAATGGTTCAATCTGGCTGCAATGAAGGGCGTTGTTGAAGCCGCGATCCGTCGGCAGGAACTGGCCGAGGAAATGTCATCTCTGGATGTTGCCAGAGCACAGCGCGAAGCGCGGGAATGGATTCGTCTGCACTAGGATTTTTCGTCTGACCCGACAAGAACAATGCGACCGTGTTCTTGGAGAAGGGTGATATTCGAAAGATCGCGTGCAAACGGACAATACAAATGATCAATTCAATTTAGCGGGTACCAGCATGCTGGTGCCCGTTTTTCTTTGTCTTATTCAGCCTAGAGAGCCAATGCTTCTTCTATTTGCGCCATGCCCGGAGCACCGTGGCTGTAGCCATTGATGAAATGATGGGATGGCATCAATTCGCTGATCTTGGCGCGGGCTTCCTCAGAATCCATTTCGCCATTCATGTCAGCGCGGAAAATGCGCGCAACCCCGATCATATCGCCTGTATGCGGCGAGAGGCGGAAGGCATTGACACCAGCCTCAGCCAGCACAGGCAATTCGTCTAGCAGAAGCTGAGAGCCATAGGACATGGTCTGAATGCCGTTGACCGCGAGGAAGGGTTGTCCGGTCAGGCTTTTGACTTCCCGTCCGTCCGGATCCTGATCGCAAACAAAGCGGCAACTATCCTTGTGCAGATTATGCAGCCGGGCGTGATAGCAACGAGCGGAAAGGGCCAGCGGCAATCGTCCAAAGACTTGCATTTCATATTTTGGCTCGGGAGCTGCCTTGATCAATTGCGCGATGGTTTCGGCTGGCACCTCGGGCGGCATGACGAACCGTTCCGCTCCGCGTCTGGCCAGTGAGGTGATCGTGGCTTCGTTATAGATGTTGATATAAGGGCCGATAACGAATTTGCGATCCTTGAGAAAAGCCATGGCCGTCAGGTCGTTGGCTTCCACGGTCCACATGTCCTGCTCGCATTGTTCGCGCAGAACCTTGCGTTCGGGCTTTGTGGTGACAAGGGCTAGCGTCGATATGATGACCTTTTTGCCCGCCGCTTCCATGCGCTCGAGAATATCGGGCAGCACATTGTTGCGGAAGGGCAGGCGCTTGGAACAGACAGCTTCACCGATATAGATCAGATCGAAATCCGACTCGTCTGCCATCTTGAAATAGAAATCGCGCCAGTCAGCCTCGGACCAGTTAAAAAGGCAGGGGCCAAGGGTGAGTTCTGTATTCTTCATCTCGGTTTGCCTTTCTCTTAGCGCCATGTCTTCTGGTAGGAGCCCTTGGTGCTCTTCTGACCTTCGGTCATCGGAGCGAGCAAGGCGTCAAGGTCAATGCTGCGGCCCGCAGCCACGGCATCAACGGCCTGACGGAAGCTCTTGACCACTTGCGCCATATAGGCCTTGCCGCGCTGGCGCCCCTCGATCTTGAGAGCGGTGACACCGGCTTGCTGCAGCTGCGGCAGGATTTCGGCTGCGTTGAGGCTGACCGGATCTTCAAACACATAGCCGGTCTCGCCAAGAGATTCGAAGCGCCCCTTGCATAGGGTCGGATAGGCAGCGGCTTCGCCCTTGGGATATTGGTTGATGGTGATGCCTTCCAGCGTGCTTTCCAGATGGGTGCCATGGTCTTCATACTTCACCGAGCCTGGAGGGGAGCAGACGCCGTTGATGTTGGGGGATTTTCCGGTGCAATAGGAGGAGAGGGAGCAGCGCCCCTCGGCCATGACGCAGAGGCCGCCAAAGATGAAGACTTCCGTTTCACAGGAGATCTCCTTGTTGATGGCTGCGATTTCCTGAACCGTCAATACGCGAGGGAGAACCACGCGCTTGGCACCGAACTCGCTGGCATAATAATTGATCATGTCTGCATTGGCGGCTGCGGCCTGAACCGAAAGATGAACGCGCAAATCCGGATGCTTGGAAGCGGCATAATCGAGCAAGCCGATGTCGGCAAGAATGATGGCATGGGCGTCAGACGCTGCCACATCGTCGATGGCCTTGTACCACAGGTCGGTGTTGCCAGCTTGCGCGAAAGTATTCACGGCGACAAGCACTTTTGATCCATTTTTTGCCGCATATTCAATGCCTTGCTGCATTTCCTTGCGGGAAAAGTTGAGGCCGGGGAAGTTGCGGGCATTGGTCTGGTCGCGGAAACCGCAGTATATAGTATCGGCGCCCGCGTCAACTGCCGTGCGCAGCGCTGCAGGGGTTCCTGCTGGACAAACCAGCTCCATGGCTTTTTGTGACATAGGTTTCTATTCCAAAGCTTGCTGAGTGGTTCTATCAGGTCGGATATGGGCCCGGCATGCCATCCATGGCGGGATGGCCTGTGGTTTCTTCCTGCGTGCCCTGCATAAAGGAACTCTTCTTGAGAGCGTCAATGAAGCGCTTGCCACCAGATTCCAGAGGCCGGCTCAATGGCCCAGCGATAGCCGAGCATTCATGCACGAAGTCTATCTCTGCATCATCAAGCGCATTGCGCAGGGCGAGTACGGCTTCGGTGTCGCCTTCGATGGTCAGATCGCGGGAAAAGAAGAGGGCGTCTCCATCTTCCTCGCCGTCAAGCAGGCTGACGAGAGACAGGAAGGGCGCGGTGACTGTAACATCCCGGTTGGGGAAGTTTTCCAGCGAACGGGAAAGGCGCAGCTGCACTTTTTGATTATGGAAGGTCATGCAGGCGACCCAGTCGAGGTCGGTGGGCACGATGACAAAGGATTTCTTTGCATAATCATCCAGTCGATCGAAAAATTCGGGATGCTGCCCGGCGACTCGGTTGGCGACCTCCGAGATCAGGCGCTCCAGTGGCAGGAGAGGAAGATAGCGCGTGAAGCGTGCGACGATTGGCGGAAAACTGCGCACCGTTCCGTTTGACATTGGGTATCTCCTCTGGATGGTTTTCCCTGCTTGCAAGTGTATGGGCTCACGATAGCGCGCGTGCGTCATGAGCAATCATTCTCACGATGTATATGTTTCTTTTACTTGATAAAAATCATTTGGACCTGTGCTAAAATGCCTCAGGTATTTTTCCTTATTGTCGTCTCTTGATCGTCATGCACCGAGTGGGGGCGGAGGCTTAAAAGCAGTTGGCTATTGAGTGGCAATTCTGGATCACGTTCTGGTTTTTTATGTTAAAAATTGCGGGTTAATCATTGTAATTATTGCGCAAGTGCTGCGGGGGCTGCAAAAAGCTGCTCAGGGACGATTTTTCTTCTATGCAAGTCCCTTCAACCATGGTAGTGACCAGCGTCAACTTCTATCCTTTTTGTTTCTGTCTGAAGTACTCAGGCTCGTGGCTTTTTGCGGGCAAGGCAGAGACTTTTATCCTTTTGGCACCGCGTTCACGCTTCCATGAAGTGGCGTGGACCAAACTCAGAGGAGAGTTGGCATGGCCACCATAATTCATCCTTCCACCGGACAAGAGGCTTTGACCTTTGACGATGTTCTGCTTCAGCCAGATCATTCGGTCGTCATGCCCGGTCAGGTTAACATCACCACCAATCTGACCAAAGAAATCGAGCTTAATCTGCCGTTGCTTTCTTCGGCCATGGACACCGTGACAGAAGCGAAAATGGCGATTGCCATGGCGCAGGCTGGCGGCATGGGTGTTATCCATAAGAATTTCACCAATGAAGAGCAGGCCGAGCAGGTTCGGCAGGTGAAAAAATTCGAAAGCGGCATGGTGGTCAATCCCTTGACCATTACCCCTGACTATACCGTGGCAGAAGCCAAGGCTCTGACCAAGAAGCATGGTTTCTCCGGCGTGCCTGTTGTTGAAGGCTCCAAGGAAAGCGGCTCTAAGGGCGGACGCCTTGTCGGTATTCTCACCCACCGCGATCTGCGCTTTGCTTCCGATCCGGAGCAGCGGGTTTACGAACTGATGACGCGGGACAATCTGGTTACCGTGACCGAACAGGTCAATCAGGACGAAGCCAAACGCCTGTTGCATCAGCATCGCATTGAGAAGCTGCTTGTTGTTGATGACAAGTTCCACTGCGTCGGCCTGATCACAGTGAAGGATATCGAAAAATCCCGCCTCAACCCCAATGCCTGTAAAGACAGCCAGGGGCGCTTGCGCGCTGCTGCTGCTTGTTCTGTTGGAGATGATGGCTTTGAACGCGCCATGGCGCTGATCGACGCTGAAGTGGATGCACTGGTCATTGATACTGCCCATGGGCATAGCCAAGGGGTGCTTGATTCAGTGACGCGCATCAAGAAGGAAACCAACAATGTCCAGCTGATCGCGGGCAACGTGGCCACCGCTGACGCCACCAAGGCATTGATTGATGCGGGTGCGGATGCGGTCAAGGTCGGTATCGGGCCGGGCTCGATTTGTACGACCCGTATTGTTGCCGGTGTTGGCGTGCCTCAGTTGACGGCTGTTATGGATTGTTCAACGGCTGCAGCAGAGCAGGGCATTCCGACCATCGCCGATGGTGGTATCAAATTTTCCGGTGACTTCGCCAAGGCGCTTGCAGGCGGTGCTCAAGTCGCCATGGCCGGTTCGCTTCTGGCTGGCACGGACGAAAGCCCCGGAGAGGTTTACCTTTATCAGGGCCGTTCCTTCAAATCCTACCGTGGTATGGGCTCTGTCGGGGCTATGGCTCGCGGCTCGGCTGACCGCTATTTCCAGGCTGAAGTGCGCGACACCCTCAAGCTGGTTCCTGAAGGCGTTGAAGGTCAGGTGCCTTACAAAGGCTCTGCATCGGCAGTGTTGCACCAGCTCGCTGGTGGCCTGAAGGCTGCCATGGGCTACACCGGCTCTGAAAATCTGGAAGCATTCCGCAATCGTGCCAAGTTTGTTCGCATCTCCTCAGCGTCCTTGCGTGAAAGTCACGCGCATGATGTCACGATTACGAGAGAGAGCCCGAACTATGGCACGACGGTTTGACGCTGATATAGAATAATAGAAAATAGCTGATTTATGCGGGGTTTGCAGTTCCTTACAGTTTCTGCAAACCCCGCATTTTTATTTGTAGAAGGCCTCGTTCAGGAGGATGGAACAAGGCCGGCACCGATGGTGCTCGCGGCTTGCGGATCGGGGGCGTTTGTTTTCTCTTGCGCGATCTCTTGTGGGGTGGCCAATGTCCATTTTTCGATCAACGCGTCATGCAGCTCTACGACCTGAGGTTTGATCCTGTCGGCGGGGACCGTAAAGCATGTGCTGGCACCAACCCGTGCACTCCACCACAGAATGATCGGCGCAAAGGTAATTGGCAGGGCGACCGGCAAGAGCCAATAAAGAATGCTTGGTGTCAGCATGTAGGCGATCGTCAGGCCGCAGAGGCCGACCAGAGAAATCCAGCTTGATGCCGCGAAACACTCGCGCCAGCTCAATTGGCCATCTCCACGATTGTTGGTTGGCCATCCACCGTCTTTGCCCATCAATACCTGATAAACAGAGCGGGTGGTGAAGAGCATGACAATCGGAGCGATCAGGGAAGAGAGCAGCACTTCCATGAGCGTTGACACAAAGACCTTGCCAATGCCTCCGAATGAGGAGGACTGTCCCGTCCATGCGGCTTTCACGGCAACCAAAAGCTTGGGCAGCAGCAACAAGCCGAAGATGCCGACCAGCAAACTGATTGCCTCAAATGTCATTGAGGGAGGAATATAGGGGATGGGCCAGTTTGCTTCAGGGAAGTAGTCAGGTTGAACATCGAAATAGGGGGCCAGAATGGAAACCAGCAAAAAAGCCAACCAGAATAAAGGGGCTATATAGGCCATGATGCCCTGCGCAAAGACAAAGCGCGACCATGCCTTTAGGCCCGGTGCTGTTATAACCCTTGCATGCTGGAGGTTGCCCTGACACCAGCGGCGATCCCGTTTGCCATGGTCAATCACATTCTCGGGGCCTTCCTCAAACGAGCCTTCCAGATCATCATCTACCCGCACAATCCAGCCAGCTCGCGCCAGAAGCGCAGCTTCCACATAGTCGTGGCTCATTATGTGACCACCAAAAGGGGGCGTTCCACGCAATACTGGTAGACCGCAAGACTGGACAAAGGCCTGCACACGCACAATGGCATTGTGCCCCCAGAACGGGCCGGTTTCTCCTTGCAACATGGCAAGCCCACGGCAAAATACGGGAGAATAGAAGGATGCGGCGAATTGCATGGCACGCCCGAAACGGGTTTGCGCCCGAATGATCTTGGGGAGGGTTTGCAGGAGCCCCAAACGCGGCTCGGCTTCCATGCGTCGGATCATTTCGAGAATGGTCTGCCCTTCCATCAGGCTGTCGGCATCCAGAATGAGCGCATAGTCATAGGCGCCACCGGATTGTTCGAAGAATTCTTCGACATTGCCAGCCTTTTTGCCAGTATTCTGGGCTCTGCGGCGATAGAAGAAGCGCCCTTGGCCATTGCATTCTTCAACCAGTCGCACAAATAACGCTTCTTCATTGCGCGCAATCTCATTGTCGCGGGTATCCGAGAGGATCGCGAAATGGATATTGGCTTGTGCATCCGCTTGTTTGATGGACTTGTCCATTGCGGCAAGACGGGTGAAGGACATGAGCGGGTCTTCATTATAGACCGGCATCAGGACAACCGTCCTGCCTTTGATCCATTCGGCTCCACGCTTGGTGGGGCGCTTGGCCGAGGTGGTCAGCCCGATGATACCCTGCATTCCGCCCCAAGCCAGCCATACGGTTGAGACCAGAATGAGCAGGGAGAGCGCAATGTCGATCACATTGAGGCCATTAATGGCAACCACCTGCAGGAAGGTGAAAAAGGCGATTGCCCCCACAGCGAGACTTGCGGCAACGGTGCCGCCTCGCAAAAGATAGAGCCCGAGTTTTTTCATGACTGACGTCTCACGCACCAGACAGCTTCACGGTCGTCCGCAGAAAATGGCGGAGGCTGACCATCAGTCGATAGCGGTTCCGCTTTGGCCGTTCCAAAACCTGTGTTGGCATGACCATCGGGGCGCGCGGCAAAGCGCAGGGGCCAGAAGTTAATTCATCAAATGTCATTGTCGTCACCTTGATTTACGATTGCAAAAGTTGGTTCTTCCAGAGACTCATTGATTGATCCATTGATAAGCCCATGTTTCGGTCAGGCGACGACCGAAGCCGGACAAATGTGTCGTCATTTCCACGATGCTTCCTTCTGGAGCGGAAACATCCATGACAAGACGCCAAACCCTTTCATCGGGAATCGGGGTCAGCGTCTGGGTCTTGATTTCGCCATGCATGATGTTGCTGTTGATCTTGACCTTTTCGACTTCGCTGGCAGGGAGATCGGCAAGGACCCCATCCTTGAAGTCGATTACAAATTTGCGCGTTCCATCCTTATTCTCAACGCCGGAAACGCCTCCCGCACCCGAACGGGTTTCAAGCACATAGGCAAGTCCTTCTTCATCTTTGGCTGGCAGATCGCCCCAGTGCATCCGATAGGCATATTCATAGCGCTCACCTGCCTTGCCTCCCTTTTCGGGCACCCAGAAGGCAACGATATTGTCATTTACTTCAAGTTCGGAAGGGATCTCGACCAGCCGTACCGAGCCTTTGCCCCAATCGCCGACGGGTTCGATGCGCAGGGAAGGGCGTCGCTCATAGAGGGCCGATACATCCTGAAAATGATCGAACTCCCGATCGCGTTGCATGAGGCCAAAGCTCTTGGGCGATTGCTCGGCAAAGTAACTGGATGCCAGCTTCGGCGGGTTAGACAGGGGACGCCAGACACGCTCGCCATTCTGCTTGATAATTTCAAGGCCGTCGCTGTCATGGACATTGGGGCGGTAGTCGTCGAATGCGTCCCGATTGCGCTCTGCGAACAGGAACATGGAGGTCAATGGAGCGATGCCAAGTTGCGGAATATCTTCACGCAGATAAAGGCGCGCGGTTGTGTTGATGACTGTGTTGTTTCCCGGAGCAATTTCGAAACGGAAAGCCCCTGTGACGGATTGGCTTTCAAGAGCGGCATAAATCTTGAGTCTCCGCTCTGACGATTTGGGGCGCTCAACATAAAAACGGGTGAAGACCGGGAATTCTTCAGGCTCCGAGCCTCCGGTATTGATGGCCAAGCCGCGTGCAGAAAGGCCGTAAACGGAGCCTTTGCCCAACGCCCGGAAATAGGAAGCCCCCTGAAAGGCGATCAATTCATCAAATACATCAGGGCGGTTCAGCGGATAATGCAAACGGAAGCCTGCAATGCCGGGCAGCGTTACATGCTCGGGCACCATGTCCCTGACCTGACGCTCATAGATGAAATCGTCGGTGCTGAAGCTGACCGGTGTCGCTTTACTGTCTGATACCTCATAAAGAGCGACCGGTGTTTTGAACAGCCATCCCATATGGAAGGCATGCAGGCGAAAGGCTGACTGATCTATATCTGCGAATTTTGCCTTCTCCGGGTTGAAGCGGATCATGCGGTAGGCATCGTAAGTCAGTTTTTGCAGATACTCCTCGTCGGATTCCTTTGGCGCAACATAGTCTTTCGATGCCAGCATTTCCATTTCGGATGACAGGCTGTCAAAGCTAAAATCCATAGCAGGCACGGCTGGCTGTTGTGCAGCCTTTTCATTTGCTCCCTCGGCAAACGCAACATGGCTCAGAGAAACCAGAGTGGTTGCCGCAGTGGCAGCCAAAAATGAACGACGAGTTAGTGACATAGGGGTACGCATCCATGTAGATTTGGTTAGTCGAAGAGCACAACGCTCCTGCGTTCGAAATGTTCCCACTCGCTTCAGCCAAGCCTATTTTTATGCGATAGGGACATTTCGATCAGAGGATTATGTTACTATCAGGCACAATTATGGCGGCCCTTTTCTTTGCTCTCCTTGTTGACGGTATTCTCTTTTAAATGTCTGTTTTATTTATGTAAAATGAAAATGGTCCGGTTTGTCGTTCTGTAAAATGTTTTGGGGTGACCAAAATGGATATTTGCAGCCAGAAACAAAACAGGCTGTCTTGAAAGCCAGCAAAACCCTTCTCCTTTTGCCTCTCAATGAGCAATTTTTGATAAAGTGTTTGTGATCTCGGTTTTACTGCGAATCGAAAACCAACCGCTCTGAGCCTCCGTATCTCCCTCTATCCGCAATGCAGCGGACAACAAACAAATGGGAGAGACAACATGACCTTTTCACGCACAATGACTCTTGCTGCCGCAACCGCGATGGCTGTGGCTTTCAGTGGTGCTGCTGCCTTTGCTGATCATCATGCGAAGATGGTTGGCGGTGCTGCCATGTATGAAAACAAGACGATTGTCGAAAATGCCGTGAATTCTCAAGACCATGAAACGCTCGTCGCTGCGGTTAAGGCAGCCGGACTTGTCGAAACCTTGCAAGGGGATGGTCCCTTTACCGTGTTCGCTCCAACCGATGATGCATTTGCTGCACTGCCCGAGGGAACCGTTGCAAGCTTGCTGAAACCGGAAAACAAGGACCAGCTGACCAAGATCCTCACCTGTCATGTGGTTGGAGCAGATGTCATGTCTGACGCAATTATGAAGATGGTTGATGACGATAAAGGAGCGCATCCTGTTAAAACTGTAGGGGGCTGCACTTTTACCGCCATGTATGATGGGGAAACTGTGATGCTCAAAGATGGCCAGGGCAACGTGGCCAATGTCACCATTGCCGATGTGAAGCAATCCAATGGTGTCATTCATGTGATCGACAAGGTCTTGTTGCCTGCGTCGTAAGGCTCTCAAGTGGCTGCTGGCCGGAGCGCATTTGTGCGTCCGGTTGGCACTGTTGAGCCAATTGGAGAAACTCGCAATGAGGAAAGGCTAATTTGCTATGGAAAGACGTCGATTTCTACTCACTGGTGCGGCTGCCCTTGTCGGGGCTGCGGCTGCCGGTTCGCTTTTTGACAGGCGCTCACACGCGACCGAAGCAGAGTCATTTCCTTTGCAACTCAGTGAAGCGGAATGGCGTAAAAAGCTGACCAAGAAACAGTTTGACGTTCTGCGTGAGGAAGGAACAGAACGGGCCTTCACCAGCCCGCTCAACGATGAGAAGCGCGCCGGTATCTTCCATTGCGCCGGATGCGATCAGGCGGTCTATTCGTCTGAAACCAAATTTGACAGCGGAACCGGCTGGCCCAGCTTTTACGAAGCATTGCCTGACGCCGTTGGCACAAAAGAGGATCGAGGCTTTTTCATGACCCGGACAGAGGTCCATTGCAGTCGTTGCGGCGGACATCTGGGACATATTTTTGACGATGGTCCGCAGCCGACAGGCAAACGGCATTGCATCAATGGCGTTGCCATGACCTTCAAGCCTGCCTGATGCGCGATATGGCGGTTTATGCCGATTTCCTCAACCGCTTTCAGCCTTTTGATGAAAAGGTAAGATAGAAGGGCTAAGTTGGAGCTTGGTTGAAGCTTTTTGAGGAAAGACTGCATGTCAGATCACGTTTTGCGGGCTTATTTGCTGGATGGGCAGGGGGGCGCCTCTGCCTTGCCAGTGGATCACATTTCCAAAGCAGACAGGGCTGATGGGCTTGTCTGGATTCATATCGATGGCAATGATCCGGCTGCAGTGCGTAGTCTTGAAGATGAAATTTCGTCTCTTGATCCCTTTATTATCGATGCTTTGCTCGATGAGGAGAGCCGCCCGCGCATGACGCAAATCGGGCATGGCGCCTTGCTGGTCTTGCGTGGGGTCAATCTCAATGAGAATGAAGATCCAGAGGATATGGTGTCCATCTGCCTCTGGGTGGAAGAAAAGAAGATCATTATGGTCAGCCGCACGCGCATTCGGGCGGCGGGCGACATTGAAGCGCGCCTTTTGGCTGGAAATGGACCCCGCGATACGGGGCAATTTCTCAGTATTTTATGCGAGCGCCTGTTTGCCCGAATGGAGCCAATCCTTACGGCTCTTGATGATCGGGCCGATGATATCGAGGAACAGGTGCTTGCGCAGGACAAGCCGGACTTGAGAGGGGCGATCACCGATGTGCGCATTCAGGCGATCATGTTCCGGCGCTATATGGCCCCCCAGAGAGAAGCCATCGATCATCTGCGCATGGCGGATTTTACGTGGTTGAACAACATGCACAGGCGCCATTTGCAGGAGGTTTACAACCACCTGACACGCTATGTGGAGGATCTGGATTCCATTCGCGAGCGCTCCCAGATTGTCAAGGACGAGATCGCGCATGTTCAGGCCGACAGGCTCAACAAGCATATGTATGTCCTATCGATGATTGCCGCGATCTTTATGCCCTTGGGGTTTCTGACAGGGCTTTTGGGGATCAATGTTGCCGGGATTCCCGGAGCGCATTTCGGCTATGCCTTCTGGGTGTTTGTCGGCATGCTGTCGCTGATTGTCTTGGTGCAGCTGCTTCTCTTCAAATGGCTAAAATGGTTCTGAAGGCAGAGCCTGCCGATTTGCCTTAGCCCCCGAACAGCCGGTTCTTGCGCTCGATGCTGTCGCGAGGCCAGATTTCATCGAGATTGTAATAGTCCGGCATTGCGGGAAGGCCTTCAGGCAATTGCACCCAATCAAGCTTGGTTGAGGTGTAGATGTGAATGTCTGGCGGAAGAGCTGCCGGGGTATCCAATGTTCCAACCCGAATGAAGCGAACCTTCTCGCCAATACCGGCATAATTGCTCCAAAGAGCAACCTGACAGTGTGGGCAACGCCAGATTTTCTGGCCATAGCCACTGGCCGATGGGGTGTCGATGCATACCGGAGCACCTTTGAGAAGCGCGACGCGGTCGGTCTCAATGACCGCATTGATGACGAAGGCAGAGCCGGATTCGCGCTGGCACCAACTACAGTGGCAACAATGAACAATGAGCGGTTTCGAGGTGATCTGGTAACGGACGGCACCGCAGGAGCACCCGCCCTTCAAGGGGAAGTGGGGTTTCATTTTTTCTCCTTCAGACTGCTCGCTATTTTTATCATCGCCATATGGTTGGAGCCAGTGTCAAGATAGGCTGGGAGTGCGCGCAGATCGTCGCACCAATTTGCAATATTGGGCCTGTTCTGACGAGTGTAAGATCGTTTCATTTGAAATGGCCTTGATCTTAAAGACCTTTTGCAATCAGGCTCTGAGGAGAGCGGATGGGCTTTGCTATGCTGGTCGTTGTGGCTGCCTGCTTTTATCCGCCGTGGTTTAGTTTTCTGCCCAGGGGAGAATAGTCCTTCAGGCTGAAGAGTTTGCCATTGAAGGCTAGGCTCAGCAGCTTGCTTGGTTTGATCACATAGATATGGATCGCATAGCAAATGACGTAGGTTATGGTGATCAGAAGCGCATATTCGGGTAGGGCGCCCAGATGGATATATTGGAAGAGCGCCTTATAGAGCAGCACAAATAGGGGCAGATGCAGCAGATAGATTGTGTAGCTGGAATCGGAAAAACTCCTCACGATCCTGCTTTCCCTGTTTCCCGCGACAATTAAAAAAGACAACATCAGAAGGACCATCGGGCCGTGCAGAAAGGCGTAGACAATCTTGGAAAGGAAGGTCTGCGAATAGACATCAAGCACTTCTATGATGGCAATCATGATGGTGGCCATGATCAGGGCAATTGCAAAGCTTTGCATGTTGAGAAGCTTTGTGAATTGGTCACTGTTGTAAAAGCAAATCATGCCCAGAATGTAGTAAGGCAGGTAGTTGAAGAAGGATTCCATTGCAATGAAAAGAAATTTTTCCGGCAAAATCCGGTTCGCAACAAAGTTCATGGCGGCGCCTGCAAATGGCACGATGAAGGCTATGGTGAGGAATAGTTGAGCTTTGGTCACGCTTAATTTTTTGCGGATGAGATTGCAAATGGGAATGGAAATGAGGGTGTAGATGGTGAGGTTGCCAAGAAACCAGAGATGGGATTGCCATTTGCCCTTCAGAATATAATCATTGGCAATGATATAATTATATCCGTAAGCATAATAATGCATAATTGGATTGATTAAGAAACCACAAACGAAAAGTGGCACAGCTACGCGCACAAGCCGATCTCTTAAAAAATTGGCGCGATGCTTCTCCATCACAAGCGCAAAGAAAAAGCCTGCAATCAGGTAGAATGCTTCCATGCGAAAGCTGTGAATGAAAAAATTGAAGCTGTTAACGATCCGCGTTGTTTCATCTGAAACGATAAGCCAGTCATTTTCAGGGGCGTAAAATTTTCCTGCATGGAAAAACAGCCCCAAGATCATTAATATCGCGCGCGCAAAATCCATCCCGTTCCACCGGGGCGACTGGGCCGAAATTTCCATTAGATGGAGCTTTCAAAAAAAGGTAATTGAGAAATCTGGTCAGGTTATTTCTTTATGAGTATATCGTATGCTTGTTTGTTGATGCTCTCAGTTTCGACGTTTGTGCACAGAACTTTATTCTTGGGGTTGTGGAAGGTGGTGCTGGTGTCAACCTGCTGTTTCGTGCTTCTAGCAAGTGATCGAGCAAAGGGCTATGTGCTGCATTGTGGGGATGTCATAACCATTTCAATTGAAATATTCCTGATTATAACTGCCCTTGCGGACCAAAAACTGTAAAGAGCAGACTTGGACTCTGGCGCGCTATCGTTTACACCCAATTCTCCAAAGGCGGGACATTCCGCCAATAGACTGAATTAGGATGGTGTGAAATGAAACTGGGTGGTCGTCTGCAAGCCGCAATTGAGGTGCTCGAAGAAGTGGAGGGGCGCAAGCGTCCTGTCGCTGAGGCGCTCAAGGATTGGGGGCGGTCGCATCGGTTTGCCGGATCGGGTGATCGATCCGCGATTGGCAACATCGTTTATGATGCTCTGAGAAAGCGGGCGTCTCATGCATGGCGTATGGGGGAAGATACGCCCCGTGCGCTTGGGCTTGCTGCGCTGGCTTTTGACTGGAACCATACCGCCGAACAGCTCGCGCATGTCGTTGCCGAAGATAGCCATGCGCCAGAAGCTCTGACCGAAGGCGAAATGGCTGCCATCAATGCAAAGTCCCTCAAGGATGCACCCTTCTGGGTCAAGGGCGATATTCCTGAATGGCTGGAAGGCACCTTCATGGAGACCTTCGAGGAGGAAGCCTTGTTGGAGGCGAAGGCATTTGCGTGCCGTCCTCCGGTTGATATTCGTGTCAATCGTCTTAAGGCTGATATCGGCAAGGTGGAGAAAGAGCTTTCTCGCTTCAATCCCAAACGCACCAAGCTGGGAGTGGATTGCCTGCGCTTTGCGCCAAAGGGCGGGGACTATCGTCAGCCGAATATTCAGGGCGATCCGGCTTTCCGTAAAGGTTTTTATGAAATTCAGGATGAGGGCAGCCAGATTGTCTCCAGTCTGATCTTTCCCAAGAAATCCGATCAGGTGCTTGACTATTGCGCTGGTGGCGGCGGCAAAACCCTTTCCATGGCGGCGCAGATGGAGAATAAGGGGCAGATCTATGCCTTCGATATCGATGCTTCCCGTCTGGCGCCAATTGTAGATCGTTTGACCCGGGCTGGCGTGCGCAATGTGCAGACCCGCACACCCAACGAAGGTGCGCTTGATGATCTTGTTGGAAGGATGGATCGGGTTGTTGTCGATGCGCCATGCACTGGAACGGGCACTTGGCGGCGCAGGCCGGAAACCAAGTGGAAGCTGACCGAAGAGCAGCTGGAAAAGCGCGTTGAAGAACAGCAGATCGCTTTGGCGCAGGCGCGTCATTTTGTGCGCCCCGGCGGGTTTCTGATTTACATCACTTGCTCGGTTCTGGCGGCAGAAAATGAAGAGCAGATCTACCACTTCATTGCCAACAATCCCGACTTCGAGTTGGTGTCGGCCGGAGAGGTCTGGCAAGACATGTTCGGCTTTGATGCACCCAAGCCATGGTCCTCGGATATGATGAGCGTGACCTTGACGCCGCAGTCCACCGAGACAGATGGTTTCTTCTTCTCTGTTATGGAATATCGACCTGACTGATTCTATTCGTTTGGCGAATTCAGATACTTGTTGGAATTTCATATCCAGTGAATTGAAGCTTGATCGAGGCTGGTGTATTGAAGTGCCATCTCTTTAGGAATCATAACGAGTGAAATGAACTATGTCCAAGTCTGGTGATGCCATTCAGGTTTCCATGTTCGACAGCTTGCCGGATCTGGCCCCTCAGAAAGCCCTGCTCGAGCCGGGTGAGGAAGAGGCCGGCGCCAAGCGTTCAAAGTCGAAAAAGAAGGTGTCGCCAGCAACGGCGCTCGCCAACGAAGAGGCGTTCACACTCGAAAATTTTCTGCCCTATCGCATTCTTGAAGTGGCGCAGGGTATTTCGCGTCGCATCAGCCGAGTGCTGCATGATGAGTGGGATATGAGCATAGCCGAGTGGCAGGTGCTGGCCAGTCTGGCTCGGGATGGGGCTGTTTCCGTGCGTGAGATTGAGCCGCGCACCTTGCTTGATACGGTTGCTGTTTCCCGTGCGGCCAAGCGGTTGACGGATCGCAAGTTCATCAAGCGCGATGTGAACAAGCAGGACAAGCGGCTTGTGGTGCTCAAGACCACGAAGAAGGGGCGCGATATCGCATCCGAGATCGGCCATTATGTCATGGATATGGAAATCGAATTTCTGAAAGGCATGAATGTGCAGGACCGCATTCGTCTTTCCCAGCTCCTTAAATCATTGCGCTGATCGCCTTCCTTCTTTGGCCTTCTTTTTGTTGTTTCTTTTGAGATGATGGTTGCTAGAAGTCCGGCCGGAGTTTTTACGGGTGTTGATGCTGTTTTCCCTTTTGGTTGTCTGTTTGCGCCTCGGCTTGTGGCTTTTGATCTTTGGCGCAAATATTCTGATCCTGATGGTCTTTTGGTCGATTGTGACCGGAGCCTGAAAGGCGAATGGTGAGCCCCGGATTGGCTTTTCTTGCCTTTTGTAAGAATGAGGTCCGGCTGCTCTTGGAAAAATCGCCATTTTGAGCCATCCCCCTTGCAAAAGTCCTTATGAGAGATTGCCTTTGGCATGGCTTCAGCATAAGAGGGGGGAATAATCTTACTAAGGCTGTTTTATCCAGCTTATTGGCTTTAGGGAAAGGGACGCATGACGGACAAGATTCTCATTATCGACTTTGGATCTCAGGTCACACAGCTTATTGCCAGACGGGTGCGAGAAGCAGGGGTCTATTCCGAGATTGTGCCATTTCAGAGCGCGGAACAGGCTTTCAACGAGATCAAGCCAGACGGAATTATTCTCTCGGGTGGACCTGCCTCAACCGTTGACATCGGCTCCCCCCGTGCTCCTCAGGCTATCTTCAGTGCGGGTATCCCTATTCTGGGCATTTGCTACGGCGAGCAGGCTATGTGTTTGCAGCTTGGCGGCACGGTTGAAAGCCCTGATCATCGCGAATATGGGCGCGCCTTCGTTACCGTGAAGGAAAAGAGCCCGCTGTTTGATGGTGTTTGGGAGCTTGGTACCAGCCATCAGGTCTGGATGAGCCATGGCGACCGGGTGGATGGACTGCCCGCTGGCTTTGAGGTTGTCGCGACATCTGAAGGGGCCCCATTTGCAGCCATCGCTGACGAAGAACGCCGGTTCTATGGTGTGCAGTTCCATCCGGAAGTGGTGCATACGCCAGATGGCGCGCAGCTGCTTTCCAACTTTGTGCATAAGATCTGTGGCTGTGAAGCGGATTGGTCCATGGCGCAGTTCCGTGCTGCCGCGATCAAGCGCATTCAGGATCAAGTTGGTGACAAGAAAGTCATCTGCGGCCTCTCTGGAGGTGTCGATT
This sequence comes from uncultured Cohaesibacter sp., assembly GCF_963676485.1. Taxonomy (NCBI): domain Bacteria; kingdom Pseudomonadati; phylum Pseudomonadota; class Alphaproteobacteria; order Hyphomicrobiales; family Cohaesibacteraceae; genus Cohaesibacter; species uncultured Cohaesibacter sp. The sequence goes on from NZ_OY781114.1 coordinate 3,860,437, forward strand.
CTTCTGTAACGGCCGTGTTGATTCATGAAGCGATCGGTGATCAGCTGACTTGTATCTATGTAGACTCAGGCCTGATGCGGCAGAATGAGAGCGAGCAGGTGGTCGGGCTCTTCCGTGAGCATTATAATATTCCGCTTGTGCATGTGGATGCCTCTGAAATCTTCATTTCCGCTCTTGAGGGGCAGACCGATCCGGAACGCAAACGCAAGATCATCGGCGGCCTGTTTATCGACGTGTTTGAAGATGAAGCCAATCGCATCGGCGGGGCGGATTTTCTGGCGCAGGGCACGCTCTATCCCGATGTCATCGAGTCTGTCTCCTTTACCGGAGGCCCTTCGGTGACCATCAAGTCGCACCACAATGTGGGTGGTTTGCCAGAACGCATGAATATGGAGCTGGTGGAACCCCTGCGTGAGCTGTTCAAGGATGAAGTTCGCGCACTGGGCCGTGAACTCGGCTTGCCAGCAAGCTTTGTCGGGCGCCACCCGTTCCCCGGGCCGGGGCTTGCCATTCGCTGCCCAGGCGGTATCTCGCGCGAGAAGCTGGAAATCCTGCGTCAGGCCGATGCAATCTATCTGGATGAGATCCGCAAGGCTGGTCTCTATGATGCTATCTGGCAGGCCTTTGCAGTTCTGCTTCCGGTTCAGACCGTTGGTGTCATGGGGGATGGGCGAACCTATGAGTTCGTTTGTGCCTTGCGTGCAGTCACTTCGGTGGATGGCATGACCGCAGACTTCTACCATTTCGATATGGATTTCCTCTCCAAAGCGGCAACCCGCATTATCAACGAGGTGAAGGGCATCAACCGCGTGGTCTATGATGTCACCTCCAAGCCTCCCGGAACCATCGAGTGGGAATAAGATCTAAAGTGGCAAGGCTTTGAACGGAATATGCGACAATGACTTGCCGTTCTTTTTTATATAGGTGAAGTTATAGGGTCACCCCGGTTTCGTGTAAGGCACGGTTTCGGGGTGGCTTTTTTGTGCGCTCATTCCAGTTGGGTTTAGACGCCTTTTTGCCAGTTGAGCTGGACTTGTTTCGTCTCGATACTCTTTCTGTATGTACCAACTATGGTCTTGAGGGGGGGGAAATGATGTCGCAAAACTCACTATGGTTTAGGCTCAAAAGAAGAGCAAAGAGGCTGGTGTTACACGTTTGTTTGGGAAAACTGGCATCGGAAATAGCCTTGTCTTACTAATTATAGAAATGGGCATTCGGGCCCCGACTGACCTGCGATCATGAACGACTTTATTGATCGAGCGGATAGCCATTGAAAGGCTTGATTTCGCGCAGCACCATGGATGACTGCATTTCCTTGATGCGGGGCAGGCGGCGGATCTCGTCCATGGCAAAATCTGCATAATGGTCCAGATCCTTGGCGACCACCTGCAAGAGAAAGTCGGCGTCACCGGCAAGGCTATAGCAAGCCACAACACTTTCAAGAGTTTGCACCTGACGGGCGAACAATTCGGATTCCTCCTCGCTGTGGCTGTCTATCTTTACGCGGATAAAGGCCAATACGCCCAAGCCAACGGCTCGCCGATTGATGCGGGCGGAATAGCCTTCAATTACGCCGCTTTCTTCCAACTGCCGCACCTTGCGCCAGCAAGGCGATGTGGAGAGGCCGACCTCTTCGGCGAGGGACTGATTGGTCAATCTGCCATCTTCTTGCAGCGCTTTGAGAATACGCATATCTGCAGGAGAGTTGCTCACGGTAGGTTCTTTCTGGTTCAATTGTCTTGCGGGTAGTATCTACCAAATCGAGCTTGGATATTGCAACAAAAGGGAGAAAATTCCAAGGGCCAATGGGTAGAATTGACCAAAAGTCAAAGGAGCCATATCTACCATGAAGAGTGATTTACGTGTTGCGATCATTGTCAATCCAGAGATGCCCGTTGGTCTGATTGCCAATACGGCCAGTGCCATCGCAATCGGGTTGGGTGCCAATCAACAGACGCTGGCCGCGCGCCGCCTTACCGACAATGAGGGCCGGACGATTGATGTCAGCTCTTGTTTGCCTGTTCCTATTTTGCAGGCCCCACAGGAGACGATTGGAGCCTTGATGCTCAAGGCTCTTGAGAAGAAGACCGACGAGGCAAATGTCGTTCCCTTTCCGGCTTTTGCCCGCTCACTACACGATTATGCCGATTATGAGAAATCCTTCCCCGATCGCAATTTGTCCGAAGAGACGATTGACGGGCTCGGGCTGGTTGGACCGTCCAAATGGATCCGTTCGCTCACCGGGTCACTCAAGCTTTTGCGTTAGGAAGGTGGCTGGAAAAGCACAAAAAGAAAGCGCGGCCTTGGGAGGAATCGCAGGTCGCGCTTCTTTATGTCTCCTTGAGGAGGATGCCCCGGGAGGAGGAGGGGCAGGAGACACAGTTAATTGGAAATAATCACCTTGGCAGACTTCATGCCGCCCGCTGCCTTGATCAGCTTGAACAGGATCCTGGCGTTGTCCGGATGAAGGCGGACGCAGCCGTGGGATGCCGGACGCCCAAGGCGCGAGATAGAGGTCGTGCCGTGGATTGCCCAGCCCTTGTGAAAGAAGACAGCATAAGGCATTGGCGCATTGTTGTATTTTCTTGAGCGCCACATGGTGTGCATGCGGTAGGGCGCATATTCGCCGCGTGGTGTGTAATAGCCCCGCCGGGCAGTGGAGACCTTCCAGCTGTGTGTGATCAGTCCGTTGACATAGACATTCATGCGCTGCTCGGAAATGTCGATCGTAGCGATAATGGGTTTTTCCGGTGTTGCCTTGCGTTCGGAAGCAGTTTCTCCAAGCAGGCGCAATTCACCCGTGATCGGCTGGCTCTTTGGCGCTGCGATAATGGTTGCCTCTTGGGGCGTAGCAGATGATGTGGTTGCCAGTGCCTGACTGCTAATAAGCGTCAAATAAGCCAGACTAATCATTGCTCGTCGCAACATGATGATCCCGATCCCGTCATGTGAAGTATTTTGCGTTACTTCCAGTTTTGACGTCAGATCTTAAAAATCTTCTATCTGAGGGGATGGCGGAGCAGATTTGAGTCGAAATTTATATATTAAGGTAAAGGAATGGTTGCAAAAAGCGTCCCGCCTTATTGGCAATTTCTTGTCGGCGGCAGGGCTGCTTGGGATCGAACCAATTTAGTGAATGAATACGCGTGTGTTATTCTTGCCGTTGACTTCCACCAGATCGAAAAGCTCTTTGGCATTGTCCGGATGCAGACGGATGCAGCCGTGGGAAGCTGGCGTGCCCAGCGATTTCAACGCTGAGGTGCCATGAATGGCATAACCGCGATAGAAGAAGATGGAGTAAGGCATTGGTGCGTTGTTATATTCTTTCGAGCGGTAGGTTTCATACATCCGCGTTGGGCGATAGAGCCCTTCAGGTGTATCAAAACCATCTCGCGCAGAAGAAATCGGCCAGGTGTGCTTTTTCCAACCATTGACCGAGACAACCATTTTCTGCTTGGCCAGATCGACGCGGATCTGGACCACATTGTTGGCGGTGGCAAAGCTGGGGGCTGCTCCGAGAATGGCTGTCAGCACCAGCCCCAAGGCGACTGCCTTGCTCAAGGGAGCAATGAATTGGGTCTTGAGGAAAGAAATCAACGAATGGCCCCGCGCCAGCATGATAATGCCCCTTTTTAGGAAATCTGTATTCTTGAATGAAACCAGCGTATGCGCCTTGAAAAGGGAATCAATTGTCAGATTCGAGGCATCAAACCCGGTAATGTTCCGCGAAGATTACCCATTTTCTGCGGAATAAGAAGATCTGTTGATGCGGTGTAAGGGTTTTACCCAAGAAAAAACTGGCGAGTGTATCTTTTGCGCCTCACTTGGTGACTGGTCGCGGCAGTTCCTGAGCGAGGTAGGAGGCTTTGCCTATTTTTTCGCCTTTTCCTTTTTGGCGGCACATTCAACACACAGGGTCGCTGTCGGGTCGATTTCCAATCGCTTGAGGGGAATTTCTGCGTCGCATTCGACGCAGTATCCGAAGTCGCCGCTTTCAAGTCGTTCAAAGGCCTTTTCTATTCTTTGAAGCTCCAGTGCGCGCCGACGTTCGGTTTCCTTGGCCATTGCCTGACTTTGCAATGCATCCATGCGCGAAAGACGCCCAACGCTCTGCTGATCAAGGGTCACTACGCTTCTGGCCTCTTTGGAAAGATCGCTCAATGCTGCGATTTCGATGCGCTTTCCTTCCAATAGCTCCATCGCTGTCTTGGGAGAAATAGCCATAGGTCGCTCCTTTTGTTGCGGCAACGCACATCGGTGCCGTTGGTAACAAAATTTCCCTTAGAAAGCTGGCTTGATGAAATTCTGCGCAAAAAGGGGATATAAGAATGCGAAAACTTCACAACGAGAGCGTGCGGCAGTTAACGGCCAAGGTCAATGCTTTTGTTGTACCCCTGTTCCATTGGACGAGCGTTTGAACCGGGCGAAGGACAGATCGCCGCAATTACGCAAGCGGGAGTCGCCCCACTTTATATAGTTCTGGTCATGTTGCCCTTGCGGAGTTTGACTTTTCTTATAGGGCGCTGTACCGCTGATCGGGTTTAGGTGGTTTCCCCTAGAGGGTGACGCTGCTGATTATTGTGTCGTGCATTTGCGCAGGAGTTGAATAGACGTATGGTTTTGTTACTGGTTGGTATTGCTCTTTTTCTTGTCATCCATTTGGTGCCTCAAAAAGCGGAACTCAAAGACGGCTTAACCATGCGTTTTGGCGAGATGGGTTATCGCATCTTTCATGGCGTGATTGCGCTTCTAGCTGTCGGGCTGATCTATGTTGGCTATTTCTCGGCCCAAGGTACCTATATTCTGTGGTATCCGCCCATCTGGACCAGACATCTGGCTGCGACACTGATGCTGTTTGCTTCTATTCTGGCTTTCTCGGGGGCAGTTCCGGGCAAGATCAAGCAAAAGCTCACCTCTCCCTTTTCGATTGCCATTAAAACTTGGGCTTTCGCGCATCTGCTTGCGAATGGCACGCTTTCGGATTTGATTCTGTTCGGCTTCTTTCTCTTCTTTGGCGTGAGCTATCGGATTTCCCTCAAGCGGCGTATCGCTGCAGGGCGGGTTACCATTCCGGAAGGCAAGCTGAAATGGGATATCTTGGCTATTCTGCTGGGGCTGGGCTTTTATGCGGCCATGATTTTCGGCGTGCATGAATGGCTCTTTGGCGTCAGTCCGCTGTTTTGATGCGGATATAGCCGCTTTCTTTGCCCTTAAGCCATCCAAGATCCAAATCCGGCCATGATTGATCGGCAAAGAAGGAATCCTGTCAGCTTTCAAGCGCAATTGTCGGAAAAACCGGGGGTATAACAGGTTGTCTGCCTTAACTCTGGGGGTTTTTCCGGTTTTTCCCGCTTGCGAGGGGGCTTGCGCCGCATTGCATGATTGCGTCATGTCTTGGGACCGGCTAATGTCCCGCAACAGAAACGGAATATTGGTCTGCCTTTCGGGCAGTCGAAAAGAAAGTCTGCCGGTTCGATTGTCCGGCGCAAGCGAGGAATAATGTCTGAGTCCGATTTTATCCGTGAAGTCGATGAAGAGCTGCGCCATGAGCAGATCAAGAGTATGTGGGACAAGTTCGGCCCTTATGTGATCGGCTTTGCTCTTCTGGTCGTTTTGGGAACTGCAGCGGACAAGGGCTATGAATATTGGCGCCAGACACAGGCTGCCAAGGCTGGGGATGCCTTCATCGAGGCGCTCAGCCTTTCGGAAGAAGGCAAAAAGGACGAGGCGCTTGCCGCGCTTGAGAAGATCAAGGCAGAAGGGGCCGGCGGATATCCGTTGCTTGCCGAAATGCGGATTGCTTCTGAAAAAGCGGCCAGTGGCGATGTCGACGAGGCGATCTCCCTGTTCAAGGATGCTGCCAACAATCCGGATGTCCAGCCTGTTATTCAGAGCCTTGCGCGCACCCGTGCCAATGTGCTGATGCTTAATCAGGGCAAGGCGGATGAAGTAATCAACGAGCTTTCCGGTTTGATGGACAATAACGGCTTCCGCCACTCTGCCAGAGAACTGGTGATGCTGGCCTATCTGGAAAAGAAGGATTACGCTCAGGCCATGCCGATTGCAGAACGGATTTCTCAGGATGCGGAAACGCCACCTGAAATGCGTCAGCGCGCTGAGGTCTATGTCAATTACATCCGCTCCCAGTTTGAGGAAGGTGGAAAAGACACCGCCAAGGAGGCTGCTGAATGAGACAAGCATCAGGTGTGAAAACTGAAACGCGCTCTTTGGCATATGCAGGCAAGGCTGCATTGATGGCTTTGCTGCTCGGTCTTGCCGGTTGTTCCAGCGTGACTGACTTTGCGAGCGACGTGAATCCATTCAAAACCCCCGAAGAGGTTTTGCCGGGGCAAAGACAGGCGCTGTTTGATACAGCTGCTGTTGCCAAGGTTGAAGACACCTCACCGGTGTCCATTCCAGGGCCGGTCAATTTCTCCTCCTGGTCTCAGGCCGGTGGCCCTGCGACAAACAATCCGCCAAATGTCTCCTTCAGCGGGCAGGGCGCTCGCGTTTGGAGCGCCAAGGCAGCCATTCGTGGCGGCGATTCCGATGAACGCGCTGCAGCGCGGCCGGTGTCTGTTGGCGGGCGGGTTGCTGTTTACAGCCCTGACGGGGATGTCTCTTTGTATAATGCCTCAAATGGCGGCCGTATCTGGAATGTCTCTGTAAGGCCCCAGAATGAAAAGGGTGTTTCCATTGGTGGCGCGGTTACCATGGACAGCGCGCGCGTTTTTGCGGCAACCGGCTTTAGCGAGCTCGTTGCATTGGATGCCGGAAGCGGTCGTCGCCTCTGGTCCTTCCAGCTGGATGCGCCTGCGCGTGGCGCTCCGGTCGTTGTGGGCAATACGGTTCTTGCCGTCTCTGCCACGAACTCCTTGTTCGCAGTCAATGTTTCAGATGGTGGAGAGCTTTGGACCTTTGAGGGCATTCCTCAGGGCACAGGGCTTCTTGGCTCTGGTGCGCCGGCTGTCAGCGGCAATACGGTTCTGTTCTCCGGCACATCCGGTGAGCTTGTTGCGCTGGATATCAAGTCGGGTGAAATGCGCTGGTCAGATACCATCGTTCAGGGAACCCGCCGCTATGCGATCTCTGGCATCTCGGCCATTGCTGGTGGTCCTGTCGTGTCCGATGGTATTGTTTATGCGTCGAGTGTAAGTGGCAACACGATTGCTCTGCGCATCCGCGATGGCGAGCGGGTCTGGGACCGGTCTTTGGGTTCGGTGCATGCGCCTGTTGTGGCTGGCAACTCCATTTTTGTTGTCGATCTGGATGACCGGATTGTCGCGCTCAACAAGAAAAACGGTAAAATTCGCTGGTCAAGCCAGCTGCCTTCGGTTAGAAGCAAGAAGAAAAGTACGAGTTGGGCCGGTCCTGTGTTGGCTGGCAGTCGCCTTTGGGTGACATCCAACGACGGAAAACTGGCCGCTGTGGATCCGAAAAACGGAAGCATAGTGCTGACCAGAGATATCAAGGATCCTGTCTTTATCGCCCCTATTGCCGTGACTGGTCGTTTGATCATGCTGAGCGGATCGGGTCGTTTGTCCGCTTATAATTAGAGACGTCTCTTTTTAGCGGTTGGGAAACCTTAGGAATTCATTGGTAACCCCGGAGTTGCTTTGCGGCTCCGGGGTGCCGTGCTATTTAGAGGTCATGGCAAAGCAGCTGAAAAAATTGCATCGCCAGCCTCATTCGATCTGTTTGGACGAAGTGAAATGAAACTGAATGTAGCCATAGTGGGCCGCCCCAATGTTGGCAAATCCACGCTGTTCAACCGTCTGGTTGGCAAGAAGCTGGCGCTTGTCGATGACCGTCCGGGTGTGACCCGTGACCGGCGCGAAAGCGAAGTGCAGCTGGGCGATCTGCATATCAACATCATCGATACTGCGGGTTTGGAAGTGGCCGAAGAGGATGCGCTGGAAACACGCATGCGCCTGCAGACAGAAGAAGCCATCGGCATGGCCGATGTGGTTCTTTTCATGATGGATGCACGCGCTGGCACAACGCCCATGGACGAGCATTTCGCCGCCATGGTGCGCAAGGCTGGCAAGCCGACCATATTGCTGGCCAACAAATCCGAAGGCAAAGCTGCCGATGCCGGTTATTATGAGGCCTTCTCTCTGGGGTTGGGCGAGCCTATGCCACTATCGGCCGAGCATGGCATTGGCATGGCGGATCTTTATGAAGAGCTCGTCAAGTATGATGAGGAAAAGAAAGCCAAATTCGGCACAGATGAGGCCGACGCCATCAAGGCTGCGCTCGCGGAAGATGATGGCCCGCTGGTGGATGTTGATATCGAGGATGACGAGTCCGAGACGCCGCTCTACGATCCGACCAAACCTTTGCGGGTTGCCATTGTCGGACGTCCGAATGCGGGCAAATCGACGCTCATCAACAATCTCATCGGGCAGGATCGCCTGTTGACCGGACCGGAAGCGGGCATTACGCGCGACTCCATTTCGGTGAACTGGGAATTCCGGGATCGCAAGTTCAAACTGTTTGATACAGCTGGCATGCGGCGTAAGGCGCGTGTGCAGGAGAAGCTTGAGAAACTCTCAGTTTCTGATGCCCTGCGCTCAATCCAGTTTGCAGAAGTGGTGATTGTCACGCTGGATGTGACCAAACCTTTCGAGAAGCAGGATTTGCAGATTGCCGATCTTGTTGGTCGGGAAGGGCGCGCGATCGTGATTGCCCTTAACAAGTGGGATCTGGTTGAGAAACCGCAGGAAATGATGGCCGAGCTGCGCGAGAAGGCAACCCGCCTGTTGCCGCAGATGCGTGATGTGCCGCTTATTCCGGTTTCTGGCCTGACGGGCAAGAATCTGGATCGGCTGATGAAATCGGTGCTCGACATCTATGAAGTCTGGAACCGCCGCATTTCCACCTCGCGTCTCAATCGCTGGCTCAATGGTGCAACCCAAGGGCATCCGCCGCCCGCTGTTGGTGGTCGCCGGATCAAGGTGCGCTACGTCACCCAGATCAAGACGCGTCCGCCGACTTTTGTGGTCATGTGCTCCCGCCCGGACGATCTGCCGGATAGTTATCAGCGGTATTTGCTCAATGACTTGCGCGACACCTTTAATATCCCCGCTGTTCCGGTGCGTATGCTGATGCGCAAGGGGGACAACCCCTATGCCGCGAAAGCCGCCAAGCGGAAGATCTACTAACAGCCTTTTCGGGTTCGTCCGAAATGATCCTGTTTTTGTAATATTCAAGAAATCCGCGTCATCAGTTTGTCATTTTGTGACCAATTGATGACGCATTTTTTCATAGATTTGCTCAAACTTCTGTGGCATCGCTCTATCTTGATGTGTATAACATCTTCGCCGGCCTCCTTTGTTTGCGATCCTCTCGTGAGATCAATGGGGTCGGTTTATTTTACAGGCCTGTCGTTACAGGCGTTCAGCAGAGTGAAAAGAGGACAAAATGAGCAAGACCTGGACACCCGACAGCTGGAGGTCAATGCCGATCCAGCAGGTGCCGGATTATCCCGATGCCGAAGCAGTAGCCGCTGTTGAAAGCACGCTTGCCACTTATCCACCTTTGGTCTTTGCTGGCGAGGCGCGCAAATTGCGTAAGCAGTTGGCGCGAGTTGCTGAAGGTGAAGGGTTCCTGCTTCAGGGCGGCGATTGCGCTGAAGCATTCGTGGAACATCATCCTGACAATATTCGCGATTTCTTCCGTGTGTTCCTGCAAATGGCAGCCGTGCTGACTTTTGCCGCCGCTTCTCCGGTGGTCAAGGTTGGCCGTATTGCTGGTCAGTTCGCCAAGCCGCGTTCCTCGCCGACAGAGACTGTTGACGGTGTGGAATTGCCAAGCTATCGCGGCGACATCATCAACGAGACCAGTTTTGGCAGCGATGCGCGTATACCCGATCCACAGCGCATGATCATGGCCTATCGCCAGTCAGCGGCAACGCTGAATCTGCTGCGTGCTTTTGCGCAAGGAGGGTATGCCAATCTGGATCATGTGCATCAATGGACGATGGATTTCCTCAAGGATAGCCCGCAAGGCCCTCGTTATCGCGAGTTGGCCGATCGCATCACCGAGGCCATGGCCTTCATGCGTGCCTGCGGCGTCGAGCCTTCCAAGACGGAAGCCCTCCGGTCAACGGATTTCTTCACCAGCCATGAGGCTCTTCTGCTCGGCTATGAGCAGGCCTTCACCCGCGTTGATTCGACCACTGGTCTGCATTATGCCACCTCGGGCCATATGCTCTGGATTGGGGATCGCACACGCCAGATCGATCATGCGCATGTCGAGTTTTTCCGCGGCATCGAAAACCCGATCGGTTTGAAATGCGGTCCGAGCATGACGCCTGACGAATTGCTTCGCCTGATCGAGGTGCTCAACCCGGATAATGAAGCCGGCCGTCTGACGCTGATCACACGCTTTGGGGCCGACAAGGTGTTTGATCATCTTCCGAACCTTGTCAAAGCGGTCAAGCGGGAAGGGCACAAGGTGCTTTGGTCTTGCGATCCGATGCATGGCAATGTGGTCAAGGCAGCCAATGGCTACAAGACTCGCCCGTTCGAGCGCATTCTGAAAGAAGTCGAAAGCTTCTTTGCTGTGCATCGCTCCGAGGGGACTTACCCCGGTGGTGTACATGTGGAAATGACCGGCAAGAATGTGACCGAGTGCACCGGTGGTGCGCACGCCATTTCCGAGGATGATCTGTCTGATCGCTATCACACCGTATGCGATCCACGCCTCAATGCGGATCAGTCGCTGGAACTGGCATTCCTGATTGCAGACAATATCAAGAAGCATCGCGCCAATCTCAAGGCGAGCGAGATTGCTCCTTATTAAGGGAGCCTTCTGATTCCATTCATGAAAGCCCGGCGGTTTGTCGGGCTTTTCTTTTGTCAGATTTGTTCATGTTGGGGCGCTAAAACCGGCGTGCGTGAAATAGGATAGCTGCTTTGGTCACTTTACATTGGATTATCGCATTCTCTGGCTTTATATCTTTAGGCGAGAGTTTGTAAGCTCTTCGCTTCAATAACATTTTGCAATACAGGATCGCGCCGTGACCGAAAGACTTGTTTTCAGCCTTGCTCAACTCAATCCCCATTTGGGGGATATTGCGGGTAACGCCGAAATGGCCCGCGCAGCTCACAAGGTCGCTGCCGAACAGGGCGCCGATTGTCTGGTGCTCAGTGAGCTGTTTATCTCGGGCTATCCACCTGAGGATCTGGTGCTGAAGCCCGCTTTTCAGGTAGCCTGTCGCGAGCAGGTGGAAAAGCTGGCCGAGCTGACCGAAGGGGACGCGCCTGCCATTCTGATCGGCTCGCCATGGGTGGACGGAGAGCGGCTCTATAACGCGGTATGCTTGCTTGATAATGGCGAAGTTCAGGCCGTGCGATACAAGGCCGATTTGCCCAACTATGGTGTCTTTGACGAAAAGCGCGTGTTTGCTTCCGGGCCGATGCCGGGGCCGATCAATCTGCGCGGCGTGGCTGTCGGCGTGCCTATTTGCGAAGATATCTGGGATATCGAGGTATGCGAATGTCTGGCAGAGACGGGGGCTGAGCTTCTGGTCGTGCCAAATGGTTCTCCGTTCAATCTGGATAAATGGGAAGTCCGCCAACAGGTGGCCATCCAGCGTGTGGTCGAAACGGAGCTGCCGCTGGTTTATCTCAATCAGGTTGGCGGGCAGGATGAATTGGTGTTTGACGGCGCGTCCTTTGCGCTGAATGGCGACCGTTCGCTGGCGATGCAGATGGTTGGCTTTGCCGAAGACCAGCAGGTGCTTGTGGCAGAGCGCGTTGATGGCAAATGGACGCTCTCTGGTCCGATTGAACCGGTTATGGATCGCGACGCCAGCGCCTGGTCGGCCTGCATGCTGGGGCTGAGGGATTATGTCAACAAAAACCGGTTCCCCGGTGTCGTGCTCGGGCTCTCTGGTGGCATCGATTCGGCCATTTGCGCGGCGCTGGCGGTAGACGCTCTAGGCGCTGATCGTGTGCATTGCGTCATGCTGCCTTATCGCTACACATCTGAGGAAAGCCTCAAAGACGCTGCCGATTGCGCCAAGGCGCTTGGCGTGCGCTATGACATTGTTGATATCGTCAAGCCGGTGGAAGGCTTCGCCGATGCTTTGTCCGGCCTCTTTGAGGGCACAGACGAGGGCGTGACGGAAGAAAATCTTCAATCCCGCGCTCGCGGCACCATTTTGATGGCCGTATCGAACAAGTTCGGCAACATGGTTGTCACCACGGGCAACAAGTCTGAAATGTCCGTTGGCTATGCCACGCTTTATGGCGACATGAATGGTGGCTTCAATCCCATCAAGGATCTTTACAAGATGGCGGTCTACCATCTTTCTGCATGGCGCAACCAGAATAAACCCGATGGGGCTCTGGGGCCTTCAGGAGAGGTCATTCCGGCCAATATCATTGCCAAGGCACCAACGGCGGAATTGCGCGAGAACCAGACGGACCAAGACAGCTTGCCCGAATATCCGGTTCTGGATGACATTCTTGAATGCCTTGTCGAAAAGGAAATGGGTGTCGATGAAATCGTGAAGCGGGGCCATGCACCAGATCTGGTGCGCCGCATCGAGCATCTGCTTTATGTCGCCGAATATAAGCGTCGCCAATCCGCTCCGGGCGTCAAGCTCAGCGACAGGAATTTTGGCCGCGACCGGCGCTATCCAATCACCAACGGGTTCCGCGACAGAGGCTGAGGACGCCCGCCAAACCCGTTTTATCAATCTAAGGAAGTCTGCCTGATGGCTGAAATCGTTCGTTTCGCTCCGTCTCCGACGGGTAATATTCATATCGGCAATGCGCGTCCGGCGCTGATCAACTGGCTTATGGCGATGAAGACTGATGGTCAATTCATCCTGCGCTATGATGACACCGATCAGGAACGATCCCGAAAAGAATATGCAGATAATATCGCCGAGGATTTGGCCTGGCTGGGCGTGAAGCCGGACCGGGTGGAGCGCCAGTCCGCGCGCATGGGCGTTTATGACACGGTTGCCAAAAAACTGCGGGATCTGGGGCGCCTTTATGCCTGCTATGAAACCCCTGATGAGCTGGACAGAAAGCGCAAGCGTCAGCGCGCACGCGGCCTGCCACCGGTTTATGATCGCTCCGCGCTGCAGTTGACCCAAGAGCAGATCGCAGCCTATGAAGCCGAAGGGCGCAAGCCCCACTGGCGCTTTTTGCTCGATCAGAAGACGGTGAGCTGGGAAGATGGCATTCGTGGCTCACAGAGCATTGAGTGTGACAGCGTGTCCGATCCGGTTTTGATCCGCGCTGATGGCACCTATCTTTACACGCTGCCCTCGGTGATCGACGACATTGATATGGGCGTGACCATGATCATCCGCGGCGATGACCATGTGACCAACACGGCGGTGCAGATACAGCTGTTCGAAATCTTGTCTGGCAAAAGCCCGAAATTTGCGCATCACAACCTGATTATCAATGCAAGCGGCGAGGGGCTTTCCAAGCGTCTTGGCTCCCTTTCCATTCGTCAGATGCGCGAAGAAGGCTATGAACCTTTGTCTGTTGCGATTTTCGCCGTTCTGAATGGCACCTCGGAGCCTGTGCAGCCGTTGGCTGACATGGAAGCGCTGGCTGACCTGTTTGCCCTCGACAAGGTCTCGCGCTCATCCTCCAAGTTCGATATGGCGGATCTCAACCATCTCAATGCCCGCATTCTGCATGAGACGGACTATGCAGCGGTTGCCGATCGATTGTCCGCCCTCGGGATCGAAGGGGGCGAAGCCTTCTGGCAGGCTGTGCGGGGCAATATCGAACGGTTGCCTGATGCCAAGGAATGGTGGGCGATTGCCCATGACGGTCTGCTCGACGATGCCGTTGGAAAATCGGATGAAGACGCCGAGTTCTATGCCAAGGCGCTCGAGCTGTTGCCAGCCGAGCCTTGGGATGCCACCACCTGGAAAAGCTGGACGACGGCTCTCAAGGCCGAAACGGGACGAAAGGGCAAATCCCTCTTCATGCCGCTGCGCGTGGCTCTAACCGGTCGCTCGCATGGGCCGGAGCTGGCGACATTCCTGCCGATTATTGGTTACCAAAGAAGCGTGGACCGACTATCCTGATGGAGCGGCCATCTGCGGTGCGGACCGAATTTGCGTCCGCACTGACTTCCGGTGGCTGATACGGTTCGAATTTCATTCCATAGCGTGCCAGTGCCTGCGTGTCCGGGTCAACCATTGCGGTCTGCTTGGGCGAAGGGAACGGCACAATCGGACCTGCCGGTACTCTCTGGCGCTGTGGCGCTGGCGTCATCTGAGTGCGCGGTGTGTCGCTAGTCGTGATCGAGGCCATCTGGCTTGCGGGGCGCTGGCAGGAGCAGCCCGGCACATATTTCTGCTTATAAAGATAGGCCGTATCAAGAGACTGATAGGGTTGACCGGAGAGGGAGACCATGTCGTCAGGGGTCTCGCCGGGGTTATGATACACAAACAATTCCGCGTTTGTGCCCGGGCAGCTGGATTGGCACATCTGGGCGTCGCGCTGAAAGCCGCTCTGGGTGGTCGAGAAGCTGATAGGGAAGAAGAAACCATCACAGGAGCGCACGCATACGGTACGGAAGGTGCCGACTTGCGGAATGTCGTAATTCTTCAGATTATATTCCCGAACCGTGCCGCCATTGCCAAACAGGGAGCCGAACAGGCCACGACGTTGCTGGCGCACAGGCTGAGCAAAGCGCTGATATTGTTCCCCACAACCGGCGCGCGCCAACTGGGCCAATATTTGCGCCTTCATCTGGCCAGTGTTGCTGGGGGGAGGCGCGTAGCGGTTTCGTTTCTGCTCCAGAGCAGCCAGATTGCGCTTCATTTTGTCGATGCGTTTGATCAGAGCCGGGCAAGAGGCCTTTGGAGTTCTGCGAAACAGAAAGATGCTGCCACCAAAGCAGGCGTCCCGCTTGGCGCGTGCTTGGGCATTGTCCAGCTCGGCTTGTTGCTTGTGAACTGCAGCATCAAACTTTTGATAGTTGCGCGATGAGGTCGATCCGCCGCCACGCTGGAGCCGTGCAAGATCTCCCTCAAGCTGCGCGCAAACCCGTTTGTTTGACGACCACGAGGTCTGTGCTTCCACAGGGACTGTCGCCCAGAGTGTGGCAAAAAGCAGTCCGGCTAAAGATACGCGCCTTTTCATCTTTGGTCCCAAATTTGTGGCCTTTAACAGATCAATAGAATAGGCCGCCTTGACTATCGCGTCGTGCGTTGGCGGGCCGTTCGTGGGAAGAAAATTTCAGGTTTGCAGCTCCAGAATCACCTCCGATTGAGGCGAAATTATAGTCATTTTTTTGTCTATGTCCTTTGGCAACCAAGGAATTCTAGCGAATTTTACATATGATTATGGCGCCCGCTGTAAAATGCAAAGCGGTTTCCCTTGCCAAGGGCAGGAAATCTGCGGTTTTTTCTTGTCCTGCTATGGGAAACTACGGTATGAGACCGGTGGAAATTGAAGGGCTCTGCGCAGTCAGTGGAGCCATTCCGTCTTTTATGTTTGTGTTTGGATAGATTTATGATTGAAGCAGCGGAGTTTCGCAACGCCCTCGGGCGCTTTGCGACGGGTATTGCCATCGTTACGACAATGGATAACAACGGCATGCCGATGGGGCTGACTGTGAACAGCTTCAATTCCGTATCGCTCGATCCTCCTCTCGTGCTTTGGTCGCTGGACAGGGGCTCCAACCAGATGGAGGCTTTCTGCAACAGTGGCTTTTATGGTGTGAGTATTCTGGCGCATGATCAGCAATTGGCCTCCAATCTCTTTGCTGCAATGGCGGATGATCGCTTCGAGCAGGTCGACTGGAGCATAGCGCAAACCGGTGCGCCGTTGATTGACGGGGCTTTGGCGCGGATTGACTGCACTACGGAGCAAATCATCGAAGGCGGTGATCACGTCATTCTGCTGGGGCGCGTGGTTGATATTTCCGTCTCGCATGGAGATCCGCTTGTCTATTATGGCGGCGGCTATCGAGCACTTGCCCAACCATTGGCTTGATCGCTTAATCGCTTTATTGTTTGCGCATTGTTGCAAACTCATTCAGATATAATAAAACGCCCGGAAAACAGTGCTTTCCGGGCGTTTGTTTTGGCTTCTTATCGCCTTTTTTCTGCCTGCTGCGCTGTTTGCCTCTTGGGCTCAGCTTTGCGGCACAGGCTTTTTGGCGAACATCTCTGCATAGTCTACCGCGATCTCGTAATGCGGATCCTCGATGACGGACACTTCAATGAACTTGTCCGCTTTCTGCAGCAGATTCTTGCAGTCTATTGAAAGATGGCGCAGATGCAGTTTCTTGCCCTGTTCTTCATATTTGGTCGCCAGTGAATCAATGGCCTGAAGCGCCGAATGATCCCAAACACGCGCCCCCATAAATTCGATGACCACATCTTCGGGATCGGATTTCGGGTCGAACTGTTCGTTGAAGCTGGCAATGGAGCCGAAGAAGAGCGGGCCGCGCAGCTCGTAGACCTTCCAGCCATGCTCTTCTGTGCTTACGCTCACGTCAATGCGCTTGGCAGCCTGCCAGGCAAAGACGAGTGCAGAGACGATGACACCAACGATCACGGCAACCGCAAGATCGGAATAGACCGTAACGGCGGTGACCAGCAGGATGACGAAGGCGTCATGACGCGGAATTCTGGTCATGATCTGCAGGCTGCGCCAGGCGAAGGTACCGATCACAACCATGAACATCACGCCAACCAGCGCGGCCAGAGGGATTTGTTCGATGAGGCCGGATGCGAACAGGATGAAGGCCAGCAGGAACAGGGCCGCAGAGATGCCGGACCAGCGGGTGCGTCCTCCGGACTTCACGTTGATCATCGACTGGCCGATCATGGCACATCCTCCCATGCCGCCGAAAAAGCCTGTGACGATGTTGGCCGTGCCCTGTGCAAGGCATTCCTTGGATGCACCGCCATGGGTGTCTGTCATTTCGGAAACGAGATTGAGCGTCAGCAGGCTTTCGATGAGGCCTACAGCGGCCAGAATGGCAGCATAGGGGACGATAACCTTCAGGGTTTCCAGATTGATTGGCACCATTGGAATATGGAATGTCGGCAAGCCACCAGCGATCTGGGCCATGTCGCCCACACGGGGGATATCGAGATTGAAGCCGATCACGATCAGCGAAACAGCGACGATAGCCAACAAAGGAGCGGGAATTGCTTTTGTGATTTTCGGAGCCAGCCAGATGATGGCCATGGTAACGACAACAAGCCCGAGCATGGTGTAAAGTGGGGGGCCTGTCATCCAGGTGAGGGAGCCCGAAGCATCCTTGACCTTGAACTGGCTAAGCTGGGCAAGGCCGATAACGATAGCAAGACCGTTAACGAAGCCGAGCATCACCGGATGCGGCACCATGCGGATGAATTTGCCCCAACGCAACACGCCTGCAAGGATCTGGAAAATGCCCATCAGAATGACGGTGGCAAAGAGATATTCAACGCCGTGGGTCGCAACCAGCGAGATCATGACAACGGCAAGGGCGCCTGTTGCGCCAGAGATCATGCCCGGACGGCCGCCCAGAACGGCCGTGATGAGGCCAACGATAAAGGCGGCATACAGTCCGACGAGCGGATGCACATGTGCCACAAAGGCAAATGCAACGGCTTCCGGCACAAGCGCCAGAGCAACGGTCAGTCCGGAGAGAGTGTCTGTCTTGAGTTGCTTGGGAGACAGGCCAAAACGGAAACGTTCGCGCAGGCCTTCCGAGGAGGAGGTCTGTGTGTTCATGGTTCTTCCTAGCGGGGATTGAGGAAAAGGACCCAAAGGGGCCTCGAAAAAATACGTATTAATTCTAATAATTCGAGCGTTTCTACCGTATGCGCCCGGAAATGGCAAGCGATGGCACCGCATTTTTGCTCGCATAGCAGGCTTGCACCTCGATTTTTCCAAGATGCTTTCCTATATCTGCTTCAGTGTCTCGTAGAGGTAGCGACGCACATTGGTATCTACCGAACGGGCAGGCCACAATGGTCGCTAACTGATTCAAAAACAGGATATTATTATGCTTCGCATATTGATGGGTGTCGGTCTTGCTATTGTCATGAGCGCTTCGGCTGCGTTCGCTGCCGAGGAACCGGAATTGATTTTCAAGAAGTCAACGGTCTGGAAGCTTCTCACGCCAGACCACAAATTGGCGACCTACGCGATTGATGATCCACTGGTGGAAGGGGTGGCCTGTCATTACACGGTGCCCGAGAAGGGCGGCGTTTCGGGTATGCTCGGCGTTGCTGAAGAAGTTTCGGATATCTCGCTGGCTTGCCGTCAGGTGGGGCCGGTTTCCTTCAAGGGGAAATTCGAGCAGGGCGAGGAAATGTTCGAACAGCGTCGATCGCTTTTCTTCAAGAAGATGCGGATCGTGCGCGGTTGTGACAAAACCCGCAACGTGCTTGTCTATTTGAGCTATTCGGACAAGCTGATCGATGGCAGCCCAAAAAATTCCACCTCTACTGTGCCCATCATGCCTTGGGGGGATCATAAAGCGCCCCGCTGCGAGGATTGGCTGGATGATTGATCTTTTGCGTGCCTGTGAAGCCCTATAGAGCAACCTTGGTTAGGTTGGCGACATGATCGCGCATGCGCGCTTGCAAATGTGCGATTGCGTCATCAGGCTTCGCGGTAAAAGCGATATCGTCCCATGCCGTTACTCGACGTATGAAGCGAAGGCTGTTGGTCATGATTAGGCCATCAGCCTTTTTTACATCGTCTGGCATGAGCGTCGCTTCAGATGCTTTAAAACCCCATTGCGGTGCAAGTGCCAGTATCTGTTGGCGCAAAATGCCGGGCAGGACACCATCGGAGACAGGCGGTGTTATCAGGTGATTGCCGTGAAGGGCAAAGAGGTTGCCGATGGTGCTGCAGGCAATTCTCCCTTCCGTGTTGAGCATAAGTGCATCGCTGGCACCGGCCTGTTCGGCCTGTTGGGCTGCCATGATATTGTCTAGATAATTGTTGCTCTTGATGCTGGCGGTGATGGAATGCGCATTGCGTCTGATGGAGCTGGTGGCAAGGGTCATGTCTTGAAAGGCAAGACCATCAGGCAAGGGCGCGAGTGTTGCCAGCAGCGTTGGCTGAGCCTTGGCCGGGGGTAGAAGTCCGCGTCCACCGCTGCCGCGAGAAACCGCGATCCGCAAAATGGTGTTGGCATCGCCAGACAAGGCTGCGAGCTGCGTTACGGTTTCATCCAGCAGCACATGGTCCAAGAGCAGCCCCAGACGTTTGGCGCTTTGGGTAAGGCGCGTTCTATGCTCTGGCCACCACAGGGGCGTGCCCTGCAAGACGGGCAAGGTTTCAAACAGTCCATCCCCTAAAAGAAAGCCACGATCAGACGCGGGAAGCCTGACGTGATCGCACGCTTCATCGCGAAAGAGGGTGCCGTTCAGCATTGTTGCTTTCATGATTGAGCCCCTCTTGGTAGATCCCATTTATGCATGCGCATCGTCCAGAAAATTCTTGAGCAGAGCGTGGCCGCTGTCTGTGAGGATCGATTCCGGGTGAAACTGCAAACCGATTGTCGGATGGCGCGCGTGTTTCAGAGCCATGACTTCCCCATCCTCGGACCATGCGGTCGCAATAAGGTCGGAGGGGACAGGGTAGGGCGAGACAACCAGAGAATGGTAGCGGGCCACCTTGAGCGGGGAAGGAATGTTGCGGAATATGCCTGTCTCGTCGTGCCTGATCTGGCTTGCACGTCCATGCATCGGCTTTTGGGCAAGGGTGATCTCTGCGCCAAAGGCATAGCCGATTGCCTGATGGCCCAGACAGATGCCGAGAATGGGAATGCGGCCGGAAAAATGTCGGATCAACTCGATCATGATGCCTGCATCTTCGGGGCGTCCGGGGCCGGGCGAGAGCAGTATGGCGTCCGGATCAAGCCGAGCGATGTCGTCTATGTCCAGCGCGTCGTTGCGATAGACGGCGACGGGCTTTCCCAACTCCTCGCAATAGCGGGCAAGGTTGAAGACGAAAGAATCGTAATTGTCGAGGATGAGAATCACTGCCGCCTCCCACCCTTTTTCGTGGGGGAATGGGCCAGCGTTTCGCGCTCGGCTTCAATCGATGTGCCAAAAGCCGTGAAGAGCGCCGAAGCCTTGTGGAGGCATTCTTCATACTCCTCAGCCGGATCAGACAGAATGGTTATGCCTCCGCCAACATTGAAATGTGCCATGCCATCTTTGAAGGTGACGGTGCGAATGGCGATGTTGGTGTCCATAGTGCCGTCAAATCCGAGATATCCAATGCAGCCGCAATAGGCCCCACGCGGCAGGTCTTCCAGTTCACTGATGATTTCCATGGCACGGATCTTGGGCGCGCCGGTAATGGAGCCGCCGGGAAAGGACGCGCCGAGCAAGGCCACAGCTCCGTTGGGGGCTTTCAGTTTGCCCTTTACGGTGGATACCAGATGATGCACGCGGGCGTAGCTCTCAAGCGCACAGAGATCAGGCACCTTGATGCTACCCGGTTCACACACACGGGAGAGATCGTTGCGCATGAGATCGGTAATCATGATATTCTCGGCGCGGTCTTTCTCGCTGTTAAGCAGGTTTTCGGCATGGGCCTTGTCTTGCTCCGGATTGCACAGGTTACGTGGGGCGGTTCCCTTGATCGGGCGGGTCTCCACATTGCCGGACACATCAAGCGTGATGAACCGCTCGGGCGAGCTGGAGGCAATCACATGGTCTGGAAAAGCCAGATAGGCTGCGAAGGGAGCGGCGTTATGCGCGCGCATAGCCCGATAATAGGCCAATGGTGTAGAGGCTTGATCCTCCGGCATTGGCGCGGAGAAACGCTGCGTGATGTTGGCCTGAAAAATATCCCCCTGCCGGATATAGTCCCGCGTCTTGGCGATTGAGTGCTCGAAGGTCGTGCGGGAGACATCGGACCGCCATCCGAGAATGGGAGAGGGCGGTGTTGGTTTGGATGAAGGGTCAGGCTGTGTTTTGCTCGCCGCACTGAGTTGATTGCAAAACCAGTCCAGGCGCTCCTTTGCATGTCGGGCGCGTTCGCTCTCTTGAATGTTCCAGCCTGAGGAGAAGACATAGGCGCGTTCGGTGGGAGCATTTTTATGCCCTGTTTGGGGCGCAAAATGGTCAACAGCCAGCACAAGATCATAAAAGGGCAGGCAAATCTCGTCGAGAGCCTCGTCTTCGCGTGATGTGCGTGGCAAGGCTTCGAGAAGCCGGCCTGCTTCATAGGAGAGATAACCCAATACCCCACCCTGAAAAGGGGGCAATCCAACGCCTGCGGACTGCAAGGCATGGTCTTGCAGCTTCTTGTTCAGCGCGATGAATGGCGGATCGCCAAGCGGGGTATCATGCCAATAGGCAGTACCGTCCGACACCCTGAAAAGGGCAAAAGGCGAAAAAGCGAGAAAGGAATAGCGGCCAAGGGCGGGGGACCGGGCCGCACTATCCAGATATGCCAGATATGGCTGGCTGCTCAATGCGGGGAGCAAGCTGGCCGGATCGGTAAAGGGAACCTCCCGGACGAGTGGAACAGGGGTTTTCTTAGCGAAAATGCCGACCATGTCTATTCTCGGGAGTCTCTTGAGATAGGGAGCCGCCGGACCTTAGGCTTTGCAGAAATTCTTGTGCAAGACAACGAGCACTTCTTCCACGATCGGACTGGCCAGCGAATAGTAGATTGTCGTGCCATCACGGCGGGTGGAGACAATATTCTGCGCTCGCATTAGCGCCATATGCTGGGATACGGTTGTCATGCGTAGGCCGGTTTTCTCGGCCAGCGTCCCGACATTCTGCTCGCCCTCAATCAGTTGACAGAGAATGAGCAGGCGGGGACCTGATGCCAGTAGTTTCAGGAAGCCTGCTGCTTCTTCAGAATTCTGTTCTAGTTCTTGTATTTTCATTGTTTGTAGCCAGTTGATTTTTTGTCCGAAGCTTTCATCAAGCCGGACTCTTGCATTTGAGGGCTTAAATATATCGGACGTCTTCTTGTGAAACCCGATCAGGAAAGCTTTTGATCAGCGTGCGGAGTGTTTTGAAAAGCACTATACCTATTGTTCAACGAGAGTGAAGCATTTTTGCTTCATATTCTAGGTGCTTTCAGATGAAAATTGCAAATCATTCTCAAATTCGGATTTTGGTGCGCTTGGCAGTTGACCAATGCGGAGGTGTATTGAAACGAAAGATTCCGAAAATTCGATTGCCTTTGTGGTATGGGCATTCTTGTCTGTGTCGGAAAGTCGGCTATAAAACCACCATAATTCGCAAAAAGAGCGGTTGACGTGGCATGGCAATTTGGCCATTGTGGCCGCATGAAAACGGATCATCTCACCAACTGCTGCATTATTGGTTTGATTATTATCCACTAGCACCTTTGCTGGCTGGAGCCGTTTCGCTCATCCCTTGAAAATATGAAACGATTTCCGGCCAACGGCGAATGTGCTGTTGCGCGAGGGTATGGCCCCATTTTTTTGAAATGGTTGTCCTTGCGTTTTGTATTTTTGATTGGCTGCCGGAGGCGGCAATAAAATTGGGAATGGGTCAATGACCGAACATGCTGAACAGATTCAGTTGATGCTTTACAATACGCTCACCAAACAGAAAGAGGCGTTCTCACCGCTCGATCCTGATAATGTTCGCATGTATGTCTGCGGACCGACGGTTTATGACACGGCGCATATCGGCAACGCTCGCCCGGTTGTGGTGTTCGACATGCTGTTTCGTTTGTTGCGCCATGTTTATGGGCCTGAGCATGTGACCTATGTGCGCAACATCACTGATGTCGATGACAAGATCAATGCACGTGCCGCGGATAGAGGCATTTCCATTCGTGAGCTGACGGATGAAACAACCGCGCTTTACCATGCGGATATGGATGCCCTTGGTGCGATGCGGCCAACCATCGAGCCACGGGCGACTGAGCATATCGAGGATATGCTGCGCATGATCGGCACCCTTATTGAAAAGGGGCATGCCTATGCAGCAGAAGGGCATGTTCTCTTCGCGGTGGACAGCATGGATGACTATGGCCAACTTTCCGGTCGCTCGATCGATGATATGATCGCCGGTGCGCGCGTTGAGGTGGCTCCATACAAGCGCAATCCGATGGATTTTGTGCTCTGGAAACCCTCCAAGGAAGGCGAGCCGAGCTGGCCGAGCCCTTGGGGCGAGGGGCGTCCGGGCTGGCATATCGAATGCTCGGCCATGAGCGAGAAGCATCTGGGCGAGGTGTTTGACATCCATGGCGGTGGCATCGACCTTACATTCCCGCACCACGAAAACGAGATCGCACAGTCCCGCTGCGCCCATGGCAACGAGGCGATGGCCAAGGTCTGGATGCATAACGGCTTCGTGCAGGTTGAGGGCGAGAAGATGTCCAAGTCTCTGGGCAACTTCACCACGGTGCATGATCTGATCGACAAATATCCCGGTGAGGCGATCCGTCTTGCGTTGCTGACAACCCATTACACCAAGCCGTTCAACTGGACTGCCGAAGGGGTGAAGGAAGCCAAGCGTATGCTGGACCAGTGGTATGCCCTGACGGCTGACGTGGAGGCCAGCGAGCCTGATGCGGCCGTCGTTGCGGCTCTTTCGGATGACCTTAATACGCCCAAAGCCATTGCAGAGCTGCATGGTTTGCGGTCCAAGGCAGCGCAGGGCGACAAGGGGGCTGCAGCAGCTTTGAAAGCGACCTTGCAGCAGTTGATCGGTGTGCTCGGACAGGACCCTAAAGCATGGGCAGACTGGCGACCGGCTGCTGCGGGCGACATTGACGAAGCGGCCATCCAGGCTCTGGTCGATGAACGATTGGACGCACGCAACAATAAGGATTTTGCCAAGTCAGACGCGTTGCGCGACAAGCTGACAGCGATGGGTGTCGTGCTTAAGGATAGCAAGAACAAGGAAACGGGTACGTTTGAAACAACCTGGAGCCTTGAAGGCTAGATGAAATATGGCGGGGCTTTATCAGCCCCGCTTTTTTAGACCGGGCAAGCAACTGCCCAATTCCATTCTTTTCATTCAGGACCAGACACATGACCAAAGATCGTCTTTATCTGTTCGATACCACCTTGCGCGATGGCGCGCAGACCAACGGCCTCGATTTCAGCGTAGAAGACAAGATTCTCATTGCCGGCATCCTGGATGATCTGGGTGTGGATTATGTCGAGGGGGGCTATCCGGGTGCCAACCCGACCGATGATGCTTTCTTTTCCGAGAAGCGGACCAAAAAGGCTGCCTTTACCGCATTCGGAATGACCAAGCGGGCCGGGCGCTCCGTGGAGAATGACCCCGGAGTACAAGCCTTGCTCAATGCCGCTTCGGATGCGATCTGCTTTGTCGCCAAATCATGGGACTATCACGTGGATGTGGCGCTTGGGTGCACCAACGAGGAAAATCTTGAAGGGATTTCCGCCTCCGTTAAGGCGGCCAATGCGGCTGGCAAGGTTGCCATGGTCGATTGCGAGCATTTCTTTGACGGCTACAAGGCCAATCGAGCCTATGCGCTGGATTGTGTCAAGACAGCCTATGAGGCTGGTGCGCGCTGGGTGGTTTTGTGTGACACCAATGGAGGCACTTTGCCTCATGAGGTGACCGAGATTGTCACGGATGTGCTGACACAGGTTCCCGGCTCGCATATCGGTATCCATGCGCATAATGACACCGATCAGGCCGTTGCCAATTCGCTGGCGGCGGTGCGGGCTGGTGTGCGACAGATTCAGGGCACGCTCAATGGAATAGGCGAACGTTGCGGTAATGCCAATCTGATCACGCTGATCCCGACATTGATGCTGAAAGAGGAATTCGTCAATCAGTTCGAACTTGGCGTGCCTGATGAAAAGCTTTCTGAGCTGACAAGCATTTCACGCGGCTTTGATGAATTGCTGAACAAGGCTCCGGATCGCCACAGTCCTTATGTGGGGGCCAGTGCCTTTGCGACCAAGGCGGGCATTCATGCATCCGCGATTTTGAAAGATCCTCAAACCTATGAGCATGTAGATCCTGCTCTGGTGGGCAATCAACGCAAAGTGCTGGTTTCCAATCAGGCAGGCATGTCCAACCTGATTGACGAGCTCAAGCGCATGGGGCTGGAGGTGGAGAAATCCGACCCGCGCCTTGTGGACCTGCTTTCCATCGTCAAGGAACGTGAAGCACACGGCTATGCCTATGAAGGGGCGAGTGCCTCGCTCGAACTTTTGGCGCGCAGGCATCTGGGCTCGGTGCCGGAATATTTCAAGATTGAGAGCTTCCGCGTGATGGTGGAGCGGCGCCACAATGCCAATGGTGATCTGGTGACGCTCTCCGAAGCGGTGGTCAAGCTCTGGCTGGATGGTGAAAAACTGATGTCCGTGGCCGAGGCAACCGGTCCGGTCAATGCGCTCGATCTGGCTTTGCGCAAGGATCTTGGACGCCTGCAGGGCAAAATAGACGATCTGGAATTGGTGGACTATAAGGTGCGTATCCTCAATGGCGGCACCGACGCTATAACCCGCGTTTTGATCGAAAGCCGAGATGGCGCTGGTCATCGGTGGTTTACAGTCGGTGTTTCGGAGAATATTGTCGACGCTTCCTTCCAGGCATTGTTGGATTCCATTACCTTCAAGCTTCTCAAATATTCCTGATCACGAGCCCCGATAGCTGTTTCTTGTTCTTCGGGCACGAAAACTGAGGTCCTATGAGCCAGATGCGCAATAAAGCAGGGGGCGTTTCGCCCGCTTCCGGAGAAGAATTGTCCTCAGAGCAAGTAAGCAAAGATACCCAGATCGGGCTTTTCATGGCTTTGGGTGCGTATGGCTCGTGGGGTATTTTTCCGCTTTACTTCTCGATGCTGGCCCATGTGCCAGCCCTTGAGGTGGTAGCGCATCGTATCACATGGTCTCTGGTTCTTATGACCGCGTGGTTTCTCCTGCGCAGGCGCTGGCGTGAAGTCTGGCCGGTTCTCAAACAGCCGCGTGTGTTTGGTGTGCTCATCGCAACCGGTCTGCTTGTGAGTGGCAACTGGCTTACCTATGTCTGGGCCGTCACCCACGGGCAGGCGACAGAGGCCAGCCTTGGCTATTTCATCGTGCCGATGGTCAATGTGGCAACCGGGTATCTGCTTCTGTCCGAGCGCCTTTCCCGCTTGCAGATTGTGGCGATATGCCTTGCGGTGCTGTCCATCCTGCTGCAAATGGTCCTGCTGGGGACTGTGCCGGTGGTATCGCTGCTTCTGGCTCTGACATTTGGCGCCTATGGCTATTTGCGTAAGATCGTGCCCGTGGGGGCCAATCTTGGGCTGCTTGTGGAGTTGATCGCGATCACGCCCATAGCCGTTGGCTATATTCTCTATTTGCAGGCAAGTGGCGTGGGGCACTTTGCGCTATCGGACAAGACCACGATATTGCTGCTTGTTTTCACCGGCTTGCTCACGTCCATGCCGCTGATATGGTTTTCCGGCGCGGCCAAGCGACTGAATATGACAACCATCGGCATCATGCAGTATCTCAATCCTTCGATGCAGTTTCTGATTGCTGTTTTCGTCCTCAAGGAAAGCATTACCATGAGCAAGCTAGCGACCTTTGCCCTTATTTGGCTGTCGGTTGCCGTCTATTCCTATGATGCGCTTGCCAAACGGCGGCAAAACCGGTCGAAATCAAAATCAGCGTGAGCGGTCGGATCACTCTTTTCCGGGGGTGATAAGCAGCCAGATGGCGGCTGCAAACAGACCGAGGCCAGCAATCCGGCGCCAATCGATCGGTGTGGCCGATTGTCCGGTGAGGCCCAGATAGTCGGCGAGCAGACCGCCTGCCATTTGTCCAAAGACAATGAGTGCGACAGCACCAGCCGGATTGACCTTGGCAAAGGCGAAGGCAGAACCGGTGACGATGATAACACCGGCAAGGCCACCCAGAATCATTTGCAAGATGCGATGCCACCCCAGAGGCGCAGGTGTCAATTGCCCCGAATAGGTGAAAAGCGCCAGAAGCGAAATGGCGATCAGTCCACCCGCAACATACATGACCAGACCAGTGCTTGCCGCATTGTCCGCCAAGCTGATGCGGGCTGCCAGAATGGCCTGAAAGGAAATGACGCAGCCGACGATCAAAGCGACCAGCGCACCTAGGGTTGCAGGTTGATTCATGAAGCCATCCGGGCAGACAGGGCTGCCAATATCTGTTGAAGTTGCAAATTGCGCGCGGATGGTATGGTATCGCTGCCGATATCGCAACGCGATGTGTGGATAGAATCCCGGGTTATTGTCAAGCGCTAAAGAGCATTGAGAGTGCTGCTCTGGCTGGTGCCGGAGAGCTCGTCTTCGGGGATGCTGGCGAGCGCCTCGCGCAGCATGGGCACGATCTGGTCGGTGGTCTGCGCGGTCAAGAAGGTGATGCCCATACCCTGACGGAAAAAGGCCTCGTCTTCCATATGATCAAACAAACGAGCCAGAGGATCCCAGAAGCCATCAATGTTGGCCAATAAAATCGGCTTTTTATGTTGGCCCAATTGTGCCCAGGTGAGCATTTCGACGACTTCTTCCAAGGTTCCGATGCCACCGGGTAAAGCCACAAAGGCTTGAGCTGCATCAAACATCTTGCGTTTTCTTTCGTGCATGTCCTGAGTGACGATCAAATCTTGCACGCTGTCCAGCATGACTTCGCGTTCTTGGAGAAACTCTGGAATGATGCCGGTGACATTGCCCCCGTTGTCGAGGACACTCTTGGCCAAAATGCCCATGAGACCGACCGCGCCACCGCCATAAACAAGCCTTATGCCTGCTTTGGCCATCTCTACGCCAAGCGCACGCGCTGCCTCGGCATAGACAGGTGACTTGCCGCTTCCTGAGCCGCAATAAACGCAAATATTTTGTAATTTCGACATGCATGCTGTGTGGCATTCATGTCTGCTCCGGTCAAGCCGGTTGTTGCAAATAGTGCGCTAGTCTTGTCCAGGTGTTAAAAAAAGGTTAGGAATTGGCTTGAAGGTTCAAGTCTCTATCGTTTTTGGCGACTCGTTGAGCATTCGGGTGCTTTATGCCTCCTCTGGTTATGTGGAGAAGGCGCAGAACGGCGTGGGAATTGTCGATCCGATGTCCGTTTTTGGTGTTCATTGTGGCATTGCCGCTGATCGGCACAACTGAAGTGTGATTGTAGGATGAAATCTGCTGCTCCTTTTGTCGCAATTGTTTGCGGTGTTTTTGTTGCTCTTGTTGTTGGCATTGCTGCTTTCGGAGACCGGATTGGTCTGGGGAATCTGGCGGATGGTATCAACGACAGTTTGTCGTCAGTTACTGCGCTGGTCCTGCCTGAAAAGGAGCGAGCCCAGCCGACGGTTGAAGCCACCAAGGAAGATGTTGCTTCCAAGCCTGCCAAGATCGATGAAGCCTCAAAGTCTGAACAAGGTGCTCAAACCGAACAAGCGGAGCAGGCATCTGGCAAACAAGCTGCCGATCTGGCCCCGACCTTTGACATTGTGCGGGTGGAGCCGGATGGCAACACGCTGGTTGCGGGCAGGGCCCAGCCGGGTTGGACTGTGGAGCTGAAGAACGGGGCGGCTATCCTCTCCAAAGCGGTTGCCAATACCAATGGGGAGTGGGTCATGATCCTGAATGATCCGCTCGGCGAAGGCGTGTCTGACCTTTCCCTTTCTGCTCAATCGGAAGAGGGGGGCGAGGCGATTAGGTCGCAAAGCTCGGTGACGGTTTCCCGCTCTGCAGAGAAAGACGGCGAACTGCTAGTCGTTGAAACCGAACCGGGCAAGGCTTCAAAGATTTTGGCCAGCATTGCCAAGCCAAACTCAGAGGACAAGACCTCTGAAGCGACAGAGACCGTGGCGCAAAATGCGGGAAATTCCGACAATGCCTCAGGCGAGACTACTGAAGGCGCAGCTGTGCAGGTCGCCAGCCTTGAGAATGCTGCCGGTGAAGCCCCTGTTGAAGGGCATGCTATCAGCAATGGTGTGTCAGAAACAGAGCAGGCTGCCAAACCTGAAGGCTCTGAGCCGAAGGTTACTGCTAGCAAAGATATGGGCACCGATGAGCTGATCAAAACAGGCCAAGATTCCAGCCCGGCGCCTACTGCCGCCGCAACCGAAGGCTCTTCGGAGCTGGGTGCCACAGCTTCGGACGTTCTTGGAAAGCCTGCTGATGATGCCAATAGTGCCGCGCAGTCCATCTCCATTGAGGCCGTAGAGATCGAAGGCGAGATGCTCTTTGTTGCCGGTGTTGCTGAGCCATCAGGCTCCGTGCTGCGTCTTTATATCGACAATGGAGAGGTTGCGAGCGGACGCAGCGGTGAAACCGGTCGGTTCCTGTTTGACAAGAAAGTTCCTATTGATGCCGGGTCTCACGTTGCCCGAGTGGATCTGCTCGATGGCAGCAATGGTGACGTGTTGACACGCGCCGAGGTGACCTTCAGCAAGCAGGCCGGTGGGCTGATTGTGAATGCCCAAGGCACTCTGGGCGATATAAATCAGCGCGGTGTAAGCGCGTCGGCCAAGCCCGCTACGGTGGAGACCAAAAAGGTGATCATCCGTCGCGGTGATAATCTTTGGACGATTGCCCGCCGGGTATATGGTGCCGGCATGCGCTATTCCACGATCTACGATACCAACAATGACCAGATCCGCGATCCAAACCTGATTTATCCCGGTCAGGTGTTTGAATTGCCCAAAGGGCAGGATGGCTGGGACAATAATTTTGATGCGGTCGAAAGCCCTGACCTTGGGAAAGTGGTTTCCCCTTCGGCTGATGCCGCTGCGGGCTGACCGTGCATCATGGGCATGCAAACAAAAGATGGTCTGAAGCATGCGCTTCAGGCCATTTTGCGTTTTGGTAGCCGCATGAAGGATTTTTCTCACTGCCATGGGTGATCTGGAAGGCTTTTCTTATCGTAAATATGCGATGAAGCCTTGTATTTCCATCGGAGCTTCTTTATTAATCGCAATTATGCGATGAATGATCTGGCCATTTCTGATGGCTCCGGCTGCACCATGGAGAAGGAAATGGCAGAAAGTGGCGATGACACAGGGGAAGGGCTTTGCGGCGATGTAAAGTCCGACGACTGCTGTTGCGAAGTTGATATGGAGCTTGCACGCGCTTTCAAGGCGCTCGGCCATCCGGCCCGGCTCATGATCCTTTCCAAACTTGGCGCTCATCAGCATTGTTGCGGGGACATATGCTCCTCTTTGCCTCTGGCCCAGTCCACCGTTTCCCAGCATCTAAAGGTGCTCAGGGAATGTGGCTTTATCGAATGGCAGACGGCAGGCCCGCAGTCTCATTACCGGGTGAATTCGGAAAAGGTTTCCTGGTTTCTCGCTCGAAGTGAAGCATTTTTTGCGGGGGACGACGACTCCGCTATCCAATAACGATGAAAGCACAATGACCAATGTGCTTTTCTTTCTTTCGGCGCAAGCCGACAATTGCAGGACCAAATTCTTATGACCAAACCACCTTCCATCTCCAAACCGGAGAGTGAAAGTGCGCATGATATTGATGCAGAAGCGTCTGCATTTTCGACCTTACGCAAATTGTGGCCCTATATCTGGCCCGCAGATAGAAGCGATTTGAAAAAGCGCGTTGCTCTGGCTGTTGTCGCCCTGGCAATGGGCAAGATTGTCAATGTGCTGACGCCTTATTTCTTCAAATGGGCGACGGATGCCTTGACCGACGGCAGCGCGCCCGATGGCGTGGGAGCGCTTGGTTGGCTCAGCATTCCAGTGATGCTGGTCGCCTCCTATGGCTTGGCGCGGATCATCAATGTCGGTTTCGATCAGATGCGCGATGCCTTGTTTGCCCGTGTCAGTCAGCATGCGGTGCGGAATCTGTCTTTCAAGACCTTCGAGCATATGCACAAGCTGTCTTTGCGCTATCATCTGCAACGGCATACCGGTGGGCTTTCGCGCATCATCGAACGGGGAACGCACGCTATTGAAGGTGTGGTCCGCCACACGATCCTGCACGCGGTGCCCACCTTCTTGCAGTTTATCTTCATGGCTGCGGTGATCGCTTATCAGTTTGACGTCATTTACGTGTTGATCGTTGTGGGGATGATCGCGCTTTATGTTGCCTTCACGATCCGGGTGACGTCATGGCGCATCGATATCCGGCGCCGGATGAATGAATCCGATAACGAAGCCAACTCCAAAGCCGTCGACAGCCTTTTGAACTATGAGACGGTCAAATATTTCGGCAACGAAGATATGGAAAGCACGCGCTATGACAGCTCGCTGGCGGTCTATCAGAAGGCGGCCATCAGCACATGGGTGTCTCTCGCCTGGCTCAATTTCGGCCAGACCGTGATCTTCTCTATCGGCATGGCGACTTGTATGGGACTGTCTGCCTATGCGGTTATGCAAGGCACCCAGACCGTTGGTGACTTCGTGCTGATCAACGCGCTCTTGATGCAGCTGGCCATTCCGCTCAACTTTTTCGGCTCCATGCATCGCGAGATCAAGCAGGGCCTCGTTGACCTTGAAGCCATGTTCAGCCTGATGCGCCAGCCGCCGGAAGTGACGGACAAACCTGCCGCTGAGAAGCTGGCTGTTGATGGCGGTTCTGTGCGTTTCGACAGTGTTCTGTTCCATTATGATGAGGAGCGGCCCATTCTCCAAGGCGTGAGCTTTGAGGTGCCTGCGGGCAAAACCGTGGCCATCGTTGGACCTTCCGGGGCGGGCAAATCGACGATTTCGCGCCTGCTTTTCCGCTTCTATGACGTCAGCGGAGGTTCGATTTCCATTGACGGGCAGGATATCCGTGATGTGCAGCAGCTGAGCCTGAGGCAGAATATCGGCATGGTGCCGCAGGATACGGTGCTGTTTAACGATACGCTGCTCTACAATATCGGCTATGGCCGTCCGTCCGCGCGTCGTGAAGAGATTGAGGATGCAGCGCGCATGGCTCAGATTTCCGATTTCGTCGAGAGCCTGCCCAATGGCTTTGACACAGAAGTTGGCGAGCGGGGTTTGAAGCTCTCTGGCGGAGAAAAGCAGCGCGTGGCCATTGCGCGCACCATTCTCAAGGCGCCTCCGATTCTGGTGCTTGATGAAGCCACCTCGGCATTGGATAGTCACACGGAGCAGGAAATTCAGACGGCCTTGGATCAGGTCTCGCAGAATCGAACAACGCTTGTCATCGCGCACCGTCTATCAACGGTGATTGGCGCCGACGAGATCATTGTTCTTGAAGCGGGCAAGATCAAGGAGCGTGGGCGTCACGCCGAGCTGCTGGCCGAAGGAGGTCTTTATGCCTCCATGTGGGATCGTCAGCGCGAAGCAAGTGAAGCGGAAGAGCGTCTGCGCAAGGCCGTGGAAGGTGACAATCAGGGCTATCTGCCTGGCCATGAGTTGCAGCCAGCGGAATGACGCGATTCCCGATTATGGAACAAAAATGAAAAAGCCCCGCCAACTCAGGATGTTGGCGGGGCTTTTTTGTAATTTGATTCGGGTGCGTTACGACTGAGAATGTGATTCAGCTTTGTGCCCTAACGCCTTGAAATTGGATTCAAAACCGGCCGTGAGGCCTAGTCATAAACCGGCGTGCCATATGTCTTCCAGCTTGCGGAGCGGAAGTCATACATGCGGCCATGTTCCTGACAGTCCGGCACGAGGCAATCCACGATGTGGGGCACAAGCTCGGTTGGATGCGGCAATGTCATGGGGTCTTCACCCGGAACAGCCTTGGCGCGCATGCCGGTGCGGGTGGCTCCGGGGTTGAAGCAATTCACCTTCACGTTGGTTTGCTGGATCTCCCCGGCATAGGTGCGGATCATGGCTTCTAGTCCTGCTTTGGAGATCGAATAGATACCCCAATAAGGATTGCATTTATGCGGTGAACCGGAGGTCATGAAGAGCGCGCGGCCCGCATCGGATTGACGCAGCAGCGGGTCCAGTGAGCGGATCAGGCGCCAGTTGGCAGTCAGGTTCACACCCATCACCTTTTCCCAATCCTTGACCGGGTCCAGATGCGTGATAGGCGTTACTGCGCCAAGCAGGCCGGCATTGCCAAACAGAATATCAAGCTTGCCCCAGCGTTCGTAGATCGCTCCGCCGAGGCGGTCGATGGCGTCATAATCCATCAGGTCGAGCGGCACCAGGGTCGTCGCGCCGCCAATCGCTTGAATCTCATCGTCCAGCTCTTCCAGAGCGCCGACCGTTTTGGCGACGGCGATGATATGGGCACCCTCTTTGGCGAGCGCCAGAGCTGTGTGCCAGCCGATGCCACGAGATGCGCCTGTAACGACGGCTATGCGATCTTTGAGACGTTGTTCACTCATCGCTCAAATCCTCTTCTAGTCGACCAGCAGGCCAAGGGCTCTGTGATTTTCAGATGCTTCGAGATCTTTCAGGCGTGTCGGATAGTCGCCTGTGAAGCAGTGATCGGTAAATTGCGGATTCTTGTTGTCGCGGCCTTCATAGCCACAAGCGCGGTAGATGCCGTCAATGGAGATGAAGCCAAGGGAATCCGCGCCGATATATTTGCGCATGCCTTCCAGATCATACTGAGCGGCGAGCAGCTTGTCGCGGTCTGGCGTGTCGATGCCATAATAATCCGAGTGGGTGATCGGCGGGCTGGCGAGCAGCATATGCACTTCGGTTGCTCCCGCATCGCGCATCATCTGCACAATCTTGGATGAGGTCGTCCCGCGCACAAGGCTGTCATCCACCAGCACGATCCGTTTACCTTGCACTTGAGACCGGTTGGCAGAGTGTTTGAGGCGCACGCCGAGGGCACGAATCTGCTGGGTTGGCTCGATGAAGGTTCTACCGACATAATGGTTTCGGACGATGCCCAATTCAAACGGGATGTCCGCTCCCTGTGCGTAGCCCAGTGCGGCGGGAACGCCGGAATCGGGAACAGGCACAACGACATCCACGTCCAGCGGATGTTCCTTTGCCAACTCACGCCCCATCAGCTTGCGAACTTCATAAACAGAGCGGCCTGCGATGAACGAGTCCGGACGGGAGAAATAGATATATTCGAAAATATCGAGGCGGGCAGGCTGTTCAGGGAAAGGATGATAGCTCTCGATGCCTTCATCCGTACAGACCACCACTTCGCCATTCTTGATTTCGCGAACGAATTCCGCGCCGATCATGTCGAGCGCGCAAGTTTCGGAGGCCAGAACCGGGGAGCCGTTGAGGTCGCCCAGAACCAGCGGGCGGATGCCAAGCGGGTCGCGTGCGCCGATCAGTTTCTTGCGGGTCAGGGCCACCAGAGCGTAGCCACCTTCCATCTGGCGAATGCCATCAATGAAGCGGTCGACGATGTTGGATTCGCGGCTCTTGGCGATGAGCTGTAGCACGACTTCGGAGTCCGAGGTGGACTGGAAAATGGCGCCGCGTTTGATCAGCGATTTGCGCAGGGTCATGGCGTTGGTGAACTGGCCATTATGGGCGACCGCTATGCCGCCGCCTTCCAGCTCTGCAAACAGCGGCTGAACGTTGCGCAGGGCAGCTCCGCCTGCTGTGGAATAGCGGTTGTGGCCAATGGCATTGTTGCCCGGCAGCTTTGCCATTGTGGCTGGATCGGAATAGTTATCACCGACCAGACCGAACCGGCGTTCCAGATGGAAATGCTTGCCGTCATAGGTGGCAATACCCGCCGCTTCCTGTCCGCGATGCTGTAGGGCATGCAGACCGAGGGCAGTGAGAGCCGCCGCATCTTCAAAGTTATGGATGCCGAACACGCCGCATTCTTCATGCAGGGTATCGCCTTCGCAGGACCAGTCATCTTGAGCGGCATCCAGGCAGCCTGCCGAGAGGCTGGATGATTGCTCGCCTGAAGCCGGATTGTTCCGGTCAATAGAGGAGAGGGGGAGAGACGCAGGAGAAAATCCCTTTACCGACATGATCGTGAGATCCTTTCAAGTGAAACACTACAGGTTTCAAGTCTTTGTTTGAAAGCAAATCGCTTTTGGCACATACGCTGCCGAAAGGTGCGAAATGCGAGCAGGCTTTCACAAAGGGAAGGCCCGGAAAAACTGGTGTTCTGATGTCTAGAGCATTATGCACCTAAGTGACCTCAAAAGGGATGCAGTGGCTCCAGAATGCAGAATGGCGGGAGTGTCCCGCCAATCAAGGTGCTGCCATGTCTATCATAGCGCGCTCATTTCGTCATCTATGCTTTGGTCATTCCGTATCCTTTTACCGGTTCGAACATGGAATGACCGCATGTCTAGTCGTCCTGTGCCTGCGCTTCCTGATTGAGCTGCAAGGTTTCCTTGATCCGAACTTCCGGATCATCGGGCAGAAGATTGATCAAGCGATCACCAACCGTATTGAGCAGCGGCTTGGCTTTGGCCTGTGCAATCCATTCGGGCTGTTTATCGCTGGGAACGAACCAGTTGAAGAAAACCATGGCGACGGCCATCAGGACGGCGCCACGAATAGCGCCGAAAACGAAGCCAAGGGTTCTGTCCAGCGCACCGATGGAGCTGTCGAGCACGAAATCGGAAATCTTGATGGTGATGAAGGAAACCACGATCAGCGTGACGAGAAAGATGCCGAGCGCCGTTGCAGCTTGTGCCAGAATTGGCTCAGGCAGGTAGTTTTTCACATAAGGCAGCAGGGTCCCTGTGAATTTAAGCGTCGTAAAAGCGGCTGCCAGCCAGGCGGCAATCGAAAGGACTTCTCGCACGAAGCCACGGATCATGGCCAAAAAAGCTGAGATCAGCAAGACGATAATAAAAATCCCGTCAAGGAGTGTGATGGGCATCGTTAAGTCATCCTGTGTTTGGCCGAGCACGGGCTGGATGATGATCAGGCCTCGGCGAAATTGGGTTCGTGCCCTTCTATAGGGCTAAGAAAGGGGCAAGAGCAAGGCTTTTTGGGCAACTTCTTATGCCTCTTGTGTGTCCTGTGTCAGGATTTCCGTTCCCGAAGCAATGCGAGCCACCAGATCCGTCAGGGTTGTGAGGGTCGAAAGCTCCAGTTCGGTCGATTTGATCGATTTTTGCGATGCTTCCGGAATAACGGCTTTGGCAAAGCCCAGTTTGGCTGATTCCTTGATTCGGGATGCCGTATGCGAAACCGGACGAACCGCACCCGAGAGGCTGACCTCGCCGAAATAGACACAATCTGATGGCAAGGCAATGCCTGCCAGCGAGGAGACCAGAGCGGCCGCAACAGCAAGGTCGGCTGCCGGTTCGCTGATCTTCATGCCACCGGCGACATTGAGATAGACATCATGATTGGAAAGGCGCACGCCGCAATGGGCATCAAGCACTGCAAGGATCATGGACAGGCGGCTTGAATCCCAGCCAACAACGGCGCGGCGCGGGGTGCCGAGCGGAGACTGGGCAACCAGAGCCTGAATTTCCACAAGCAAGGGCCTTGACCCTTCTATGCCCGCCAACACGGCAGCGCCCGGCGTTGAGGTGTTGCGCTCGCCAAGGAACATAGCCGAAGGGTTTGCGACCTGTGAGAGTCCGCCGCCGGTCATTTCAAACACGCCGATTTCATCGGTTGGGCCGAAGCGGTTCTTGATGGCGCGAAGAATGCGGAATTGATGGCCTGAATCGCCCTCAAAATGCAAAACGCCATCCACCATATGCTCCACAACGCGGGGACCGGCAATCTGTCCGTCCTTGGTAACGTGCCCTACGAGAATAACGGCAGCTCCGGTCTGCTTGGCGTAGCGGATCATGGCCTGAGCCGAGGCGCGCACCTGCGTGACCGTGCCCGGAGCGCTATCGGCAGCTTCTGTCCAGAGGGTCTGGATCGAATCGATCACCACCATCTCGGGGGCCGGGCCAGAGGTGAGGGTGGCCAGAATATCTTCCACACTGGTTTCTGCAGCCAGTTGCACGGTTGCCTCTGCAAGGCCGAGACGGGCAGCGCGCATGCGAACCTGATCAATTGCTTCCTCACCGGAGATATAAACCACGCGGTGACCATGATGCGTGAGCGCCGCTGAGGCCTGAATGAGCAGAGTGGATTTGCCGATACCCGGATCGCCGCCAAGAAGCAGAACCGAGCCTTTGACAAAGCCGCCGCCGGTAACGCGATCCAGTTCGCCAACGCCTGTTTCTATGCGCGGTGCCGGCTTGTCCTTGCCGGAAAGCGGCACCAGCTCGACAATCCTGCCGGATTTGCCCCGGATTGTTTTGGGAGAGCTGCCGATGCCTGCGCTTTCCACCTCTTCGATGATGGAGTTCCATTCACCACAGGCTTCGCAGCGCCCCACCCAGCGATTCGTTATCGCGCCGCAGGACTGGCAGACAAATGTTGATTTCTTGCGTGCCATGACGTCTTCTTCCTCTGCCCCTGTCACTTTGCTTTCAAGTGCTTATAGATAGCTGCGAAGGGCGCGCAAGCCAAGACTTGTCAGAAGTTCGTAACTGATGGTACCTGCGGCTTTTGCGACATCATC
This sequence comes from uncultured Cohaesibacter sp., assembly GCF_963676485.1. Classification (NCBI taxonomy): domain Bacteria; kingdom Pseudomonadati; phylum Pseudomonadota; class Alphaproteobacteria; order Hyphomicrobiales; family Cohaesibacteraceae; genus Cohaesibacter; species uncultured Cohaesibacter sp. The sequence continues at coordinate 3,897,735 of NZ_OY781114.1, forward strand.
GATGGGGATCTGCGTGCCAAAGAATTCGGCCCAGTCACCGCGCTTGACCTTCTCTTCGGGAATGTCCGTGACATCAACGATAATCAAATCCATCGTGACCCGACCAATGATCGGTGCCTGATGGCCATTGATGGCAACTTTTGCGCCCTTTTTAAGGTCGCTGCTGCTGGCTGTCCGCAGATAGCCATCAGCATAGCCAAGGCAGAGGACTGCAAGACGGCTGTCGCGCTTGGTCGTTTCCGTTGCGCCATAGCTGACGCTTTGTCCCTTTGGGACCGCGCGGGTGGAAAGCACACGGCTTTTCAACGTCGCGACAACCTTCATTGGGCTTTTTTCGCCCTCACAAATTGCTCCACCATAAAGCGCAATGCCGGGGCGGCAGAGGTCGAAATGATAATCCGGCCCGAGGAACACGCCGCCGGAATTGGCCAGAGAGGCCTTTACATCCGGGAACAAGGCACGTACGGCGCGGAATTTTTTCAACTGTTCCTGATTTTTCGGGTGGTTTGGCTCATCGGCACAAACCAAATGACTCATGATCAGTTCCAACGCAAAGGCCGGTTTGGCCGTCTGCCATGCATCAATAAGGGCTTGCGCGTCTGCAAGGCTAAGGCCAAGGCGGTTCATTCCAGTGTCGAAATGAATGGCGCAAGGAAGCGATTCTTCCCTGTTGGCGCAATAATCCTGCCAGAGGGAAACTTCCTCCCGACAGCCGAGCACGGGGCGGAGCTGATGGGCGCGGTAATAATCATAGCCATCCTTGCTATCGTCCCCCACAAGGCCGTTCAGCACATAGATGATGGCATCGGGCAGCAGCGTGCGTGCTTTTGCCCCTTCCTGCGGATGAGCTACAAAGAAAGTGCGGGCTCCGGCTTGCCAAAGGGTGTCTGCGGCAGGCTCAAGACCCGTTCCATAGGCATCGGCCTTGATGACGGCGGCGCATTCAGCAGCGCCGGTCTTTTGCGACAACGTGCGGTAATTGTCTGCAAGGGCCTTGAGATTAATGGTCAGGTGGCTGCCAGCGATGCTGGGGTCTGGCGCGGTTAGGTGGGATATGTGGGGGAGGTAAATTTCGGGCATAATGAACTTTTCTGCGCCTTTTGCACAGGCGTCCGGTTTCAAGGGAGGAGAACCGTTTTTCTTGTTTTTGGTGGGTTTGAGCCAATCAGCTCCATAGAGTGAAGGCATCTTAGTCTGGGCGCATTGGCGGGTGCAAGCCCAAAAGCTTAGTCTGGCGCCTGCTCACCAGGATCCATTTTGCGACCGATTGCCAGATAATGCAATTCCCTGACAAACCGCAATGTCGGCTTGACGCCGAATAAAATGGAGCCAATCAGAAAGCACCAGGTGCCGGAGATCTGCCAGCTATCATAGAAAAACATGACCGATCCGATGACGAATAAAAGGGCTGCGGATAAATCAACCAGCGTATAGGCAAGCTCATAGGCAGCGTAAATATCTTTGTGGGCTTGCGATTTCCGGCTGTTATGCTCTTGAAATATTTTCATTTGGAGTGCGGCCCTTTTCCCTGGTCCCTTGAGATGGATGTCAACAGGAGCAGCAGCTCCTCGATGGCTTTGCTTTTCACATCAGACAGACAGTATGCAGTCTTGCCAACTTTGATGGAGATAAGACAACTAACCCATGAAGCCGAAAGATACAAATATAAGCCCAATAGCAAGAAAACGCCCGAAGGCGTTTCTCTCAATTCTGTTGCGTTGTTTTATTCGTATGCCTCAGGAATATATTCGTCGCGCGCCAAATCGGAGAAGCGCGTGAATTCGCCCTGGAAGGCGAGAGGCACAATGCCCGTGGGGCCGTGACGCTGCTTTGCGATGATGACTTCGGCCTTGCCCATGCAGCGTTCCATTTCGGATTGCCAGGTGAAATGCTCTTCCGTCCCGGGCTTGGGTTCCTCACGCATCTTGTAATATTCTTCTCGATAGATGAAGAGGACGACGTCGGCGTCCTGCTCGATGGAGCCGGATTCACGAAGGTCGGCGAGCTGTGGGCGCTTGTCGTCTCGGGCTTCCACTTGTCGCGAGAGCTGGGAAAGGGCAACGACCGGAACGTTCAGCTCCTTGGCAAGCGCCTTGAGGTTGGTCGTGATTTCGGTGATTTCCTGCACGCGGCCCTGAGAGGCCTTGGAGGCAGAACCGGACAGCAGCTGCAGATAGTCGACGATCAGCAGATCGAGACCTTTCTGGCGTTTGAGGCGACGGGCGCGCGCGGCCAGCTGGGCGATCGAGATACCACCTGTGGGGTCGATATGCAGCGGTGTGATTTGCATTTCCTGCGCTTTTTGCGCAATGCGGGCAAACTCGTCCTGATCCACCTTGCCTCGGCGAATCTTTTCTGAAGACACCATCGCCTGCTCGGCGATAACACGGGTGGCCAGCTGTTCGGCGCTCATTTCGAGCGAGAAGAAGCCGACGACACCGCCGTTGACGGTTTTCAGTGAACCGTCGGGTTGTTCTTCAGAGCGATAGGCGCTGGCGATGTTGTAGGCGATGTTGGTCACCAGCGAGGTTTTCCCCATCGCGGGACGCGCAGCAAGGATGATCAAGTCCGAATGCTGAAGACCACCCATTTTCTGGTCAAGGTCGGTAAGGCCTGTGGAGATACCAGAGAGCTGTCCATCGCGTTTGTAGGCCGCTTCCGCCATCTCGATGGCTTCGGTCGCTGCCGTGGCAAAGGACTGGAAGCCGCCCTTTTCACCGCCGGTTTCTGCCAGTTCGAACAGACGCTTTTCTGCGTCCTCAATCTGGATGCGAGGGGGTGTATCAATGGGGGCATCATAGGCCACATTGACCACATCGGTACCGATTTCGATGAGATTGCGCCGGGTCGCAAGGTCCATGATCAGCAGGCCGTAGTCTTCGGCGTTGATGATGGAGGTGGCCTGCGAGGCCAAGCGTAGCAAATAGACGTCAATCGGCATGTCGGCGATGACATAGTCCGCCGGGAAGAAGGTTTTCAGCGTGACCGGTGACGCGATCTTGCCGGACCGGATCAGCTTGGATGTCTTCTCGAAGATGTCTTGCAGATTCGGATCAAAGAAATGATGCGGCTTCAGGAAGGCTTCAACACGGTCATATGTCTGATTGTTAACCAGAATTGCGCCCAATAGCTGCTGCTCGGCTTCCAGATTGTGTGGAGCCTGACGGGTTGTGATTTCATCGGCTTTTTCGAGCTTGGCAGCGGTTTCCATAGTCTTACCTCATCCTTGCTGTAAGATGATCTAAATAGCCACAGAGGGCAGGCAATTTGAAGCGCTCTGTTTGCTATTCACGGCAATCAACAGCGGAAAAATTTTCCTTCGAATTTCGCTGGACTCTGCTGCGCTTTCGAGTCCGTTTGAGAATCGACTCAGGGGCGCGCTTCAGCACCCACTAGCGCATGAAAGTTTAACCAATTGGTTTAGGTCTCACGCAATTCAACATTCTAAATCTTGCTCCCTTTTGTGCTGCGCTGATCGGCCTTGACCAGCCAGTGGGCAGCGGGGTCTTTGCCGTGAGGCTTCAGAATATCGGAATAGCACCAAAGGGGCTTTGGTCTTTATTATCGCACATGGGGCCATATACAAAAACCCGGCTCTGAGGCCGGGTTTCCATCAGCTTTTCTGCATGTGCAGAGGCCGTTGATCGGAATAAGGAAATCTTATTCTTTTTCTTCAGCTTCTTCTTCGGCAACTTCTTCAGAAGCTTCAGCTTCTTCTTCGCCTTCGATTTCTTCGAGCAGCTCTTCGTCCAGTTCCAGATCTTCTTCGAACTCGAATGCTTCGTCGCGTTCGGTCTGGGAAAGATCTTCGCCAGCAGCCTGACGTTCAGCTTCGTCCTGAGAACGGGCAACGTTGGCGGTAACGATCAGCTCGACTTCCGGATGCAGGATCACGGTAACAGCATGCATGCCGATGGTTTTGATCGGGCGGTCCAGAGAAATCTGGCTGCGGGTCAGGGAGACACCATCTTCAGACAGAGCGTCGGACAGGTCACGAGGGGAAACGGAGCCGTACAGCTGGCCGGTTTCAGAAGCAGCGCGGATAACGATAACCGTTTTGTCGCCAATGCGTTCTTTGAGCGCTTCTGCTTCGCTCTTGGCTTCCAGGTTGCGGGCTTCGAGCTGTGCGCGCTCGGCTTCAAAGCGTTTCTTGTTGGCTTCGGAAGCGCGGATAGCTTTGCCCTGAGGCAGAAGGAAGTTACGTGCATAGCCGGTACGTACAGTGACGATGTCGCCCATCTGGCCGAGCTTTGCGACGCGTTCAAGCAGGATCAGTTCCATTTTAGTCTCCATCTTTCCATCCCGTCAGGATGGCTGTTTTTAGTGTTTTTCTTTGTTGGTTCGTTTGGGCCAGAAGGCCCGCATCAGCTTTGTCCGCTTTCCTCATCATTGTCTTGGCCTTTTGGTCCGAGGGGACCGCCCGGCTTTCGGGAGCGGATATTGAAGAAAATTTCTGCACTTCCCAAAAGGATCAACACCACGCCGATCCATTGGAAAATGGCCAGAAGAAAATAGGTTGTCCAAAGAATGACCAGACGCGCCGGTGACTGGCGGGTCATATAATGCAGGACAGAAAGGCCAACCAGAAGCACGGCGGTGCCAAAGGCTGCGGCTACGATTTGAGCCAGAATCTGGGGCAAGCCACTCAGAATGAACATGAGGGCAAAGCCAACCAGAAAGATGAATACGACCACAGGAGGCAGGATCAGTTGGTGTAGATTGGGCCAAGGGCGCTGCAATCTGCCTGATTTCTGAACGACCTTGCCTGCCAGATAGAGATTGACTACTGAACTGAAGATCACCATCAGAACCGAGGCCATTGGAGCCATCCAGGTGATCATCGAGACGATGTCTTCAATGGTCAGGGCCGTGCCTTGCGGCAATGACAATTGCTGGGCCTTGTAGACCTCATTCATCATGGCCGAGATCGTGTCACGATACTGGTCGAGACTGAAGCCGAACGGGATGAACATGGCCACGCTGGTAACGCAGGCGATGGACGCAATCCATATCAGCAGTCGATCTATGGGATACCAGATGACTTCGCCGGTTTCGCTGTTTGTCTGGTTGAGGGTTGTCAGTCGCGCCAGCCACCAGGGTGGAATGCTGTTCACCACCATGAATATAAGGCCAGCCAGCGGGCTGATCAGCAGAGACAGGGCAACGCCAGAGCTTAAAACGGCGATTAGTCCAGTAAAGGATCCCCAGCCGAGCGAAGCAATCATCAAGGGAAGAGGGGAGAGAATAATCAGAAAGATGCCAAGGCCGAACATCCCGCCGACATAGCCGGAGAGATTCAGAAGCGCGGTGCAAAGACCGGCTATAATGCCTATGATCAGATAATTGGTCATTCTCTTGGCTGTCCCGCTTGCCCTGTTCGGGCGTTTGGTGGCGGTTAGAGGCAGGTCACATTCGCCTGTCCCAACGGTCGATAGTCGAATTTCCCGCAAACCGGGGAAAGGGAAAAGGGCGTGATAGCGCCCTTTTCCAAAGTCTCATGTCATTCAGCGATTAGCTGATAACATATGGCAGAAGGCCAAGGAAGCGAGCGCGTTTGATGGCACGGGCCAGTTCGCGCTGTTTCTTGGCAGAGACTGCCGTGATACGGGATGGAACGATTTTGCCGCGTTCGGAAACGTAACGCTGCAGAAGGCGGACATCCTTGTAATCAATCTTGGGTGCATTATCGCCGGAAAAAGGGCAAGTTTTGCGACGACGGAAAAATGGACGACGTGCTCCAGACATATTTCTCGCTCCTCTTATTCAGCTGCTTTGTCAGAATTGCTGTCACGGTCTTCGCGACGTGGACGGCGGTCACCACGGTCACCGCGCGGGCCACGATCATTGCGATCGCCACGGCCACCACGACGATCGTCGCGGTCGCGCTTCTGCATCATTGCAGACTGCTCTTCTTCATGTTCTTCAACGCGGATGGTCATGAAGCGCATGACATCTTCGTTGATGCGCATCTGACGTTCCATTTCAACAATCGCTGCAGAAGGAGCGTCGATGTTCATCAGAACATAATGCGCCTTGCGGTTCTTGTTGATGCGATATGCGATGGTTTTCAGACCCCAGAATTCGACTTTGCCGACGGAGCCTTCATATTCACCGATAAGGGTTTTGTATTGCTCAACCAGAGCCTCAACCTGCTGCTGAGAGATATCCTGGCGAGCAAGGAAAACGTGCTCGTAAAGCGCCATTGTTCCTGCCTTGTCTCTTGAGTTTCAACATATCAGCCCGACCGGCGCTAAGCCTCCAAAAAGCCTTAGAAGACAAGGCTCTTTTGAGAATTTATTGCTTTAAAGAGCGAGGACACAGGAAGTCGGAAATCTTTCTTTCCTACCGTTGCGCCGATTATGCTAAGTGCAAAATTCGGACAATAGTCTTCCGTTCAGCCCTCGGCCTCGCCTAGCTGATCCGCGCTTTATAGCCGAATTTTCCTGATGTGCAAGGCCAAATTCAGGAGAAATGCCTAAAAATCGCTTCTTTGCCATGTTTAGGTGGTTTCATCCTATACCCAGCTGTTTTATCGATTTTGCCCATTTGGCGGACTTTCCGAGTGAATAAGCGCAGGGTGAATGCGTGTTTTCTTGAAAAAAGCGCACCTTTTCGTGCTGTTTCACTCTGTAAGCCTTGACTCCGGGAGGCAATAAATACAATAGCGAACGATAAACTTCATAAAGCTGTCATAAATGGCCCGATTGAGCGTTTTTGCCCGGTCCTTCGGCGGCTTGTCGTTAGACCGCGCAGATTGCGCAAGGCACAAGAGACGCAAGCGAGACATTGCGTCCGATAAATCAAACAAGGTTGAAACGTCATGAGTGTTGCTTTTACTTTCCCCGGACAAGGCAGTCAGGCTGTTGGAATGGGCAAGGCGCTGGCCGACGAATTTTCTGTTGCGCGCGCTGTCTATGAAGAAGTGAATGATGCCCTGGGTGAAAAGCTCTCCGATATCATGTGGAACGGTCCGGCTGACGTGCTGACCCTTACGCGCAATGCGCAGCCAGCCCTTATGGCGGCATCCATTGCAGCTCTGCGTGTGATGAAGGAAAAAGGCCTCGATCTGGCCGACAAGGTGTCCTATGTCGCAGGTCACTCTCTGGGTGAATATTCCGCGCTTGCCGCTTCCGGGGCGCTCAGCCTTGGGGATACGGCGCGTCTTTTGCGCATCCGTGGCGATGCCATGCAGAAAGCTGTTCCGGTGGGCGAAGGCGCCATGGCGGCTATTCTGGGGCTTTCCATGGATGATGTGAAGGCGGTAACCGAAGAAGCCGCCGAAGGTGAGGTTTGTCAGGTTGCCAACGACAATGCGACCGGTCAGGTTGTTATTTCCGGTGCCAAGAGTGCCATTGAGAGGGCCGCTGCTCTGGCCAAGGAAAAAGGCGCCAAGCGCGCGTTGCTGTTGCCTGTCAGCGCTCCTTTCCATTGTGCGCTGATGGCTCCTGCAGCCGATGCCATGGCTGAGGCGCTTTCTAAAGTGACCATTCACAAACCGGCTGTTCCGCTCGTGGCAAATGTTCTGGCCAATGCGATCGAAGATCCTGAAGCCATCCGCAAACATCTGGTTGAGCAAGTTACCGGCATGGTGCGTTGGTCCGAATCTGTTTCCTGGCTCTCGCACAATGGTGTTGATTGCCTCTATGAAATCGGTACAGGCAAAGTTTTGTCCGGTCTTGCCAAGCGTATCGTTAAGGGAATCAGCACGGTAAATGTTGGCGAACCGGGCGATATCGACCCTGCCATGGCAAAATTGGCCTGATAAGCATTTGCAAAGACGCCATAGGTTCGTATATCCAAGCTTGGACTATGGTTCTGGCAAAGGCGGCGACAGTGGTTTTAAGATGGCGTCTTTGGCTTGCGTTGACTGAAACAATAAGTTGGTCATTCTCGGATCTGAGAGTGATCGGCTGTTGGAGGTAGATGATATGTTTGATTTGAGCGGAAAATGCGCTCTGGTAACCGGCGCAAGCGGCGGTATCGGCGAATCCATCGCGATGGCGTTGCATGCACAGGGTGCCAAGGTTGCCCTGTCGGGCACGCGGGTGGAAGCGCTCGAGGCTCTGGCAGAGAAACTCGGTGGTGACCGTGTCTTTGTAACGCCTGCAAACCTGTCGGAGGCCGAATCTATTGCGTCCCTGGCTGGAGACGCAGAATCCGCCATGGGACAGCTCGATATTCTGGTAAATAACGCCGGAATCACGCGCGATGGGCTTTTCATGCGTATGAAGGATGCAGACTGGGAACAGGTGCTTACGGTTAATCTGACCTCGGCGATGCGCCTTTCCCGCGCGGTTCTGCGCGGCATGATGAAGCGTCGTCACGGGCGCATTATTTCCATCAGCTCCGTGGTTGGCGTTACGGGCAACCCGGGACAGGGCAATTATGCCGCAGCCAAAGCTGGCATGATCGGCATGACCAAGTCTCTGGCTCAGGAAGTGGCCAACCGCGGCATCACCGCAAACTGCATCGCGCCGGGCTTCATCAAAACGGCGATGACTGAAAAGCTGAATGAAAAGCAGCAGGAAGCCATCAATTCCGCTATCCCTGCTGCGCGCATGGGTTTGCCTGAAGAGGTTGCCAGTGCTGCCGTCTATCTGGCAAGTGACGAAGCTGCCTATGTCACCGGACAGACTCTTCATGTCAACGGTGGCATGGCGATGATCTAACAAGATCAAATGTGCATTTGAGGGTTGAAAATCTTCAAATGCACCTTTAATTGCTTGGATAAGAGCGGGAAGAAGGAAACATTTGCTTTTCTGGCTCATTCCTGATCTTCTCAATCGCAAGAAAGTGTGTTACGAACCGCGCGAATTCCGGTGAAAGCCATCTGAGATTGGCTGATTTGGAAGCGGTTTAACAGCCAGGTTCACTGCATAGGATTCACACGCGAATCTGGTGGGCCAATTGGCAGTGTGCAAAATCGGGAAAGAGATTTGTTCGGCAATTGGCCAAAACAAGCTGTTTTTCCAAACTTGATCGAACGCTAATTTTGAGGAAAGAAAATGAGCGATATCGCTGAACGCGTAAAAAAAATCGTGATCGAACATCTCGGCGTTGACGCTGAAAAAGTAACCGAATCTGCAAGCTTCATCGATGATCTGGGCGCAGACAGCCTTGACACCGTTGAGCTGGTTATGGCTTTCGAGGAAGAATTCGGAACCGAGATTCCTGATGACGCTGCCGAGACCATTCAGACGGTCGGCGACGCTGTCTCCTTCCTGACCAAAGCTGCCAACTAATTTGTCAGCTCTAGACCTCAGCTATGCGGTCTAAATGGTGAATATCAAACCGGAAGGGGCATGGCTCCTTCCGGTTTTTTATTTCAGTCTCTTGGTGCTTGTTCCTGCTTGAACTGGCGTTGTAAGTCTGAAATGAATAACTCCCGAAAAAGGCTTACTTAAAGCAGCTTTTACGGGTAATAAATATGAAGGCGCACTTGCCCCCGGGTAAGACCGGTAGAGGCGAGGTTACAAACAAGACTATTTGGAGACTGAGTATGAGACGAGTTGTCGTAACCGGTATGGGTATGGTCAGCCCACTTGGCAATGGGGTTGAGACGACCTGGTCAAATATACTGGCTGGCAAGAGCGGTGCGAAAAATCCAACCGGTTTTGAAACGGATGATCTGGCCTGTCGCGTTGCTTGTCAGTTGCCGTTTGGCGATGGTACGAATGGCACCTTTAATCCCGATGATGTGTTGCCGGTCAAGGAGCAGCGCAAAATTGATCCCTTTATCGTTTATGCGATTGCTGCGGCTGATGAAGCTTTGGCTGATGCAAACTGGAAGCCGGAAAGCTACGAAGACCAAATTTCCAGTGGTGTGATGATCGGGTCGGGTATTGGTGGCCTTCTGGGAATCGAAAAAGCGGCTTACGACTTGCAGGAAAAAGGTCCTCGTCGCATCAGCCCATTCTTTATACCCGGACGCCTTATCAACTTGGCATCGGGTTATGTCTCCATCCGCCATGGCCTCAAGGGCCCCAACCATGCTGTTGTTACTGCATGCTCCACTGGGGCGCATGCTATTGGTGATGCGGCGCGTCTGGTTTCTCTTGGCGATGCTGACGTGATGGTTGCCGGTGGCACCGAATCTCCTATTGGGCGTCTGGCGCTTGCCGGTTTTGCCGCCTGCCGAGCACTGTCGACCAACTTCAATGATACCCCCGAGAAGGCCTCCCGTCCTTACGACAAGGATCGTGACGGCTTTGTCATGGGCGAGGGTGCTGGTGTCGTTGTTCTGGAAGAATATGAGCATGCCAAGGCGCGTGGCGCCAAGATTTATGCCGAGGTCATCGGCTACGGCATGTCTGGCGATGCCTATCATATCACCGCTCCGTCGGAAGATGGCGATGGCGCGTTCCGTTGCATGTCCGCAGCGATGAAGCGTGCAGGCATTACGCCGACCGATATCGATTATGTCAATGCACATGGCACTTCTACCCCGCTAGGTGACGAAATTGAGCTGAGAGCCATTGAGCGGCTTGTTGGTGATGCTGCTGATGGTCTTACCATGTCGTCTACGAAATCGGCTGTCGGGCATCTTCTGGGCGCTGCAGGCGCTGTTGAAGCGATCTTCTCGGCGCTGGCTATTCGCGATCAGGTGGCGCCTCCGACATTGAACCTTGAGAATCCTTCTATAGAGACCGAGATCGATCTGGTTCCGAAAGTGCCCAAGAAAATGGATATCAAGGTTGCCTTGTCCAACTCCTTCGGTTTTGGTGGCACCAATGCGTCCCTTATCTTGCGGGCTGTAGACTGATCGGTTCAGACGTCAAAATGACGCTATGCTGCAGGACTTGCCGAAGAGGGCGGATCGGGCAGCGGATCAATGAGATATGTGAGAATGAGGCGGCTCTGGAGCCGTCTCTTTTTCGCCATGAAGACTACGTAAAGCGTCTGATCAATTGATTTGACCTCGGGGGTCCCCGGGGAGGAAATTTTGAAAGACGCATATCCGGATCCTCTTTTTTCCGGAAATTTCAAATGAGGATTAGGCTTTGAGCCACGAAATGCAGCGGCCATGGGGCCGGGCTTTCGCAATTGATGACCCATCTTGACTTGAGGCGGACATGGTAGACGGTAAAGACGATAAGGACAAACTGCAAGAAGAGCAGAAGAGCGAGTCTGAGGTGACGCAAGACACTGGAAAGACAGCTGAAAAGTCCTCCGAAACTAAGCCTTCAGATAAGACGGAAAAAGATAGCTCCGAGCCAACAGATACCGAGACATCCAAGAAGGATCTTTCGGGTCAGCAAGCAGAGTCCGAGTCTTCGGGTGCGTCAGATAAAGAGGTTTCCAAAGATGAGATCTCTTCCGATAAGAAAGCAGATGGAGCAACAGCTCCAAAGGCCGAGCCAGCCTCTACCATGATCTCCGATTCCGGCGAAGTCAAAACGCCCAAGAGTGCGCGCCAGGCTATTGAGCCTGAAACACCACCGCCGCCTCCGACGCGGTCAAAAGCGGTGCGCCACCCGATTGTGGTGTTTATGAATTTCTTGATCACGGTCGTGCTTCTGGCGGTGATCGGTATCGGCGGCCTTCTATATTACGGCAAGCAGACCTTTATTGAAAAGGGCCCGCTCACGCAGGAAAAGACCATTCTTGTGAGCGGCGGCACCGGACTTGGCACGATTGCGGAGATTCTGGAACGTCAGAATGTGATCAGTGACCAGACGATCTTCAATTATGGTGTTCAGATCTATCGTCAGGATACCAAGCTGAAGGCAGGCGAATATCTGTTCAGCCCGGGAGTCTCGATGATGCAGGTGATGCAGATTCTGACCTCTGGCAAATCCATTCTGCATTCGGTAACTGTGCCTGAAGGCTACACGTCCTACCAGATCCATCAGGTGCTCATGGACAATGATATTCTGATGGGACCGCTGGACGAAATTCCCGCTGAAGGAACCCTGCTGCCAGAGACCTATAAATTCGCGCGTGGCACGACCCGCAAGGAGATGGTCAAACGGATGGCCGATGCCCATAATCGCGCTGTCGCGGAAATCTGGGCGCGTCGGGCAGCCGATCTGCCTTTGAAAACCCCTGAAGAGTTGGTCACGCTGGCCTCTATTGTAGAGAAGGAAACCGGCAAGGCTTCCGAGCGGACCCGTGTGGCTGGAGTCTTTATTAACCGCCTCAATCAGGGGATCAAGCTGCAGTCTGACCCGACCGTCATCTACGGCATTTTCGGCGGCAAGGGGAAACCGAAAGATCGTCCTATTTTCAGGTCTGATCTCAACAAGAAGACAGACTATAACACCTATCAAATTCCGGGGCTTACGCCGGGGCCGATTGCCAATCCGGGCAGGGCGTCTCTGGAGGCCGTTGCCAATCCGAGCCGTACCAAGGATCTGTTCTTTGTGGCCGATGGTACCGGCGGTCATGTCTTCTCGGAAACGCTCAAGCAGCATAACGAGAATGTACGGCGCTGGCGCGAGATCGAAAAGCAGCGGATTGAAGCGTCCAAGGACAAGGGTGCTGAAGCCAGCGACGGTGGCGCAGAAGAGAAACCTGCCGAATAGGCTTTAGCCTTCTCTTTTGAATGAAATGATGGCGGTTGAGAGTTTGGCTCTTGGCCGCCATTTTGATTCTATAGGGGCGCGTCTGGGGCTTTCTTCTAGTGAAGGTCGCTTCTGTCTCTGCTGATCTTGCCAAATTCCCTCTCGGCCAAAGTGATTGCCGCCGAAATATGCTCCGGTTTGTCGATGGACAACGGGATGGATGCGATGGAGGCAAGGCGTTCCCCGCTTATTGGTGCGATGTCTTCGACGTCGACTTTGTAGCGGATGGCGATCATGTCTGCATGGGAACTGCGCAAGGCAACCTTGGTGTCGCCGTTGGTGTGGTGTAGGATATAGGCAGTTTCAAAATCCCAACCCGGATCAATCCCTTCCTGCGTTCGCGAAACAACGCCCGCCATCGATTCGGTCAGCTCTGCCTCTGCCGTTATCTGCAATTGGGCCTTATCGATATAGATGAGCGCAAAGACTGCCGACAGGCACGTCTTTGTGGCCCCGGACCGGGTTGCTTCCAGCAGCATGGCGATGGCATCTTCATGTGGTTTGGGGCTGGGCAGGCGCCTTGCTCTGGATTGTGCGGCTTTTTTGCTTCTATCTGACATTGATTTTTGCTTGGTAAAGTGGGCAGGCCGTTCATTGTCGCCTTTTATTCTGTGTCAGGCAAGATGCCAGACTTGACAGGTCGCCAGCTGTTTCTGATTGTATGCGCGCAGGACAGGATGGCATGCATCACTGCTTGCTCAGCAATTTAGGGACACAGGATCATGACGCTTGTTAGCATGACAGGTTTCACTCGTATGGGTGGAAGCTTCGGGAGATATAACTGGACTTGGGAAATCAAGACCGTCAATGGCAAGGGGCTGGATTTGCGGTTGCGCTTGCCTGCTGGGTTTGACGAACTGGATCGCCCCGTTCGGGCGATTATGAGTGAGCGCCTTGCTCGAGGGTCCTGCTATGTTTCTCTTGCCGTTCAGCATGAAGCGCCCATTCAGTCTCTTCAGGTCAACCAGCAGGTTCTCGATTCCGTGCTCGAAGCTCTGGCTGTGATTAAAGGGCGGGTTGATGCCAAGAAGCCCAGCCTTGATGGCATATTGTCCATCAAGGGCGTGATGGAGCAGGTGGAAGAAAGCGAAAGCGAAGAGGTGCAAGCCCAGCTCGTCGAAGCGATGCTGGCCAATTTCAAGGACGCGATGACCGATCTGGAAAGCATGCGCAAGAGCGAGGGCGATGCGCTTGAAAAGGTTGTCATGCAGCGGGTTGAGGAACTTGAGGTTCTGACGAAGCGGGCGGAAGATTGTCCGGCACGCAGTGCAGACGCCATTCGCGTCAAATTGCGCCAGCAAATAGAGCGAATCCTTGAGGCAGATGCCTCATTTGATGAAGATCGGCTTTATCAGGAAGCTGTTCTTCTGGCTGGGAAAGCGGATGTGCGCGAAGAACTGGACCGGCTTTATGCACATTGCGCCGCGGTGCGGGCATTGGTCGCAGAAGATCGTCCCGTTGGCCGCAAGCTGGATTTTCTGGCGCAGGAATTCAACCGCGAAGCCAATACCCTCTGTTCCAAATCCAATGATACCAGCCTGACCGCGATCGGCCTTGACCTCAAGGCAACGATTGAGCAGCTGCGTGAACAAATTCAGAATGTCGAGTGAAGAATATGACGGAAAATTCCATGATCAGACGCGGTTTGATGCTTGTGCTCTCGTCTCCCTCCGGGGCTGGCAAATCGACTATCAGCCGCCATTTGCTGGATAGTGATCGCAATCTGCAGCTTTCTGTTTCGGCGACGACACGGGCCAAGCGCGGTAGCGAGATTGATGGTGTGCATTATCATTTCGTGCCCGAGCGCCAGTTCCATGCCATGCGCGAACGCGGTGATCTGCTGGAATGGGCAGAGGTGCATTCCAATTTTTATGGCACTCCGCGTGATCCCGTGGAAGAAGCGCTTTCCAAGGGCCGCGATGTGTTGTTTGATATTGATTGGCAGGGCACGCTGCAGCTCAAGAAGGCTGCGCGCAAGGATGTCGTCTCTGTCTTCATTCTGCCGCCATCCATGGCTGAGTTGAAGCAACGCCTCGTGCGCCGTGCGGAAGATAAACAGGACGTCATCGAAGCCCGCCTGCAAAATGCCCGTGTGGAAATCGGTCATTGGGACGAATATGATTATGTCATCGTCAATGATGATCTGGAGAAGGCGTTTGCCGCCGTTCGCTCGATTGTTGAAGCCGAGCGCCACAAGCGCGAGCGGGTGATCGGCGCTCGCAGTTTTGTAGAAGGCATGCTCGGCGGCTGATCATTGCTGCGATCCAAAGATTACCTTCCCTTATCGCATGCTCCAAGAAAGACCGGATAGTAAAATGAAAAGGCCTGACACTGCGGTTCAGGCCTTTTTCTTGCTGCTCTGTCGCGCGGGGACTTAGTTTCCTCGCATGGCATCGAGCCCGTTTGCCATGGTCACGAACCCTTCCACGGACACTGTCTCGGCGCGCTGGGTTGCTTGCAGACCAGATTCTTCAATCAGTCGCATATGATCGACGCCGAGGCTCTTGAGGCTCTGACGCAGCATCTTTCGGCGCTGTCCGAAGGCGGCAGCGGTTATCTGCTCTAGTGAGCGCAATCTGCAGGGCAGGGGATTGGCTTTGGGAACAAGATGCACGATGGAGGATGTGACCTTCGGGGGCGGACTGAAGCATTCTCTGGCCACATCGAAAAGCTTGTCGGCATGAGTGCGCCAACCGGCAATGACGCCAAGGCGTCCATAGGCTTTGTCTTCTTCAGTGGCGATGATGCGCTCGGCCACTTCCTTCTGGAACATCAGCGTGAGCGACTCATAGAAGGGCGGCCATGGGGCGGCTTCTAGCCAGTTGAGCAAAAGCTGTGTTCCAACATTATAAGGCAGGTTGGCAACGATGCGAGCAGGGCCCTCGGGCACAAGGCTGGCCATATCCACCTTGAGCGCGTCTCCCTCAATGATCTCCAGACGACCGGGATAATGCGCTCCGATTTCCTCAAGAGCCCCAAGCGCACGAGGGTCCATTTCGATTGCAATGACCCGCTTTGCACCTTCATGTAACAGCGCGCGTGTCAGCCCGCCCGGGCCGGGGCCAACCTCGATGATCGTGTGGTTGGACAGGTCCCCCGCTGAACGGGCGATGCGGCAGGTTAGATTGAGATCAAGAAGGAAATTCTGGCCCAGACTTTTCTTGGCGCGTAAATCATGCCGTTCGATTACGTCTCTGAGGGGGGGCAGGTCATCTATCTGGGCCATTGATTCTTTCTTTCAAGCGTGCCGAAGCATTAAAGATTTGTACTCAATATCAAATCTTTACTTCGTTCGCCAGCTTGAGAGCTGCCAAGAGGCTCGACGGATTGGCGATGCCCTTGGTGGCGATATCCAATGCAGTGCCGTGGTCAGGCGATGTGCGCATGAAAGGCAATCCGAGCGTAACATTGACCGTCTCGTCGAAGGCAATTGTCTTGACCGGTATAAGTGCCTGATCATGATACATGGCCAAAGCCACATCATATTTCTGGCGGGCATTCTTGTTGAACATCGTGTCAGCCGGGTGGGGACCGGTTACCGCAAAGCCTTCATCCTGAAGCTTTTTGATGACTGGAGCGATGATGGCAGCGTCTTCCTTGCCCATGGCGCCATTTTCCCCCGCATGCGGGTTAAGACCAGCGACGGCGATTTTTGGTTTTTCGATTCCGAAACGAGTCTGCAGATCATGGATCGTGATGCGTGCGATCTTCTCAAGCAATTCGGGCGTGATGGCTGGCGCCACCTTGTTGATCGCGATATGGCCGGTGACAGGGATGGTCCGCAGCTCAGGGCCGGCGAGCATCATGACCGGCTGGATCTTCTCGCCGGTATGCTTTTCGGACAGTGCGCCGAGGAATTCGGTATGTCCGGGATGCTTGAACCCATGCTGATAAAGATTATGCTTTTGGATTGGCAGCGTAACGAGCGCTTTTGCCTGTCCGGTAAGGACGGCCTCCGTCGCCTTTTCGATCGACTCAATGACGCCCGGTGCATTGCGGACTTCCAGCTCACCGGGATTGTCGCTTAGCTTATTTTCGATCGGAATGACGGGCAATGTCATGGGAAAGGCATCAAAGACTTCTTCAGGTTTGCACGTGCGTATGGGGACGGTAAAGCCAAACAGGCGTGCGCGGTGCTCCAGCAGAGCAGGGTCGCCGAAGACGACGAAGGGGTTTATTCCCTCTTTCTCGCTGCTCAGCCAGGCCTTGAGGATGATTTCTGGGCCGATCCCGGCGGGTTCACCGATGGAAACGGCAAGAATATCGCGTTTGGAAGCCATTGTTTTTCCCGGATATCAATGTTTTTAAACGAATTAATCTCTGCCGCTTTGGGCGACAGAGATATATTTATAGACACATATATCAGTATTATACCATACAACAGCAGTTGGATAGTGAAGAGCTCTAGCGCTTGTCGATAACGGCAGTGGAGCGCAGCTCGGAGAGATAACGTCGTTCAAGCATCTTGCCCTGCTCGTTGCGGAGTTTGGACTGGATCTCCGTGCGCAGGGTTTCCTGCTTGCCAAGATCCTTTTTGCCGCAAACGGCAATCATCTCGTAGCCTTCGCTTACCTTGATGGGAGAGGTGAGCTTGTTGACTGGCGTATCTCTCAGGCGCTTGGCCAACGGACCGGGAAGCTCTGTCGTTGACTTTCGTCCGACATGTTCAATGGCAACGTCTTTGAGCTTGCGCGCAGTATCGAGATCTTTGCCGCAGGAAGCAAAGCTAGAGCGGAACCGCTTGGCCTCTTTAAGACGCTGGTTTCTTTCGCCATTGGATGCTTTTGAGCGGACAACAAAAACGACGCGTGTCAGGTCGAACCGGATGGCTTCCTTGACCGTGTCATCTTTTTTGGTCTGATCACTCAGCATTTGATAGATTTCCGCTTCATCAACATGAACCTGCGAGTTGGAACGGGCTGCTACCAGATCGCGCCAGGAAAGCTGGACTTTCAACCAGTCCTTAAGGGTTTCCGGGTTGATGCCGGACTTCTTGATGATGGAAAGCAGACGCGTTTTGCTCAGCTTGGCGTTGGCTGCCATATTTTGGATGGCTACTTCAATCTCTCGGTCAGAGGCGGTCATGCGGCGATTGCGGGCTTCAAAAAGCTTGAGCTTGTCGTCAATCAACTCGTTGAGAGCGGCTGTTCTGCTCAGGTTTCTCCGGTTGCCCGAAAGCAGCTTCTCCAACCGTTGACGCTGAGCAACATCAAAATCGGTAATCACAGCACCATTGACGACCGCTTTGATCGTGCTGGCCAAGGCCGTTTTGGTTTGTGCACTCAAGAGCAGCACAAACATGGCCATAGCGAGAATAGACAAGGTCTTTTTCAGTTGATCGTGCTTCATGAAACGGGCTCGTCATCGTGCTTGTAAAAATAGGACTGGCAGAAAAGCAAACCGCCTGATCGGGGTGTCTCTGTTCTAACCAGTTTCTCAGAGTCATACGCAATTATGCAACAGAATACGGCTAACTGAAGACGCTGGAAGTGTTTTCCTAATTCGATTCTTCGGAATAACTGAGCTGTCCGTCTGCCAGCGACTTGAAGTCGAACTGAAGCATAACAGTTTTGTCACTCGTTGTATCCGAATAGGATTCTCGCGTTTGTGAGTATTTCAGGCTCACAGCGAAGCACTCGTCTTCATATTTCAGTTTCAAAGCACCGCTAACAAGGCCGCCTCTGGCGATGTCATACTGACTGCTGCCGCCAACAGACCAGAAATCTGCAAACTTGATGGATGCTGCAGCCGTGACTTCCTGCCTTACCTGATCGATACCAGCAGATGGACGCTTGTCGGTGTAGGCGTAGCCAACCGAGCCGGTATAGCGATCATAACTGCCTGATGCAGAGATGGAGGCATATTTCAGGTTGGCTGTATCAGAATCAAAACGTCCGCGCGCGATCGCCGTGATGCCCTTGTTGCTATTGACACCCACCCGCGCCACATAGTCGGATCGTTTTTTATCCAACCCGCTATCAAGGCCTGTGCTGGTCAAATCATCCTCTGAAAAGGAATTGCGTCCTGCCAACTGGAAAGAACGCCCGGCCAGTGCGTTGACAGACCAGCCACTGGCCATCTGTGCGCGATACTGGAAGCCGATATTGGCGCGTGTGCCACCTTCAACGCGGTCGTAGCCTGAAAATTTATTCGGATCGAACAGAATCGTATCGTCAAAGATCAGGCTTTGCGAATCATCATTGGGCAATTCCCCAATGTGACTTTCGTTTGGACGTGCAATGACCTGAGCGATCGGTTCGATGATATGAGATGTGGTGCCCGTGGTAACCAGAATTGGCAGTCGATAATCGACGCCAACTGTTGGCATGCCGCGCAAGGCGAGATTTTCATCCACCAATGCAGCCGGAGCGCCGGATTTGCTAGGCATCCAGTAAAGATCGCCGCGTAGCGACGTGAATGGGGTAATCACCTGACCGCCGGGGGCAATGATTTTGCGCTTCCAGCTTGCATCCACGCTCGTGCGGTTATAGCTGCCACTGACGCCATCGGTACGGGTGACGCCGCCGATTGTCGTCTGGCGCTCATTGTCGCGGGTGATGGATGTGGAATTGATCTGTAGCCTGCCTTCGCCACCAAACAAAGGCGTCTTTGAATAGGCGCTATAATCAATCGAAGGATGCACAACGGCCTGCTCGGATTGATTCAGGCTGTCGGTCATGATGTTGTAGTAATTGGCGCGCGCGTCAAAATAGTTTCGCTCGCCTTGACCGACCAGATAGATTGTCGAGCGTTTGCTTTCGTCTTCGTTGGTCAGGTCATAATCGCGCAGAAAGAGCTTGTCAGAGAGCAGAGATACATCCCAGCCGAATTTCCATTTGTTGGAAAGGTTCAACTGGCCAGCACTTTCTAAGGCTCCGCGGAAGGTTTTCTCTCCGCTGGTGCCCGAGAATGATCCCTTGTCCTGCTGAGAAATGCCTGCCACCCGTATATTGTAGGTGCCAATGCCCACATGCTGACGCCATGTGGCGTTGCCCAGGAGACCCTGCTTGGAATAATAGGTGGGCGAGAAGGTTACATCATAGCTTTCAGACGGAGCCCAATAGTAGCGAGGAGTCACATAGGTGCCTAGTTCGCTGTTATAGCCGCCGCGCGGAGCAAGTAGACCGGAGCTGCGCTTGCGTGATGGATCCGGATGAGCCAGATAAGGCGTGTAAAGCAGAGGCACGCCCATAAATTCGAACTTGGCTGCTTTGTAATAGACCATCCTGTCGGTGGAATTATAGATGATCCTTGAGGCCTTGATCTGCCAGAGGGGCGACTTCTTGGGATTTTCCCGACATGGTTCGCAAGTGGTGTAAACCCCTTTGTCGAACACGGTGATGTCGTCGTCGCGCCGTTCGGCCTTATCGGCAGCAAAGCGCGCCTTTTCAGGCGTTTGAACGCGCAGGGACCGCACAAAGCCGCTACGGAAATCTTCAGTTATGTCCACATAGTTGGCGGTCATAACGTTGCCGCCGGGCTCTGTGATGCGCACGCTACCGTCTGCAACTAGACGGGCAGACTTCTGATCATAGGTAACCTTGTCTGCCTGAAGCGTGTAGTCGCCATAATAAATCTCGACATGACCAACGGCGGATACCCGCTCATTGTCATAGTCATAGACCATTTGATCGGCTTCGACCAACATGCGGGCGTTTTTATCAGGTCGCTGCAGTTTGACGTTGGAAACGATATCCTGTGCTGCTGATGCGGGCATTGAGGAAGGGACAATCACAAGCACAGAGGCAAGCAAAACCGCGCGCAGACCGAAGGTTACGGTCTCGCGAGAAACAATGTCATTCCAATATGCAGACTGGACGGTACGACGCATACTTATCCGTCCTCCTGATATAACAAAATAGAAAATCCCATCAAGGAAGCCACAATCGCTGGAAGCCAAGCTGACAGAATTGGGTTAACCAACCCTGTATTTCCTAAATCTTTAGCTAATTCTGTGACTACATAAAGCACGAAGCCAGCGATAACGCCACCCAGAATCATCTTTCCCACATTGCCGAACCGAAAAATTTTTAGAGATACGGTCGCCGCGATCAGGACCATCGCCGCCAAAAGCAGGGGTTTGGCCAAAAGAGTTTGAAATCGCAAACGATATTTATATGCAGGCAGACCGGCGCGACTGGCCTGTTCGATCATGTCGGGCAGGTTCCAGAAGGGTACAGAATCAGGGTTGGCAATGGTCTCAGATGCCTCTTGGGGGGTGAGGTGCGTGCTGACCAGATAGGTCTTATAATGGCGCGGAGCGGCTGAGGCGGAGCTGACCAGTACATCGCTTAAAAACCAGTAGCCATTTTCCAATATGGCTGACTTGGCATCGATCCGTTCCACGAATTGCCCTTCGGAATCATAGGAAAAAACAGTCACCCCACCCAGTTGACGGCCATTGTCAAAGCTGGTTCTGGCCTTGAGGATTGAATCCCCATCCTCGCCCTTTTGCTGCACCCAACCCTGACTGGCCGGTTGGCCGCTGGTCGAAAAGCTGGCGCCAAAGATGCGGGCATCGATTTCAAGCGACTTTTCCTTAAGATAGGCGACCCCGGGGTTGTAAACTGTGGTCGCGAAAATGCCCAGAGCGACGGCCACGAATAGGGCCGGGCTGACAAACTGCCAGGCGGACATCCCCGAGGCGCGCACAACGACCAGTTCCAAACGACGGGACAGATTAAGGAATGCCGCAATCGCACCGAACAAGGTCGCAAAGGGCAGAATGCGTTCTGCGAGTTCCGGCACACGATAAAGAGACATCAGGAAAAGACTAACGGCGTCGGCATTCTCCTTGTTGCTGCCACGCCGGATCAGCTCGACATAGTCGACCAGAAGGATGAGCAAAAAGCAGCCGAGGAAAATCGTCAATATTGACCAGAGAAACCGGGTGGCAAAATAGCGGAAAATGATATTTGGCAGCATGCTACGACTCTAGAGACCGCTTTTCTGGTTTTGGTTTGCCGAATAGTCTTTTGACCTTATGAAATATGCGATCGTTAAACAACTCCATTATTCGGATCAGATTGTCCATGGCAGTCAGGCGGCGTCCGCTGAGCACCATCCAGAGCCCCAGCGCAATGGAAACGATCGGCAACGCATACATGAAGGGAACGGCTAAGGGGGTTCGAATCGCAAGACTGGTGATCCCGAAACCTGCCAACCTTATGGCCGCCACGAGCAGAACGGCCACAAAAATAGCGCTGCCCCGTCGCTCTCTGGTGGTGCGCACTTGCGCAAGGAATGCTGCCACGATCGTAGCAAACACGAGATTGTAGAGCGGGTTGGTGAAACGATCATGCAACTCCGAACGGGCAACCCCGGGGTCCCGATTGATGGTCGGATCATCTTTAGGGGGATTGAGCAGGGTTGAAGTGGCCAGCTCGCGGGGTTTGTAATATTGCGGTCGGCTTTCATCAACGCCTGTGAATTTGGACAGGTCGATAGCGTAAGAATCAAAATTGATAATATTCACTGACGTGAAATCGGGGTTGGTTTCATCAAGCGCACCGTCGTTGGTGGGCTTGATTTGTTGCTGCTGGATTGTGCCCTGTTCCATGCGCAGGAAGGTGCCTTGCGGAGTCTCGACAATCTGCGCAAATTCCGATGAATAGACAATATGCTTCTTGGGGTTTCGCTCATCCGAAAGAAACAGGCCGCGCATGATGCCGTTCGGCTCCCGTTTCTGGATATGGAAGGTCATGCCAGTCTCGATCTCGGAAAAGATGCCTTCCTTGACGATATTGGCAACCAGATCAGCGCGCACCTGTGTGATGAAGCCGCGCAGCGAGGTCAGGGCATGTGGGGCCGCATAAAGGCTGAGAAACCCGCCGGAGAGAGTGGCCACCAATCCCAGAATGATGATGGGTTTGACCACGACCCAAGGCGGCGCACTGGTCGCATTGATGACCACCAGCTCACTGTCTGCGTTCAGATTGTTGAGGGTGATGGCCACGGCGATCAAGACGGCAAATGGCGCAATGACCATGACCAGAGTGGGCAACACCAGAGAGGTCATGGAGATGAAGATCAGAATCGTCTGGCCTTTGGCCGTCACCAGATCCATATCGCGCAAGGCCTGCGTCAACCAGACGATGGCAGTCAATATGGTGACTGTCATGAGAAAGGCGGTCGCGGCGCGCATGAATATGTATCGCTCGATCAGCTTCATGATCTCTTCGTCGTGATCCTAATGTTGGTTTGCTGTATGAAAGGATTATGGTTGGTTTATGGCTGTCTCCCTTCCGGCTGGCAAGCATTTTAGTGGGGTTGTTGCTTGCTCTGGAAAAAATATCCCGCGAAAACAGTCTGTTTCTTAAGATGCAGGTGTGATTTTGCCAATATGATCGGGTAGGTCCAAGCTGATGGTGTGCTTTTGCATGGGCAGACGGCGAGCGGTCTTGAACTTGCGCGCCAATATACCCACAATAGTGAGGACCACATATATTCCATTTTTCACACGTATGGGCCGATGGGCCGGTCATCGTGTGAACTTCCTGACAAAAAATCATCCTAACAAAAAGAAAGACATTGTCCTTTATGGCTACTCTCCCTTTCATTCAGTTTGAATCTCTGGGCACTCCGGAAACCGGTGTTGCCGTGTTGTTTGTTGGTAAATCCCTTGCGTTGGGTGCAACGGGACAAGCGCTTGATGAAAAGAGCGACGGCGCGATCGGGCGAGCGATCAAGGCGGCAGAGTTTAAAGGGGGATTCTGCAAGAGCGTGCAGATTCTGGCTCCGTCCGGCGTGATGTTGGATCGGATCATCCTTATCGGGCTTGGGGATGAAGCTTTGTCCGAGCGTGATTTTGCGGCGCTAGGTGGGGCTGCCATGGGTGCGGCCAAGGGCGCAAAGAGCATCCATGTTGTCGCTGAAGCCGACGACAAGGATATCGATGCAGACAAATCATCCCTGATTGCCTTGGGCATGAAGCTGAGAGCCTATGAGTTCGATCTTTACAAGACCGAAAAGGGCAAACCCAAGGAAACAAAAGAAGCGGCCAAGGTCTCCATTCTTTGTGCTGATGCCAAAGGGGCGGCCAAGGCATGGGAAAGTGACAAAGCTGTATCTGATGGCACGCTGCTTGCCCGTGATCTGGTCAATGAGCCGGCCAATGTGTTGGGACCAAAGGAATTTGCTGCCAAGGCCAAGACGCTTGAAGCACAGGGAGCCGAAGTGGAAATCCTTGAACAGGCCGATCTTGAAAAGCTGGGCATGAATGCTCTGCTCGGTGTTGCACAGGGGTCTGTGCGCAAGCCACGGGTTGCCATCATGAAATGGATGGGGGGGCAAAAGGGCGATGCTCCGGTTGTCTTTGTTGGTAAAGGCGTCGTGTTTGATACTGGCGGCATTTCCATCAAGCCTGCGGGCGGCATGGAAGACATGAAGGGCGATATGGGCGGAGCTGCCGCTGTCACCGGTCTTATGCATGCACTTTCGGCTCGCAAGGCGAAGGTGAATGCCATTGGCATCATTGGCCTTGTTGAAAATATGCCTGATGGCAATGCCCAGCGCCCCGGAGATATCGTCACATCCATGTCTGGCCAGACCATTGAGGTCATCAATACCGATGCGGAAGGTCGCCTGGTGCTGGCCGATCTGTTGCATTATTCCAAGGAAACCTTCGCGCCGCGCTTTATGATTGATCTGGCCACACTGACCGGTGCGGTGATCGTGGCTCTGGGAGCCCATAATGCCGGTATTTTCTCCAATTCCGACGAGTTGTGCGCGCAGCTGTCCAAGTCCGGATCGATCACGGGAGAAACCGTCTGGCGTCTGCCGCTGGCCAAGGAATATGACAAGATGATCGACAGCAAATTCGCCGATATGAAGAATACTGGCGGACGATTGGCTGGTTCCATCACGGCAGCCCAGTTCCTCAAGCGCTTTGTGGGTGATGTGGATTGGGTGCATATCGATGTTGCAGGCACAGCAATGGATGCGCCGAAAAATGAAATCAGTCAGGGCTGGGCATCTGGCTTTGGTGTGCGGTTGCTCGATCGCCTTGTGAAAGACAATTACGAGGGATGATCGGCCTTGATGGCGTGCTGATCATAAGTACTTCGTAAAATGAATGATGAGGGTCTGGCAATGTCAGGCCCTTTTTCGTGTTTGCGTTTTGATAACTGACTGTTGCTTGATGGGATGTCCATGCTAGACAGGAAGGAACGCTCCTGTTTGGAAAAGAATGATGCCAGCCGAGATTTTCTTCTATCATTTGCAGATGCAGCCTCTTGAGGCGACATTGCCTTTGTTGCTCGAGAAGTGCCTTGAGAAGGGGTGGCGGGCGTTTGTCCAGACGGGCAGCGAAGAAAGAGCCCATGTGCTCGATACCCATCTGTGGACCTGGCGGGAAGACAGTTTCCTCGCGCATGGTTTGCATGGCTCCGCGCATGCGGAGCGGCAGCCTATCCTGATTGCACCGCAGGGTTTGCCCGCAGCCAATAAAGCGCAGGTGCGCTTTTTTGTCGATGGGGCAAGGCCCGAAGAGAAGCTCACCCTGCTGGAAGGGTTGGAGCGGGCGATCCTGATGTTTGACGGCTCCAGCAACGAGGCCTTGCAGGCAGCGCGTGTCAGCTGGAAAGCCCTTAAGGAGGCGGGGTATCCCGTTACCTACTGGCAGCAGACATCCAGAGGTGGCTGGGAAAAGAAAGCCTGATAAATCAGAAAGAAAGCGGAACTTATCGTGTGTTTGAAGCGTTGAATCCCCATAGTCCAGCGCGCGTTTGCCCCTGCCTTGAGAGTGGGGCAAATGGTCTAGCGGATAAACGCCTAGATCTCTTTGGTACATCAATATGATGCGCTAGTATCATGGCGGACGAACCCTTTTTCAGGAGGCATTCATGAAAGTCGGAATTGTTGGTGCGGGTATGGTTGGCTCGGCGGCGGGCTATGCTATAGCCCTGCGGGGCACTGCCAGTCAGGTGGTTTTTGTCGATTACAAACCCGAATTCGCCATAGCGCAGGCGCAGGACATTGCGCATGCGACGCCCTTTGTCTCTTCAACGGTGGTTACGGCAGGTGATTATGATGCTCTTGAAGGGGCCGATATCGTCATTCTGTCTGCCGGTGTGGGGCAGAAACCCGGAGAAAGCCGCCTTGACCTCTTGGCGCGCAATGCCGAGGTATTCAACCAGATTATCGGAAAGGTGCTCGCTGTGGCACCGGATGCCATTCTGCTGGTTGCCTCCAATCCCGTTGATATCATGACGCAGATTGCAACGCGGCTTTCCGGATTGCCACCGCATCGGGTGATCGGCTCGGGCACCATGCTTGATACGGCACGTTTCCGCCATTTGATCGGGCATCATCTGGGCATTTCGCCCCAGTCTGTTCATGCCTATGTGTTGGGTGAGCATGGTGATAGCGAGATTCTGGCCTGGTCATCGGCGCGGGCAGGGGCTTTGACTGTCGAAGAGTTCGCCGCCAATATCAAATCGCCGCTTACTGCCTCTGTCAAGGACCGGATCGATGATGGCGTTCGCAATGCCGCCTATACCATCATCAAGGGCAAGGGCGCCACATGGTATGGCATCGGGGCAGGCCTTGAGCGTATTGTAAGAGCCGTTGCCAAGGATGAGAAAGCCGTGCTGTCGCTCTCTATTGTTACGCCGAATGTGGAAGGCGTGCGCCATGTTGCCTTGTCAGTGCCGCGTGTTATCGGTCGCAACGGCATTGAGCTCGATCTTTTGCCTGAGCTTGATGAATCTGAACACGAAGCCTTGCGCAAGTCGGCCAGCATGCTCAAGCAAACGGTTGATGCCGTAAAATTCCAGAGCTGAGAGAGCGCTTTCTGCAAGAGTGGATAAAAGGGGCGAAAGGCCCCTCTTTGTTGTTCTACAAAATTGCCAGCGAGGTTGCTCTGGTTGGTGGTGGGAAGAGGCGGTCCAGTTCGGTCAGAGTCTCATCAGAGAGATCAATTTCGAGCGCGTGAGCATTTTCCTCCACATGCGCCACGGTTCCTGCTTTTGGAATGGCCACAAGGCCGGATTTGCGAATGACCCACGCCAGAGCCAATTGCGCTGGTGTGAGGCTCAGATCGGAGGCCAGTGATGCTAGATCTGGCTTGGACAAGAGGCGGGCCTGCTCAATGGGCGAATAGGCCATGATGGGGAAGCCATCCTCCCGAGCTTGCGGCAGCAAGTCCCATTCGATGCCGCGACGGGTGAGATTATAGAGCACCTGATTGGTCGCTACCTGATCTCCTCCTTGGGAACTCATCAGTTCGGTCATGTCATTGAGGTCGAAATTCGAGACACCCCAATGGCGGATCTTGCCTGCTTTTTGAAGCGCTTCGAAGGCCGCTATGGTTTCTTCGAGTGGATGAGGGCCGGGCCAATGGAGCAAGTAGAGATCGAGCCGATCGGTGCCCAAGCGGGAAAGGGAGGCTTCGCATGCCTCGATCGTGCCTTCATGGCTGGCATTGAATGGCAAAACCTTGGAGACGAGAAAAACGTCGTCGCGCATGGGGGCTATCGCCTCTCCAACCACGCGCTCTGATTTGCCGGATCCATACATTTCTGCAGTGTCGATGAGTGTCATGCCCAGCTCGACCCCGCGGCGCAAAGAAGCTATTTCGTCGGCTTTGCGGGATGGTTCATCGCCCATATACCAGGAGCCTTGTCCCAATGCGGGCACTTCGTCCTTTTGTGCAAATGTGACTGTTTTCATTATGGTCTCCTCCCTCCCGGCGCTGTTGGGCGTGATCAGATAATGGGAGGATGTCACCACAAGATTGCGGGTATTGCAAATGGAGGTTTAGTGGGGCGTGGAATATTCAACCAAATCCCACAGGTTGCCATAGAGATCTTCAAAGACCGCTACGGTGCCGTAATCTGCTTCCAGAGGAGGTCTGATAAAGGTGATGCCCCGCTCTTGATAGAGCTTATAATCACGCCAGAAGTCGTCTGTTTCCAGAAACAGGAATACCCGGCCGCCGGCCTGATCGCCGATATAGCGGGCCTCATGGTCGTTCTTGGCGCGGGCAAGGAGCAGGGAGGTCTTGCCTTCTCCCTTGGGGCGCACCACCACCCAACGCTTGTCCTGCGCTGGCTGATAGGTATCGTCGATGAGCTCGAACCCTAGCTTTTCGGTATAGAAGGCAATCGCTTCATCATAGTCGCGCACGACAATGGCGATGAGGGACATGGATTGAGACATTGTAATTGCCTTTCCTTTTCAATCTTCCAATTCTTCGGACATTTCCAGCCACTTCTCTTCGAGCTTGTCGAGGAGGGTGGCAAGGTCGGCGCGATCCTTGGAGAGCTTGGCGCCCTTCTCCGGGAATTTGGCATAGAGTTCCGGATCGGCGAGCATGTCATCGATTTTGTCCATGCGCTCGCGAATCTTGTCCATGTCCCGCTCGGCAGCCTGGATCTTGCGGCGCAGCGGTGCTTGTTCTTTGCGCTTTTCTGCGGCCGAACGGCGCTTTTCCTGAGCCTGATTGGTGTCTCCGGCTGCCACCTTTTCCTTTTGCGTGCTGTCAGGGCTGTTGCGCGAACTGAGCAACAGCCGGCGATAATCTTCCAGATCTCCGTCATAGGGCTTGCAGGTGCCATCATGCACCAGCCACAGCCGATCCACGCAGGCTTCCAGCAAGTGACGGTCATGGGAAATCAGCAGAACCGCGCCTTCATACTCGTTGATGGCATGGACCAGTGCTTCGCGGCTGTCGATATCGAGATGGTTGGTCGGTTCGTCAAGGATGAGCAGATGAGGCCCATCAAAGGTCGCCAATCCTAGCAACAGGCGCGCTTTCTCCCCACCCGAGAGGCTCTTGGCTGCAATGTCCATCTTTTCTGTGCCAAGGCCCATCTGGGCGACGCGAGCGCGCACCTTGGGTTCGGTGGCATCCGGCATCAGAGTGCGCACATGGTCATAGGCACTGTCGTTGGGTCGCAATTCGTCCAGCTGATGCTGGGCGAAGAAGGCGATCTTGAGCTTGCCCGCGCGGAAGATGGTGCCGTCCTGGATGTCCAGCCGGTCGGAGATCAGCTTGGCAAAGGTCGATTTGCCGTTGCCGTTGGCTCCCAGAAGCGCAAGGCGGTCATCGGGATCGATGCGCAGGCTCATATTCCTCAGAATCGGTTTGCTATCCTCATAGCCGACAGAGGCCTTCTCCAGCCGGATGATTGGTGGCGCGAGCCCTTTTTCCGGATTGGGAAAATGGATCGGCTTGACGTGATCTTCCATGACTGCCGCAATGGGAGACATTTTCTCCAGTGCTTTCAAGCGGCTTTGTGCCTGCTTGGCCTTGGAGGCCTTGTAGCGGAAGCGTTCGACAAAGGCTTCCATATGCTTGCGCTGTTCAAGCTGCTTGGTGCGCATTTTCTGCTGCAGCTCAAGCTGTTCGCGGCGGGTGCGCTCAAAGTTGTCATAGCCGCCGCGATAGGCGGTCAGCTTCAATTGATCAAGATGGGCGATATGGTCCACAGCCTTGTTGAGCAGATCACGGTCATGGCTGATGATCATCACCGTGTAAGGATAGCGGGAGATATAGCTTTCCAGCCACAGGGTGCCTTCAAGGTCGAGATAGTTGGTTGGCTCGTCAAGCAGCAACAAATCCGGCTCGGAAAAGAGAATGGCTGCAAGCGCCACGCGCATGCGCCACCCACCGGAAAAATCGGCTGTAGGGCGGGCCTGTGCTTCTGCATCAAATCCCAAACCATGAAGAATCGTTGCGGCGCGGGCCTCGGCGGAATGGGCGCCGATATCGGCAAGGCGCAGCTGGATTTCCGCGATGCGTTCCGGATCAGTTGCCGTTTCGGATTCGGCCAGTAGCCGTGCCCGCTCCAGATCGGCCTTCAGGACGAATTCAAGAAGGCTCTCTTGCGAGGCGGGCGCTTCCTGCGCAACCTGACCGATGCGCGCGCCTCTGCGAATCGTGGCGCTACCGCTTTCGGGCGCGATCTCTCCGACCAGCAGCTTGAACAACGTGGATTTGCCCGTGCCATTGCGCCCGACCAGGCCCATCTTGCAGCCTTCGGGAACAACGAGTGTGGCGTCTTCCAACAGGGTTCGGCCAGCGATGCGATAAGTAAGGTTGTTTATATGCAGCATAATGGGAGCCTTTTGCCTTATTTCGCAGCGGTTGGCAATCGCAGCCAATGCAATCTCTTGGCTTGATCCTTTTTTGCAACAGTGAATACAACCGTTTCGGGTGCCTTGCGCATAAAGCACAAGTGTTTTGCAACTTGTGCTGGCCAATCTTTCCTGATCCCTGCATTATACGCGGCCCCGAACCCTTATGAGGAGTGTATGATGACGATCAAGCTATATGATCTTTGTGCTGCAGATAGGGATTTGCGGTTTTCTCCAGCTTGTTGGCGAACCCGCATGGCTTTGGCTCACAAGGGGCTTGAGGTGGAAACGGTCGCAACGCTGTTTACCGAGATCAGATCCATCGAAGGAGGCGGTCAGAAGACCGTTCCGGTGATCGAAGATGCAGGCGCTGTTGTTCGTAATTCCTTTTCTATCGCCCTGTATCTGGAAGAAAAATATCCAGATTTGCCATCCTTGTTTGGCGGCGACGGTGGGCAAAAGATGGCGCACTTTATCGATCGTTGGGCCGATGTCTTTATAGACAAGCAATTGGTTCGCTTTTGCCTTTTGGACATTTATCACAAGCTGGATGAACAGGATCAGCCATATTTTCGCGCCAGCCGAGAGAAGCGCTTCGGTTGTGCGCTCGAAGAAGTGGGCGGGCGTTCGCCTGAGCGCCTTGAGGCTTTCAGGGAAAGCCTTCTGCCCATGCGTCTTGCATTGCGTGATAGGAGGTTTCTTGGCGGAGAGACACCACTCTATGCGGACTATAGCATCTTCGGCTCATTTCAATGGGCGCGCATGGTCTCCGATTTTTCCTTGTTAGAAGAAGGTGATCCGGTGGCAATATGGTTTGACCGTTGCTTGGACCTGTATGATGGTCTGGGGCGTAATGCTAAAGTATAATGCTCTTGTGTGGTTCTGATTTTCTTTCTGCCCGAATGAATGTAATTTCGTGTCTTCTTGATTTCGTGCGATTTTAAATGGTTTTTTTCTTGCGGGTGCTTTGGGGGCAGGCTATATAGCGGCGAAATGCCACCCGCTGGCGCAGGGAAGAGGTGCGTCGGCTATGGTCAAGCAAAGTCAAGAGGGGAAATACCATGGCGATCGAACGTACATTTTCCATTATCAAACCGGATGCCACCAAACGCAATCTCACCGGCAAGATTACAGCCAAGCTGGAAGAAGCCGGGCTGCGCGTTGTTGCTTCCAAGCGCATCCGTATGACCAAAGAGCAGGCTGAAGGCTTCTATGCTGAGCATCAGGGCAAACCGTTCTTTGGTGAACTGGTCGGGTTCATGATTTCCGAGCCGGTCGTTGTTCAGGTCCTTGAAGGCGAAAATGCCATTCTCAAGAACCGTGAAGTGATGGGAAAGACCAACCCTGCGGAGGCTGACGAAGGCACTATTCGCAAGGAATTTGCCCTGTCCATGAGCGAAAACTCGGTTCACGGTTCTGATGCACCTGAAAGCGCTGCACGGGAGATCCAGTTCTTCTTTTCCGATGATGAAATCGTCGGCTAAACCAGAGGCTTTGGTTTCTGGTTTCCTGTTTCAAGCCTCCGAGCTTCAGGGTTCGGAGGCTTCTTTGTATTTTGAGCTGCCCATCTGATGACAATTGGTTGATTTGGGCTGCAAAATTGGTTTGCCGGATTGCTCTCACAAATGGAATCAGTAAATTGGCCGCATCAGTTTCACTTTTTGAGGGAATGTTCATGTTCAAATTTGGAAGCGGTTACTCCGTTTTGGCTGCGGCTGCGATCTCTTTGACGATGCTTGGCGCACCGGCGCAGGCTGACGGTTTGACGAAAGATCTTTATCGCGCGCGCATTGTGGATTTCTGTCTGTATGATCGTTGGCCCAAGGCCAAGAATGGCGAGACGGACGGCATTCTCGCTGCCTGCAAATGTGCGGCCAAAGAGTTCGTGGATGGTCTTGAAGGCAGGGACCTTGAAAGAGCGCTTAAAAGCGGCAAGCCGGGGTGGAGCCAGAAGCGCACTGTTCTGAGTAAATATGCAGCTTGTAGAAAATAGCGCCAAGAATTTGATTTTGATACGGAAAAGCCGATGAATGTTGTATGCGTTCATCGGCTTTTTCATGACTGTGCGCAATGTGGGCGAGCGATGAGCGCCAGCCTAGTGGAACACAAAGCGCTCCACAGGTTGCTTGTCGTCTTCCTCTTCTCTTATGATCACCCGCATGCCGTCCACTTTGACTCTGTCTGCTGCGACCAATGCCACTGCGCGGGGATAGACCTTGTGTTCCATCACGAGGATGCGTTTGGCGAGACTGTCTTCGTCATCTTCATCCAGAACCGGCACCGCGGCCTGCGTGATGATGGGGCCGGAATCCATGTCAGCGCGGACGAAATGTACGGTGCAGCCAGCAAGGCGGCAGCCTGTATCGATGGCGCGTTTGTGGGTATGCAGGCCTTTGAAAGAAGGCAGGAGCGAAGGGTGGATGTTGAGCATGCGGTCATGCCATTGTTCCACGAAGCCCGACGTCAGAATGCGCATGAAGCCGGCGAGCACTACCAGCTCGATATTATGGGACACCAGAACAGACTGGAGTTCCGCGTCGAACGCCTCGCGGTCACCCTTGTAGGGGCGATGATCGACAACGGCCGTGGCAATGCCTTCACCTGCAGCGGTTTCCAAGCCCTTGGCATCGGCATTGTTGGCCAGCACAAGGGCTATTTCTGCGGGATAGTCTTCTGCTCTTGCGGCTTCGAGAATCGCGGTCATGTTGCTACCGCGCCCTGAAATCAGGATCGCGGTGCGCTTTTTTGCCTTGGCCATGACAGCTCAGCTCCCGAAATTGATCATGCTGTCATAGACGACGGCATCGCCTTCAAGCTCAGCCAGTGTGCCCAGCCTGAACGGGGCTTCGCCTGCTGCTGTAAGCGTTGCGATCACGGCATCTGCCTTTTCTGGCTCGGCGACGATGATCATGCCGACGCCACAGTTGAATGTGCGCAGCATTTCCTTGTTGGCGACACCTCCCAGCTTCTGCAACCAGCCAAAGACCGGCGGAGGCGTGACGGCTGCCAGATCAAGATGAGCTGCCAGACCATCTGGCAGAACGCGCGGGATATTTTCAGGGAAACCACCGCCAGTAATGTGAGCCAGCGCCTTGATGCCACCCGTTTCGCGAATGGCCTTAAGCGTGGAGCGGACATAGATCCGGGTTGGCTCAAGCAGCGCTTCGCCGATGCTCTTGCCCTCGGCAAAAGGGGCAGGATCGGTGAAGGACAGATTGTTGGCTTCCAGAATGCGGCGCACCAGAGAGAAACCGTTCGAATGAACGCCCGATGAGGCCAGACCGATGAGCACATCGCCTGCCTTGACATTCGTTGGCAGGAGCGTTCCGCGCTCGGCAGCGCCGACCGCAAACCCCGCCAGGTCATAATCGTCCTTGGCATACATGCCTGGCATCTCGGCGGTTTCGCCACCGATCAAGGCACAGTTGGCCTGCTTGCAGCCTTCGGCAATACCGGCAATCACATCGGTTGCCGCTTCGACATCGAGTTTGCCGGTGGCAAAATAGTCGAGAAAGAACAGAGGCTCTGCACCCTGAACCACCAAATCATTGACGCACATGGCAACAAGATCAATGCCCACGGTGTCATGCTTGCCGGTTTCAATCGCGATTTTCAGCTTGGTGCCCACGCCATCGTTGGCGGCGACCAGTACGGGGTCGGAAAAGCCTGCGGCCTTCAGGTCGAACAGCCCACCGAAGCCGCCGATCTCGGTATCCGATCCTAACCGTGATGTTGCCTTGACGATGGGCTTGATGGCCTTGACCAAGGCATTGCCCGCATCAATATCCACGCCAGCATCTGCGTAGGTTAGGTTGTTTGAGGCGGAGGAACTAGATTCTTGGGTCTGATCGGACATATTGGATCCCTGACACAATTTACGACGCGTTTCTTTGCCTCTGAGACACACGAAATTCACCGCAAATGCAAGCCCTCTTGCTGCTTTATGAGCGCAAAAAGCGCGGTTTTACGATTCAACGGGCTGAAATACAGGTCCATGGGTTGGTCATAAGCAGACCGGTGAGACAACGCCGATTGCCTGTAACGCGATGAACAGGCATGCTGATAGCCTGTGGCTGAGCGTTGGATAGGCTGTTCAATTTGTTTTTGTCATGAAAGGAACATATCCTTATGCCCTTGGGTTTTGATATAAGGGGCCTTATCTCTTAATTGATTTGAGCGGACTTTAAGGGCTTCACAGTCAACCGGCTTGGGGAATGAATATGACGTTGCAAAAACAGTTTGTCGTCTGGATGTGTGCTTTAGCCGCGTTTGTCCTGTGCATTTATGTGTTCAGCGGGGTCTTGTTGCCCTTTGTTGCCGGTATGGCGCTGGCCTATCTTCTGGACCCCGTAGCGGATGCCTTTGAGCGCCTCGGCATGAACCGGATGTGGGCAACGGTTTCGGTGCTGATGGTTTTTGTGCTGATTTTCATTTTTCTGCTTGTGTTGATTGTGCCGACACTCGCGCATCAGATGGCGGGGTTCAGTGAAAAAATGCCTGAATATGTTGCTTCCCTGCAAGCTATGATTAGCAACAGCACATCGCACTATATGCCCAAATTCCTGTCCAATTTCGATGCCGAGAGTCTGCAGAATAATATTAAGGATATTGTCGGGCAGGGCGCATCATGGGCTGGTCAAGTGCTCAAGTCGCTGTGGAATGGCGGGCAGGCTGTTTTGAATATGCTGGCGCTGCTGGTTATCACGCCGGTTGTTGCCTTTTATCTTCTGCATGACTGGGACCGCATGGTGGATACCATCGACGGGTTTTTGCCGCGTGATCACAGGGAAACGATTCGAGGCCTTTTCGACCAGATCGATGAGAGTGTGTCCGGCTTTGTGCGTGGGCAGATTCTGGTGGGCCTCATTCTGGGGACATTTTATGCCATCTGCCTATCGCTGGTCGGGCTCAATTTCGGTCTGTTGATCGGTTTGATTGCCGGTATTATCAGTTTCGTGCCTTTTGCGGGGGCAACGATCGGGCTGATCCTGTCAGGTGGCGTTGCGATTGTGCAATTCTGGCCCGATCCGATTCACATCGGACTCACGCTTGGTGTTTTCGCTGTTGGACAGTTTCTTGAAGGCAATATCCTTCAGCCGCGCCTCGTGGGTGAACGTGTTGGGCTGCATCCTGTGTGGCTGATGTTTGCGTTGTTGGCTTTCGGTTCGCTGTTTGGATTTGTGGGCATGTTGATAGCTGTGCCTGCTGCGGCTGCGATTGGTGTCATTGTGCGCTATATTCTTGATCAATATGTTCATTCTCCGCTCTATCGTGGCCATCAGAACGGGGCTACCGAAAGCGGGGAAGCTGGCGAACAGGGCAACCCTGAATAACAAGAACAAATAGGCGGGCTTCCGTATCTGCTAAAATGGCGGGGGCCTGAAATAAAGGCTGGCGTGAGGAAAATTGATGGGTTCAGCAAAAACAAGTGATCAGATACCCTTGCGGCTGCCTCATGAAGCGGCGCTGGGGCGGGAAGATTTTCTTCGCGGCCCCTCCAATAGGGCCGCATTTGACATGATCGACTTATGGCCAAACTGGCCGGCAAGCTGGTTGTTGCTGGCCGGACCGGTTGGGGCGGGCAAATCGCATCTTGCCAATATCTGGCAAGAGCGCAGCAATGCACGCATCGTGAGCGTTGCGGAACTCAATGACGCCGACCCGACAGAACTTGTTCAAAGCGGGGCCATCGTCATTGAAGATGCAGACAGTCCGGAACGCGATGATATCGCCCTTTTTCATTTGCTCAATGCTGCGCGTGAGGCGCGCGCCTTTGTGCTGATCACGGCGCGAAACTGGCCGGAAAGCTGGGGGGTCGGGTTGCCCGACCTTATGTCTCGCTTACGCCTGACGACGCCGGTTGAAATTTATGAGCCTGATGATGAATTGTTGCGCAGCGTGCTCGTCAAACTCTTTGCGGATCGGCAGCTTTCTCCAGACCCCAGTGTCATTGAATATATTCTCATGCGGATGGAGCGCTCCATCGGGACGGCCTTGGTTATCGTGGACGCCATTGACCGGCAGGCGCTGGCGCAGCATCGCACCATTACGCGCCCTCTTGTGTCAGTGATTCTCAAGGAATTGTCAGATAAGACAGACGGGCTTGTGCCTTAGGCTGTCGGAAGGCTCTGGCAGCGGCTCTGCTGGATGGATCTCCTCTGATATCGGCCTGCTGGCTGGCCACAAACCCTTGAGCTTCCATGTTGATATCTGATTGCTCACGATATGCGCATTGTGACATCCGTCACATAACTGCTAAGGTGCTTCTATATTCGCTGGTTCAGTGCGCCCTCAGAGTTGATCCCTGATTGTTTCAGCTTTTTGTATCGGGCGCGGAGTGTTTTCGTTTCCTCTTCATTCCCATGGATTTGCATGAGAGGAGGTGGCGGCAACGACAGAACAGAAGTCGCAGCCCATTTTGTTGGGATATGCAGCTTCCTCATTTAAGAGTGACGGACGGGCCTCTATGTCTGATATCAATGAAACGCATCCATATTCATCACCAGAAACTGTTGGCGCGTCTGACGCCGGTGTCCCTGTTGTTTCCGACGAACCGAGCGTGGATTTGCGCCCCAGTCAGGAAGAAGTCGAAGCCTTGATGGCCAGCCCGGGGCGGTTTGTGAACCGGGAGCTTTCATGGCTCGGGTTCAACAGTCGCGTGCTGGAAGAAACCGAAAATGCCAACCATCCATTGCTGGAGCGCCTGCGCTTTCTATCCATCTCTGCAAGCAATCTTGATGAATTTTTCATGGTGCGCGTGGCTGGTCTGAAAGGACAGAAGCGGGCGGGCGTGACCTCGATCAGCGCGGATGGTCTGGATGCCGGACAGCAGTTGGTCAAGATCAACGCAGCCGTGAATGAGCTGGTGGATCGTCAGCAGGCCTGCTTCAAGGATTTGAGGTTGCTGCTTGAAGGCGAGAAGATCCTCCTGATCGAGCCGAAAGAACTGACCGATCAGGATATGCAGGTTTTGGAAAAGGCCTTTCTGGAGGACATCTTTCCGGTATTGACGCCGCTTGCAGTTGATCCAGCCCATCCATTCCCCTTCATTCCCAATCTTGGTTTCTCGTTGGCTCTTAACCTTAAGGGCGGGCAGGGACATGGGGATCTTACGGCCATCGTCCGCATGCCGAATGCCTTGAAACGGTTTGTCGCCCTGCCCAGCATTGCGGAAGCGGAAGACAGCTATCGCTGCATCTTGCTGGAGCAGGTCGTATCGCTGTTTATCGACCGCATCTTCCCTGGCTATGAGGTCATCAATATCGGCTCTTTCCGGGTCATTCGCGATTCGGATCTGGAAATCGAAGAAGAAGCCGAAGATCTGGTGCGGCATTTTGAAAGCGCACTCAAGCGTCGCCGCAGGGGGTCGATCATTCGTCTGGAGATGGAAACGTCCACAGATGAGGATCTGCGCAATTTTGTTGCTCATGCGGTGGATGTCGATGACGATGAAGTCGTTGATATCGATGGGCCACTGGGGCTTAGCGATCTATCCGAACTCGTCAAGATGGATCGCCCCGAACTCAAGTTCAAAAGCTATAATGCGCGCTTCCCAGAGCGGATCCGCGAGCATAATGGCGATTGCTTTGCCGCCATCAAGGAAAAGGACATCGTCGTCCATCACCCTTATGAAAGCTTTGATGTGGTGGCGCAGTATCTGCTGCAGGCCGCGCTGGATCCCCAAGTGGTTGCCATCAAACAGACGCTCTACAGGACATCCAAGAATTCCCCTATCATTCGCGCCCTGATCGAGGCAGCAGAATCCGGCAAATCCGTAACAGCGCTTGTGGAGCTGAAGGCCCGGTTTGACGAAGAAGCCAATATCGGCTGGGCAAGGGATCTGGAACGCGCCGGCGTGCAAGTGGTCTTCGGCTTTATCGAGCTTAAAACCCACGCCAAATTGTCGATGGTGGTGCGCCGCGAAGAAGGCAAACTGGTCACCTATTGTCATATTGGTACCGGCAACTATCATCCGATTACCGCCAAGATCTATACCGATCTCAGCTTCTTCACGGCCGATGAAGAAATCGCAATGGATGTGGCCCGTGTCTTCAACTTCATCACCGGTTATGCGGAACCGGATCATTTGAGGAAGTTGCTCGTTTCTCCCTACACCATGCGCAAGACCTTGCTTGATTATATCGAGCGGGAAATCGAGCATGTGCGGGCGGGGCGCCCGGGGCGCATTTGGGCCAAGGCAAACTCGCTTGTCGATCCGACCCTGATTGATGCTTTCTATCGGGCCAGTCAGGAGGGCGTGAAGATTGATCTTGTGATCCGTGGCATTTGTTGCCTCAGGCCGCAATTCCCGGGTCTTTCGGACAATATCCGGGTCAAATCAATTGTTGGCCGATTCCTTGAGCATTCGCGCATTATCTGCTTTGGCAATGGCAAGGAATTGCCAAACAAGGAAGCCATCATTTATTTCGGGTCTGCAGACCTGATGCCGCGTAATCTGGACCGGCGGTGTGAAACCTATGTTCCGGTTACCAATCCCACGATCCATGCTCAGGTTCTTGATCAGATCATGGTCGCCAATATAATGGACAATCAACAGAGCTGGGAAATTCTGCCTGATGGATCATCGCGCCGAATTCAAGCTGCGGAAGGTGAAGAGCCTTTCAATGCGCATAGCTTCTTCATGACCAACCCAAGTCTTTCAGGGCGAGGTGACTCACTAGAAAATGACTCTCCAAGGGCATTCACAGATCGAATCCAGCGATAAGAATCTGGACAAACTCACCATGCAGGGACGGATCAGCGGATCGGTCCCTGTCGCCGTGGTTGACATCGGCTCAAACTCGGTTCGCCTTGTCATGTATGAGCGCGAGGCGCGCGCACCGGTGCCGATGTATAATGAAAAGCATCTGTGCGGTTTGGGACGCGGCGTTGGTGTGACCGGAAAGCTTGAGGAAAAGGCTGTGGATGCTGCGCTGGCTGCTTTGCGCCGTTTTCGCTTCCTCATGGATACAGCTGGCGTGAAGAAGAAATATGTCCTGGCAACGGCGGCTGCCAGAGACGCCAGCAACGGGCCTGACTTTCTGCGGCAAGTGGAGGAAATTTGCGGCATTGAGGCTCTGGTCCTTTCTGGAGAAGACGAAGCGCGCAAATCCGCCCTTGGTGTTGTTTCGGCGATGCTGGATCCTTGCGGCGTGGTTGGTGACCTCGGAGGTGGCAGCCTTGAGCTTGTGTCCGTTGATGGGCACACTTTGGGCGTCGGGGCAACGCACCCCTTGGGTGGGCTGCGCTTGCAGGATATGTCGGAAGGTTCCGTCAAGCAGGCACAAAAAATCGCCAAGAATGAACTGGCCCAGTCCGAGCAACTCAAAGAACTTGAGGGCAAGACCTTTTATGCCATAGGGGGCACTTGGCGTGCCTTGGGCAAGTTGCATATGGCATCGGTGGGCTATCCTCTGCATGTGATGCATCATTATGAAATTGATGGCGAAGAAGCGCTGGAATTCTGTCGGCAATGCATCCGCGATGATATCGAGGATTTTTCCGGTATAAGCGCTGTTTCCAAATCTCGGCGGAGCTTGCTTCCCTATGGGGCTGCCGTGCTTCACGAAGTGATCAAAAAAGGGAAGCCCAAAAGTATCGTCTTTTCCTCTCTGGGGGTGCGCGAGGGGCATTTGTATGAGTTGTTGCCGGCTGAACGACAGAAGGAAGACCCCTTGCTTTCCGCCTGTGAAGATCTTTGTGTGTTGCGGTCCCGTTCTCCGCAATATGCCCATGAGCTGGCCGATTGGCTCGACAAGGTCTATGACGCCTTGGGGGTTGTTGAAACGGACTATGAGAAGCGTTTGCGGCGGGCCGCCTGTCTGTTGGCTGACATGGGCTGGCGCGCTCATCCCGATTATCGGGGAACGCAAAGCCTCAATGTCATCGCCCATGGCACCTTTATAGGCATTGATCATCCCGGCCGGGCCTATCTGGCGATGTCGAACTATTTTCGCCATGAAGGCCTGTCCGGTTCAAAGCTTTCCGGGCGTATGCGGGAGATGAGCAATCTGCATCTGCGTACCATGGCGCAAATTACCGGTGCTGCGCAGCGGTTGGCCCATGCTGCTGTTGGTGATTTGCCCGGAGTGTTGCATCGTCTGGATATCCGTCTGGCCGATGACACGGCTGTCTTGACGCTGCCTGATGATCTCAAGATGTTGCGCCACAATAAGTTGGAGCGTCGCTTTACAAGCTTTGTCAGGTTGCTAGGCTATGATGCGAAAATCATTTGATATCGGAGCTGATTGGAGAATGGAGTCTGTCGCTCAATGAAGGAACAAGTGGATCAGGAAGCACACTGGATTGTCGTTCATGGTGCAATGGACGAGGAAGACGCGGTTCAGCCGCTATCTGTGGAGGCTTGCTATCGTGACAGGGATCCCTATGGGGAATATGTGCTGTTTGCTGCTAGTGATCCCGAATCCATCGAAGAGGGCAAGATCTCTATTCTCGATTATGCCTATCTGGCAGAGGTCCGCGTAACCTTCGAAGACGATCTGGTTGGTGAGGGGGCGAACAATGTCGGCTGGTGTTTTGATGACTTCGCCGAGCAGGGCGACCGCTTTGCAAAGGAGGTCTGGCCAAGCTGGCAGGATGTACGCCTGATCGATATCTCGGAGAGCATTTTCCCACCTGGCGCGGATTTCGTCATGGCCAAAAGCGTACTTTCCGTTGAGGAGAATTCCGCCACATGGGTGGAAGTGACCCGCATCGAGGCGGATTTGCCTGCCGAGCTGGCCTTGACCTTCTCAAAGGTCGAGCGCAATCGGTTGCTTGAGGTCAAAGCCGTTCTGAAGAATGACCAATTGCCAGTGGCCGTTGTTTCCGCGCTCTGGGAGCAGTTGGTAGCACGCTTTCGTGATCTGCCTTATCAGCAGTTGGTCGGGGCCGAACGCATTGAACCGGAGGAAATGGACGGGGATTTCGTCATTGATTCCATCGGTGAGGTTGCTGGCGAAGCCTGATGTGAAATGTCAGCGCATTTTTGCACTATGTCAGTGTCAGAGTTGGTCGTCTGGCATGAGCATGACAGGCTGATTGCGCATTTTGCTTCGAGAAAAGTGGTAAAGCGCGACCATCGCAGCAGCAAAGCCGGCGAAGGCACCAACCCCGAGTGCCCATCTTGGCCCCAGATTATCAGCCACCCAGCCAACAACGGGCGCGCCAATCGGGGTGCCGCCCATGGTAATCGCAAAGCGCAAGGCCATGATCCGTCCTCTCATTTCCGGGTCGGTGGAAAGGAGCATCAGGGCGTTTGATGTATTCAGGAATGTCATGGCCGACAGGCCAACCAGAATCAACGTGATGGCAAACCACCAGTAGCCGGGCGTCATGGCTGCGATTAGGCAGCCAAAGCCGAACATGGCAGTTCCGATGAGCAGGGTTTCAAACCGCGGGCTTTCCCGCCCCGCTGCCATCAAGGCACCCATCAGTGTGCCAATCGCAGAAAAGGTGGTCAGCAAGCCGTATCCTTGCGCATCAGCGTGAAACAGCTTCACACCCATCGTGGAAATATAGATCGGGAAATTCATGCCGAAGGTGCCGATGAGAAACAGCATGATCAGCATGGCGCTCAGGTCTTTACGCCCGAAAGCATAGCGGAAGCCATCCATGACACCTTTGGCTGACCGGCGGGCGTGAACGCTCGGTTGTAGCTCGGATGTGCGCAGCAGCATAAGAGATAGCAGCACAGCGCCGAATGACACCCCATTGATGATAAAGGCAGGCCCCGTATCAAAAGCGGCGATCATGAGCCCTGCGACGGCAGGGCCGATCATGCGGGCGCTGTTGAAGGAGGTCGCATTCAGGGCAACTGCGTTGGAGATATCCTTTTTGGCCACAAGCTCGCTGACGAAGGTCTGTCGGGTGGGAGCATCAAAGGCAGCGGCGCACCCGAACAGGAATGCAAGCAGATAGACATGCCATAGCTCGACGACCCCGGAAATGACCAGAAAGCCCAGGATCAGGGAAAGGGTTCCCATAATGGTCTGGGTCGCGATCATCAGTTTGCGCCGATCAAACATGTCGGCCACCAATCCGGTGATCGGAAAGAGCAGCAATTGGGGGCCAAACTGGAAGGCCATGGTCATGCCCACTGCGGAGGCGCTATGATCGGTCAATTCGGTCAGAACCAGCCAGTCCTGAGCTGTGCGTTGCATCCAGGTGCCAATGTTGGAAATCAGGGCACCGGCGAACCAGAGGCGGTAGTTGTAAGTACTCAAAGAGCGGAAAACCGCTCTGAAATTCAAAGCCATGCATAAAGTCCAGCAGCGCTTGGCATGGGGAAGCCAAGGCTTGCGATCATGAATAAACTGCCAACGCCGAGAGGAAAGGGCGCCCTAAAAAAGGGGCTCTATTTGGCGCTGGATCTAGGGCAGAATGGGGCTTACGTGATGGGCCGAACAAATGCAGTTTTTCAAAATGCCCGATGCAAAACAGAAAGCCTGCCAGAAAAACACTGAAACCTGTTTTGGGGTTTCAGTGTGTCTTGATGAGAGCTCTGTTTTAAAAGGAACCTGAAGATTTGTCCAGCATGCTGGAGCAGGTGAGCGCAGATATGCGCTCACGTTATGATGAGGTCTCGGTCTGATTTGCCTTGCGGGTCTTGCCCGTACGCTTGCCATTTTTGCTCTGAGCGGGCAATTCGGGCGGGTCGCATTCAATGGTTCCCACGCGTTTGCCTTCAAGGCGCAGAGCCATTTCGCCGCGCTTGATACGCAGGGCATATTGTCCGAACAACTCTTTGCGCCAGCCTTTGAGCGCTGCCACATCGGCCTCGTCATCACAGGCGATCTTCTCAAGGTCATCAACGGTGGCGATAACCTTGGCAGCCACACCGTGACGCTCCGATACCAGCTTGAGCAAGACCTTCATCAGGTCGACGGCTGCGCCCGATCCTTCCGGCTGGTTCTTGCCTTTGGGGACGTCTGGCAGCTCCGTTGCAGGAATGTCGGCGACTTCCTGCATCATTTGCAAGAGGTCCTGTCCCGCCTTGGAACGCTCATAGCCTTTGGAAATGGAGCGAAGAGCGGTGAGGGCTTCCGGTGTTTTGGGCTGATGGATGGCCAATTCGAAAATGGCCTCATCCTTCAGAATGCGGTTGCGTGGCACATCGCG
The DNA here is from genome assembly GCF_963676485.1 of uncultured Cohaesibacter sp. Taxonomy (NCBI): domain Bacteria; kingdom Pseudomonadati; phylum Pseudomonadota; class Alphaproteobacteria; order Hyphomicrobiales; family Cohaesibacteraceae; genus Cohaesibacter; species uncultured Cohaesibacter sp. The sequence continues at coordinate 3,940,496 of NZ_OY781114.1, forward strand.
TGATTGGGCTTCGGATTCCCGCCATGCGGCCAGCATTTTCAGGGCCGCAAATTCGCGCGGCTTTCGGATGCGCAGCTTCATGCGCTTCCATGCGTTGACCGGCTCGGTGTAATAGGTTTCAGGAGAGGTGAGAATTTTCATCTCTTCCTGTACCCACTCGCTGCGGCTCTGTTCTTCCAGATTGGCGCGCAGGGCGTGATAGACATCACGCAGATGCGTTACGTCCGCCAGAGCATATGTGAGCTGCTTTTCCGTGAGCGGGCGCCGGGACCAATCGGTATAGCGATGGGATTTGTCCAGACGATTGCCAGTCAAGCGCTGGACAAGCTGGTCATAGGATATGGAATCGCCAAAGCCACAGACCATGGCCGCAACCTGACTATCGAACATGGGCGAGGGAATGAGATTGCCCATATGATAGATGATTTCTATATCCTGTCGGCCTGCATGGAAAACCTTTGTCACATTTTCATCAGCCATCAACGCAAAGAACGGCGCAAGATCAAGCTCTTCTGCGAGCGGATCTATGAGAAAAGCATCGTCAGGGGAGGCCATCTGAATGAGGCAAAGTTTCGGCCAATAGGTCGTTTCACGCAAAAATTCCGTATCTACGGTTACGTAGGGATGCTCTGCGCACTTTTTGCAAGCGTCTGCCAGCTCGGCAGTAGTCGTGATCGTCTTCATTGGGCTCGCTTATATCGAACATTTCGTCTTTTGTCGCCAATTCTTTGCAAGGACTCGGCTGGCAATGGGGATTATTGCAGTGTGTTGCTGCAAAAAGCCACCGCTATTGGGAAAAATTGCCAAATTTCTTAACGACATAGCCCGTCACTCTTTTGGAGCATAGCTTTTGGGGGAGCTTTTGCTGGGATCTTTTCCATGATTTACTTTTTTCAAGGCGGTTCATTGCCGCCAATTCCCGAAACTGCCCCACTGTCGGATTGCATCATGGAAATAAGAAAAGAAACGCCTGCGGATTTCGACGCGATCATGAATGTGACGCTGGCTGCTGCCAGGCAGCATCAGGTTGGAAAACAGAATGGTTATTTCACGCTGAATGCATTGCGCAAGGCTGGGTTGTTGACCTTGTCGCTCGTAGCCGAGATTGAGGGCACTATTGTAGGGCATGTTGCTTTCAGCCCGGTGTATGTTTCAGGTGGGGACAAGGGATGGTATGCGCTTGGGCCTGTTTCGGTGTTGCCTGAGTGTCTTAGCCAAGGCATCCGTAAGGCCATGATCGCAGAGGGGCTGGAGATGCTGCGCCAAATGCATGGTAAGGGTGTGGCGCTTGTTGGTGACCCGGATTATTTCAAGCCGCTCGGCTTTATGAGTGCGCCGCAAATGGCAAGCGCCAAGGATATGGCAGACGAGTTCCTGATCATGTCTTTTGATGACCGGATGCCTTATGGGCGGTTTGAATTTCCTGATGGCTTTCTACCCAGCCAGCAAGTCGCTCACCAGGGCGTTTTGGGCTGAGCTTTTGCAAAGCTTCAAGCTTTTTTTGAAAAAGCCGCCGGTTTTGGTCTGTTTGGCTTGACACCTTGTGCGCAGAGATGCAGGGTCCGGCCAGATTTTTAACATAGGGCGTAGGTTCTGCGCCCTTTTTGCGTTGAAACCGAGAGAATTGCGCTTTATGAAAGGCGGGACGATTTATCGGTTGAAGTTTCAATTCGAGATGTGAGCCTTGCCATTTGATGCAAATCGCGGGCGCCATCTCAAGCATCAGGGTTTATTCATGCATCCTTATCGCAGCCATACCTGTGGCGATCTCAGAGAGAGCCATGTGGGCGAAACCGTTCGCTTGTCCGGTTGGGTACACCGTGTCCGTGACCATGGCGGTCTTCTTTTCATCGATTTGCGCGACCAGTATGGTCTCACCCAGGTCGTGGCTGATCCAGATTCTCCAGCCTTTACCGACGCTGAAAAAGTGCGCGGTGAGTGGTGCATCCGGATCGAAGGTGAAGTCAAGGCTCGCTCGGAAGACACGATCAACGATCAACTGCCAACCGGCCAGATCGAGATCTTTATCTCCAAGCTGGATGTTCTTGGTGCTTCCAAAGAGCTGCCAATGCCGGTCTTTGGTGAGCCGGACTATCCGGAGGATACCCGCCTTAAATTCCGTTTTCTGGATTTGCGCCGCGAAACCTTGCACGCCAACATCCTGAAGCGCTCTGCCATCATCGCTTCTGCGCGTCGCCGTATGAACGAAATCGGCTTCAATGAATTCCAGACCCCGATCCTGACGGCTTCTTCGCCTGAAGGTGCGCGTGACTTCCTCGTTCCTTCGCGCATCCATCCGGGTAAATTCTATGCATTGCCGCAGGCTCCGCAGCAGTTCAAACAGCTGCTGATGATGTCCGGCTTTGACAAATATTTCCAGATTGCTCCTTGCTTCCGCGATGAAGACCCTCGCGCAGACCGTCTGCCGGGTGAATTCTATCAGCTCGATATGGAAATGAGCTTCGTTGAGCAAGAAGACGTGATCACCACGATGGAACCGGTCATTCGCGGCCTGTTCGAGGAATTCGCCGAAGGCAAGCCTGTGACACAGGATTTCCCGCGCATTCCTTATAAAGAAGCGCTGCGCAAATATGGCTCTGATAAGCCTGACCTGCGTATTCCGATCATCATGGAAGAAGTCTCCGAGCATTTCCGTGGCTCCGGCTTCAAGATCTTTGCGCGTATGCTTGAAGACGGCACCAACGAAGTTTGGGGCATTCCGGCAAAAACCGGTGGCGCGCGTACCTTCTGCGACCGCATGAATAGCTGGGCTCAGGGCGAAGGCCAGGCTGGCCTTGGCTATATCTTCTGGCGCAAGGGCGAAGATGGATCTCTGGAAGGGGCCGGGCCTCTTGCCAAGAATATCGGGCCGGAACGCACCGAAGCCATCCGCACCCAGCTTGGTTTGGATGCTGGCGACGCCTGCTTCTTTGTTGCAGGTGATCCGAAGAAATTCTACGACTTTGCCGGTCGTGCGCGTATCCGCGTCGGTGAAGAGCTGGATCTGATTGATCGTGACCGTTACGATCTGTGCTGGATCGTCGACTTCCCGATGTATGAGTGGAACGAAGACGAAGAGAAAGTCGATTTCTGCCACAACCCGTTCTCCATGCCGAAAGGCGCGTTGGAAGGATTGGAGAATACCGATCCGCTTGAGCTGGACGCTTATCAGTATGACATCGTCTGCAATGGCTACGAAATTGGCTCTGGCGCCATCCGTAACCACCAGACCGAAGTCATGAAGAAGGCTTTCGAGATTGCCGGTTACAGCGAAGAGGTTCTTCAGGAACGCTTTGGCGGCATGTATCGCGCGTTCCAGTATGGCGCCCCTCCGCATGGCGGCATGGCAGCCGGTATGGACCGCATCATCATGCTGCTTTGTGGTACGCCAAACCTGCGCGAGATTTCTCTGTTCCCGATGAACCAGCAGGCGGAAGATCTGATGATGGGCGCCCCGAGCGACCCGACCAATCAGCAGCTGCGTGAGTTGCATCTGCGGCTTAATCTTCCAGAATAAGAAATCTCTGGACTCTTCTGATTTATAAAGAAAAGGCGGCTTTTAAAGCCGCCTTTTCTATTTGGATTTTCTGTGTTGACTAACAGCAATGCCATTAATTGTCGTTGGCGACAACGCCAATGGCCAACAGGTTCGGGATCTGTTGTGGAGCCGTGGCAGCGACACCCAAAAGCTGTGCGACGGGCACCGGATTGGATGGATTGAGACTGACCATCAGGCTCTGAGGATCTTTCAGGAACGTGTCGACTTGCGCCAATACGGACTCATAGAAAGCCGGCTCTGTGAACCCGCTCAATACGGCACGCAACTGCATTGCAGCCATATCGCGCATCTGTTCTGGGCCCATGCCCATGGCGCCGCCCGCCAGATTGATCAGTTCATCCAGACCGCCCAGATCTTTGAGTTTCAGGGATGCCGGAAGCACTGTGGCGGTTGCCATGGCAGCCTGCGCCGTTTCCGGGCTCTCAAGATAGTTGCGCATGATGCCACCCGCACCAAGAGACCCGGAGAGAGAAACGATATTGGGAAGCTCGAGATTGATCGGGCTGATTTCGAAAGTCTGGCTCTCATCATTCCAGTTCATGGCCAGCTCTTCATTGATCGTCAGGCTGTCGAGCCCGAGCTGATCAAGAAAGACACTTGCAAGGGGATGGCGCAGCATTGACTTTGCAATCTTGAGATTGTCAATCTTGGTGGAGACTTCTGCAGGAATGCTCAGGCCCATCCGGTCGTAATGGAGGTTTATCTCGTTGGCCGAGAGCGCAGAGCCGTTGTTGTCCTCATAGGCAAGATCTTCAAGCGCAACAGTGAGTGCGTCGGGGCCAAGTTTGACGGCTTCACTGCCCTTGGGCGGATGGCCTTGCATGGCATTGATGATCGCCTGCTTGATCAGGTGATAATCGGCAAATTCGAGATCCTCAATGGCTAGGCGGCCAAGCTTGAAATTCATTGCTTGCGGTCCGCTATAGGAGACGCCGGAAATGGACGATTCCTCAATGCCATCGCTGCTGAAGCCTGCCTGCCGGATCGAGTCGAAGCCAAATGTGGCTTTTTGGCCGCGATAAGGACCTTCGGGAAGGGTGACTTCAGCGTCGGTCTTGCCAACTTGTGTCAGCCCCATGGCGAAGCTTCTGACCAGATCGAAGCCGGCTTCAACCAGTGCCTGCTGGTCTTCTTGAGGGACGTCGTCTGCCTTCAGCCCCTGTTCGACAAAGAGTTTGTCTAGCAATGGGACCAGATAGCTTTTGGGCTGCTTGACCGTGATATCGGATTGAACGCTCGGGCCGACCTTGATTTCCGCCATATCCGGGATCGTGATGGTCGCCCCTTCCATTTCGGTCTTTTCGAGTATCTTCTTGGTGCCCTCAATCTTCGGTGCATTTGGGTCGATCGCACTCCAGAAAGCCCCGAAGTCATAGCCTTTGTAGGTGGTTTTTCCGATTGTATAGGATAGGGATGTAGGGAAAGCAGACGGTGCTTTTTCGGTTTCAGACTCGTCGGGCAAAACCATCTTGGTGTTGGAGGTCTGAGAAGAAATCTCGTAGCTTTCCAGTTTGCCGTTCGCAATGCCTGACAAAGAGAATGGCCCCATGACTGTCGTCTGGATTGGCTCTTTCTGTCCCTTGACGAATTGCTCCATTCTCACGCCTTCGCTGGTCATGGATTCACAAAGTGAATTCAGCAAAAGCGGCCGGATATAGTCCAGCGTGCTGCCAATAGGGCGGGCAGGGGCAATTTTATATTCACCGAAGAATGGCTGGTAGCCCTTGGTGATGACGTCTTTTCCAACGGTCTCGACTTCGATCGTTGCGTCGTTTGCCGTGCCTTTTTCATCAATCATCAAGGAAATGTGGGTGCCCTGCATGGTCATGCTGTCATAGCTATAGCCCGCATCTTTCAGCTGCAGGCCTTTGAAGGTGACAACAGGCATGCGGATCTTTGCCTTGATGGTGAATTCATTGCTCTCATCGCTTGATTCTTCCCCTTCAGACGGTGCCATGGCTTTGTCCGGATCAAGGGTAATGGAATAGTCATAGACGAGATTTTCCAGCGTTAGCGCATCGGATGAGTCATTATGGTGGACTGTGCCGACCGTCGCCGAGAGCCAGCCGGATTGGTTGATGTCTTTGAAGATCGCTTCCCAAGCTGTTTCCGCATCGCTTTGTGCATGCACCAGAGCGGTGGAAACGAGAAGGAAGCCGAGGGTAAGACTAGTGCGTTTCATAGAAAATGAGCCCCATTTATAAGAAGAAGTTCTGTGAAAAATGTCTTTAACCGGTTTTGCATTTTTCGGGCATGTCTTGATCACGCCGCGTTGCTCCGGTCGATGGATATGAGAGTCGGTTGCAAGTTGTCTACCAGAGATTCTAGCATCCCTTTGGTTTCAAGGCTTCTACTTTGCAAATATGTTGGACTAATGTCTTCCACATTTCATCACCGCAAGTTTATTCAGGATTGTGTGGCTTTGGTTATGGTTAATCATCTGTTAGCCGCGGAGGATTATTCTCTCGACTAGATGAAGGGGAATGCGCCTTGCAGAATCGGTTTCGGTCTATAGTCTTGCTATTTCTCGGCGTGGTCCTGGGTATTTTCCCGGTTTTCGCCGCGCATATAGCCATGCGCGATTATGTGATGAACCGGGGAGAGCTTTTTCTGGATCAGACGGCTCAGCGCATGCTGGTGCGGGCCGAGACCCTTGTTCAGCAAGCCATTGATGTTTTCTCAACCTTACCGCATTTCCGTGTTCCTGTTTGCGACAATGCCTTGCAAGAACGCTTTCGGGCGATGATGCTGCGCCATTCAGTCTTGCATGATGTCGGGCTCCTTTATAATGGCGAATATATGTATTGCTCTTCGATCAAGGAGAGCACCAGCTTTCTGCCGACATCCTCGCAGGTGAATGCTGGCGTTGAGCATCTGAGCTTTCGCGCGGTGCGGGATAGTTTGACCGGCAAGGAAGGCTTGCTGGTTCAATGGCATGTATCCGAGTTTGTTTCGATTGGCGGTTTTATTCTTGTGGAGAATTTCGTTCCACAGGGGATGCAGACCGAATATGTCGACTCCTATCGCATTTCGATGAAGCTGAAGAACAACGAGATTATCACCCAAAGCACACCGGGCAGTCGGCTGCGCCAAAGAGCGCCATTCTATTCCTTTGAGCCAGATCCGAACTGGACCAAAGATTTGATCATGCATGAGGTCCGCTCCACGCGGTATCCGCTTGCGATTTCCGTTGCCCTGCCTTTTGCTGCGGTATGGGATTCATTTGGCGGGATCATGCGTGTCGTTGATGGTCTGGGTATTCTGACCGGTGCTCTGATCATGTTCTTTATTGTTCGGATTGGGCTGCGCAAGCCGGACCCCTATGTCAGTCTCGAGCAGGCGATCAAGCGCAAGGAATTCGTTCCCTACTATCAGCCGATTCTTGATATCCAGAGCGGCAGGCTTGCGGGCTGTGAGGTCCTTGTCAGGTGGCGCAAGCCGGACGGGACCATTCTGTCTCCGGGGCATTTCATCGATGTGGCTGAAGCCTCCGGGCTGGCTTTGCCCATGACCGCGCTTCTGATGGAGCAGGTTGCCGAAGATCTATCCGATAGTTACGCCAAGCACCCGAACCTGAAGGTTGCTCTCAATCTCTTCAATAAGCATTTTGAGGATCTGGCCATCGTCCGCGAAGTGGAGCAGGTGTTTGGCAATTCCGGTGTCCGGTTCGAACAGCTTGTTATGGAAGTGACCGAACGGTTGCCTTTGGAAAATCTGGACCGGGCACGCGTTATCATCGGACGTTTGCAAGAGCTTGGTATCCGGGTGGCGCTTGATGATGCTGGTACGGGCCATGGCGGCTTTGCCTATCTTCAAAAGCTGGGCATGGACATCATCAAGATCGACAAGCTTTTTGTGGATACCATCACGGTCGAAACCGAAACGGTTCCCATCATCGACTCTCTTAGCCAGATGGCGAAGGGCATGGGCATGGTGGTTGTGGCTGAAGGTGTAGAGACCGACGTGCAGCTTGACTATCTGAGACGGTCGGGCATTGATGAGGCGCAAGGCTTCCTGTTCTCTCCGGCTCTGCCTGCTCCGGCCTATTTGCAGCTGGTCGGCGCATTGGGTGGTAAAAATCAGAAGCAGAAAGGGACCGCCGCAAGGGGAGACAAGGCAAAATCAGCCTCGTGAGTGGCTTTTGTCGCTTTTGGACGTCTCTTTGTCCTACAGCTTTCGATTCTCTATAACGCGCCTTCTATCCTGGAATTGGCGCGTTTTTTCTGCGCATCGATGTTTCTTGGCATGTTTCCAAAAATCAACTGAATTTTCACTGATTTATGCTCAAATTTGCGCAATTGTTTGGGCGAGGCACTATGATCAGAAATGCCAAGAAAATTGCAGGATACTCGTTTCTGGCGACGGTAAGTGCAGGCTTGCTAACCATCGGCATGCAATTTGCCATGCGTTGGCAGGTTGAAAAGGAGATCAAGGAAGACCTTCAGATCTCGGCTGACGTTATGCTGGAGCGGGCGAGCGATGCAGCTCAAACCGCGATCAATGTCTTGAATGATCTGGCGCAGTCCCCGGGCCTCTCTTGCACGACGGACCATCGCTATCGCTATAGCGAAGCAACCCGTTCCTCCGCCTGGATCGATACCATCGGTCTGGTGGACCGGAGCGGTAATCTGGTCTGTACGGATTTGGGTCAGTCAGCCCGGCAAACCGGTTTGCTGCCAGCTTACCAGCTTGGCGACAAGACTGTGACCCTCTCGCTTTCTGCCGGGTCAGGCCAGTTTGATATGCCGTCCTTGCTGGTGGTTCGCCATGTTGCCAATGGACGCCGACTGGTGGCGCGTGTTCCGGGAGAGCTGGTCCGTATCGATCCTGTGCGCAATGATCTGCGCCGGTTCCGCTATGCCATGTTGTCCATGGAAGGTGGCACGCACTGGTTCATTCTGGAACCTGACGTGTCTGGTGGGGACATCATCGATCGGGTTTCTGTGCGTTCAGATGTGTTGCCCTTCGAAGTGCAAATGTCCATTACCGAGGCGGCCCTTGATGCGGTGACGGCTGATGCTCGGGAATTCATCAATCTGTTGGGGCTTTTCTTTGGCTTCATCATGGTTGGGATCGGGTGGTATTTTGGACGCTACAGGCCAACCGAGGGGGACATGATCCTCGACGCACTCGACAATGGCGAGATCTTGCCATATATGCAGCCGATTATTGATCTTGATAGTGGCGCGATAACTGGATGCGAAGTGCTGGCTCGCTGGTTGAAACCCAATGGCAGCATTGTTTCGCCCCAAGAGTTCATTCCGTTGGCCCAAAATTACAGGCTTACGCGTGAGGTGACCTTCAGGATCATGCAAGAAAGCTGCCGGCTGCTTGATCCTGTGGTGCGCGAAGGGCAGGTCTTCAAGGTTGCCCTCAATCTGTTTTCCCACCAGATGCTCGACGATTCCATCGTTGCGGATATCGAGGAAGTCTTCAGGGACAGCAAGCTGGGCTTCAAGAATCTGATTTTTGAAATCTCGGATCGGGTTCCCATTGAGGAGATGGATCTCGCAAAGGATGTTATTAGTCAGATCCGGGCACTGGGTGCGGAGATCGCGTTGGATGATGTCGGCTCAGGGCATAGCGGGCTTTACAACCTCTCTTCAATCAGCGTTGACATCTTGAAGCTGGACAAGCTGCTGGTTGATGCGCTGGATGGAGGTTTTGCTGGTCCCGAGCTGGTTCAGGGCTTGATCTCGTTGGCCGAGACTTTGAATATTGGCGTCATCGCCGAGGGCGTCGAAAAAGAAGAACAGGTCATACAGTTGCGGAAAATGGGTGTCTCCGCCGCGCAAGGCTATCTCTTTGCACCGCCATTGCCTGCGTCTTCCTTTTGTGAACTGATGCGCGTGGCGCGCAAGCGCAATATGGGCGCTGAAGAGGGCACAGATGCAGAGGACGCGCCTGAAGACGGTGTAGAGGAAGCGGCATAGCGCTCTTTTTCCTCTTACACTCTAACTTCTTGCAGGCACTTGTTTCTGGCTTGCTGGTGAGACTGTCAGTCCTGTTGTTCATCTCTTCTATTGGAACGCGGTTTCGGCAAAGCTGCGCAGTTTACGAGAATGAAGCCGTTCGATTGGCATCCCTCTCAAAGTCTCCATGGCCTTGATACCGATCTTGAGATGCTGGCGAACCTGCTGGGTGTAGAAGTCACTGGCCATACCGGGCAGTTTCAATTCTCCATGCAGGGGCTTGTCTGACACGCAGAGCAGGGTGCCATAGGGCACGCGGAAGCGGAACCCGTTCGCTGCAATGGCTGCCGATTCCATATCAAGGCCAATGGCGCGGGATTGGGACAGCCGCTCGACCGGCTCCTTATGGTCGCGCAATTCCCAGTTTCTGTTGTCTATGGAAGCAACGGTGCCGGTTCGCATGATGCGCTTGAGTTCGTAATTCTTGAGCCCTGTGATGTCTGCGACGGCATCTTCCAAAGCCACCTGAATTTCTGCGAGCGCAGGAATGGGCACCCATGTTGGCAGGTCGGCATCCAGAACATGATCCTCGCGTACATAGCCATGGGCTAGAACATAATCTCCCAACCGCTGTGTGTTGCGCAGGCCGGCGCAATGGCCCAGCATGAGCCATGCATGGGGCCGCAATACCGCGATATGGTCCGTAATGGTTTTCGCATTGGAAGGACCGACGCCAATATTGACCAGCGTGATGCCATTCTGATCTTTGCGCTTGAGATGATAGGCGGGCATCTGCGGTAGGCGCGGTGGCGCTTCACCTTCAACAGGTTCGGTTGCGCCCGAAGGCGTAATCTGATTGCCGACTTCCACGAATTCCATATAGTCTTCAGAGCCATTTGCCATCTGTTCTCTGGCCCAATTCACGAATTCATCGATATAGAACTGGTAATTGGTGAACAGGATGAAATTCTGGAAATGCTCCGGCTTGGTGGCGGTGTAGTGGGCCAGTCGATGCAGGGAATAGTCGATGCGCGGGCCGGTGAAGGGCGCCAGCGGGACGACTTCATCTGGGCCGTAATGCTGCGTTCCGTTGACAATTGCATCATCCGTGATGGCAAGGTCAGGCACATCAAACACATCGCGCAAGGGACGCGACCATGTTTCGGGCAAGGCGCCTTCCACATTCATGCCATTTGGCCAGGCAAAATGAATGGGGATCGGGGTCATGGATGGCCCCACTTCAATGGCGACATTGTGGTTCGACAAGAGCAATTCGATCTGCTGTTTGAGATAATTGCTAAACAGATCCGGACGGGAAATAGTCGTGGAATAGGTGCCCGGTCCCGGCACATGCCCAAATGACAAGCGGGAATCAATTTGAGCGTGCGTATCCGTCGTCATGCGGATTTCAGGATAGGTCGCACGATAGCGCCCGGCTGATGGGACATCATGCTGGGCGACGCGCGTAAAGGCATCTCTGAGGAATTCAGTATGAACTTGGTAAATATCCAGTAGTCGCTGGATGGCAGCTTCTGCATCACGAAATGTTTCATGGCTGAAGCGATCCGGAGCGATCGTGGAAAAGGGTGTCTTCATTTATTTATTCTCCTTTTCCTCTGGCCTTTTCAGGTGTTTTGACAAAAAGGTCAAGGGAAAATGTTATATTGGCAGCAATGTCGGCTTTAGTGTTGCAATTATGTGTACAGCCTTCTGAATTCAAGAGTGACAAATGGCCGTTCGATTTTCTACGAAAATCCAAATTAGTATTATTGGCTTGAATACCAATCTTGTTCGATTTTTTTACAAAAGTATTTTATAATATTTTTGTAAAGGGATGTATTGAAACTGAATTCTGTATTCATTCACATAACCTTGCGGTGCAGAAAGGGATGCTCTTATGAGAAGAAACTTTTTGTTCGTCGGTATCGGGGCCATTTTTGCTTATGCCGCTCTTGTTATTCCTTTGAATATGTCTGCATGGGCCGCTTGTCTTGAGAATGGAGCGGATCAAACGCTCTATGTACTTTTGGAGAGCGAAAGCGGGAAGATTGAACGCAACTTGCCTGTCGGCGATGTGGTTTGTTTGACTGTCAGCGGCAATATACAAGTGACGGCGACTATTCAGCCCTTTGGTGGTGCGCGTTTCGGATGCCGTTTCGAGTTTAATGGCAAGCGCCGCTATCTCATCACGCGCTTTAAAACGATGGATAATTGCAAGTTTAAGGATATCAGCAAGTGATGCGCGGTTGCGCTTGTACATCTGGCGGGATTGGCAATTTGTATTTTGGTGGTATGATATCGGGTCTTTTTTCCAAATAGATTGCCGATCGCCATGACCTTTGAATTTTTTCTCACTTCACTTTTTATCGTGATTACACCTGGAACGGGCATGATTTATACGCTCGTGGTGACCTTGCGCCGGGGCCTGCGCATGGGGTTGCTTGCTGCGCTGGGTGGGACGCTCTCAATTATTTCTCACATTACTGCGGCGGTGCTCGGGCTTGCTGCCTTGTTGCATGCCAGCGCGATGGCTTTTCAGATGGTCAAATTTGCGGGCGTCGCCTATCTTCTCTATATGGCCTACAAGATGTTGAAAGACAAAGAGCAGTTCGATGCCGAAAGCCTGGATGCCGAACTCGTGCATGGGCCTTCGGCTTTGGGCATTGTGCGAGACGGAATCTTGCTCAACCTGCTCAATCCGAAACTTTCGATCTTCTTTTTGGCCTTCCTGCCGCAATTTGTCGATGTGAATACCGCAAGCCCGATGCTTGATATGGTGGAACTGGGGGGCGTCTTCATGGTGATGACACTTCTGGTCTTTGCCATTGTGGGCGTCGCTGCGGCTTCGGTGCGGGACAAGCTTTTGTCCCGTCCGGCTGTCATGGCGTGGTTAAAGCGTGGCTTCGCTGCGACCTTCGTTGCTCTTGGGGCAAAGCTGGCTCTTACGCAGCGCTGACAATATCTTGCGTTGGTTTCAACTGAAATGAAAAACCCCGCTCAATGTGAGCGGGGTTTTTGTTTGTTTGCTGGGTTGGGTGTGAAGCACCCAATGTCTGCCTGACGATCAGGAGCAGCCGCTCGTTGCACCGCAGGTGTCGCATTTCAGGCAGGTGCCGTTGCGCACCATGGTGAAGTTGCCACATTCTGGGCAGCTCTCGCCTTCATAGCCTTTCATGCGGGCCAGCGCGATCTGGTCTGCCTTGCTCTCGGTCTTGCCGACAGCTGGGGCAGGGCTTGGCTGAACCTGACTGTCCGGCTTCAACATCGTGGTTGCACTGGACGGGATGGCCGTCTTGGTGGTTGGCGTTGGAGCATGAGCGTGATCATCATGGTCATGATCATGATGATGCGCATGATCAAATTCCTGCAAACGCGCATATTCCTTGCCATCCACGAGCTTGAAGCGCTCAGCCTTGCCGCGCAGAAGACCCTTGGAAATCGGTACAGGGATTTTCCCTTCGGCGCTGCCTTTGCCTGTTGACGTCGTGGCGATGTCATCAGGGTTGACGTGAGCCAGATCATGGCGATCCAGATAGGATACGGCCAGTTCGCGGAAGACATAGTCAAGAATGGACGTGGCGTTCTTGATGGCTTCGTTGCCCTGAACCATGCCAGCCGGTTCGAACCGGGTGAAGGTGAAGGCATCGACATATTCATCAAGCGGCACACCATATTGCAGGCCGAGAGAAATGGCGATTGCGAAGTTGTTCATCAAGCTACGGAAAGCGGCGCCTTCCTTATGCATATCGATGAAGATTTCGCCAATCTGACCATCGTCATATTCGCCCGTACGCAGGTAAACCTTATGCCCGCCGACGGTTGCCTTCTGGGTGTATCCCTTACGACGATCCGGCAGTTTGAGGCGTTCGCGCACACGATGCTCGACAACGCGCTCAACCACACGTTCGACAACCTTTTCGGAAACCAGCGCGGCGCGTTCTGGCATCGGAGCGGCAGCGATTGCTTCGGCTGCGTCTTCTGCTTCTTCCGCATCGTCATCCAATAGCTGGCTGTTGAGCGGCTGGGACAACTTGGAGCCATCTCGATAGAGCGCATTGGCCTTCAAAGCCAGCTGCCAGGACATCATGTAGGCGTTCTTGCAATCCTCAACCGTAGCATCATTTGGCATGTTGATCGTTTTGGAGATCGCGCCAGTGATGAAAGGCTGGGACGCAGCCATCATCTGGATATGGCTTTCAACCGAGAGATAACGCTTTCCGATACGACCGCAAGGGTTGGCGCAATCAAAGACCGGAAGATGCTCATCCTTCAGATGCGGAGCCCCTTCAAGGGTCATCGCGCCGCAGACATGAATGTTGGCAACATCGATTTCTTCCTTGCTGAAGCCCATATAAGCCAGCAGGTCGAAATGTGGGTCCTCAAGCTGTTCGTCGCTTGCACCAAGCACCTCTTTGCAGAAGTCCTCGCCCAGCGTCCATTTGTTGAAGGCAAACTTGATATCGAACGCGCTGGCAAGGCCGCCTTCGATGGTTTCAAGCTTCTCGTCCGTCAGGCCTTTTTCCTTAAGGGCATTGTGGCTGATGGCGTTGCAGTTTTTCAAAGTGCCATGACCAACCGCGTAGGTTTCCATGTCCTTGATCTGCTGGTCGGTATAGCCGAGCTTTTTCAGGGCATTGGGCACGGTGCGGTTGATGATTTTGAAATATCCGCCGCCTGCGAGCTTCTTGAATTTGACCAGTGCGAAGTCCGGTTCAATGCCGGTAGTGTCGCAATCCATGACGAGGCCAATGGTGCCGGTTGGGGCGACCACAGTGGTCTGGGCGTTGCGATAGCCATATTGCTGACCAAGCTCAAGAGCCTTGTCCCATGCCTTAACAGCATGATTGATCAGGGCCTTGTCTTTGCAGCTTTCATGGTCAAGCGGTACCGGGTTGATATCGAGATTCTCATAGCCATCGGTGTCGCCATAGGCGGCGCGGCGGTGGTTGCGGATGACGCGCAGCATATGCGAAGCGTTGGCTTCGTAGCGCTCGAAGGCCCCAAGTTCCTTGGCCATTTCAGCCGAGGTTGCATAAGAGGTGCCGGTCATGAGAGCGGAGATTGCGGCACAGATGGCGCGGCCTTCGTCGCTGTCATAAGGGATGCCGGAGGTCATCAGCAGGCCGCCGATGTTGGCATAGCCCAGACCCAGCGTACGATAGAGATAGGACCGTTCTGCGATTTCCGGTGAAGGGAACTGGGCCATGAGAACGGAAATTTCCAGAACCATGGTCCACAGACGCACCGTGTGTTCGAATTCTTCGACAGCAAAGTTGCCGTCCTGCTGCTGGAACTGCAGGAGGTTGATGGAGGCCAGGTTGCAAGCCGTATTGTCAAGGAACATATATTCCGAGCACGGGTTGGAGGCGATGATTTCGCCATCGGCCAGGCAGGTGTGCCAATCGTTGATCGTGGTGTGGAACTGAAGGCCCGGATCGGCAGATGCCCAAGCCGCATAGCCAATCTGTTCCCACAGGTCTTTTGCTTTCACGGTCTTGCGAACGTCACCCTTGATACGACCAATCAGGTTCCAGTCGCGGTCTTCCTTCACGGCGTTGAGGAAGTCGTCGGTGATGCGTACGGAGTTGTTGGAGTTCTGGCCTGCTACCGTCAGATAGGCTGCGCTATCCCAGTCGGTGTTGTAGGTTTCAAACTCGATATCCTTGTAGCCCTGCTTGGCAAACTGGATGACGCGGCGGATATAGTTTTCCGGAACCTGCATCTTCTTGGCTGCACGGATTTCGCGCTTGAGGGCAGGGTTCTTGAGCGGATCGAAGCATTCATCATTGGAGCCCTGACAATTCACGCAGGCCTTCATGATGGCTTTGAGATGCTTGGAAACAATCTTGGAGCCGGTGACAATCGCGGCGACCTTTTCTTCTTCCTTGACCTTCCAGCTGATATAGTTCTCGATATCCGGGTGGTCGATGTCAACCACCACCATCTTGGCCGCGCGACGCGTGGTGCCGCCAGACTTGATGGCTCCTGCAGCGCGGTCGCCGATCTTGAGGAAGGACATAAGGCCAGAGCTCTTGCCGCCACCGGAGAGGGGTTCACCTTCCGAGCGCAAGGAGGAGAAGTTGGTGCCGGTGCCGGAGCCATATTTGAACAGACGTGCTTCACGAACCCACAGATCCATGATGCCGCCTTCATTGACCAGATCATCGTCGATGGACTGGATGAAGCAGGCATGCGGCTGGGGATGCTCATAAGCGGTTGCAGAGCGGGTCAGGCGGCCGGTTTCAAAGTCGACATAATGGTGACCCTGGCTTGGGCCGTCGATGCCATAGGCCCAATGCAGGCCGGTGTTGAACCACTGCGGAGAGTTGGGGGCGACGCGCTGGGTGCAGAGCATATAGCGCAGTTCATCATAAAAGGCGCGCGCATCGGCGTCGGTGTCAAAATAGCCACCTTTCCAGCCCCAATAGGTCCATGTGCCTGCGAGACGGTCAAAGACCTGTGTGGAGGACATTTCCGGGCCGAAGCGTTCGTCTTCTGGCAGCTGGCTTAGCGCTTCTTCGTCCGGGACGGAGCGCCACAGCCAGGAAGGAACGGAATTTTCTTCAACGCGTTTCAGGGCAGCCGGTACGCCTGCCTTGCGGAAATATTTCTGAGCCAGAATATCTGCTGCTACCTGAGACCAGCTTGTGGGCACATCGATATTCTCGAGGCGAAACACGATTGACCCGTCCGGGTTACGGATTTCACTCGTAGCCTTACGAAACTCGATGGAATCGTATGCTGATTTTCCTTCAGTGGTATAGCGCCGCTCTACACGCATTATAAATCCCCTTAGCAAAGGTATCGCTGACATCATTTTGAGGTCAGCAGGCTGAATGGTCATTCGATCAGATTTCCTGGCCTCGGAAAGAGCCGATCTCCTGAAAAAGTTCTGAATCTGTGTCACAAGCGAATCGTGGCACAATGGCTTCGTCTTGTTGACACCAGTAGATCGTCATAAGGTTAACAAAATCTATATGTGGTGTCCATGTTGTGTTGGCGGGTCTATATCTTGTGCTTCTTGCTTTTCCCTCCCTGTTTCAAGCGCATAAAAATCCCAGACCCGGAACCATCAACAAGCACAGCGCTACCCGCTGGCCGTTTCAAATTGGATCTTGGTTCTTTTTCATGATGCTGGAACAGGAAGTCTGGAGCACAGGTCCAGAGACGCCACTGTCTTGACGGATCGGATTATGGATTTTTGCGATGACGAACGCAATAAGGACTATGCCTTGTGTGTTCCGATTTTGTGTCAATCTATATGTAGTGTTTTTTGGTCCGTGATCAGGAATGGGAAAAATCTGCGCCTTGGATGGTGGAGCAGTGGGGAAATTAACTTTCTTAGGCAGTGAAACAAATCTGTTAAAATTGAAATCAAATTGACGGACCCTTTTTGAACGCGAATTAATGGCTTTATGGCATTCTTGGCTCCACCCTACGGAAAACAGATAAGAAAACAGCATGTTGGATGGATTTATGGAGCATCAGGCGGCCTACGGGCTGAGTGTCGAATCGCTCGACATTGTTATTGTCGACGACTCCAAGTCAGTATTGACGATGATTCGATCTATGATTTCCTCGATGAAGGTGGCTCGGGTTCGCTCCTATGATCGGGGAGACGTTGCGCTGCATGCGATCATGCACGAACCACCCAATGTCATTGTGACCGACCTGAACATGGCGCCCATGTCTGGTATGCAGCTGCTTAGTCTGATCCGAAATGCAACGATGGATCCGCTATGCTACATTCCTGTGATCGTGGTGACTGCCCATGCCACGGAGCAGCGCGTTGCCAAATTGTTTGAAACGGGGGCTCATCATGTCTTGGCCAAGCCGATGTCGTCTGCTGCAATCCAGCAAAGGATCGCATCCCTTTGCACGGACAAGCGCCTCATGCGCCTTGATGGGGACCGCTATGTAATCGACGGCATGGAAGAGGTGCTCGAGGAAAAACGATCCAGATTGCGCTCTCTTGCCAAGGCGCGCCAGTTTCATGAGCAGACCCTGCCGCAAGCAAGGCGCAGCCAGCGCGATGTCGACCGTATTCTGCATAAAGCGGATGAGGAAGAGGAGTTTGTCGATTCTCTGGCCAAACCATCGCTCTGGAGCGGACGCGGCGCAGGGCGATCCCGCAAGGAGCCCGATGCCTCGCCAACCTCTACGCGGCCATCGCGGTCGCCACGCTTTGCCAGTGTCGGAGGGCGTCGTCGTTAAGAGGCTGCGGGGCGGGCGATCCATTCGTCGGATTTTTCTTGCCCCACTCTGGACATCCGCGAAAATATGTAGTCATAGTGTCCCCATTCGAACTGCTCACATAACGGGTTGTCATGAAAAACTTTCTGCTTCTTTTGTTCACATGGTGGGGTAAAACGACTTTCGGAACCTGGTTGCACACCAAGCGGTTCGGGGTCTTTGTTGGTGAGGATTCCTTCGGCAACAAATATTACAAGCAGAATGTTTCCAAAAATAAAAGCTACACGGGCAATCGCAAAGGCGAACGCCGCTGGGTGGTTTATGCCAATCCGGCCGAGGCAAGCGCTATTCCGGCAGGATGGCATGGCTGGATGCATTATCGCACCGACGTTGCGCCCAGCGAGCAGACGGTTCAGCATTGGGCATGGGAACGCGAGCATCAGCCGAATATGACCGGCACCGACAAGGCCTATCGCCCAGCGGGCTCTCTGCTGGCTGCACCAACGCCACACTCCGTCTCAGGCGGGGATTATGAGGCATGGACGCCCTAGATTGCGCCAAGCCCATTCAGCCGTCATTCTCGCTCTGAATTGATTGACGAAGAAATGTCCTTTTCTCCGCTTCATCATGTTTGCAGTCACATTCCAGCCGCATATTCAACGCACAAAAGCATGTGCTTGATCATGTGCGATCTTGCTCCAAGCCGGGGGTATCGGCAAATCAGCCTTGCCTTTTGCCCTAAAAGAGGGCTAGGAACGGGGTGGTTTTGACATCGGCGCCAAGCACAGCGCTCGGAAGCTACCGATCGTCGGAGTTTGGAATGAATTTTATGCAGTGCTGCAAAGGGGGCTGGATCATGAGAAGAATGGTGATTGCTTCTCTGTTCTTATTGGGTTGCTTGGTGAGCTTGCAGGTCAAGGCAGAAGATGTTTCCAATCCGGTTGCCACCTTCGCTGGACTGGACAAGATCACTGCCCGTATGATCCAGTTTGATGTCTATATCAACGAGACAGTGCAATTCGGTTCCCTGCAGGTGACACCGCGGGTTTGCTACACACGTCCGGAGACGGAACGGCAGGAGGAAACCGCATTTGTCGAGGTGGACGAGATCACGCTAGAGCGCAAGGTGCGGCGGATCTTTACCGGCTGGATGTTTGCCTCCAGCCCCGGCCTGAATGCTGTCGAACATCCGGTTTATGATGTCTGGCTTGTCGGCTGCAAGCAATCCACCGAAGTACCAACGCCCAATTGATCTCGCAGTCGCGAGCGGTGTTCGTTGGACACATTCCACTTATCTTCACTGCTGCGCCTTTGGCGCTTTACGCCTCGTCTTTTGACGCCTTGTCGAGGGCATAGAAGTCGGCCCGTGACTGCATGGCGTGGTCCAGAAGCGCATGATACTCTTCTTTGGGTATTTCAATGGTGCCGAACTGCTTGAGATGATCGGTGATGAACTGGGTGTCCAGCAGCGTGAAGCCGCCCGCGTTGAGTCGTTCGACCAGATGGATGAGCGCCATCTTGGATGTATCCCGCTCGCGGGAGAACATGCTCTCGCCAAAAAACGCCCGCCCCAAACTTACCCCATAGAGGCCTCCAACAAGGCGGGCTCCATCCCAGACTTCCACGGAATGACAATGCCCCATGTCAAATAACGCGCGATAGAGCTTGTGGATTTGCGGATTGATCCAGGTTGTGGGGCGATCCGGTGCCGCTTCTGCGCAGGCATTCATGACGCCGCCGAAGTCGGTATCGACGCAAATCTTGAACGGAGTTGTGCGCATGGTGCGGCGCATTCTTTTGGGGATGTGAAAGGCATCCAGCGGGATGATGCCGCGCATTTCCGGTTCTATCCAGAACATGGAGGGGTCATCGGCGCTTTCCGCCATGGGGAAAATGCCACAGGCATAGGCCTTGAGAAGAATTTGGGGTGTGATTTCCAAGAGGGATGAGTCGTCGTTCATGCTTGGGATTTTACCACAGCTCTGTTTACAGTTTGTGCAATTGTCAGCTTGAGAATGCAAAAGACCGCGCCCGATGTGCGCGGTCTTCATAATAGTGTGCTGAATGGAAATTCAAGGCAATGCTCTATTTCGAAGCAAGATATTTTTCCAGCCAGTGAATATCATATGCGCCGTTGGCGATGTCGGCATTGTCGACTAGGTCACGGAATAGAGGCAGCGTGGTCTGGATGCCATCAACGACGAATTCGTCCAGAGCGCGACGCAGACGCATCATGCATTCCACACGGTTGCGACCGGTCACGATCAGCTTGCCGATCAGGCTGTCATAGTAGGGCGGAATAGTATAGCCCTGATAGACGCCCGAATCCACACGCACACCGAGGCCTCCCGGTGGGTGATAGTAGGTGATCTTGCCCGGCGACGGCACGAAGGTATCCGGGTTCTCGGCATTGATGCGGCATTCAATGGCGTGGCCCTGGAACTTGATGTCTTCCTGACGGATATCAAGACCGGCCCCGCAGGCCACCTTGAGCTGCTCGTTGACCAGATCAATGCGCGTGATGGATTCGGTTACCGGGTGTTCCACCTGCAAACGGGTGTTCATTTCGATGAAATAGAACTCGCCATTTTCATAGAGAAACTCGATCGTACCGGCGCCGGAATAACCCAGACCCTGCATTGCCTTGGCGCAGATGTCGCCAATCCGGTTCTGCTGTTCTGAATTCAGGGCAGGAGATTGGGCTTCTTCCCACACCTTCTGGTGACGACGCTGCAAGGAGCAATCGCGTTCGCCCAGATGGATGGCGTGACCTTTGCCATCACCCATGACCTGCACTTCGATGTGGCGCGGTTTCTCGAGATATTTCTCGACATAGACCGTGGAGTCGCCAAAGTTGGCTGCCGCTTCCGAGCGTGCTGTGGTGAAGGCCAGTTCCATCTTGTCTTCGGAGTGAACGACCTGCATACCTTTGCCGCCACCGCCAGAAGCTGCCTTGATCAACACCGGATAACCCATTTCGGCTGCGACGCGCTTGGCGTCTGCCGGGCTGTCGACCCCGCCTTCAGAGCCGGGCACAACGGGAATACCGAGGCGCTTTGCGGTCTGTTTGGCTGCGATCTTGTCGCCCATGATGCGGATATGTTCCGCGCTCGGGCCGATGAAGCTGATCTTGTGCTCTTCGAGAATTTGCGCAAAACGAGCATTCTCGGAGAGGAAGCCATAACCGGGATGGACCGCATCGGCGCCGGTGATTTCACAGGCAGCCAGAATTTGCGGTATGTTGAGATAGCTTTCGCGGGCAGACGGTGGGCCGATGCACACGCTTTCGTCTGCCAGCTTGACATGCATTGCTTCGGCATCAGCGGTGGAATGAATGGCCACCGTTTGGATGCCTAGTTCCTTGCAGGCTCGCAACACGCGAAGGGCGATTTCGCCCCGGTTTGCGATTAGAACCTTTGAAAACATGGATTTCCCCTAAATTCCTGATTATTCAATGATGACCAGCGGCTCGTCGAATTCGACGGGCTGGGCGTCTTCCACCAGAATAGCCGTGATTTTGCCGGCTTTGGTGGCAGGAATCTGGTTCATGGTTTTCATGGCTTCAACGATCATGAGCGTATCGCCCAGATTGACCTGATCGCCCACGGAAACAAAAGGCGCAGAGCCCGGTTCCGGAGAGAGATAGGCCGTGCCGACCATGGGTGAACGGACAGCGTTGGCGAGATTGGCCTCGGCTTCAGCGCTCGCAGCCGCGGCGGCAGCTGAGACACCGGCGACAGGCGCTGCCATTGGAGCGGCAGCCTGAGGGGCTGCGATAGCCTGCTGCACGACGATCTCACGGGCAACACGAATACGCAAGTCTTCCTGCTCGATCTCAATTTCAGTCAGGTCCTGAGACTTAACCAGCTCCGCCAACTGACGGATGAAATCAGGATCAAGTTTGCTTTTTTCTTTGGTCATATGTTCGCATTCCGTTGGTTGATTTCCAGGCAAGCAACAAGGTTTGGCCTGGAGCACATGAGGGCTTTCCTCATGCGCCTTCTAGATGTTCCACGAGCGCTTCGATCGCCAAGACATATCCCTTTGCATTCAGCCCGCAAATGACGCCAAGCGCAGCGGGAGATATATAGGAATGATGACGGAAGGATTCGCGTTTGTGAATGTTGGAGAGATGAACTTCGATGACAGGCAGGCTTACTGCCCGGATTGCATCCTGAAGCGCGACGGATGTGTGGGTATAGGCTGCAGGGTTGAAAATGATCCCGCGCGACTTTTCACGGGCCTCATGAATCCAGTCGATCAGCTCACCTTCATGATTGCTCTGCCGAAAGTCGATTGACCACCCAAAGGCAGCGGCCTTTTCCTTGCACATCTCTTCGATGTCTTTCAAGGTGCTTGCGCCGTAGACATCGGGCTCTCTCAGACCAAGCAAGTTCAGGTTAGGGCCGTTGAGAACATAAAGAGTGTTGGTCATTTCGCATTCCGCGCTAGAGACTATTCAATTGAAATTTCTGCCCTTGCCAAATGAAGTGTCTGGCTTGGCGCAAGAGGTGGCTTGAATGGCGGGCGACCTCTCGTGGTTCCTTATAGGCGGTCCCTAGCCCAGTGAAAAGATATGAAAAGGGCGGTAGTGCTTTTCGGGCCTAGTTATCGTCATGATTTTTGGTAAAAACGGCTATTCCAAGGCAGATTTGCGCCTTGGCGACACGTTGCCGGGCAATGGGAAAGGCGCTTATAAAATCGCCTTTCCCTACCTTTTCAATCTGATTTCGCTTGGCCAGATCAGCAACTGGTCGAGCCACAACTGCGCAAGTTGTCAATCTTGCTTTCAAAGGCTTCCTTGGAAATATAGCCCGGAATGACTTCATCTCCCAGAACGTAGCCCGGCGTACCATTCAGGTTGAGGGCGTCAGCCAGCTTATAGGCATCCATGATAGGCTTGCGCGTATCGGTGTCCTTGTAGAGTTTTTCAAGCTTCTCGCGTGAGATGCCAAGCTTTTCGGCAACCCGCAGAGCGGATTCCTTGTTGGCCGTGCCGCGCATGGTCATCATCGCTTTGTGGAAGTCCCAGTATTTCTCGGGAGCAAGCTGGGTCACGCCCACCGCAACCAGAGCGGCCTCCTGCGACTGAGGGCCGAGGATTGGCCATTCCTTGAGAACAACGCGCAGGTTTTTGTCAGAATCCATCAAGTCCAGCATGCTGCCGAATGCCTGTTTGCAGTAGCCGCAGTTATAATCGAGAAACTCGACAAGGGTCACATCGCCCTTGGGGTTGCCCAGAACAATCTGATCTTTGGCATTGAACAACTCATCCTGATGTTCAACCAGCGCCTGCTGTGCCAGTTTGTTGCGTTCCAGTTCTGCCTGTTTCTGCTTCTCGGCTTCCTGCTGGCTGAGTATGTTGAATACCTTGCGGATCAGATCCGGATTTTCGAGAAGATAGTCTGAAATGATGGACTCGATTTCCTGTTTCTGATCGGTGTTGAATTCAGCCGCAGAGGCTGGCATTGCGGTCATTCCCATGAAGGCAATTGCCGCGAACAGGGAGGCGATCTTTGAAAAACTGTGGCGCATGAGTGGGCGTCCTTGTGCGTTTCTGTCTTGGTAAGCAAGCATTTTGGTCTGTCAGAATGGCCCTGAGAATAGGGCAGTTTGATGAGGATGGGAGACAATTCTCAAATTGTTCACTTGATTGTGACCATACGCCACGGCTGGCTTCGTTGTGACATATGGTGGGCATTGGTAGCCCATCCTTGGTTATGGTCGTCTAGAGTTTGGGATTCTTGTAGGTGATGATGTCGTCGGCCTGCAGCCATTCGGGTGAGCCACGCTTGAGCTTTTTCTTGGCGCGGGCAGCCATGGCCTTGGCTGAAGAAATATCGCCAGAGGCAAAATAGCCATTGGCTGTTGCGATTTCCGCTTTGGCGCGGTTGCCCAGATTCTCATAGGCCTGTGCCAGAAAACGATAGCCAACAGCCAGATCGGGATCATTCTGCAATCCTCGCTGCAGATAGCTAACCGCCTCGCTGTAGTTCTTGTTTTTCTTGGAAGAAAGAATGGCCTGTCCAAGCATGACGCGCAGAATGCCGACATTGGGGCGTAGGGATACGGCTTTTTTCAAAGGCGCTATGGCCTTGTCGCCCATGCCGGTTTCCAGATAGATCTGCCCTTTCAATTCCCAGAAATAGGGATTGTTGGGCTGCGCCTTGAGCAACCGATCCACCTGCCGAATGGCCTTGTTGCGATTGCCCAGACGGTAGGTCACAACAGCCTGCGCGTATAGGCTTGGCAGGTCTTTGCCTTTGTAGCTGCGCATGACGCGCTTGGGATTCTGGGTAAAGGCTGCGAGCTTGGCGCGCACGAGATCATGGCGCAGTTGCAGCGCGGCGCTGTCTTTCCTGCTGAAATACTTGCTCTTCTTGGCCAACCGTTCAATCTGGGCAATTCGCTGCCGGGGCAGGGGGTGAGACTGAATGTACGGGTCAACATATTGACTGGAAAAGAGTGATTGATCTGCAAAGCGACGGAAGGTTTCCAGCATGCCGCGTGCGGACTGGCCAGTTTTGGCCAGATAGCGGATGGCAGCCCTGTCGGCGGCAGTTTCTTCGGTGCGGGCATAGCTGAGGAAGGTTCTTTGCGCGATGCCAGGGGACCCACTGGCGATGGCCGTTCCGACGCGGGCTGTGCTGGCAGAACCGGAAGCGGCACCAGCCGCCATGGCTCCGGCACCAGCCAACATGCCGATCGCCGCGATGGTTTGCGCTCGCTTCATTGCTTCGCGCAGGCGAATGAGGTGGCCGCCGGCAATATGACCGGTTTCATGGGCCAGAACTCCGATGATTTCATTGGGGGTTTTGGCTTGGATGATAGTGCCGGTATTGATGAACATGCGCTTGCTATCGACAACAAAAGCGTTGAAGCTGTTGTCTTTGACCAGATGGATACGGATATTGTTTGGCTTGAGGCCAGCCGCCTTGAAAATCGGGCGGGCATAGTCCTTGATCAGTTCTTCGGTCTCTGCATCCCGGATCAATTGAATGCGGCGCCCTTGGGCATCGGCGCTGGAGGTGGCCAGGAGCAGTGGCTGCAAACCAATGAGCAGAGTCATCAGTGCACAAGCCAGCTGGCGACCAATGTTCGATAGGGAACGGTGTGCTTTCCGTTCGGCAATGGGTGGAACTTTTCGCAAAGACTTGATACCTAAGTCTTCAAACATGATCACAACCTTCTTTGATTTTCTCAATCCCCAAAAAGAGATCTACCGGAGATCAAAGCCACTATCTGTCTGGCGGCATGGATTCGACTTGTTGGTTTCGATCCTTGCCTGTGGCCATGGTCAAAATGTGGCATTGAGCGAATTGGTGGCCATACAGACTCATAGTAGAGCCAAAAGGAAAAGACAAATGCGCAGTATTTCCAAACGTGGCACAATCGAGCCGTTTTTCGCGATGGATATCATGGCAAAGGCCAATGCCCTTGCCGCCGAAGGGAAAGATATTGTCCATATGGAAATCGGACAACCCGGAGCGCCCGCACCGAGGTTGGCAAGAGAAGCGGCAGAGAAGACGTTGGTCGATGGCCGTATCGGCTATACCGATGCCCTCGGCATTCGGGCCCTGCGCGAGCGCATAGCACAGCATTATGCCGACCATTATGGGGTGTCCGTATCACCGCAGGCGATCGCCGTGACGACCGGGTCTAGCGCAGGCTTCAATCTGGCTTTCCTGTCGCTATTTGAAGTGGGGGATCGGGTCATTCTGCCAAGCCCGGGCTATCCGGCCTATCGCAATATTCTTTTCTCGCTCGGTCTGGATGTCGTGGAAGTGGAGACGCGGGCTGAGGATCGCTGGAGCCTGACAGCGGAGGATATCCGCCGGGTGCATGCCGAAAAGCCGGTGAAGGGTGTGCTGATTGCAAGCCCTGCAAATCCGTCCGGCACGATCATGGATTCCGAGGCGCTGAAGTCTGTTGTCGAGGTGTGTGATGAGCTGGGGATCTGGTTCATTTCCGATGAAATCTACCACAGTCTCGAGTTTGGCATGAAGGCAGAGACAGCGCTTCGCTATTCACCCAATGTGGTGATCATCAATTCCTTCTCCAAATATTACTGCATGACAGGATGGCGCATCGGCTGGATGGTGTTGCCCCAGATGGCGCAACGCTCTGTGGAGTGCCTTAGTCAGTCGCTCTATCTATGCCCGCCGATGCTCTCGCAAGTGGCGGCCGCAGCAGCCTTTGATGCGCATGAGGAACTGGATTTGGTCAAGGCTGGCTATGGGCGCAATCGTGCCTATTTGATGGAGGCGTTACCCAGGATCGGGCTGGGAGATTTCATGCCCGTGGATGGCGCCTTCTATATTTACAGCGATGTAAGCAAGCTGACCAATGACTCGATGGATTTTGCGCTGCGCTCGCTTTCGGAGGCCGGGGTTGCCATCACGCCGGGGGCGGATTTTGATCGAGAACGCGGGCATCGCTATGTGCGCCTGTCTTTTGCCGGTACTGAAGAGGCTATGCGCGAAGGGGTTCGGCGGATGGGCGATTGGCTCGCCTGAGCTTGAGACAGCGCCAGTGTTTGATAAAGAAAAAACCGCATCCCTTTGCAGGGACGCGGTTTTTTAATGTCTGGCATCAGAAGAGACGCTTAAAGAAACCCAGAGCGGTTCCACCAGCCGGTCCGTTTGGGACGGCCATCGTCTTCCTTGGATTCTTCCACCTCGGCCTTAGCAACCACAACCTCTTCTGCATCTGCATTCGCAACTTCAGGTGCTTTGGCTGTGTCTTCAGGCGTCTGATCGGCATCGTTATTTTCTGCCGCCGGGATGGCGTCTTCTGATGAGGGTTCAGATGTTTCCTCAGGTGCAACTGGAGTTGCCACTTCCTCAACGGGCGCTGCATCGGCAGGCTCATGGTTGGTGGCGTCGCCATTTGCATTTTCTACCGGTGCGGATTCTGTCGGAGCTACGAAAACCGGTGTTGGGTCTGCTTCGCTTGCCGCTTCACCACTCGTGTCTCCTGTTTCGTCCTGCTGCGTCTGGGGCTCTGCATCAGAGGAGGCCGCCTGTGGAGCCTCTGCTTCAGCCGGGCTATCCTCGGACTGCTCTGGCGCTGGGGATATAGCGGCTATATCAGCGGCTTCGGGTGCGTCTGCGGCAGGTGCTGGTGCATCGACAGATGGCTGCTCAGCAGAGGCCTGCTGATTGGCTTCATCGCTGGCTGGCGTTGCTCCATTGTCATTGCTGTCGCTCTCATCGCTTGAAAGGTTGTAAACAGCAGGGCTTTCCCCGACCACTTCCATGGCCTCGGCTGTCATTTCCTGTGCTTCAGCATCCGAGCCGCGGTTGCGACGATTGCGGCGGCCACCGCGGCGGCCCCGGCGGCGACTTTTCTTAGGCTTGTCATCGCCATCGTTGTCACCATCGCTTGCTTCGGCGGATTGGTCTGTGTCGCCATTGGACTCGTCGTTGGCTTCACCGTCATCCTGCTCATTGTCGTCGCGGGAAAATCTGGCCTCTGACTGGGCCTTCTTGCGACGGCGGCGGCGGCGGCGTTTTTTGGAGCTGCTTTCTTCTTCGCGCTCCTTTTCCTCTTCAGCCTGTTCGAAGGCTTCGAAGGCCTCGTCTTCTTCATCGACGACCACTTCCATGGCCTGCATTGAAATGGTTGGCGTTGGCGCTACCGGCTGCTCCAGAGGTTCGCCGCGATCAATCTCCAGATGCTTGCCTTCCATATGGTCGTCCACTTCGACATGGATGTGGACACCAAAACGGTTTTCAAGCTCGAACAGATTTTCGCGCTTCTGGTTGAGGATATAAAGCGCCACATTGCCTCTGGTGCGTACCACGACATGGTGGTTGACGCCCTTGAGCAGATGATCTTCGATCGTGCGCAGAACCAGCAGAGCAACAGAGGCTGCCGCGCGCACATAACCGGTGCCCTGACAATGCGGGCAAGGGTCCATGGTGCTTTCAAGCACGCCGGTGCGGATGCGCTGACGGGACATCTCCATCAGGCCGAAATGCGAGATGCGGCCGACCTGAATGCGGGCACGATCTGATTTCAGGCAATCCTTGAGGCGTTTCTCAACGGCGCGGTTGTTGCGCTTTTCTTCCATGTCGATAAAGTCGATCACGACAAGACCGGCAAGGTCGCGCAGACGCAACTGGCGGGAAATCTCTTCAGCGGCTTCCAGGTTGGTGGAAAGCGCGGTGTCTTCAATATTGTGTTCGCGGGTCGAGCGGCCGGAGTTCACGTCGATGGAGACGAGGGCTTCGGTCTGGTCGATCACTATATAGCCGCCGGACTTCAAGGTCACTTGCGGGCTGAACATCGCGTCCAATTGGCTTTCGATGCCAAGGCGCGTGAAGATCGGCTGTGGCTCGCGGTAAGGCTGAACATTGCGCGCATGGCTTGGCATCAGCATACGCATGAAGCTTTTGGCTTCCTTGTAGCCTTCTTCGCCGGCGACCAGCACCTGATCGATGTCTTTATTATAGAGATCCCGTATCGATCGCTTGATCAGTGAGCCTTCTTCATACACGAGCATCGGGGCAGCGGATTTGAGCGTCAAATCTCGCACATTCTCCCAGAGGCGCAGCAGATATTCGAAGTCGCGCTTGATCTCGGTCTTGGTGCGGGAAGCCCCTGCTGTGCGCAGGATAACGCCCATGCCATCAGCCACTTCCAGCTCGGAAGCAATCTGTTTGAGGCGCTTGCGGTCGGATACATTGGTGATCTTGCGGGAGATGCCACCGCCGCGTGCCGTGTTTGGCATCAGAACGGAATAGCGACCGGCCAAAGACAGGTAAGTGGTCAGGGCTGCACCCTTGTTGCCACGTTCTTCCTTTACGACCTGAACAAGCAGGATCTGGCGGCGCTTGATGACTTCCTGAATCTTGTATTGTTTGACGCGACGACGGTTGCGGCGCTCAGGCACTTCTTCCAGAGCATCTTCGGCGCCGACATGCTCTACATCAGCGTCTTCGTCTTCATCGTCGTCATCTTCGTCTTCATCATCATCAGAAGCGGAGAGGGTGTCATCATCATCCTCGTCTTCGTCATCCAGTTCATCTGGATCGGCGCTGACGCTTTCGTCCTCTGCGACGGCATGCGCCTGTGCAGGAGGGGTCTTGGTGTCTTCAGAATCGTCGTCAGCATTCTGCTCCGTCGCGGCGTCTTCCTGAGTGTCGGATGCCTTCGTTTCAGATTCTGATGTTTCCTCAGAGGCACTGTCTGTCTCGCTTGCCGCGGAATCGTTCGCAGGAAGCTCTGTGGTTTCTGTTGCTTCAGCTACAGATACAACGGCGCCTTCGCTCGATGTCTGTTCCTCGGAAGAGGAAGCAGGAGCGTCTGCATTTGAGTCATTTTCTTCCTGTTCGGAAGGTTCGGCCTTGTTGGCCTTTGCGGAATGCTTGTCGGATTTCCGCGAAGAACGGCGGCGTCTTGATTTCTTGGCCGGTTTTTCTTCTTCGTGAATTTCGTCCTCATCATGACCCTTTTCTTCTTCAAGAAGGGCCTGACGATCTGCCATCGGGATTTGATAATAGTCCGGATGAATCTCGCTGAATGCAAGGAAACCGTGGCGATTTCCGCCATAGTCAACAAAGGCTGCCTGCAGGGATGGTTCGACCCTGGTGACCTTTGCTAGATATATATTGCCACGCAACTGCTTGCGATTGGCGGACTCGAAGTCGAATTCCTCAACTCGACTGCCGCGTACGACGACAACCCGGGTTTCCTCCGGATGCGTCGCATCAACGAGCATTTGATTTGCCATAAAGTGTTTTCTCCACGGAAAGGCGCGCCGACAACCGTTCTGGCCGACTGAGCCGACGCTCGGCAGGTTCGCGCTTCTCCGCTTTTGTCTGATGACGACCCGACCACTATCGGTTCTCGGCTGTGCAAATGGCTGAGCGCCAGGGCATGCAGTCTTTCTGCAAAGCTATCGCCGGCTTTATAACTCATCTGTTGGCACATTCCTTGGCGAGTCCTCTTGTTGATACTCGGTGCCCGAGGACGCTTTTTCATCCTCGGCAGGGGTTCTAGGCAAGCAATCAGGACTTTAAGTACGCGCTCCAGATTGCTGCGAATTTGTCATGGGCTTCGGGGCCGATCCCGAATGTCCGGGCTACTTGCCAGAGCCTGGTATGTCCGCTTCGCCGGCGCGAAAAACAAGATGACGTTCATACTTCAAAGAACGTCCGGTCTTTTCGCCAGTCACGCATTCCTAACGCTTATGTCTTCTTGTCAGAAATACGGATTCTCGAATCGGATCATTGCTTGGCAATAATAGCTCAATGGCCTTTGTAGGGTTCCTTACGCAAATATGCAAGTGCAAGGCGGTTGAACAAGTGCGTTGATACGCTGTTTTTGCTTGTTATCTATACTTAAATATACAGATATACCATGCAGACATGTGTATAGCAGTGGTCTGTCAAGATGTGGTTAACCCTGAGGCGTCAGTCTGCGGTTTGGTTGGGGACGGTGAAATTGCCTGTTTCACTGTCTTGTTGCCACAATTCTTTTTTCATATCACACCATGATACCCCCTTTGTAACGGAAGAGGCAGATGACTTCAGCTATGAGAGTGTTCGGACGGTTTCTGATGCTTGTGGGGCTTCTGCTTTGTAGTCCGCTTATGGCGCAGGAACAGACCGAGGCCATGGTTGCTGTCAAAGGAGCCTTGACAGACGGCAATGCCAAGAAGGCGCAATTCATCCTCGATGTTTCCGAGCCCGTCGGTTTCAGTGTTTTCGCTCTGGAAGATCCTTATCGTCTGGTCATCGATCTGCCGGATATGGCGTTCGAGATGGAGCAGGGGATGGGGCTTGTCGAGCGGGCGATGGTGCAAAATTTCCGCTTTGGTCGTTTCGGGCATGCCGGCTCACGCGTCGTGCTGGATCTGGCCGGACCCACCAAGGTTGAGCGCGCCTACACGCTTCCCGCAGTGGACGGCAATCCGGCGCGTCTGGTGTTCAATCTTGAGGCTGTTAGTGATCGTGAGTTTGCCGAACAGGCCTTGCGTGATGTGATCCGCATTGGTGCTGATGGAAAACCTCAGGCCGCGCCCGAGGTCAAGGCACCGGTAGAGCCGGCGATTGAGGAAAAGGACGGCGACACACGCCCGCTCATCGTCCTGGACCCGGGTCACGGCGGTATTGATACCGGCGCTGTTTCAAATCGCGTGCAGGAAAGCAAGGTTGTGCTGTCTTTTGCCAAGGCACTCAAAAAAGCGCTTGAAGCTGAGGGGAAGTTTCGCATCCTGCTGACGCGGGATACTGACCGCTTCATTTCGCTTTCCAAGCGGGTTGCTTTTGCGCAGAAGCACAAAGCCAATCTCTTTCTGTCGATCCATGCCGATATCGTGCGCGAACATTATGTCCGGGGGGCCACGGTCTACACGCTTTCCGACAGGGCTTCGGATGCTGTTGCGCACAAGTTGGCGCAACAGGAAAACCGCTCGGACCTGATTGCGGGGCTGGAAATCGACCAGTCAGACGATGTGGTGGCCGATATTCTGATCGATCTCACGCGGCGGGAAACGGCCAATCATTCCGCACTTTATTCCCGCACGCTTGTCGGGGCGCTCAAAGCGTCAATCCGGCTATCGAAAACGCCTGAACGGTCAGCAGGGTTCCGCGTGCTCAAGGCACCGGATATTCCAAGCGTATTGCTGGAGCTGGGCTATTTGTCCAACAAAGAGGACAGGGCGGATCTACTCTCTAAGGAATGGCGAGAAAAGGCCATCAAGTCCATCATCAAGTCGATCAATAGATTCTTCGCGCGGCGGTCCGTTCAATCCAGCGCCCTGTTTGTGCCCTCCAAGGGATAAATGCCGAGAATCAGCTTTTCTGAAGGGGCTCGCTACAATGGCTGAAAAGGCATGTGCGGGCCTTTATCGGTTTATTGGGCTGGATATCGGGCCAATATTGGGCTGATTAGGTGCGGATAAAATTCTTAACAAAGCCCTTTTGCTGCCCCAATGTGATGTGATGGTTGCAAAATGATTGATGGCAGAATAAGTCTTTGCGTGATTGCGGCTGGGGTAAGCTGATGCTTGCTTGTGCTGGAATGACTGACCGTCAGATATCGAAGCATCATTGAAATCGGCGTTTTGTCGCTCATGCGGGATGGATCCGTGCAATGTTTCACGCTCTTTTAATACGGGATAAATAGGAACAGATATGATAATTTGGCGCTTCTTCGGCTTTCTCTTTGCCGCAGGTTCGGTTCTGTTCATTGTGGTCGCCACCGCAGTATATATCTTCCTTAATTCCATGATGGCCGGTTTACCGGACTTCACTGCCTTACGGAATTATGAGCCCCCCGTGACCACGCGCATTCATGCAGCTGATGGTCAGTTGATGGCTGAATATGCGCGTGAGCGTCGCTTGTTCCTGCCCATTCAGGCTATTCCGGATCGCGTGAAAGAAGCGTTCATCTCAGCTGAAGACAAGAATTTCTACACCCATGCGGGGCTGGACTTTACCGGCATCGCACGCGCTGTGGTCACCAACGTCAAGAATATGGGGCATAACCGTCGCCTTGTGGGGGCATCGACCATTACGCAGCAGGTGGCCAAGAACTTCCTTCTGACCTCCGAGCAATCTTACGAGCGCAAGATCAAGGAAGCTCTGCTTTCCATGCGTATCGAGCAGACCTTCACCAAGCCCGAGATTCTGGAGCTTTATCTCAACGAGATGTATTTCGGTATCGGTGTCTATGGTATCGGCTCTGCCTCGCTCAACTATTTCGACAAGTCCGTGCATGAGCTGACCCTTTCCGAGGCAGCATATCTGGCAGCCTTGATGAAGGCGCCAAACAATTATCATCCGATCCGCCATAAGGAAAAGGCTATTGAGCGCCGCAACTGGGTGATCGATCAGATGGTCAGCAACGGCTATGTGAGTGTTGAAGAAGCGAACAAGGCCAAGGCAACAGACTTGCAGGTTACGTTCCGCCCAAGAGGCGCACATATCTTTGCGGCTGACTATTTCGCCGAAGAAGTTCGCCGCTGGATCGACAAGACATTTGGTGAAGAGAAGCTCTATAACGGAGGTCTTTCTGTTCGCACTTCGCTTGATGTGAAGTTGCAGGAAGAAGCGCGTGTGGCTCTGAACCATGGCTTGGTCAAGTTCGATAAGGGCAAGGGCTGGCGCGGACCGATCACAAATATCGATATTACAGGGGACTGGGGCAAGGCACTGCTTGAGCAGAAACCTCTGTCTGATGTTCCTGAATGGCGGCTTGCTGTCGTGCTTTCCACCGAAGGCAAGGACGCGACCATTGGTTTGCGACCTGACGAGGCTGACAAGGACGCGCCTGCCAACGAACGCCAGATCGCGACACTTCCGTTTGACGGCTTGAAATGGGCCAAATGGGCTACGGGAGATCGCAAGCGTAAGGCTGTCCGCAAGGCGTCTGACGTGTTGTCGCCGGGTGATGTCGTTTATGTTTCGACCAATGACGATGGCAACTTTGAGCTTGAGCAGGTGCCAGAGGTTTCCGGTGCTCTGATCGCGATGGACCCGATGACTGGCCGTATTCTGGCAATCGCGGGTGGGTTCTCCTTTGATCAGAGCCAGTTTGACCGCGCCACGCAGGCCTATCGCCAGCCGGGCTCATCCTTCAAGCCATTTGTTTATGCCACCGCACTTGATAATGGTTACACGCCTTCCAGCGTGGTCATGGACGCGCCGATCGAGATCGACCAAGGCGGCAGTCAGGGTATCTGGCGCCCGCAGAATTATGGCGGCAAATTCTACGGCCCATCGACCTTGCGTCTGGGGATCGAGCTTTCCCGTAACGTCATGACCGTGCGTCTTGCCAAGGATATGGGCATGCCGCTGGTTGCTGAATATGCCAAACGCTTCGGAATTTATGACAATCTGATGCCTGTGCTTTCCATGGCGCTCGGGGCTGGGGAAACCACCGTTTTGCGCATGGTGACGGCTTATTCCATGTTGGCCAATGGCGGGCGGCGGATTACGCCGACCTTTGTTGACCGGGTTCAGGATCGGTACGGCAAGACCATCTACAAGCATGATCAGCGTATTTGCGAGAACTGCAATGTCCAGCGCTGGGAGCATCAGGCCGAGCCGACTGTGATCGACAACCGCGAGCAGGTGCTTGATCCG
Organism: uncultured Cohaesibacter sp.; assembly: GCF_963676485.1. Lineage (NCBI taxonomy): Bacteria > Pseudomonadati > Pseudomonadota > Alphaproteobacteria > Hyphomicrobiales > Cohaesibacteraceae > Cohaesibacter > uncultured Cohaesibacter sp. Next base: position 3,974,257 of record NZ_OY781114.1, read on the forward strand.
ATGACGGCCTATCAGATCACTTCCATGATGGAAGGGGTTGTTCAGCGCGGCACCGGCACGATCGTTCGCAAAGTGGTTGGCAAGCCGATTGCAGGCAAAACCGGAACGACCAACGATGAGCGTGATGCATGGTTCGTGGGCTTCTCTCCGGATCTGGTTGTCGGGGTATATGTGGGCTACGACCGGCCGCGTCCGATGGGGCGTGCTGCGTCGGGTGGTCATCTGGCTGCGCCGATCTTTGCCGAATTCATGAAAGTGGCATTGAAGGACAAGCCCAAGAAGCCGTTCAAAGTGCCTGAAGGGATTGAGCTTATTCCAATTGACCGACGCACCGGCCTCAGGGCTTCAGCGCAGAGTGATGGCGTCATTCTGGAGGCCTTCAAGCCGGGCACTTTGCCGCCGGATAGCTATTCGGTCATTGGCTTTACCGATGATATGGGGCGGCCTGTGTCTGCGCAGGAGGCCGAAGAGGCCTTGACGCAAGGTACTGGCGGTCTGTATTAAAGCCCAAATCCTATCGTGTTGAGGGGCGGATGCGGCAAGGCTTGCATCCGCTTTCTCGTCACCGAAAGGATAACCAGTTTGAATTTGAAGGCAGTGTGTCTGCCTTCTCTGTGACGAATGAAGAGAAAAGTATGCGCGCAGAAATCCAGAATGTAGTTGACGAAATCAAGCAGGGTCTTGCTCTGCTGAGGAGGCATCTTTGACTGGGATGTTGCCCAGAAACGCCTGCTTGAACTGAATAATCTTGCCGAAGATCCCAATCTTTGGAACGATCCGCAGAATGCCCAGAAGCTGATGCAGGAACGCCAGAAACTGGAATCGGCGATCAACGCCTATCTCAAGGCCAATCAGGATCTTGAAGATTCCATCGAACTCATCGAGTTGGGGGAGATGGAAGATGATGCTGATGTGATCAAGGATGCGGAAGACACCCTTCACGGGCTGTTGAGCACCATTTCCCGACAACAGATCGAGACCATGCTTTCGGGCGAAGCCGATGGCATGGATTGCTATATCGAAGTGCATTCCGGCGCGGGCGGGACAGAAAGCCAGGACTGGGCGTCGATGATGCTCAGGATGTATACCCGTTGGGCCGAGAAAGCCGGTTTCAAGGTGGATGTACTCGAAGTCACGGCTGGCGAAGAAGCCGGCATCAAGGCTGCCACCATTATGGTCAAGGGCGAGAATGCCTATGGCTGGGCCAAGACGGAATCGGGCGTGCATCGTCTCGTGCGTATTTCGCCGTTTGACAGTCAGGCGCGCCGACACACGTCCTTCTCTTCTGTCTGGGTTTATCCGGTGATTGACGATACAATTGATATCGAGATCAACGAGAGTGACTGCCGCATTGATACCTATCGCGCTTCGGGCGCTGGTGGGCAGCATGTCAATACGACCGACTCTGCTGTTCGTATCACGCACCATCCGACAGGAATTGTGGTGCAGTGCCAGAATGAACGCTCACAGCATAAAAACCGTGCTCAGGCGTGGGACATGTTGCGCGCGCGTTTGTATGAGCGCGAGCTACAAATTCGCGAAGACAAGGCCAGTGCCGAAGCTGCATCCAAGACCGATATTGGCTGGGGGCATCAGATCCGCTCTTATGTTCTACAGCCCTATCAGTTGGTCAAGGATTTGCGCACCGGGGTTGAAAGCACCAGCCCGCAGGATGTGCTTGATGGCGCTCTGACACCCTATATGGAAGCTGCTCTTGCTCAACGTGCTTATGGCACGGAAGGGGAGGATCAGGTCGAAGATCTGGTTTGAGGCTTTTGCGACTTTAGACTTTGCGATGAGGTTAGCCAAGACCTCCTCGATGGTTGCGTTATTTCAATTCGAAGTCCGGTTCTTTTTGTAAGGATCGGGCTTTTTCTATGGCGAACTTGTTTGGTGGGATCTTTGCGCAATCGAACCAACGAAGGCTTGAGGAAGGGGGAGGCGTCGGCTGGCTGATAAAGGCTCAATCCGGACCTGATATCGATGTGCAGTCTCTTGGGATGTCGCGAGTTCTGGGCTGCTGCGAGGCGGTATGTCTCCAGGCGCCTGTGCCAAGCGTTGCAAGTCAGCTGAGTGGGCTTTTTCGCTGCGGCTACGTCTTTAGGATAAGAAAAATTATACCTAGATCAGCTTATGCAATTCTTTTCCTGCGATAAGGAAAGAATAGGGGTTCACGGCCTTGCCTCTGATGCGGGTTTCAAAATGCAGGTGAGGGCCTGTAGACCGCCCGGTAGAGCCAACCTTGCCAATGATGGTGCCGGTGTTGACACGCTCGCCCTTTTTCGCCAGCGCTTTGCTCATGTGGGCGTAGCGGCTGACAACGCCGTTGCCGTGATCCACTTCGACCATGATGCCATAGCCCGCGCGTGGGCCTGCATAAGTGACGGTGCCAAGCCCAGCCGCACGAATTGGGCTGCCATATCGATCTGCCACATCAATGCCCGAATGCATGGACATGCGATTGAGGAATGGATCCTTGCGAATGCCAAATTTGCTGGAGAGGTGCCCAGAGGGCAGTGGGTGGCTTATGGGAAGCTTCTTGACCTGATTTTTGAGCTGAACGAACCGGTCCAGCGCAATCTCGACCTTTTCAGCATCTTCTGCCAACTGATCGTGATTATAGTCCTCGGAGATGGGGATATAGGGACCGCCGACCGACATATTCTCGTCGGCCACTTCTACCTTGATACCAAGGGAGGCGATGCGTTTTTCGACGCGATCAGATTTATAACGCAAGTCATTGAGCAGATTATGCAGGATCACCTTGCTATCGACCATTTCCTTTTCAAGGCGATCTGTCGCATCTGCCAGCTTGAGGATGGTCTTGTCTTCCCCTGATGTCACTTCATCCGCTTCGAAAATGGAAGGGGCTTCATCGTCAGCATTATAGGCGAGCGCGGTTGACCCCTCCGTCTGAAGCAAAGGCTCATCTTCAGCTTGAGGCTCGTATGATGCTGTTGAGCTATCTGTAAAGGATTTGCTGCTTCTGAAGCCAAGGCGCGTGAGTTCTTCAAACCTGTTGGAAATCGTTTGTGCCGATACTGGCGTCTCTGTTGCTGCGTAAGCGAGTGCCATCTTTGGCGCCGGTTCGGTTTTTTGCGCTGCTGCCTGCTTTTCCTTGGCGCGCCACGGCGCCGTTTTTGGCAGGGGAACCTTCAATTGAGAACTGATTGGAATGCCAGCTTCGCGGGCTTTGGTGATGATGGGATCAAGAACAGAAGAGTAGGCCTCAAAGTCGGCCTGTTTTTGCATCAGCTTCTGTACGTGGCTTTCGAGGGCCTGCTGATCCAGCATCTGGCGGCTGGCAATGCGGTCGATCTGGCTGCGTAGTTGAGCAATACGGTCTTCATATTTGCTCTGCATCTGGGCCTGTTCGGCGCGCGAGTATGACAGGATATCATCGCGGAACACGAGATAGGCTGTCGCGGACAGATACATGATGCTGAAGAGAATGCCGAAAAATGCGAGACCGGAAACCACCCAGGGGCGGACGAAAAAATCCTGTACCGTATCGCCATGCGTGATGATGATACGATGCGGCTCCCTCCGGCGACCAAACCCTCTACTTCTTCCTTCAGAAAGCATTTAATACCCAGCCATAAGATACACTGATTGAACCAGTTCATTAGGCTGCGAATATGGTTAATATTTCGTTTACAAAGCGGTCCCGCTGTGATGGTGTTTTGGGTGTAAATGGCTGAAAATTGCCGATTTTTTAGCGTGTGGCTTGGTTAATTATCTCGGCCGGAGCTGGCATTCTACGCTCCGGCCAAAGCATCAGAGGCACGGATTCGCAAAGAAGTTAAAGCGCGCGTGTTGCTTCCAGAACCTCGGACGCATGATTCTTGACTTTGACCTTGCTCCAGATATGCGCAATCTTTCCCTCGCCATCTATCAGGAAAGTGCTGCGCTCTACGCCCATATAGGTTTTGCCATACATCTTTTTTTCGACCCAAACGCCATAGGCATTGCATGCTTCCTGTTCTGGATCGGAAGCGAGACAAATCGTGAGATTGTGTTTTTCGACGAAATTGTCATGCTTTCTCACGCTGTCCGGAGAGATGCCGATGACTTGTGCGCCAAGGGCGGCAAAATCATCGCTCAGGCTGCTGAAATCCACAGCTTCTATGGTACAGCCTGGGGTGTTGTCCTTGGGATAGAAATAAACGATGACGGGTTTTCCCTTGCAAGCGCTGAGGGTTATGTCTCCGCCGCCATTTGTTTTCAGGGTAAAGTCAGGCGCTTGCGCTCCAACCTCGAGTTTTTGGATATCATCCGGCATGGGTCATCCTTTTGTCTCTTTTTCCAGTATTGTTAGCCTATCGCGAGTCGGTCTGGAAGCTCACCTATGTCTTACGCATTTTGATCCGGTGTGGATCAGGGATTCGATATTAGTTCTAGTCGACAGGATTTTATTCTTATATTCGCGCTCAGGCCTCCAAAAAGGCCTTGTGAGGCGCACGAATCTGGCCTAACAGATCAAAGAGCTATCTGGGGTGGTAGGGCGCTTCGAATGAAACGAGAAGCGAATATGGAGGCATATCATTTTGGCTAATCGCTCGGAGACGCCGCCGGACCAGGATCCTGCGCCAGAGCAGCAGACCGCTGACCATAGCCTGATATCCGCTCCCGCCTCGCGCTCCAGAATGAAACGGCGTATCGCTGTTTCTGCCGGCGTCTTTGTGCTTCTTTTGCTTTTGGTGTTTGGCGTCTTTGTGCTCCGTCTTCATTATGCGCCCGTTTCAATTTCCAGTTTTCGTGGAGAAATCGAAGACTTCGTTGCGCAGACGCTTCCTGAGGGTCAAACCATGCAGATGGATGACGTGCGTGTCGGACTCTCCGATCGTTGGCGCCTTTCTCTGCAACTGACCGATCTCAAGCTGCGAGATAAAGATGAAGTTCTTCTTTCTGCCCCCAAGATTGATCTGGAAGTTGGGCTGCTTGCCCTGATGCATCGCGAACTTCGCGCACGAAACGTCAATATTCTGGGCATGAAGGTCAAGGTGCGCCGAGACGAGAAGGGACGCTTGCTAATCGCAGGTCAGGACCCCAGCCAGTTGAGCGAGGGGGCTGCCCCGACTGATAGCCTATATGACCCAGTCGATCCGCAATTTGTTTCCGTGCTCAATTCGGTGCGCCGTGCCATCAAGCCATTGGCTGATGATGACCTAAACAACAGGCCACCGCAGATCCTCATCCGCGATACCGAGATTTCTTTTCGCGATGAGCTGATCGACAAGGAAAAGACCTACAAGAATGTTGCCTTTGCTTACAATCCGCAAGGCGAGGATGACAATCTTTGGCGCATAGATTTCGCCTATGACGGGCAGCATGGACGCATCCACTCAGCCATGGCCGAAGTGCCAATCGCCAAATCCGATGATCAGGATGCGGGGCGCTCCATTCAGTTGGTGTTTGAAAATATATCGCTTGCAGATATTTTGCCCCGTTTCTCCGGTGAGAACAAGAATTTCAGCTTTAGCTCCGCTTTCGCAGGCCGGGCACAGTTGAATTTTGATGAGGCTGATAGCCTTTCCGGCATGAAAGTGCTGCTGAATGTTGGCGAAGGGCTCATGGAGTTCGGTGAAAAGGATGATGCCTATCTGGATAGTGCGTCTTTCCGGCTGGACTGGTCGCCGGAATTGCGGGAGCTGCGGTTGCTTAACAGTCATGTGCTTTTCGGCGAAACCGGGGGCAACTTTCTGGGGCGTGCGGTTTGGCCCGAAACGGCTGATGGCAGCATATTTGTGCAGTTGCAGGGCAATGATTTGAAGCTCGCCGCGCGGGATAATCCGCACCCCAGTCGTATGCTGAAGAGACTGTCGCTGCAAACCCGCATAGATCGCCGGACTGGCGTTGCAACTGTAGACGATATTCGCATGGTTGCTGATGAGGGGCGTGTTGTGGGCTCTGGTACCGTTTCATCGTTGAACGGCGAATTGGCGCTCAATATGGGCTTTGATATTTCTGAAATGCCCTATGATCTCCTTCTGCATATGTGGCCGGTCAATATCGCCAACGGGGCCCGCAAATGGTTGCTGAAAAATCTTGAGGGCGGCATTATGACCGGAGCGCATTTTGATCTTGCCCTGACGGAGAGCATGCTCAAGCGCAACCAAGAGGGGCGCCTTATTCTGCCAGATGAGTCTGTTAACGGCACATTCGGCTTCAAGGATGCTCGATTGGCGCCATTTGGCGATCTTCCTCCCGGTGAAGATCTTTCCGGCGAAGGGATCGTCACTGGCCGGACCTTCGGGACCTCCATTGATAGCGGGCGTTTTGTTACGAAAACCGGTCGGCAGTTTCCGGTTAGCAAAGGTCGGTTTGAAATTCCCGATCACTCGCAAAAGCCTGCAACTGGAGTGCTTGTTCTGGAAGGCAAAGGGGATGCTGTCGCCTTTGGTGAGATCATTGATAGCGATCCGATCAACAGTCTGAAAAATGAAAAGCAGAAGGCTTCGGATTTAAGCGGAACGGCAAGCATAAAAGTGCGCCTGAGTTTCCCGTTCATCAAGCCTCTGAAGCTGGATGATGTCGATTATGATGCCCAGATCACCCTGAAAGGCGCTGCCAGCACCCAGCCTTTACGTGGGCATATGGTCTCTGATGCAGAGGTGGTGATCAATACGGACGGCAAGCGCATGGATATCAAGGGTCTTGCCGTGATTGACGGTATCAAGGCGGCTCTGGATATTGCCTCTTCATCCGATGGATCTGTTGTTTCCTCTTCCAATTTTGATCTTGTTTTGACGGATGAGGATCGCAACAAGCTTGGTCTTGGGCTGGAAGACTGGCTGCGCGGGCCGGTTTCTGTTCGGGCTATCCAGAGTGGTGACAAACCGAATGTAACCAAGATAACAGCAGATCTCACCAAAGCGGAAGTGGATCTGACCGTCTTGGGTTGGAGCAAAAAGCCCAATGTGCGCGGCAGCGCCGAGTTTGATCTGATTGATGAGGGGAAGCATTTTTCCGTCGGAAATCTTACCGTCTCCGGCGACGGCTTTGATGCTGATGGCTCTGTGGTGATCGATAAGGACGACGGCTTGCAATCCCTCAAAATCGAAAATCTCGCACTCAGCCGCGGAGATCGCTTGGCCATCGACGTCGCCCGTAGGGGTAAAGGGCCCTATCGCGTTGATGTGACTGGTGATGTGTTGGATTTGCGTGGGAAGCTGATGACAAGCCCCTTTGTGAGCAAGACCTCCGGTGACGCAAGTCAAGGGGATGTTGTGCTGAATGCCAAGATCAAACGCGTCATCGGATTATCTGGTCATGCCATATCGGGTCTGAGTGCGTCAGGGCGGCTTGAAAATGGCCTCGTTACCAAGCTTGACGCCCGAGGGGTGCTAGATGGCACCAGCCCGATCGCGATAACTACTAAAATGGAAGAATTCCCCACTGTGCATCTGGATGCGCGGAATGCAGGTGACTTCTTGCGCTTTTTGGGGGCCAATGACCGCGTGGTGGGCGGCCGCCTTGCACTGTCGGTTGCCTTGAAAAAGGGACTGGACAGCATCTCCGGGACCGTCTTCCTCAAAGACTTCAAGATAAGCGGCCAAGTTGAAAGGCGCCAATCGTCCCGTTCCACAACCCAGACAGTTGATAGCCGGTTTGATTCTTTCACGGTTCAGTTCGCGGGTGAAAATGGCGTGTTCTCTATTTGGCAGGGTATGCTCAAAGGGCCTATCCTGGGGGCGACGGTTGATGGGGCCATTGATATGAAAACCCGCAGTTTGGATCTCTCAGGTACATATATTCCCGCCTACAAGGTGAACAATATCTTCAGCCGATTGCCGATTATCGGTAGGGCGCTTGGCAACAGAAAGGATGAGGGACTGTTGGGCATCACCTATGTTGTCAAAGGGGATATGGCGAACCCGACATTGATCGTTAATCCGGCCTCTCTGTTGGCTCCGGGCGCTTTGCGCAAGATGTTTGAATTCTAGCTCTTGGGAGTTTTGTCGGGCGCTTTGCATAAAGTGAGGCATGGACCTTGCCGCAGGCGCATGCCGAGGGTATGGAATTGCGATATGAAAAAGGCTCCCTTGAGGGAGCCTTTTGCTGTTTCTTGTATAGCCCATCAGGGGCGATCGGGTGCAAGCCTCAGGAGAGCTTCAGAAGCACATGCTTCTTCTTGCCCATGGAAAGCTTGATGACGCCATCTTCATTGATGTTGGCCTTGGTCAGCATCAGGTTATCATCCGTGACGGTTTCGTCATTGACCTTCAGGGCTCCGCCCTTGATTGAGCGGCGGGCATCGCCATTGGATTTGGCAAGGCTTGCGGATACAAACGCGCTAAGGATGCCGATGCCAGCTTCCAGATCGCTCTCTGGAACCTCAATGGTTGGCAGGTTGGCCGCAGCCGCCTGGCCGGCCTCAAAGGTCTTGAAGGCTGTTTCAGCGGCATTGTCGGCTTCTACGCGGGTATGGATGAGCGCAGTTGCTTCGGTTGCCAGAATCTTCTTGGCTTCGTTGAGCTCATTGCCCTGGAGCCCTTCAAGCCGTTTGATTTCATCAATCGGCAGTGTGGTATAGAGACGCAGGAAGCGTCCGACATCGGAGTCAGATACGTTGCGCCAGAATTGCCAATAGTCATACGGGCTGTACATGTCGCCACGCAGCCAGATGGCGCCGGAGACGGATTTGCCCATCTTGGAGCCGTCGGACTTGGTGATCAGTGGCACTGTGAGCGCGTAACACTCGGCATTGTTGAGACGGCGGCAGAGGTCGATACCAGAGACAATGTTGCCCCACTGGTCTGAGCCGCCCATCTGCAAGCGGCAGCCATAGCGCTTGTTGAGCTGGGTGTAGTCGTAGGCTTGCAGGAGCATATAGTTGAATTCGAGGAAGCTGAGGGCCTGTTCGCGCTCAAGGCGCAGGCGCACCGAGTCTCGGGCCAGCATCTGGTTTACGGATACACGGGAGCCGATATCGCGCAGGAATTCAACATAGTTGAGATCAAGCAGCCAGTTGGCATTGTCTTCCTGAATGGCGTCGGTCGGGCCATCGCCAAAATCGAGCAATTTGGAGAAGATCTCGCGAATGCTCTCCTTGTTTTGCTGGATTTTTTCAGGGGTAAGCAACTGGCGGCTCTCGTCGCGGCCGGAGGGGTCGCCAACCATGGTGGTACCGCCGCCCATAAGGGCGATCGGGCGATGGCCGGTTTTCTGCATCCAGTGCAGGATCATCATGGAGACGAGGTTGCCCACATGAACAGATGGAGCCGTGCAGTCATAGCCTACATAAGCAGTAACCGTCTCCGTGCTAAAGAGTTTGTCTAACCCTTCCGGGTCTGAACACTGATGAATGAAGCCGCGCTCACTCAAAGTGTGAAGAAATTCGGATTTGAAGGCGGTCATGCCGCTTTTCTCCTTAAAGATACGGTTGTTGCTGCTAGTCTGGCCTGATGTCTATGATGCTGGGCGCACCGGACAGAATGGCCTTCCGGGGAGATGGTCTAGCAAAGATCATGGAAAAGATCACTATCAAGATTGGGAAGACGGGGACAAAAATGGCAAAAAATGAGGAAAAACTGTCGCTTGCGGTTGGGTTGATGAGCGGTACGTCATGCGATGGTGTCGATGCAGCGCTTATTGAAACCGACGGAGAGGGGCAGGTGCGCTCCATAGCCTCGGCTTTTCGTCCCTATGAGGCGCATGAACAAGCCCTGCTGCGGCAGGCTCTTGAGGATGCCAGTGGCATGAAAGACAGGGCAACGCGCCCGGGCTGTCTGGTGGAAGCCGAAGCGCTGGTCACCAAGGCGCATATAGAAGCCGTGGCCCGGCTCCTGTCGCAAGATGCGACCAAGGACATCCAGCCTGATGTGATCGGGTTTCACGGGCAGACCGTGTGGCATGATCCGTCCGCGGGCGTGACGGTGCAGATCGGTAATGGGCAGGCTCTGGCCAATGCGACCAAGATTCCTGTTGTGCATGATTTCCGTGCAGCCGATGTTGCGGCTGGCGGGCAGGGGGCTCCGCTTGTGCCGATCTATCACAAGGCGCTTCAGGCCTCCAGTGTCATCCCTCTGCAACAGCCCTTGGCTATCGTCAATATCGGCGGGGTTGCGAACATCACCTGGATTGGCAAGGACGGCTCTCTTACCGCATTGGATAGCGGGCCGGGCAATGCGCTGATCAATGACTGGGTGTTCAGTAAGGATGAGCTGCCAATGGACGAGAATGGCGCCATTGCCGCGAGCGGCACGGTTGATTTTCTCGGGCTGATCGGCTTGATGGGCAACCCCTATTTCAGAAAGCCTGCTCCGAAGTCACTGGATCGGAATGCGTTTGATATTTCTCCGATTGCAGCAATGTCGCTGGAAGACGGAGCCGCAACGCTAACCGCTTTTACCGTCGAAACGCTCTGTCTTGGACTAGAGCATATGGAGATCCAGGAAGGGGAGCCCGCTAAGATGGTTGTTGTTTGTGGCGGCGGGCAGCATAATGGCTATATGATGGATCAGTTGGGCGAGGCGCTGGATAGCCCAGTCATGCTCGCTGATGATCTAGGCTGGAATGGCGATGTGCTGGAGGCAGAAGCCTTCGGATATCTCGCTGTCCGGTCCTTGCGGCAGCTTCCACTTACATTCCCCGGCACCACCGGGGTCAAGCAGCCGCAAACTGGTGGCGTGCTGTCACCACCGGTTTGAACGCTCAAGGTGAGCTGTAAACACGACAGGAAACAGGGGGAATTTCATGGTCAGTGTTCCAAGCAATAGAGGGTATGAAGTCACGGCGGCGAGTTTAGCCAAGCGCTATGATGGGTATGAGATTGAAGATTCGCACGGCTGGTTTCTCAATATGCTGCCGCCGGCACCATTGAGTGTGCTGGATATTGGCGCCGGTTCCGGGCGCGACGGGCTTCACTATGCCGAGAAGGGATATCAGGTAACGGCGATAGAGCCGACAGACGCTTTCAGGAAAATCGCGCAGGCCAAGGAAGGTGCCGAGGCCATAGAGTGGTTGGAAGATACTTTGCCTGAACTGGAAGCATTGGGGCAGCGTACATTTGACATCATCACTCTTATTGCCGTTTGGATGCATCTGGATGTGGAAGAGCGTGAAGAGGGCATGGTGCGTCTCAACAATCTGTTGCGGCCGGGCGGATTTCTGGCCATGACCGTGCGGCACGGCGAGCCACCTGAAGGCCGCTTGATGTTTGAGGTTTCTGATGAAGAAGTGATCGAAGCGGCCAGAGGCCTGGGGCTTTCGCTTGTCAGTCATGCCAATGTTGAGTCGTCTCAACCTCTCAACAAGGCAAAGGGGATCACATGGAGCCGCTTTGCTTTTAGGAAGGGCTAACATGTTGGGGGGTGAGCAACGATCCCTGAACATAAAAAAAAGGCCGCTCTTGAAGCGGCCTTTTGAATTTCTGAGAGCTCTTTTAGGGCTGGACTGTCGGAGCGGTAATGTCGTCTGTTTCCGTAATTTCCACCAACTGGGACGGATCAAAGCCGATGCGCTTGTCCAGATAATTGGCGCATACATTGATCAGCTGATCGGTCTCTTCCTTGAAGAAGTGGTTTGCACCGGGAATGATTTCCTGATCGATGACAATGCCCTTCTGGGTTTTGAGCTTGTCGACGAGTGCCTGCACATCCTTGTGCGGGACAACCTTGTCCATGCCGCCATGGGTGATAAGGCCTGAGGACGGGCAGGGCGCAAGGAACGAGAAATCATACAGATTGGCCGGAGGCGCAATGGAGATGAAACCTTCCACTTCCGGGCGACGCATCAGCAATTGCATGCCGATCCAAGCGCCGAAGGAAAAGCCCGCAATCCATACGCCAGGGGCTTCGGAATGGAATGTCTGGACCCAGTCCAGAGCGGCCGCTGCATCAGACAACTCGCCCACACCATGGTCAAATGTGCCTTGAGATCTGCCGACGCCGCGGAAGTTGAAGCGAAGAACTGTGAAGCCGCGACGCGCAAACATGTAATAGAGATGGTAGATAATCTCGTTGTTCATGGTGCCGCCGAAGCGGGGATGCGGATGAAGAATCAGTGCGATGGGGGCCTTGCGGTTTTTGGAAGGGTGCAGCCGTCCTTCCAAGCGTCCGGCAGGGCCGTTAAAGATCACCTCTGGCATAGGGTGCCCGGTCCTCTTTTAAATTGGTTCATTATGGGGATCCCACAGCTTTGGCCCGAGCCTGTTTCACTTATATGTGTACATTCAGACATTCAGCGAACATCCAAACAAAGGATGGGGCTATAAAACTTGACTGAATGGCACAAGTTTTATAAAGCTGTTTTAGAATGATTCAAAACTAGAAGCGGAGCCAAAGTTGATGCGATCCATTTGATTGTCCTTCTTAACACAAATGGATGGTTGAATTTCAAGTCTTTTCGAAGCGGATAGACGAATTATCTGAGCGGACTGCCTCAAAATTTGCGTCAGGCCATGATAAATATTCAAGAAAAGCTTCGGGACGGTTCCGAGGGGCAAGTTACAGGAAAGAAATATGCAGCGCGCCTATCTTGATCACAATGCGACCTCTCCTTTGCGCCCGCCTGTCAAGGCAGCCATGATCGAGGCGTGGGAGGTTGCCGGCAACCCGTCCTCGGTTCACAAGGAGGGGCGAGAGGCGCGCGCGCTGGTGGAGAAGGCACGCCAGCAGGTAGCTGATCTGGTTGGTGGCGTTGCACGACAGGTGATTTTCACATCCGGAGCCAGCGAAGCGAATATGCTCGCGCTGACGCCGCATATGAAAGTCGAGTATCAGCCTGATCCTGCATCCTTTTTGTTTATGAGCGCTGTGGAGCATCCTTCGGTTTTGTCCGGAGGGCGCTTTGACGCCAAGGTGCGTCGCGAAATTTCTGTGTTGCCAAGCGGGGCGGTGGATTTATCGGTCTTGCGCCAGATGCTCGCTGCACATGATATGCAAACAGGGCGTCCGATGATTGCCGTGATGGCGGTTAATAGCGAGACGGGTGTCATCCAGCCGGTTGCCGAGATCGCCGCTCTGGCGCAAGAATTCAATGCCTATTTTCATCTTGATGCCGTGCAGGCGGCAGGGCGCATTCCGCTTGATATGGCGGAGCTTGGCTGCACCAGCCTGTCTCTTTCTGCGCACAAACTCGGTGGCCCCAAAGGGGGTGGAGCCCTGATCATGGCACATGAGGGAACCGAGCCTGAGCCCCTGATAACGGGCGGACCGCAAGAGAATCGCCTCCGTGCCGGTACAGAGAATGTGGCCGGAATTGTCGGGTTTGGCGTTGCCTGTGAAGCGGCTGGAGAGGATTTGCGAAAGCCCGATGGCTTTGGGCGCCTTGCGGTGCTGCGCGATCACTTTGAAGAAAGACTGCGCGCGCTGGGCCCTGATGTGGTGATCTTTGGCGCCGATGCTGAAAGGGTCGGGAATACAAGCCAGTTTGCAATTCCGGGAATAAAAGGCGAGATGGCGTTGATCCGTCTTGATCTTGCTGGTGTCGCCGTCAGTTCCGGATCGGCTTGTTCTTCGGGCAAGGTCTCGGCTTCGCATGTGCTGCTGGCGATGGGATATGAGCCTGTGATCGCGGGATCTGCGATCCGCATGAGCCTTGGCTGGAGCAGCAAAGAGCCTGAAATCGATGCTCTTATAGAAGCTCTTGAACAAATATGCGTCAAAAACTCAAAAAATAGTTTAAGAGGCATTGAGAAGGGGCTGTGAGCACGCTTATATAGAGATCATGGAATTGGTCTCTTTGCGCGATAGAGACGCGCATGGATGTCAAAATGGATGTGCTGCCGGTTCGGGACTGGCGGCATCTAAGCAAAAATGAGATGAGTTAAAATCTGCGATCGGGCATCTCTGTCACTTTTTGCTTTGCCAACAGTCCAGTGTTGGATCCACGATAATGCAGGAAACTGGGCGAGCAGCCCTATGACCGGCGGTCTTTGAAACCGCTCAGGAATGGAGTAGCAAATGGCTGCTGTTAAGGAGACGGTCGATCAAGTCAAGCAGATCGACGTTGACCAGTATAAATATGGCTTTGTGACGGACATCGAGTCCGACAAGGCACCGATTGGGTTGAATGAGGATGTCATCCGCTTCATCTCCGCAAAGAAAGATGAACCGGAATGGATGCTTGAATGGCGTCTTGAGGCTTATCAGCGTTGGCTGACCATGGAAGAACCCACATGGGCCAAGCTCGAATATCCCAAACCCAAATTCAACGAAATCTATTATTATTCCGCACCGAAAGTTGCCGAGGGCCCCAGAAGCCTTGATGAAGTGGACCCTGAACTTCTCAGAACCTATGAGAAGCTTGGTATTCCGCTGCAGGAGCAAGAAATTCTGGCCGGTGTTACCGAAGAAAATCGGCAATATTCCAAGGTGGCTGTCGATGCCGTGTTTGACTCGGTATCCGTTGCGACCACCTTCAAGGAAGAACTCAGGAAGGCCGGTGTGATCTTCTGTTCTATCTCGGAAGCTATTCGTGAGCATCCTGAGCTGGTCAAGAAGTATCTTGCCTCAGTGGTGCCGGTATCGGACAACTTTTACGCAACGCTGAACAGCGCGGTATTTACCGATGGTTCGTTTGTGTATGTGCCCGAAGGCGTGCGCTGCCCGATGGAGCTTTCCACCTATTTCCGCATCAACGAGCAGAATACGGGGCAGTTCGAGCGCACACTGATCATTGCTGACAAGGGCTCTTACGTTTCCTATCTGGAAGGTTGCACCGCGCCTCAGCGCGACGAAAATCAGCTGCATGCGGCTGTGGTAGAGCTGATTGCGCTGGAAGATGCCGAGATCAAATATTCGACCGTCCAGAACTGGTATCCGGGCGACAGCGAAGGCAAGGGCGGTATCTATAACTTCGTGACCAAGCGAGGCGATTGCCGCGAGAAAAACTCCAAGATTTCCTGGACGCAGGTCGAAACCGGCTCTGCGATCACCTGGAAATATCCTAGCTGTATTCTCCGTGGCGAAAACTCTACCGGCGAATTCTACTCGATTGCCATTTCCAACGGCTATCAGCAGATCGACAGTGGTACCAAGATGGTGCATCTGGGCAAGAACACCTCTTCGCGCATTATCTCCAAGGGTATTTCGGCAGGGCGATCCAACAACACCTACCGTGGTTTGGTGTCTGCGCACAAGAAAGCCTCTGGCGCACGCAACTTCACACAGTGTGACAGTCTGCTGATCGGTGATCAATGTGGCGCACACACGGTTCCTTATGTGGAGAGCAAGAATGCTTCTGCCATCTTCGAACATGAGGCGACGACTTCGAAAATTTCCGATGACCAGATGTTCTATTGTCAGGCACGCGGTATCGGCGAAGAAGAGGCGGTGGCGCTCATTGTCAACGGCTTCGTGAAGGATGTGATTCAGCAGCTACCGATGGAATTTGCTGTCGAAGCGCAGAAGCTGATCAATATCTCTCTTGAAGGATCCGTTGGCTAAGCGCGTTTCATCTTTCGTGAAACGACAAGCATCAACCATATGCGGCCCATCGTGTGGGCTAAGGACACTTATTGATTACTGGGATGGCGAAGCTTGAGAGGCGACGCCCCAAAGGAAACAAAACGATGTTGGAAATCAAAAATCTTCACGCCGAAGTGGAAGGCAACAAAATTCTCCGCGGGATTGATCTGACCATCAATGCAGGCGAAATTCATGCGATCATGGGCCCGAACGGCTCTGGTAAATCCACGCTTTCCTATGTTCTGGCAGGCAAGGATGACTATGACATCACCGAAGGGGAGATCCTCTTCAATGGTGAGAATGTGCTGGAAATGGAACCCCATGAGCGCGCTGCCGCGGGGCTGTTCCTGGCCATGCAATACCCGATTGAAATTCCCGGTGTTGCCAACATGACATTCCTGAAAACCGCGCTGAATGCCCAGCGAGTGGCGCGCGGCGAGGGGGAATTGAAAACCCCTGACTTCATGAAAAAAGTCAAGGAGCTTTCTGCCAAGCTCAATGTTTCGCAGGAAATGCTGCGCCGTCCGCTTAATGTGGGATTCTCCGGTGGTGAGAAGAAGCGCAACGAAATTTTGCAGATGGCTTTGCTTGAGCCGAAACTCTGCATCCTTGATGAGACCGATTCCGGGCTTGATATCGATGCGCTGCGGATTGTCTCTGATGGTGTGAATGCGCTGAAGTCGGCAGAGCGGTCCATGCTGGTCATTACCCACTATCAGCGTCTGCTCAACTATATCGTTCCAGACGTTGTGCATGTGATGTATCAGGGCAGGATCGTCAAATCCGGCGATAAAGATCTGGCTCTGCAGCTGGAAGAAAAAGGCTATGCAGAGTTCACCGGCGAAGCTGCGGCTTGATTGGGAGGAAACTTATGACGAGACCTACAATCAAAACGGCTGCTGATGAGGCTCTGGAGAGCCTTTTGAAAGCAGCGCAGGAAAACCTGCCGGGCAATTCAGACTTTTCGTCTCTGCGCTCGGCTGCGGTTTCTGCCTTTGAAGAAAATGGTTTGCCGACCCGTCGGGTCGAGGATTGGAAATATTCCGACCTCAAACGGGTGATGCCATCCGATCTGGCGCTTGCTGAACCGGTCGATGCGGCCACGGCAAAAGATCGTCTGTCCGGCTCGGGTATCCTGAAGTCTGTCGAAAAGAGCCAGCTTGTGTTGGTCAATGGCTGCTTCAGTGCCGAGCTGTCCGATCTGTCGGCACTCGGAGACGCCATCACTGTTCGCTCTGTATCAGATGCGTTGCAGGCTGGTGATTTCGTTCTGGATGATCCTGAGATTGCCAAAGGCGATATCGCACTCTCACTCAACACTGCGCTGTTGCAGGATGGGGTGATCGTGGAGATCGCAGAAGGGGCCGAACTGGCCAAGCCGCTGGAAATTCGGCATGTGATGTTGGGTGGCGGCCTTGCTACCTTGCGCAACCGTGTCGTGATCGGCAAGGGCGCCAAGGTCGGTATCATCGAAACCTTTGTTGGCGATGAGGCTGCCTATCAGCTCAACAGCGTGATTGACTATCGCATTGCAGATGACGTCAAGCTGAATGTCTTGCGCATAATCAACGAGGGCGATCAGGCGATCCATCTTGGTTCCACAACGGCGACTGTTGGGGGCAACGTGCATTTTGAGCATTTCACCCTTTCTGCCAGTGGCCAGTTTGTGCGCAGCCAGTCGTTCGTTGCCATGCTTGGGGAATATAGCGATGCTGATCTGTTCGGGGCCTCTTTGGTCGACGGCAAGCGGCATAGCGATATCACTCTGAAAATGGATCATGCGGTGCCAAACTGCAATTCCAAGGAACAATATCGTACGGTGCTTGATGACAAGGCCGAGGGTGTGTTCCAGGGACAGATCATCGTCCGCCAATATGCGCAGAAGACCGATGCCAAGATGATGAGCCAGGCCTTGTTGCTTTCGGAGGATGCCTCCTTCAACAACAAGCCCGAGCTGGAAATCTATGCCGATGATGTTATTTGCGGGCATGGAGCGACGTGTGGTGACCTGGATGAAGATCTTCTCTTCTATCTCGGCTCGCGCGGCATCCCCAAGGATTTGGCCAAGAAAATGCTTGTCATGGCTTTCCTCGCAGAAGCGATTGAGAATGTCTCCAACGAGCAGTTCGTCGAAGCTCTGGAAAGCTATATTCTGGACCGTCTTGGTCTTTCCGAGTGACGCGTAAATGATATCAGGAAGGCACTCTGTCACGGGTGCCTAGGATTGGATATAGGACCATGATGCATTCCCCTCAAATGGCCGCCAGCAATGGTTATGATGTTGAGGCCATTCGCGCAGACTTCCCGATTCTTTCAAGGGAGGTTTACGGCAAGCCATTGGTTTATTTTGACAATGGCGCTTCGGCACAGAAGCCGCAGGTGGTGATTGATGCCATAGCGCAGGCTTATTCGAACGAATATGCCAATGTGCACCGGGGCTTGCATTTCCTTTCCAATCTGGCGACAGATAAATTTGAAGCTGCGCGCGAAACTGTGCGCCGCTTCCTCAATGCGCCTTCGGTAGACAATGTCATCTTCACCCGCTCTTCAACTGAAGCGCTCAATCTTGTCGCCCATTCTTATGGTGGCATGGTTCTGGAAGAGGGCGATGAAGTCATCATCTCCATTCTGGAGCATCATTCCAATATCGTGCCGTGGCACTTCCTGCGCGAACAGCGCGGCGTCGTGATCAAATGGGCACCGGTGGATGAAGAGGGCAATTTCCTGATGGAAGAGTTCGAGAAACTCCTGACGGACAAGACCAAGATCGTTGCCATCACGCAAATGTCGAATGCCATCGGTACGATCGTGCCTGTCAAGGATGTGATCAAGAAAGCGCATGCAGCCGGAGCCAAGGTCTTGGTGGATGCCAGCCAGAGCGCCGTGCATATGCCGATCGATGTGCAGGATCTCGATGTCGATTTTCTCGCCATTACCGGTCATAAGCTCTATGGCCCGTCTGGCATTGGTGCACTTTATGGCAAGGCAGAATTGCTTGATGCGATGCCTCCTTACATGGGTGGCGGCGAGATGATCAAGGATGTGACGCTCGATGGTGTGACCTATGGTGAAGCGCCCCATAAATTCGAAGCCGGGACACCGCCAATTGTTCAGGCTATTGGATTGGGCGTTGCGCTTGACTATATGGATACTATAGGGCGCGATAAAATCGCAGCTCATGAAGAGACTTTGCGCGCCTATGCGCATGAAAGGCTGGGCGCCATAAATGCGTTGCGCATTTTCGGAAAAGCCAAAGACAAGGGGGCGATCATCTCCTTTGAGCTTGAAGGCATCCATGCGCATGATGTGTCAATGGTTATTGACCGCGCGGGCGTTGCAGTGCGTGCTGGCACCCATTGTGCCCAGCCGCTGATGACGCGATATGGCGTGACATCGACTTGCCGCGCATCGTTCGGCCTTTACAACACCAAGGCAGAAATTGACATTCTGGCAGAGGCACTGGGCAAGGCGCGGGCATTCTTCTCGTAAGCTGGCCTCAAGCGTTGGCAGTCTTTGTCGGTGGTAAGGAAAAAATGTAGAGAAATGGGTTCATGATGATGAGTGAAACAGTGAGCAACAGTGAGGCAGAAGAGCCGAATGCCCCGAATATGGCTCCCGCTTCGGGCATCCCTGCCGCTGAGCTGGAGCAGCTAAGTGCGGATATCGTAGAGGCGCTTAAAACCGTTTATGATCCGGAAATTCCGGCGGATATCTATGAGATCGGTTTGATCTATCGGGTGGATATTGATGATGACCGGAATGTCGAGATTGATATGACCTTGACCGCTCCGGGCTGCCCGGTTGCTGGCGAGATGCCTTCCTGGGTAGAGAATGCAGTGAGCTCGGTTGCCGGTGTTGGTATCGTTAAGGTCAATATGGTGTTTGATCCACCCTGGACGCCGGACCGGATGAGCGAAGAAGCCAAGATTGCGATCAACTGGTATTAACGCAACGTATTGGCCAACAAAGCTTATTGAACACAAGGACTATGTCATTGATCTCGCCGAGAATAGGGTAAAGGCTTGTGCGCTTTGAGCGGTTGGCAAGGCGGTCTTTTTAAGGGCGTAATCGTCATCTTCCCAAAAGGGAGATGTCGCTTGTGGCCTGAAAGACATGTGTCCACGAGATGAATGTCGTTGAGCTTTTGATGCCAACGGGATGTTGCGACAGAGATATGAAAGAAGGTGCCGCCATGGCTGGCAAATTTCAGGTTCTGACCATTTCCGATGAAGCGGCGGATTTTATCCGCTCTGTTGTCGATGCATCCGAGGAACCGGTAAAGGGCATTCGCATCGGCGTGAAGAATGGTGGCTGCGCAGGCATGGAATATGTTTTGGACAAGGTAACGGACGTGAACCCGGCTGACGACCTTGTTGAAGACAAGGGGGTCTCGGTGTTTGTGGATCCAAAAGCTGTTCTGTTTCTGCTCGGCACGGAGCTGGGGTATGAACAGACCAAGTTTCGCTCGGGGCTAACTTTTAATAACCCAAATCAGACTTCGGCTTGTGGCTGCGGTGAATCTGTTGAATTGACGCCAGTTGATCCATCTGCACTTGAAGCAATGAAAAGTCACGCTTAGCGTGTCTCTTGTCTTCGGCGGAAGTTGCTTTGAAGGACAGGAATAGTGACAAACAAAAAGCGGCCTCAGGCCGCTTTTTGTTTGTCACATATTTATTTGTGTGTTCAAGCTGCGCCGCTTTCATCAAGCAGCAAACTCACATCTGGATCTGTTTCGCACTTGACGAGATTTCGTCCGCCTCGTTTGGCTGCATAAAGAGATTGGTCTGCACGTTCGATCAGATCTTGCATCGTATCGCCCTTGGAAAGGGTGGAACAGCCAATGGAAATCGTTATGCGCCCAAGATTTTCTCCGGTGGATCGCTTGATAAGTTCTTTGGCCATTACGGCTTTGCGAATGCTTTCAGCGACGGCAACGGCTTGACGCAAATTGGTGTTCGGCAGCACAATCGCAAATTCTTCTCCACCATAACGGCAAGGAACATCACGCCCTTTGACATTCTGCTTCACAGCAACCGCAACGAGGCGCAGCACCTGATCACCAGTTTGATGCCCGTAGGTGTCGTTGAATTTCTTGAAATGATCGATGTCAGTCATTAGCAATGACAGCGGCTCATCATTCTCGACCGTTTCTTGCATGGCCTGTTCGAGTGAGCGATCAAAATGCTTGCGATTGGCAAGCGTTGTCAGATCGTCAGTCAGGGATTCATAACGGATCGTATCAAGAGACTCTCTTAGCTGTTGAACTTGAGCCTGAGAGGCTGCAAGCTGCTCGCTCAAGGTTCGGTTCTGCTCTTCAGCTTGTTTCGTTGAATAAATCAGCTGTGATACGATTTCGCGAATGACCGTCCGGTCTTCTGTTTTGGAAAGATTGTGTGAAGCGCCCATCAGGGCGTCGCCATATTGGCTGGTTGCTGAGATATATCCCTCAACTTCGCGTACGATTGAACGGATCTCGCTCGAAATCTTCCCACCAACTTCGTCAACGCGATCGCCCAGACGGCTCGGAGCCAAGTGTTCGCTATAGATCGCGTCGAGCTGCGACAGCGTAATGGATCCGTTAGTCCGCAAAATGTCGTTGATTGCTTTGTTCAATCCACGATTGAAACCGGCAGCATATGTGTACCAGATTTCATAGTTGCGAGGGTAAGCCGGCATCTGATTTTTTTTCAGATTTCCCAGCGCAGACTCACCATAAATATATGTGCGTTTGAAATCACTATTGTCCATTGCATTTGCTGCGTGGTTGGTCACGCAATCCCCTCGGTTCGCCCCAAATTTTGCCCAATAATAGTCAGTGAAGGCTTAAAACGACGTTAAATATGAAAGCCATTCGCTTCGTATAAGATCAAAAACGCTGCTTTGATTCTACTCGAACACTTTGTGTTTACAGTTTTAGAGCAAATGTAAAAGAGGTTTTTCTTACGCAGCATAAAGAAAAACCCCGGTTGTCCGGGGTTTAAGGTAGTTATAGTTAACTAATCTCATAACAACTGGTGATGTTGTTGTCGGATCGACATCGTTCAATGCCGAATCGAGAGCAAAGCATCAATCGGTCGTGCCGTTTTTCTGAGATTTGCTCTTTGGCGGACGGATCGGTTGAAGCAGGAATGCAGGCACGTGATCGCCCATTCCGATGACTTGGCGATCGCCGCGATCCTTCGAACGGCCTCTGTTGTTGCGCGCATTGTTGTCTGAGCGCTCAGGGCGTGCGTTGCCGGACCTGCGTCCACTATTCTGTTGAACTGGTGGTGTTTCATCCTTGTCGGCGGCTTGCGCAGCCTGTGGCTTTTCGGCCTTTTCTTTCGGCTGCTCGTCTTGGTTGCTGGCCTCTGCCTTGGGCTTGCCGCGACCACGGCGTGGTTTGCGAGACTTAGCTTGTTCCTGTTCGTCATTTTCTGAAGAATGGGAGGAGAAATCGACATCCCCGATCCACTCCACATTATCGCCGGTCAGGGCCTTGATGGCGTCAACATATTTTTTGTCAGCCTTGGTCGCAATAGAGATCGCGACCCCTTCACGCCCGGCGCGGCCTGTACGGCCGATACGATGCACATAATCTTCTGCATGCGTCGGGAGATCGAAGTTGAAGACATGACTGACGCTAGGAATATCCAAGCCACGGGCAGCAACATCACTTGCGACAAGCAAGGTGATTTCGTTGTTCTTGAAGCCATCCAGTGTGGCCATGCGCGACGTCTGGTCCATGTCGCCATGAAGTGCACCAACACTAAAGCCGTGTTTGCTCAGCGAACGGCAGACCGTTGCCACATCGCGCTTCCGGTTACAGAAGATGATCGCGTTTGTCAGGTCTTTAGCGTCATTGATGAGAGAACGAAGCACCGCGCGCTTGTCCCATGGCTTGGGGCCAGAGGAGATGAGGCGCTGGGTGATCGTCTTGGCGGTTGAGGCTGCCGGAGCAACTTCCACCTTCACCGGATTATGCAGAAACTGGTCAGCCAAGCGCTGGATTTCTTTGGGCATGGTCGCGGAGAAAAAGACGGTCTGACGGGTGAAAGGCAGCAGTTTGCAAATGCGCTCAATGTCTGGAATGAAGCCCATATCCAGCATGCGGTCGGCTTCGTCGACAACAAAGGTGTCAACGCCGGTCAGCAGCAGTTTGCCCCGTTCAAAATGGTCAAGAAGGCGGCCCGGGGTCGCGATCAGAACGTCCGCGCCACGATCCAGCTTCTTCAGCTGCTCGGTGAAGGATACGCCACCAATCAGAAGGGATACTGTCAGTTTATGGTTCTGACCATAGGAAGAAAAGCTCTGCTCTACTTGAGCCGCCAATTCTCTGGTGGGTTCCAAAATGAGAGTGCGTGGCATGCGCGCTCTTGCGCGGCCGCTCTCCAGCAAGGAAAGCATTGGAAGCGTGAAAGAGGCTGTTTTGCCAGTGCCGGTTTGGGCGACACCCAGAACATCCTTGCGGGCAAGGACATGAGGAATTGCCTGCTCTTGAATTGGGGTTGGCTTTTCATACCCAGCAGACTTAACTGCTGCGAGCACTTTTTCACTCAGACCTAGATCCGAAAAATTCATCAGATGATGGAACCAATTGTTGCGCTGCGTTTTCGGTATTTCTCATAATTAAGCAAAACTGAAAACGTGCATAGGTTTTAGAAGTTGGCGGAACCATACGATTTTGAGCGAATTTGTCAATGCAATGCGGCAAATACGGTTTATTTGAGATGCTAAAATTGGAATTTGGACAATTTTCCCCAAATTTCAAATGGGTTCAGTAAAACCTACTGTTGTAAAAAGTGATTATTTCATTTGCGCGATTGCTGGGAGGCCTGAAAGGCATCAAAGCAACTTGCCCAGGAGGACTCTTCTGCCGGGGTATCCGGATCCAGTTTCGTCTTGATCTTGCTTTCGACATGATCAAACAGGTCATCAAGAGTCTGGCCGGAATGATCCGGTGCATCCTTGTCTTCTTCTTCGAAAAGATTGATCCAGCGATCCGTTGCACGGCCAAGAAGCATCAAGCGATCCAGTGCCCAGGAAGGATCGCTTGGGCGCAGAAGGCCAAGCAAAGCGGCCACGATCGCAATCGGGCTTAGCATCAGGTCACGAAGATTGTCGGCGGCAAGCCTGAGCTGGAAAAAGAAGGTGCGACGAACAACATCGCCATAACTCTGGGATTTATGGAGTTTGAGGCGGAGCTTCTTGCGCTTGACCTGTTCATGGCGATCGGACTGAAGAGGTGCCAATACCCGCCTGCTTCCTGGTTTCCTTGACCGTCTCATGCGGTGTTCCCGTGTCTAAGAAAATGCATTCGATTTGAATTTGATGATATTGGCGGGTGCAAGTTCTAATATGGCAAGAATAGCGCTTATTTCAAGAGCGGGAAAGACGCAATTTATCGATATATGTGCTGTTTATTGCTCTTTAAAGAAATATTGCCAAACCCCATCGGGGCTAATGCCCAGTATGAAATAGGAATATTGCCCAGATTGCATGGTTTGTTGGAAGATTTCCGGCGGCAGAAGCTGACGCAATTCTTCCCTTTGTTCTGAATTCAGAGAAGAAATCGGATAGTAAGCAAAATAGGGCCAGACAAAGGCTTCATAAGGGGTGTTTTGGCCCACATGCACAAAGCCACTGGTGAGGGTGTCGAAAAGCGCGTTGAGTATCTCTTCGTCTTCACCGCTCGGGGAAAGGCTGCGTAATTGTTCAACAGGGTCAGCCGTATCGATCGCTGTGGCGCCGAAGCTTGGTGGCATCTCATTCATTTCGATTGGCATGCGCAAGGCTTCAAGACTGTCTGACTGACTGGCTTCGAAAATGGCTTTTGCCATGCGCCAGACAGGTGGGGGCAGGGCGCCAAGATCTCGCAGGATGACCGGCCCTTGCACCGGTGAGCTGGAATAGGTCTTCCCACCCATTTCCTTTAGGGAACGCCCGTTCACGGTCGCTCGTGACCTGACGGGGCCTTTCGAATAAGGATGCCCTTGGCTGGAGGATGAATAGTCGGGCAGGGGAACGACGCCATTGATGGTCACGCCGCTGGCCGCAAGGGTTGGGCTTTGCGGTAGGAGCAGTCCGATGACCATCGTCACGGCCAAAAGGGCCAAGCTGAAGGGCGTTGTGATGAATTGCTGTGGCTTCATGCCAGACCTACTCGCTTCTGTCGCCCTCTTCTATGCAGAAGGCTCGGGAACTTTGCCTCAGAGCCCAAGGCTTGGGCCGGTCTGATGATTGTTAGCCGGTCTTTGTATCTTTGCAAGCACGAACTCCTTGCTTTTGGAGCAAGGAAGGAGGCGAAAGGGTGTTGCGCTTGCAAGCCTCTTTACTGAATGCGTCGATCCAGTGTGTAGTCGCCGCAAAGGATACGGTCCGGCAAATCCGTGCAGAATTCAGCGACGGTTTCTTCGCCATAAGCCAGAACGAGGCTGCTGAGTGCTTGAAACAGGGCGGCATGGGCCAGACAATCGATATTCATGCCATCATCAGAGGCCTGATCCCACAAATCGCCAAGAATACAAAGCGCTTGCTGCTTCTGCTTGTCGATGTCGCGCATATCTTTTTCCGGGGCTGAACCTTGATTCAGAATTGTTTGATCGGCCATGAATGCGCGTCTCCTCGGAACGAGTGTTTGTCTTTATATGGGAGACTTGCCTCTGGTGGCCTGTTTGTTAAAGGCTCACACATGGTTCTGCGGCTGGAATCCCAAGATGTTGATTCTGTTATCAATATCCAAGGGATAGCAGATTTTGCGGAGTTGCGTGCGATTCGTTACCGAAAGGTTAAGGTTTTCCTGATGATTTAACCCATATAGTTAACGCGCGTGCTTGAGCTTCAGCGTTGCGAGCAGGCTTTGCCCTTCGGCATGATAAAGGCGCGTCACCTTTTGGGCTTGCTCATTGCAGCTTCTGTATGTTTTTGAATAGGTTAGGTAGCTTTTGTTGAAATGATCCTTGAGCTGTCTAGCGCGTGCATCATCAGCATTCTCTGCTTCGAGCAAAGCCGCCATTTGGAAATACCAGTCCTTGGGATCGCTGCCGTTGCACAAAGGATCAAGATACATCAAAGCGCCAACGATTGAACTTAAGCGTCTCAGATTCTGCTCATAAGGGGGCAGATTGTTATCGGCGGCTTTTACCTGCATGGGAGAAAGACAAAATGCAGCTGTCATGATCAGCAGAAAGGCCGAGGCCTTTGCATTAAATGTCAAGATCGGTCGCAAATTCGGCATTTTCCTGAATGAATTCAAAGCGGGCTTCCGGTTTGTTCCCCATCAGCCGGGTTACGACATCCTTCGTTTGTCCCGGAATCATATCAACGATCTGCACTTTCAGCAATGTCCGGTTCTTGGGATCCATGGTCGTGTCCTTGAGCTGGTCAGACCGCATTTCACCCAGACCTTTAAAGCGCCCGATTTCGATTTTTCCCTTGCCCTTGAATTCCTTGTCGAGCAGTTCGTCCTTATGCATGTCATCTCTGGCATAAAGCGTCTTGCCACCCTGACTGATGCGATAGAGCGGCGGAATGGCCAAAAACAGATGCCCGTTTTGGATCAGCTGTGGCATTTCCCGCTGGAAATAGGTCAGTAACAGAGAGGCAATGTGCGCGCCGTCCACGTCAGCATCTGTCATGATGATGATGCGATCATAACGCAGCTCTTCATCATTGTAGTTTTTGCGCGTGCCACAACCCAAGGCCTGCACCAGATCAGCCAGAAGCTGGTTGGCGTGGAGCTTGTCGCTGGATGCGCTGGCAACGTTCAGGATCTTGCCGCGCAGAGGCAATACGGCTTGCGTGGTGCGGTTGCGTGCCTGTTTGGCGGAGCCTCCAGCGGAATCGCCCTCCACGATGAAGAGTTCGGTGTCGCCCTTGGCATTTTGCGAACAGTCGGCCAGCTTGCCCGGCAAGCGCAGTTTGCGCACGGCGGATTTACGGCTGACATCCTTCTCCTTACGGCGGCGCAGACGTTCATCGGCGCGGTCAATGACCCATTCCAGAAGGCGGTTGGCCTGCTGGGGGGCATTGGTCAGCCAGTGGTCAAACTGGTCACGCACCGCCTGTTCTACAATGCGCGTGGCGGCCGTGGTGGCGAGGCGATCCTTGGTCTGGCCAACAAATTCCGGCTCGCGAATGAAGACTGAGAGCAGGGCGCCTGCGCTGGTCATCACGTCATCAGCGGTGATCAGAGAACCCTTCTTGTTGCTGGTCAGCTCGGCATAGTTCTTAAGGCCGCGCAGCAAGGCTGTGCGCAGGCCGCTTTCATGGGTGCCGCCTTCGGGAGTTGGCACGGTGTTACAATAGGAATTGAAAAAGCCATCGCCACCAAACCAGCATACAGCCCATTCCACAGCGCCGTGGCCTGCTGACTTTTCGGTGCGTCCGGCAAAGATTTCCTGCGTGACGAGGTTCGTCTTGCCAAGGGTCGCTGCCAGATAGTCCTTGAGGCCTTCAGGGAAATGGAATGTCGCCTTTTGCGGCACTTCCGGGCTGTGCTCCAGCAGCTCGGGCGCACAGGACCAGCGGATTTCGACACCGCCGAAAAGATAGGCCTTGGAGCGTGCCATATTGAGCAGCTGCTCGGGCTTGAAGCGGATTTTCTTGCCGAAGATCTCGTGGTCGGGCTTGAAAGTCACCTTGGTGCCGCGCCTGTTATGCACGTCGCCAAGCAGCTCCAGTGCGCCGGTAGGGATGCCGCGGGAGAAACTCTGGCGGTACAGCTTCTTGTTGGACGCAACTTCCACCACCATGCTTTCGGAAAGGGCGTTGACCACAGATGCGCCCACGCCATGCAGGCCGCCGGATGTTTCATAAACGGCCGAATCGAATTTGCCACCCGCATGCAAGGTCGTCAGAATAACTTCCAGCGCAGATTTGTTGGGAAATTTTGGATGCGGATCGACAGGAATGCCGCGGCCGTTATCGGTCACGGTGATGACATTGTCCGGTAAGAGCTCGACCTCGATCCATGAAGCATAGCCGGCGACGGCCTCGTCCATGGAGTTGTCAATGATCTCGGCAAACAGGTGATGCAGCGCCTTTTCGTCAGTACCGCCGATATACATGCCGGGCCTGCGGCGCACGGGCTCCAGACCTTCGAGAACTTCAATGTCTGCTGCCGTATAGTCAGCCTTTACCCCCGGAACAGATGGCGCAGCACTGTTTCCGGATTTCGGTTTTGGGGTGGCCGGAGCCGCAGATGCGGCTTTGGGGGCGGGGGTGCGGCCGCCCTTGGGTGTTGGCACAGAGGCAAAAAGATCGTCAGACGCAGACATAGACTACTCTTAGGTTCCGACAGGACAGTTGTGGTCTCGGTAACGAGAAAGGTGAACGCTACCGAGCCTTTTCGTTCGGTCTTAACAGTTTTCGGGCTGTTCGCAAGTGCGAATGATGCGCGATAAACGGCGCGAATCAGGCTCTTGTTCGTTCTCACAATGTCTTTTGCTAATGCGCACGGGTCAAGTGTCCGCTGCAAGGAAATGTGAATCCGCGCGGAATTCTGGCCTCCAGAGGCCCGAAAGACCGATTGAGGGCCTTTGGAATGACTTGTCTGGAACATATTGTACAAACCTATTCATCCGCAGATACTTTCTGCTCTAGCCGAGGGAAAAGTTTCAAATCATGGTTAATCTTTGTTAACTATTTGCCCCGTAGATTTGGAACCTATGGGGACAAAACAAACGGATATTTCATGGAACAGGTTGAGGCTGAAATTGACAATCTGCGAACCTCGGTGTTTGAGCTGAAATCAAGCCTTTACAGGGCCGATAGAGCGCGGATGCAATATCAGGATGTTTCAGGCATGCCGCCATGGCTTAATGCTACGGCGACATGTTTGCTTGCCCTGTTCTTCCTCTTGATCTAGGGCCGCGCTGTTTTGCCTGTCTGATGTGCAGCCCCGACCGGTTGGGCATTCCTCATGTTGGTTCGATATCTGATCCACCCTCAGGTTTTGCAAGATTCGTCTTCTCCTTCGAGCGCTTGGCAGCTTGACGACACGGGGCATGCTTATGCCGAAGCGTTCGCCGCGAGCGGTTTGCTTGAGGGGACGGCCTATATTTTCTCCAGTTCTCAGAGCATGGCCCGCCAAACCGCATCCATAATCGGGGAGCGCCTCTCTGTTCAGCCCGTTGCCGATGCGGAAATGGACGAGAGCGATAACTGGGTGACTGGAATTTTGCCCAAGACGGGGCTGTTGGCGCGCTTCAAACAGATTTTTTGCAAGCCACAGGATCTTGCCGCTGAAGGTGGAGAGGCGGCAATGGATGCGCAGGATCGTATCGCCGCAGCCTATCTTTCAGCCATGGAACGGGTGCTGACAAGCGGTATGCATGGGGATGTGCTGATGGTCGGCCATGGGCGCGTTGGGGCGCTGCTCTTCTGTTACTTGGCTGGTCAGGGAATCGGACAGGAATTCACCCCGCCACCGGCTGGCTATTATTTTACCTATGATTGGGGCGCTCGCAAAATGCTCCATGGCTGGCAGGCAATGGAAGAGGCAAATTAATGGAACCTGGCTTGTCGCTGAACGCGGGCAAGGTTTGATTCCTGGCTAGCCTATGCAATTGAGTTCAATAAAAAGGGCCGGTAAAAACCGGCCCTTCATATATTTTGCTTCCAGTGTGTTTGGCGGTGCCAGGCACTGGGATTAGCAGCTGTAGTACATTGCGAATTCAACCGGATGTGGGGTGTGTTCGAACAGCTGGATTTCTTCTTCCTTCAGTTCGATGTAACCGTCGATCTGGTCTTTGGTGAAGACATCGCCAGCCAGCAGGAAGTCATGATCAGCCTTGAGGCATTCGATGGCTTCACGCAGGGAACCGCAAACGGTCGGGATCCCTTCGAGCTCTTCTGCAGGCAGATCATACAGGTTCTTGTCCATTGCATCGCCCGGATGGATCTTGTTCTTGATGCCGTCAAGGCCAGCCATCAGCAGTGCGGAGAAGCAGAGATACGGGTTGGCAGACGGATCCGGGAAGCGAGCCTCAACGCGTTTTGCCTTTGGAGATTCGGTCCAAGGAATACGGATGCAGCCAGAACGGTTACGTGCGGAATAGGCACGCAGAACCGGAGCTTCAAAGCCCGGGATCAGACGCTTGTAGGAGTTGGTCGATGGGTTGGTGAAAGCATTCAGGGTTTTTGCATGCTTCAGGATACCACCGATGAAATACAGGGCTTCGTCGGACAGATCGGCATATTTGTCGCCAGCAAAGAGCGGCTTGCCGTCTTTCCAGATGGACATGTTGCAGTGCATGCCGGTGCCGTTGTCGCCATAGATTGGCTTGGGCATGAAGGTGGCGGATTTGCCATATGCCTGTGCAACGTTATGGATGACATATTTGTATTTCTGCAGCTCGTCAGCCTGCTTGGTGAGGCTATCGAAAATCAGGCCCAGTTCGTGCTGGCAAGAGGCCACTTCGTGGTGATGCTTGTCAACCTTCATGCCGAGAGATTTCATGGTGGAAAGCATCTCGGAGCGGATGTCCTGAGCATAGTCGGTCGGGTTTACAGGGAAGTAGCCGCCTTTAACGCCCGGACGATGACCGGTGTTGCCGGTTTCATATTCGGAATCGGTGTTCCAGGAAGCGTCGATTGCGTCCACTTCGTAGGACACCTTGTTCATGCTGTTGGCAAAACGGACATCGTCAAACAGGAAGAATTCAGCTTCCGGTCCCCAGTAAGATACGTCCCCGATGCCGGATGCTTTCAGATAAGCTTCGGCTTTTTCAGCGGTGCCGCGTGGGTCGCGTTCGTAAGGCGCGCCGGTATCAGGCTCAACAACAGAACAGTGGATGCAGAGGGTTTTTTCTGCATAGAACGGATCGATGTAAGCGCTGTTGCAGTCTGGCATCAGCTTCATGTCAGAAGCTTCAATGGATTTCCAGCCGGCGATAGAGGAGCCGTCAAACATGAAGCCTTCTTCGAGGAAGTCTTCATCGACCTGGTCTTCAATAACGGTTACGTGCTGCAATTTACCGCGCGGGTCGGTAAAGCGGATGTCAACATATTTGACGTCCTGATCTGAGATCAATTTGACGATTTCAGCTGGTGTGCTCATTCCAGTATCCTTTACTGTCTGTAAATTGGGAAATGGCCAACGTCTTGCACTCCGTTCTTCCGATTTCCCGCTTGAGTCTGAACTGTTCCCTTGGAAGGTGATTTATTGTCCCTTGGAAGGTATTTTTGTACGCCTCTGGCCGGGACAGCCAGTGGCGTTGTGTTCTTGAATTAGATGGCGTCGTTGCCGGTTTCCCCGGTCCGAATGCGAATGGCTTGCTCAATAGTGGAAATGAAGATCTTGCCGTCGCCGATGCGGCCAGTCTGGGCTGCCTTCTGGATTGCTTCCACGGCATCATCGACCTGCTCTTCGGCGAGGATGACCTCGACCTTCACTTTGGGAAGGAAATCGACGACATATTCTGCGCCGCGATACAGTTCGGTGTGACCTTTCTGCCGGCCAAACCCTTTTGCTTCGATCACTGTGATACCCTGCAAACCAACTTCCTGCAGAGCCTCTTTGACTTCATCGAGTTTGAAAGGTTTGATAATTGCCTCGATCTTTTTCATGACTGTTCGCTTTCCCAAACTATTTGTGCTTTGGAGCCTCTATCAACCAAGGATCGATCTGCAACCGCTCAATCACACCCTGGTTAACTTTTGAGCCGGATTGCCTCAGTCATCCGAAGCCCTATGGGACATCTTCAGCCGCTTTCCGGTTTGTGAAAAATTATGCATTCTACGTGCCAATTGTGTTGTTCGGAATAAAAGCAGGAAAACCCGGGCTTCACCAGTACCTAAGGGTCGAATTTTGAGGCATTTTGGGGAAATGAAATGATGTAAAAATAGGCAATTGGTGTATTTTTGATCATTGAACGGTTCCGTTGCCTATCTGATTTGGAGACCTCAATGGTCACTTTTAGGTCATTTCCTCATGGGGTGCGCCCTTTTTGCATAATATCAAGGCACTGATTAGGTGTTTAAAAGCGGCTCTTTATGTGTCTGTTTGCCGTGTCGGGCCATCGCCTTTTGCACGATCCATTCGTTAACATGCCGCTCGTTCTGGCCTGATTTTGCAATTTGAGGTCGCGTCCTTCGCATAAAGCAATAAATGCGGGGCAATTGTTGAATGCGCGATTGTTGTTTTTCTTTTCTGGCTATAGATTTCCAAAGAGAGTCAAATGCTTCGCAATGCGCGTTGTCAGGCCTTTTGCCAGATATCTGGCGGGGCGTCTTTTTGAGGAATATCTGGGATGTCAGAGTTGAGTGAAACCGCTGTTGAAATTCTAACGCCAGCGCAAATGGGAGAGGCGGATCGCCTGACCATTGAAGGGGGCGTTGACGGGTATCAGTTGATGGAAAGCGCGGGGCAGGCCGTTGCGACCGCTGCTATTGATCTTCTGGAGCGGAAAACCGGCTCGGGCGCTTCCGGGATGGTCTGTATTCTCTGCGGACCGGGAAATAATGGTGGTGACGGATTCGTTGCGGCGCAGCTTCTGGAAGAAGAGGGCTGGAGTGTCATTATCGGCTGTTCCGTTGAGGTGGAGGACCTCAAGGGGGATGCCCGGCAGGCAGCTGAAGAATGGGGGGATGAGGTATATGCTCTCTCGGCCAGCCTCTGGGATGATTCCGACATCGTGATTGATGCCATGTTTGGCGCTGGCCTTGATCGTCCGGTTACGGGCGAAGTTGCCGAATTGATTGATGCCCTCAACATGAGTGGCTTGCCCGTTCTTTCTGTGGATTTGCCAAGCGGTGTCGAGGGAGCGAGTGGTCAGATTGGCGGGACTGCTGTGCGGGCCGATCAAACGGTCACCTTCTTTCGCAAGAAACCGGGACATCTGCTCTATCCGGGCAAGGCGGCCTGCGGGCGGATTCTGGTGGTCGATATTGGTATTGATGCGGACGTTCTGGAAGAAACCGGCTGCTGCGCTTTTGAAAACGGGCCTGCTCTCTGGTTGGGAAATTGGCCAGAGGCGCTCAAGCCGCTTGATATTATCCAGGCCGAACGATTGGCCGACCATAAATTTCACCGCGGCCATTGTGTTGTGTTGAGCGGAGGTGCCTTGCATAGCGGTGCTGCGCGGCTTGCGGCGCGCGCGGCGCTTAGGGCAGGGGCTGGGCTTGTTACTTTGGCACCACCACAAGACGCAGCTCAATTTGTTGCCCAACAGTTGACCTCCATCATGATTGAGCCGATGACGGTTACCGGATCTCTGGATGGGCTCTTTGATAAGCGGGATTGCGATATATTGGTGGCCGGGCCTGCGCTCGGGACGGGAGGCGACCAGCAACGTTTGATCGAACAGGCGTTGGGGCTTGATATGGGGCTGCTATTCGATGCAGACGCGATCACCTGTTTTGCCGAGGGTGTGGCGGCGGGCTCCATGTGCATGACCATGATGCATGATTCTCCGGCAGCGCAATCGGGGCGACTGATTCTCACCCCGCATGAAGGGGAATTTGCGCGCCTGTTCCCGGATCTCTCCTATCGCATGAGAGAAGAGAAACGGCTCTCGAAGCTCGACTGCGCGGCGGCTGCGTCTCAGCGCTCCGGTGCGGTCATTATTCTTAAGGGTGCCGATACGGTGGTTGCCAGCCCGGATGGCTATGCTGTCATCCATTCTCAAGGTGTGCCTTATCTGGCAACCGCAGGGAGTGGTGATGTGCTGGCTGGTATTGTCGGAGGACTGATGGCGCAAGGGATGCCTGCGTTTGATGCAGCCTCTGCGGCTGTCTGGCTGCATAGTCAGGCGGGGTCTTCCCTTGGGCCGGGGCTGATTTCCGAAGACCTTATCGAGGTGTTGCCAAAAGTCTACGAAGCCTTGTTTGAGGACTATGATCCGGACGGCACAGGCCCCGATCTGGATAGCTTTGGTGATGATGATTGAAGGCTTTGAAGGGGAGGGGTTTTCCTCTCCTTTTTCACCTTGCTCCAATCGTCCAATCCTTGTGCTCTCTCGGACAGGTTGCTTTGGTGGATAAAATGGGGCTGACAGCCGATCAGGCTGTGGACCGGTCGCTGAGAGTGGTGGTTTTTGTAGAAAATTTCACTTGATACCCCCAACGCCGTGGGGAATTTTGCACTTTTTGTGAATTTTCCTTTGCGCTTTTCATATCGGGTGTTATAGAGGCTCCGCTCGATTTGCTGGCGCAACAGGCGCCGCGCTGTGCGGGTGTGGTGGAATTGGTAGACACGCCAGATTTAGGTTCTGGTGGCGAGAGCCGTGGGGGTTCAAGTCCCTCCACCCGTACCATAGCTTCTCTTTTTCAGGTCACCTTGAAAAAGAGGGAGAGACATGTGTAGGCCGCAAGATGGAAGGCTCTTGGCCCCGTCGCGGCCTGTCTTTGTTGGTAATGGCAGGCGTGAGACTGTTTGACGACAGTAAATTGATACGAAATTGGACGCACCGAACCTGTTAGAATGTTCGACCTGTTTGGCGCGCCTCGAACCAAACTGAATTTGACAAAGAACGAAAGCAGATTGATATGCAGGTTACTGAAACCCTGTCCGAAGGTCTGAAACGCGAACTGAACGTCGTGGTTCCTGCTTCTGATCTCGAAGCCAAGCTGGTCGCCAAAATTGATGAAATCAAGGGTCAGATCCGAATTAACGGCTTCCGCCCAGGCAAGGTGCCGGCATCTCATGTTCGTAAACTGCATGGTAAAGCCCTGATGGGTGAAATCATTCAGGAGCTGATCAACGAGACCACTCGGGCCACTCTGGAAGAGCGCAACGAAAAATCGGCCATGCAGCCTCAGTATAAACTGACCGAAGATGAAGCCGAAGCGGCTAAAATCATGGATGGTCAGGCTGATCTGGACTTCACCATCATCTATGAAGTGCTGCCGACCATCGAAGTTGCCGACGTTTCTGGCGTTGAAGTCGAGCGCCCGGTTGTGGATGTTGAGGAAAGCGAAGTCGAGGAACGTCTCGGCCAGATCGCTGAAAGCTCCCGTCCTTTCGAAACCAAAGAAGGCAAAGCTGAAGATGGCGATCGCGTTGTCATGTCCTATCTGGGCAAGATCGACGGTGAAGCCTTTGAAGGCGGTGCTGACGAAAATGGTCAGCTGGTTCTCGGCTCCGGTCAGTTCATTCCGGGCTTTGAAGAACAGCTCGTCGGCCTTGCTGCTGGCGATGAAACCGTTGTTAAAGTGAAATTCCCTGAAGAATATGGCGCTGAGCATCTTGCTGGCAAAGACGCTGAATTCGAAGTGAAGGTCAAAGAAGTTCAGGCTCCTGGCGAGCTGGAACTGGACGATGAATTTGCAACCAAGCTTGGTATCGAATCTCTTGAGAAGCTCAAAGAGCTGATCAAGGATCAGATCGTTTCCCAGTATGGTCAGATGACCCGTCAGCGCGTTAAGCGTCAGCTGCTCGACAAAATGGACGAGCTGCACAAATTTGACGTTCCGCCGACCCTTCTGGAACAGGAATTCGAGAATATCTGGCGTCAGGTTACAGCTGAAATGAACGAAGCTGGCAAAACCTTCGAAGACGAAGATACCACCGAAGAAAAAGCCAAGGAAGAATACAAAACCATCGCAGAGCGTCGTGTTCGTCTTGGTCTGGTTCTTTCCGAAATTGGCGAGAAAAACGAAATCACTGTTTCTGACGAAGAAGTGCAGCGCGGCATCATGCAGCGTGCTCAGCAGTTCCCCGGTCAGGAACGTCAGGTGTTCGAATATTACACGAAGACCCCAGAAGCTCTGGCTTCCATTCGTGCGCCGATCTTCGAAGAAAAAGTTGTCGACTATCTGCTTGAGCTGGTGAAGGTTGAAGACAAGACCGTAACCAAGGAAGAGCTGGAGAAAATGGTCACTGAAGACGAAGAATAAGGTCTGACCATTCCTTTGACAAAAGATCAAGACGCCTGCCGTTTTAGACGGTGGGCGTCTTTGTTGTTTACAACATGTTGAATTTATCCCGCTTAACCATATCTATTCATTTTAGAAAGTGAATAGGCTGGTCATGCCCTGCTTTTACCAGATAGGGTTTTGGTGCGACATTATGATCAACTGATTCCCACTCTTTGAGTATTTGTCAGTAAAATATTCATCCTCGCAGTGCTAATGGAATGAAAATGGTCCGTTCTCGTGATTCTCGATTGTTCCAGACTGCGCGTTTCATAAGGGTGGGAGACAAGCCGTGGCATGGGTGATCTGTGCCTGGCGTTGCCTTTGCGAAAGAATCGTTTTTTTGCTGGGCGTGATCGAAATTGGTGGCTCTTGTCACCAGATGGCCTTATTCAGCGTTAGTGTTTAAGGTTTGGCGTGCGGTGCAGAGGGTAGATGACGCCTGTGCCCAATTGGTGTTGATAAGGAAAGACGAATGAAAGATCCTCTCGATCTCACTATGAATCTGGTTCCAATGGTGGTGGAACAGTCAAACCGCGGTGAACGCGCCTATGACATCTATTCACGCCTTTTGAAGGAACGCATCATCTTTATCACGGGTCCGATTGAAGATCATATGGCCGCTCTTGTGTGCGCCCAGCTGCTTTTTCTTGAAGCGGATAACCCCAAGAAAGAAATTTCGCTTTACATCAACTCTCCGGGTGGCGTGGTCACTGCGGGCATGTCCATTTATGACACCATGCAGTTTATCAAGCCTCCTGTCGCAACGCTTTGCCTTGGGCAGGCAGCCTCCATGGGCTCGCTGCTGTTGTGCGCTGGCGAAAAGGATATGCGCTTTGCGCTTCCGAACGCGCGCATCATGGTGCATCAGCCTT
The DNA here is from genome assembly GCF_963676485.1 of uncultured Cohaesibacter sp. Lineage (NCBI taxonomy): Bacteria > Pseudomonadati > Pseudomonadota > Alphaproteobacteria > Hyphomicrobiales > Cohaesibacteraceae > Cohaesibacter > uncultured Cohaesibacter sp. The sequence goes on from NZ_OY781114.1 coordinate 4,010,381, forward strand.
CTGGCGGTTTTCAGGGGCAGGCGTCTGATATCCAGCGCCATGCTGAAGACATTCTGAAAATGAAGCGTCGCCTGAACGAAGTTTATGTAAAACATTGCGGGCAGGATTATGAAACCGTCGACAAGACACTGGATCGCGACCATTTCATGACCGCAACCGAGGCAAAAGACTGGGGGCTTGTCGACAAAGTTGTCGAGAATCGCAACTCGCTTGCGCCTGAAGAATCGAAAGACAAAGACAAGGATTAAGGTCCGCGTCGATCCGGCTAAGGTATTTGAACATACTCACTCTGGCCGGATTCAGGCATTCCGAAAAGACACTGTTAAACCTATATTGATCTTTTCGGGTACATGCTTTCATAAATCTGGCGGCTGATAGCTGAATTTGGCTAATTTATGCTTCTGTCGTCAGGGAGTTTGGGTTTATTTTGCTTGCAGACGTTGCCGAGCAATTTAAACTAGAAGGTCGGTAATCTATGAGAGGCTGCCGACTGCAACGAAAAAAGAGGCACATACATGAGCAAGGCTGGTGGTGGTGATAGCAAAAATACGCTCTACTGCTCCTTCTGTGGCAAAAGCCAGCATGAAGTGCGCAAGCTGATTGCGGGTCCGACGGTTTTCATTTGTGATGAATGCGTTGAACTGTGCATGGATATCATCCGCGAAGAAAACAAATCTTCGATGGTCAAATCCAAGGACGGGATTCCGACGCCGCAGGAAATTTGCGATGTGCTTGACGATTATGTAATTGGGCAGGGTCGGGCGAAGAAGGTTCTTTCTGTCGCCGTTCACAACCATTACAAACGTCTTGCTCACGGCAAGAAAACGACTGATCTCGAGCTTGCCAAATCCAACATCATGTTGATTGGCCCGACGGGTTGCGGCAAGACATTCCTTGCCCAGACCATGGCGCGCATTCTGGATGTGCCTTTCACAATGGCCGATGCAACAACCCTGACCGAAGCTGGCTATGTTGGTGAAGACGTCGAGAATATCATTCTGAAACTGCTTCAGGCTGCTGACTATAATGTCGAGCAGGCCCAGCGAGGCATTGTCTATATCGACGAGATCGACAAGATTTCGCGCAAGTCCGATAATCCTTCCATCACCCGTGATGTGTCGGGTGAGGGCGTGCAGCAGGCCTTGTTGAAGATCATGGAAGGCACCGTGGCGTCTGTTCCGCCGCAGGGTGGGCGCAAGCATCCGCAGCAGGAGTTCCTGCAGGTGGATACGTCCAATATCCTGTTTATCTGTGGTGGTGCTTTCGCAGGTCTGGACAAGATCATTTCTGCCCGTGGTGTTGAAAGTTCCATCGGCTTTGCAGCCAAGGTGGAAGACCCTGACGAGCGCGGCACCGGTGAGCTGTTCAAGGAACTGGAACCTGAGGATCTGCTCAAATTCGGTTTGATTCCTGAATTTGTCGGCCGTCTGCCTGTTCTGGCAACGCTTGAGGATCTGGATGAAGATGCTCTTGTCTCCATCCTGACAGCGCCGAAAAATGCGATCGTGAAGCAGTATCAGGCTCTGTTTGAAATGGAAGGCGTTCGCTTGTCATTCCACGAAGACGCCCTGCGCGGCGTGGCTCGCAAGGCTATCGAGCGTAAAACCGGCGCTCGTGGTTTGCGTTCGATTCTGGAAGGCATCCTGCTTGATACAATGTATGAGCTTCCAGGGCTTGAAGGTGTTGAAGAAGTGGTCATTTCTGGCGATGTGGTCAAAGGCGAGGCACGTCCGCTCTATATCTATGGTGATATGAAGAGCGAAGCCGAGCCGACATCTGCCTGAGTGGTCGTTCTTTTTCTCAAGGAAATCAAAGGGCGGCCTTGGGTCGCCTTTTTTGTCGGTTCGCAAGCGCATGTCTGGTGCTTTTCTTGCAATGCATAACCGACACTTCGCTGGCTGGAAAAGTCATTGTTGCACGTCTTTTTTCACAAAGTGGGGAAGGGTTTGTGAAGTGGCTTGAAAAGCTTGTAGCGAAGCCCCAACTAAATGGTACCGTGAGGCGGTTTTGTTTGTGTGTGAGTCTCACCCTGTTCATATGCCGATGACGTTTTTTGGTCCAGCGGCTCATTTTGAGCGTAGGACTATGTGTCGGCTTTATTGCGGGCCAAGGGCCGCAGATGTACCCTGTCTCTGACGGGAAGGGTCAATGATCCAAGAAAGGTAGGAAAGCATGACCGAAGGACCTGCGATTGGCGCAGCCAACCCAATGGCTTCGGATACTTATCCGGTCTTGCCACTGAGAGACATCGTTGTCTTTCCACATATGATTGTTCCGCTTTTTGTCGGACGCGAAAAATCCATTCGCGCTCTGGAAGAAGTGATGCAGTCTGACAAGATGATATTGCTGGCTACACAAATGAATGCCGGCGACGATGATCCTGCCCCCGAGGACATCTTTAAAATCGGTACGCTGGCAACCGTGTTGCAGCTGCTCAAGCTGCCTGATGGCACTGTGAAGGTGCTTGTCGAAGGCGTGAACCGGGCCAAGCTTGGCGACTTTACCAAACGCGATGATCTTTATGAAGCAACGGCAACGGTGCTGCATGATGAAGACGGCGAACGGGTTGAAGTCGAAGCGCTGGCACGGTCCGTTGCGACCGAATTCGAGAATTATGTGAAACTGAACAAGAAGGTTTCACCTGAAGTGATCGGGGCTGTGTCCCAGATCGATGACTATTCCAAGCTGGCTGATACCGTGGCTTCCCATCTTGCAATCAAGATTCAGGAAAAGCAGGAAATTCTGGGTATTGTCAGCGTGATCGAACGTCTGGAACAGGTGCTTGGCCTGATGGAGAGTGAAATCTCCGTTCTACAGGTCGAAAAGCGCATTCGCAGTCGCGTCAAGCGCCAGATGGAGAAAACCCAGCGCGAATATTATCTGAATGAGCAGATGAAGGCCATTCAGAAGGAGCTGGGTGATTCCGAGGAAGGCGCGGACGAGATTCGCGAGCTGGAACAGGCTATCGAGAAGACCAAGCTTTCTAAGGAAGCCAAGGAAAAGGCCGAGGCCGAGCTGAAGAAGCTCAAGCAGATGAGCCCGATGTCCGCTGAGGCGACTGTCGTGCGCAACTATCTTGACTGGCTGCTGGGTATTCCATGGAGCAAGAAATCCCGCGTTAAGGTGGACCTAGAGAAAGCCGAAGAGGTGCTGGATATCGATCACTATGGCCTTGAAAAGGTCAAGGAACGGATCATCGAGTATCTTGCGGTGCAAAAGCGTACCAACAAGCTGAAAGGTCCGATTCTGTGTCTGGTTGGCCCTCCGGGTGTTGGTAAAACCTCGCTTGGCAAGTCGATTGCCCGGGCGACCGGTCGCGAGTTTGTGCGTATGGCCCTTGGTGGTGTGCGTGATGAAGCGGAAATCCGCGGTCATCGCCGGACCTATATTGGCTCTATGCCGGGCAAGGTGATCCAGTCCATGAAGAAGGCCAAGAAGGCCAACCCTCTGTTCCTTCTCGACGAGATCGACAAGATGGGCATGGACTTCCGTGGTGATCCGTCTTCTGCTCTGCTTGAAGTGCTTGATCCGGAACAGAACAGCACCTTCGTAGATCATTATTTGGAAGTGGAATATGACCTCTCCAACGTGATGTTCATTACGACGGCAAACACGCTCAATATTCCAGCTCCCTTGATGGACCGTATGGAAGTCATTCGCATCGCAGGCTACACCGAAGATGAGAAGGTCGAAATTGCGCGGCGCCACCTGTTGCCAAAAGCCATGTCAGATCATGGCCTCAAGGAAGGTGAGTTCAGCCTGAGTGATGAGGCTCTGCGCCTGATTGTTCAGCGCTACACCCGCGAAGCCGGTGTGCGTAACCTTGAGCGTGAGTTGATGAAGCTTGGGCGAAAGGTGACCAAGGATCTGATCATGAAGAAACTCGAAAAGATCGACGTTACTGTCGAGAATATCGAGGATTATCTCGGTGTGCCACGGTTCCGCTTTGGTGAAATCGATGCCGAGGATCAGGTTGGTGTTGTCACCGGGCTTGCATGGACGGAAGTGGGCGGCGAATTGCTGACCATTGAAGGCGTCATGATGCCTGGTAAAGGCAAGATGACCGTAACGGGCAACCTGCGCGACGTGATGAAGGAATCGATTCAGGCCGCTGCCTCCTATGTGCGTTCGCGTGCGGTGGACTTTGGTGTCGAGCCTCCATTGTTCGACAAGAAAGACATCCATGTTCACGTGCCGGAAGGGGCAACGCCGAAAGACGGTCCTTCTGCCGGTATCGCCATGGCAACCGCTATCGTGTCCCTGATGACCGGTATTCCGGTCCGCAAGGATATTGCGATGACGGGCGAGATCACCTTGCGTGGTCGCGTGCTGCCGATCGGTGGTTTGAAAGAAAAACTGCTTGCTGCGCTGCGCGGCGGCATCAAGACGGTTCTTATCCCTGAGGAAAATGCCAAAGACCTTGTCGATATTCCGGACAATGTCAAAAACGGCATGGAGATCATTCCGGTCAACAATGTTGGTCAGGTTCTCGAAAAGGCGCTGGTTGGAAAGCTGGAGCCGATCGAGTGGGACGAAAGCCAGATGCCAGATCCTAGTGTTAAGTCCGAAAGTGAGGAAAACGCTTCGGTTGCGCACTAAAATCGGCAGAATCGGTCGGGTTTTCCCGCTCGCTTTGGCGCCCACGGTTTGTAACAAATAAGAAAAATTGAGGCCCTTCCTGTGTAGGAAGGGCCTTTTTTCGTTTTGTATCTGTTAATTCCTGTTTAAACCCACAGAAATGGCTGATTTCTGCGAAATTCCCTCTTGATTTCTGACCCAATTCGCCAGATTGTCGCATTCCGCGTCTGGTATTTCCCAAGGTGTGTTGATTCTTAGTGGTGAAGCATTGCGAAGGACCATGAGCTTTTGCGATTGAACCGAAAAGGAAGATAATATGAACAAGAACGAACTGATCTCTGCTGTTGCGGAAAAAGCAGATCTCACCAAAGCTCAGGCTGGCGAAGCGGTTGATGCGCTGTTTGACATCGTGTCTGATACACTGAAAAGTGGCGACGAAGTCCGTATCATCGGCTTTGGCAACTTTTCCGTAACCGAACGTGCTGCGACTGAAGGTCGTAACCCTCGCACCGGTGACACCATTCAGATCCCTGCTTCCAAAACGCCTAAATTCAAGGCTGGCAAAGGTCTGAAGGACGCTGTTAACAGCAAATAAGCGCGGTATATTTTACACTGCATCAAGAATTTGACCCCCGGTTCGAACAGGACTGGGGGTTTTTACGTTTAAGGAATGCTGTATAAGCGGCATCTGAACCATGGCGGCGTTCTCCTGACCAGCAGGCGCCGCAAAGGACCGATATACTCCTGTGGCATCTTTTGCCTTAGGTCTTCCTTATTGGCGAGACGCACAGGAAGAAACCGAAAGGTGGACCATGACCGAAACGTTGCTGAAGCCCGACTGCGAGACTTGTGCTGCGCTTTGTTGCATCTGTCTGGCGTTTGACAAATCGGATGATTTTCCGATCAACAAGCCAAACGGAGAGCCTTGCCCGCAATTGTCTGATTGCCAGACTTGCAAGATCTACGAAGAGCGCGAGCAGCAGGGCTATCGGGGTTGTATGCATTTTGATTGCCTGGGAGCCGGGCAACGGGTGACACAAGAGGTTTTTGGCGGTCGCAATTGGCGCGATGATCCCAAGCTTGTTGACCCCATGACTCGGGCTTTCGTAATCATGCTGAAGGTGCACGAGTTGCTGGGGCTGCTTGATGCCGCTTCAAGGTTGCCGCTCACCTATGAGGAAATGGATCGCTATGATGCACTCATGAGTGATCTGGAGCCGCCTGAGGGCTGGACTGAGGAGCTTTTGGAGGGCTTTGAGGGGCAGGGCACGGAAAAAGCTGTTCATGCCTTCCTGAAGTCGCTGCGCCATCATGTGGCCTGATGCGCTCAGGTGTTGACTTCTCAGAATTCGGCTGGCGGCTCTCTCTTTCCCTGCGCGTGGAATTGAGAGCCGCTCAGCATGGGCTTTCCAATAGAATCAGGCGTAACCGTGTTCTTTCAGGCGCTGAAGGATGAGATCGGATTGGGCGGATCGCCCATTCTGGTGCGCCAGTGATTTGGCGATCGCATCGCTTGCAAAATCATGGTTTTTATACTGGCCATCATCTGGCGTCAGCATGATGTATCCCTTGTCCTGATGGCTGTAGATCAGTTTGACGTCATCGCCATATTTGGCCTGCAGTTCTTTTTCTGCATTTATGATATCCACCAGTTCATCCACGCCTTTGTTCACATAGTCCCGCATATGCTCGGGGTCTGTGGTCCATTCAAGGCCGCGGGTACCATCGGTGTGAAAGAGATCAATGTCTGCATAGATGGAGACGGCGTCCGTGGGTAACGCCTCTGCTGGCGTGGTTGATTCCACTGTTATTGTATAGTCACGATTCGCTGTTTCTGCCGCGACGTTGAAGGCGTCCATATCCCAGTCTGAACTGTCAATTGTTTCAAAGAAGGAAATGCCTTCTCTGGCGTCAAGGCTATGCCCCGACGTAATGACGTTTAGGCCATTGGCTTTTTCTACGGTGGGTGTCGTGCCTGTGTTTACACCAGAAGCAGCACCGTGCGCTGAGGTTGCATTTTTATTCCCTGCAATATTTTCCGTGTAGGCAGATTTGGTCTTGGCAATAGTGTCAGTGCCGGATTTTTGGGTGGAGGTGTCTACCGGGGTTGCTGCCTGCAGCATTTCGAGCAAGACTTGGGCTGTGGCAGCTGAGAGCGCTGATTGAGGCTTGTTCTTTTGAGAAGCGCCACTTTCTGCGGAAGTCTGTTCGCCTTGTGATATCAGACTGAATGGAGAAGAGGGGGCTTTATGGGGGTGAGACTGGGGCGGGCGAGTGGAGCCTGTGGCTGTACTCTCAACTGACATACTCATGGGAACGTCCTGTTAGCCTTTTGACAATTCATTGAAACATGAGCGTCGTAGCAAACGGCGTGCCAGCTGAAGGTCTCTCAGAATCTTTAAGGGGCAGGACACGGCAAAGGACGTCGATCCTCTCATTCGTCAATGGGGGGCTTTATTTTTCAAGGCCTGTGGTGAGTTCGAGCAAGAATGCCGCTTGTTTGTCAAACGCAAGAGCAGCCTATATCAAAAGGCACTTGAGAAGGGGACGGTTGGCAAATGGTGGGTGATGAGAGATTCGAACTCCCGACCCTCTCGGTGTAAACGAGATGCTCTAACCAGCTGAGCTAATCACCCACAAATCAATTCACTACGATCACTTATCTATAGTGAGCGGCGTTCTTTTGGGAGCGCCTAATGCACATTGTATCACGACCATATCTTTGCCAACCCATCAGGATGGCTCCGAACGCTTTCAGCATATGAAAGCTTGGAAGATGGTGGGTGATGAGAGATTCGAACTCCCGACCCTCTCGGTGTAAACGAGATGCTCTAACCAGCTGAGCTAATCACCCGTACGCCAATGTGCGTGAGCTGCTTTTAGAGGCTGCGTGCCAAGCATGCAACAAAAAAATGACAGTTGAAATCTTTCTCTGGGGAAATCGAGGTGTAAGATTGATGCCTCCAGATTTTCCGTGTGGGAATCTCTGACTTCATGTCATCGGAAAGAGTGTTGTTTCTGATCTTGTTGGATAATTTTACCATTGGTGCCTTTCTTTTTTGCTCTGCTCCGGGATCGTGCCTTTGGATAAAATCAGGTTTCCAACAAGGGAAACCGCAGGAATAGGCCGGTTCTGCAAAAGGGCTGTGAAGTTTTCACAAAAAGAATTTCCAATGCGCTTGACTTACCATCGCTCGCGTCGTATTTCAGCGCCACTCCACACGGAACAGTCGCTTCGGCGGCGCCCAAGTGTGGTTCGGGTAAATGGGGATGTAGCTCAGTTGGTTAGAGCGCCGGCCTGTCACGCCGGAGGTCGCGGGTTCGAGTCCCGTCATTCTCGCCATCCCGAAACCGCGCTGATGATCAGATTTGATTGTTGGCATGAAATGTGGGGATGTAGCTCAGTTGGTTAGAGCGCCGGCCTGTCACGCCGGAGGTCGCGGGTTCGAGTCCCGTCATTCTCGCCATTTTCTCATGACATATATAGTTGACAATGTTGTGACATGGTGGCCGCGAGAGCGGCTTTTTTTTATTTTTCCCTCTTCGTTTTTTCTTGGTGTTTCAGTCGTGTGCCTCTTTGCGCCCTCGGCCTTCTATAGATGCCTATTTTAGCACATGGATGGGCTGTGGCTTGAGAGCGCCTCTGAAGGGGGCTTTCCTGTTTCAAGCTCCCTTCTTATGCAGACGGGTACAAAAAAGGCCACAGCGAGCTGCGGCGGCCTTTTTTTGAATGCTTTCGGTGTGGGGGACTTAGTCCTGCCAGGCCCAGAAAGAAACAGGCAGATCCTTTTTGTCATTTTCCCAGCGTTTTTCTGCTTCTTCGATGGTCAGCAGGCCGCTCTGGGTATCAACATATTCACAAACAGAGGAAGAGTTGATGGTTGCGATTTGCAGGGCTTTTTCAGGTGTTGAACCTGCGCCAAGGATCGCGCCGAATGTGGAGGTGAATGCGTCACCTGCGCCAGCTGTACCACGCACGTTGGTTTTCTTGATCGGGCAATGATAAATGCCTTCCTCGCTGCCCAGATAAGCGCCGCCGGTACCATCTGTGATGAGGATGAATTTAGGGCCGATGGACATCAGAAGAGACATGAAGCCGGACAGAGAGCAGTGGACGTGATCCATGATCAGGCCGCGGGTCATCAGGCTCTTGGTTGCGCTCTGGTCCATCTGGACGGTGCGCATGTTGGAATGCTTGGAATAGTCCAGAAGGGCAGGCATCATCAACTCGGCTTCGGCGCGGTTGATGTTGATCAGGTCAATATTCTTTGCCGTGTCGAGAAATTCCTTACCGCGACGGTTGATCTGACGTTCGCCCGGGTTGGCAACAACAAAGGCGCCGGCTTCTTTGCCGCGCTGGCAGATCATCGGGAAGGCTTCGGCCGACTCGTTGGACATCGGTGCAATATGCAGCAATTCTGCCCCGTCAAAGATCCCCTCATGGATATCATCATCGGTAACCCGGCAGTTGGCGCCGCGTGCGGTGAAGATCGATGCGTTGCGATCGTGGGAGGCGATCATCACGGAACAACCGGTGATGGCCTTGTCTGTGGTCATGAGCCCTTTATCGGAAAGGCTTTCGCGCTCAAGAAGCTGACGAACCATTTCTGCTTCAATGTCTTCGCCGATTTTGACATTTGGTGTTACTTCATTGCCGAGACGCGACAAGGAAACCGCAGCATTAATGGCACCACCGCCGACATGGGTGGAGATGTTCAGCGCATCAATTTTGCGACCTTGCTCGAGCATCAAAAATGAATTGTGCGCATTGGTCATGGAAATGCGCTCAATGTCATTGTCGGCAACAATGGTAATGATGTCGATCATTGCGGAGCCGATTGTTGCTGTTTTCATCAGACTAGCCTCATTTTTGGTTGATCGTCGTAAAAGACTGAGAGCGAGCATCCAGTCGCCCTATGAAAATTCCGTGCAGCGACTCTTAAATAGTTTTTTTCTTCTCGCCTCGAAAAAAATCAAACTTGCCGTCCGACTTACAATAGAATCCATGATTTTCACAGACTTATTTTGGAGAAACTGCGACTATAGTATAAAATCCGCGTGCTGGTGAGGCCCGGTGAACGAGAGGCTGTGCCTTGTGTTTGTGTCATATGAGTACAGGCTTGGATTGTGAATATGTCAAGGACACTTGGTGTCGGTTTGTGGTTTGGAAGTGGTTTGACCTTCGTCGTACGTGTTGTTTCTGAGTTTGCGATTCGATCTGTGCATCAGTTCTGTTGTCATCTCCGCTGTTAGTCGCTATCTGCGACAAAATTGAATGATGACCCTTGCTTAAGTGTTTCTGCTGAGGTAAGCGTTCAAAGGTCGAGGTTGTACAAGGACCGCAACCTTTATCCTGTCTCAGTTTTTACTTGACATTTTGCTGCTCCTAGACCGACACCTATTGGCTACGTCAAGTGAAGGACCCTATTCGAGAGGACCGACCATCATGGAAGAGCTGCTTTTAGACTATCTTCCCATCATTATATTTATTGGCATCTCTCTGATTATCGGTCTTGCCCTGCTTGTATCTCCCTTTATCGTGGCGTTCAAAAATCCCGATCCGGAAAAGCTTTCAGCCTATGAATGCGGCTTCAATGCCTTTGATGATGCGCGCATGCCATTTGATGTGCGCTTTTATCTGGTGGCGATTCTTTTCATAATTTTCGATCTGGAAGTGGCTTTTCTCTTTCCGTGGGCGGTGGCATTTGGCGATCTGGGACTGTTCGGTTTCGTATCTATGATGATTTTTCTGGCAATTCTGACTGTCGGATTTGTTTATGAATGGAAGAAGGGGGCGCTTGAATGGGACTAGGCGAAGGAAATCAGACGCTGGTCGCCCAGCAACCCAAGGGCATTCTTGATCCCAAGACAGGCAAGCCGGTTGGTCATGATGATCCGTTTGTCTCGCAGATGCGCGCAGATCTTTCCGATAAGGGCTTTCTCGTTACCGCTGCCGATGATTTGATCACCTGGGCGCGGACCGGCTCTCTGATGTGGATGACATTCGGGCTGGCCTGCTGTGCGGTTGAAATGATGCAAATGTCTATGCCGCGCTATGACTGCGAGCGTTTCGGTTTTGCGCCGCGCGGTTCGCCCCGCCAGTCTGATGTGATGATTGTTGCGGGCACGCTGACCAACAAGATGGCTCCGGCCCTGCGCAAGGTCTATGACCAGATGCCGGAACCCCGCTATGTGATATCCATGGGCTCCTGCGCCAATGGCGGGGGCTATTACCACTATTCCTACAGTGTTGTGAGGGGCTGCGACCGGGTCGTTCCGGTCGATATTTATGTGCCCGGTTGCCCGCCAACGGCAGAGGCTTTGCTGTATGGCGTATTGCTATTGCAAAAGAAGATCAGGCGCACCGGATCGATCGAGCGCTGATGCCTGCACGAAAGAATTGCTGATCGGCGTCGTGACCAAGGCTGCCGATTCTGAGAAAAGAGCCGTTTAGGCTTCTATGAGGACGATATAATGGACGAGACATTAAGAGATCTCGGTGACTATATTGAATTGGTATTGGATGGCAAAATCATTGATTGGAAGATTGCCTTTGGCGAACTGACCGTGAATGCCAAGCGTGCCGATATTACTGAGGTCATCCGGCTTCTGCGCGATGATCCTCGTCTCAAATTCGTCTCCTTCATAGATCTCACCGCCGTTGATTATCCTCAGAGGCAAGAGCGTTTCGATGTTGTTTATCATCTGCTGAGCCCCAAGCAGAATGCGCGTGTTCGCATCAAGATCACGACGGATGAAACAAGCTATGTGGATTCTATCTGTGGCGTCTTTCCCGGCGCCAACTGGTTTGAGCGCGAAGCCTATGACATGTATGGCATCCTGTTTTCCGGGCATCCGGATTTGCGCCGCCTGCTGACCGATTACGGCTTTGATGGGCACCCGCTGCGCAAGGATTTTCCGCTCACTGGATATTATGAAGTGCATTATGACGATGAGAAGAAACGCGTCGTCTATGAGCCGGTGAAACTTGCACAGGAGTTTCGCAATTTTGATTTTCTCAGTCCTTGGGAGGGCGTGGACTATGTCCTTCCCGGAGACGAAAAGGCCGAAGGCTGATATGGGGACTGAGAGGGGATAGACGCGCTATGGCTGAAAAGCAGGTAAGAAATTTCAACATCAACTTCGGGCCCCAGCATCCGGCTGCTCACGGCGTTTTGCGCATGGTTCTGGAGCTGAATGGCGAGATTGTCGAACGGGTCGACCCGCATGTGGGCTTGCTGCATCGTGGCACCGAAAAGCTGATCGAGCACAAGATCTATTCTCAGGCGACGCCATATTTTGATCGGCTCGATTATGTTGCGCCGATGAATCAGGAACATGCTTTCTGTATGGCTGTAGAGCGCCTTTTGGAGCTGGAAGTTCCGCGACGTGCCCAGCTGATCCGTGTTCTTTATTGCGAGATCGGGCGCATTCTCAATCATATTCTCAATATCACCACGCAAGCGATGGATGTCGGTGCGCTTACTCCTATTCTTTGGGGCTTTGAAGAGCGCGAAAAGCTGATGGTCTTTTATGAGCGGGCCAGCGGGTCGCGCATGCATGCCAATTATTTTCGTGTTGGAGGGGTGCGGCAGGATCTGCCGGAGGATCTGATTGACGATATCGAAGCTTTTTGTGATCCCTTCCTGAAGGTGGTTGACGATATCGATACGATGCTGACCGACAACCGCATTTTCAAGCAGCGCAATGCTGATATCGGCGTTGTGGCGCTGGATGACGCCTGGGCATGGGGCTTTTCCGGCACCATGGTGCGCTCATGCGGGGTGCCTTGGGATTTGCGCAGAAGTCAGCCTTATGAATGCTACAGCGAAATGGAATTCGATATTCCTGTTGGCAAGCATGGGGACAATTATGATCGCTATCTGATGCGCATGGAAGAAATGCGCCAGTCCGTGCGGATCATGCGCCAATGCATCACCAAGCTGCGCGAACCCGAGGGGCAGGGACCGATTTGCGCCGAGGATGACAAGATCGTGCCGCCAAGGCGCGATGAAATGAAGCGCTCCATGGAAGCGCTCATCAATCATTTCAAGCTGCATACGGAAGGCTTCCATGTTCCTGCCGGTGAGGTCTATGCCGCCGTTGAAGCGCCCAAGGGCGAGTTTGGCGTGTATCTCGTCTCTGATGGTACGAACAAGCCATATAAATGCAAGATTCGCGCGCCGGGCTTTGCGCATCTCTCCGCGATGGACTTCTTGTCTCGCGGTTACCAGCTTGCTGACGTGTCTGCCATTCTCGGATCGCTTGATCTGGTGTTTGGCGAGGTTGACCGGTAGGTCATTACAATTCGGGCCACAGTTAGGCCCCTGATTTTAACATCGGTCTTGCCTCCTGCGCGAGACGGGCCGAACCAGAAACGAGGAACGGCAGACATGAGTGTCCGTCGCCTGCATAGCGAACAGCCGGAGAGCTTTGAATTCTCAGCGGAGAATCTCGAATGGGCCCGGAATGTGATTGGTCGATATCCTGAAGGACGGCAGGCATCGGCGGTGATTCCGCTTTTGATGCGTGCGCAGGAGCAGGAAGGCTGGGTGACCCAGCCAGCGATCGAGTATGTGGCCGATATGCTGTCGATGCCTTATATCCGCGTGTTGGAAGTGGCTACTTTCTATACCCAGTTCCAGCTGCAACCGGTGGGCAAGAAAGCCCATATACAGGTGTGTGGCACGACGCCTTGCCGTCTGCGTGGTGCAGGGGAGCTGATCCGGGTTTGCAAGAACAAGATTGCCGCCAAGCCGTTTGCGCTTTCTCAGGATGGTGATTTTTCCTGGGAAGAAGTCGAATGCGCCGGGGCCTGTGTGAATGCCCCCATGATCCAGATTTCCAAGGATACCTACGAGGATCTGACGCCTGAGATTTTTGAAGAGCTGATTGACAAGATCGCGACTGGCGAGGCCGTTACTCCGGGGAGCCAAATCGGGCGACAGGGCTCGGCTCCTGTAGATGGTCCTGTAACGCTTACCGATCCTTCGCTTTATGATGGCTCCCGTGTCAAATGGGGGCTTGGCGCGGAAATCGACGAGCCAGAAGAAGAAGCCGAAGAGGGTGCTAAGCAAGAAGCGGCGCCAAACAAGACAGGCGATGCCTCCAAGCCGGATAACGGAGCAGATAGCGGCCCAGATCGCGGTATGCCGGTGCTTCTGCGTGAACCTCTGGATGGCAAGGCGGACAATCTGAAGGAAATCAGCGGTGTTGGCCCCAAGATCGAGCAAAAGCTCAACGGGGTTGGCGTATTCCATTTTGCCCAGATAGCCCAATGGACCGACGAGAATATCGCTTTCATTGATAGTCAGCTTGCTTTCAGGGGGCGGATCGCACGCGAAAACTGGATAGAGCAGGCAAAGGTGTTGGCCTCCGGTGCTGAAACGGATTTTTCCAAGCGGGTGCAAGCCGGTGCAGTTTCATCCAGTAAGAGCGGAGGGGATGCATAATGGCCGTAATGCTCGAGGATAAGGACCGGATTTTCACCAATATCTACGGCATCCATGATTGGGGGCTGGAAGGCGCTTTGAAGCGCGGCTCATGGGATGGCACCAAGGGCCTGCTGCAAAAGGGGCGCGAGTGGATCATCAACGAGATGAAGGCATCCGGCCTTCGTGGACGCGGGGGCGCGGGTTTTCCGACCGGGCTCAAATGGTCTTTCATGCCGCCTAAACAGGAAGGGCGTCCGCAGTATCTGGTTGTCAATGCCGATGAATCCGAACCGGGTACCTGCAAGGACCGCGAAATTTTGCGCAATGATCCCCACCATCTGGTGGAGGGATGCTTGGTTGCCGGCTTTGCGATGAATGCGGATGCGGCTTTCATCTATGTGCGCGGCGAATTCATTCGCGAGCGCGAGCGGCTGCAGGCTGCTGTTGACGAGGCCTATGAGAAGAAGCTCATCGGCAAGAATAACATCCATGGCTATGATTTCGATATCATCGTGCATCATGGCGCAGGCGCCTATATATGCGGCGAGGAAACCGCGCTTCTGGAATCGCTGGAAGGCAAGAAAGGGCAACCACGCCTCAAACCGCCATTCCCGGCCAATGTGGGCCTTTATGGTTGCCCGACAACCGTCAACAATGTGGAATCCATCGCGGTCGCTCCAACGATCCTCAGGCGTGGTGCGAACTGGTTCAAGGGCTTTGGTGCCGAGAACAACCATGGCACCAAGCTGTTCTGCGTTTCCGGCCATGTGAACCAACCTGCAACCTTTGAAGAGGCCATGTCGATTCCCTTCAAGGAGTTGATCGACAAGCATTGCGGTGGCATTCGCGGCGGCTGGGACAATCTGCTGGCGGTGATCCCCGGGGGCTCTTCGGTGCCCTGCGTTCCCGCAGACCAGATCATGGATTGTCCGATGGATTTCGACAGTCTCAAGGGGCTTGGTTCCGGTTTGGGGACGGCTGCCGTCATCGTGATGGACAAGTCGACCGATATCGTCGCTGCGATTGCCCGGATCTCCTATTTCTACAAGCATGAGAGCTGTGGCCAATGCACTCCATGCCGCGAGGGAACTGGCTGGATGTGGCGCGTGATGGAGCGCATGGCGCGCGGCGAGGCACAGAAGAAAGAAATCGATATGCTGTTTGAGGTTTCCAAGCAGGTGGAAGGTCATACGATCTGCGCTCTTGGGGATGCTGCAGCCTGGCCGGTACAGGGGCTTATCCGCCACTTCCGACCCGAGATTGAAAAGAGAATTGATCAGTATACGGCCAATCCGAAAGAGGATGCGGCCCCGCTGGAAGCGGCTGAATAGGGCTACTGAGTTTAACGCAACGGAGACACGTTCGATGGCAAAGCTGGTCGTTGACGGAATTGAGATAGACGTCCCGAAAGAATATAGCCTGCTGCAAGCTGCAGAGGAGGCCGGGGCCGAGATTCCGCGTTTTTGCTATCATGAGCGTTTGTCGATTGCGGGCAACTGCCGCATGTGTCTTGTCGAAGTGAAGGGCGGGCCGCCCAAACCCACAGCCTCCTGCGCCATGCGCGTGGGGGATCTGCGCCCCGGGCGCGACGGCGAGCCGCCGGAGATTTTCACCAAATCGCCGATGGTCAAGAAGGCGCGCGAAGGGGTGATGGAGTTTCTGCTCATCAACCATCCGCTTGATTGTCCGATTTGCGATCAGGGCGGCGAATGCGATCTGCAGGATCAGGCCATGGCGTTTGGCAAGGGTGGGTCGCGGTTTGACGAGAATAAACGTGCGGTCGAGAATAAATATATCGGGCCTTTGGTGAAGACCACCATGACCCGTTGCATTCATTGCACCCGCTGCGTGCGTTTCACCACCGAGGTATGTGGTATTCAAGAGCTAGGGCTGATCGGCCGTGGCGAAGATGCGGAAATCACAACCTATCTGGAAGCCGCGCTCACTTCTGAGCTGCAGGGCAACGTGATCGATCTTTGTCCTGTGGGGGCGCTGACCTCTCGGCCCTATGCCTTTACGGCGCGCCCGTGGGAATTGACCAAAACCGAGACCATCGATGTGATGGATGCGGTTGGCAGCAATATCCGCGTTGATACCCGTGGCCGTGAAGTGATGCGCATCCAGCCGCGTGTCAATGACGCAATCAATGAGGAATGGATTTCCGACAAGACCCGTTTCATTTGGGATGGGCTCAAGGCGCAGCGTTTGGACAAGCCTTATGTGCGCAAGGATGGCAAGTTGACCCCGGCAAGCTGGGACGAGGCTTTCCGCGCCATCGCTGCCAAATTGAACGGCATGGCTGGTGACAGGATCGGCGCGATTGCCGGATCCATGGCCAGCGTAGAAGAAATGATGGCGCTCAAGGGCCTGATGACTGCCCTTGGTTCGGGCAACATGGATGCCCGTCAGGATGGCTCTGTTCTGACGTCTGCCATGGGACGTGCGTCCTATTTGTTCAACGCCACCATCGAGGGCATTGAAGAAGCGGACGCGATTCTGATCATTGGTTCCAATCCTCGGATGGAAGCTGCTGTGCTCAATGCCCGCATTCGCAAGACGTGGCTGGCCGGGAATACAAGGATTGCTGTAATCGGAGAGCAGGCCGACCTCAAATATGGCTATGACTATCTGGGCGCTGGCGCTGACATTCTGGCGGATCTTGCTGATGGCAAGGGGACTTTCTTTGACAGCTTGAAGAGCGCAGAAAAGCCGCTGATCCTCATCGGTCAGGGGGCGATCAATCATGACGATGGTGACGCTGTTCTCGCGCAGGCAGCAAAGCTGGCTGAGGCTTGCGGAGCCCTATCGGATGAATGGAACGGCTTTTCGGTATTGCACACCGATGCAAGCGCTGTTGGAGCGCTGGAACTGGGCTTTGAGCCACAGGCCGGGGGCAAGGATATTGCCGCTATGCAATCGGGCGGTGTCGATGCCCTGTTCCTGCTGGGGGCTGATGAGCTGGCTTTTGAGGCCTTTGGGGATGCCTTCAAGATTTATATCGGAAGCCACGGGGATGCTGGCGCCCATGCGGCGGATGTCATTTTGCCTGCGGCGACCTATACCGAAAAGTCCGGGCTGTATGTCAATACCGAGGGACGGGTGCAACTGGCGTTGCGCGCCAATTTCCCTCCCGGAGATGCCAAGGAAGACTGGGCCATTCTGCGGGCGTTATCGGCTGTATTGGGCAGGGCATTGCCATATGACAGCCTTGATCAGCTGCGCATGCATCTGCTCGATGCCTATCCTCAATTCGAGGTAACAGATGAGTGTCTTGTCGGCGATCCTTCCAGCATCAAGGCGCTGGCAAAAAAGGCAAACCCGGTCAAAGGGCAGGCATTGATCTCGCCTGTTTCGGACTACTACCTAACCAACCCAATCGCGCGCGCATCGGCTGTCATGGCTGAATGCAGTGCCTTGGCCAAGAGCAACAAAGCGGAAGCTGCGGAGTGAGAGGACTGCTAGATGAATGAATTTGTCGCAAACTGGCTGATCCCCGGCGCCATCATGGTGGGGCAATCCCTTCTGCTATTGGTCGTGCTTCTGGTGGTGATTGCCTATGTTCTGCTTGCCGACCGCAAGATCTGGGCTGCGGTGCAGATGCGGCGCGGGCCGAATGTTGTCGGGCCTTTCGGTCTGTTGCAGTCGTTTGCTGACCTTTTGAAATTTGTCCTCAAGGAACCGGTTATTCCGTCCGGCTCCAACAAGGTGATCTTCTTGCTCGGCCCGCTTGTTACGGTGACCGTGGCGTTGGCTGCGTGGGCTGTGGTGCCGGTGGCTGATGGCTGGGTGATCTCCAACATCAATGTCGGTATTCTTTATCTGCTGGCTGTTTCCTCGCTCGGTGTCTATGGCATCATCATGGGCGGATGGGCGTCCAACTCGAAATATCCGTTCCTTTCAGCCCTGCGTTCGGCAGCGCAGATGGTTTCCTACGAGGTTTCCATCGGCTTTGTCATCGTGACGGTGCTGCTGTGCGTTGGCTCGCTCAATCTCACAGACATTGTGATGGCGCAGCAGAGCGGCCTTGCGACCAAGCTGGGGATGCCTTCCATCAGCTTCCTCAATTGGTACTGGTTGCCCCTGTTCCCGATGTTCATCGTGTTTTTCATTTCGGCTCTGGCCGAGACCAATCGCCCGCCGTTTGACCTGGCCGAGGCGGAATCCGAGCTGGTTGCCGGGTTTATGGTTGAATATGGCTCGACCCCTTACATGATGTATATGCTGGGAGAATATGTCTCCATCGCGCTGATGTGTTCGATGACGACGATCCTGTTCATGGGGGGGTGGTTGCCGCCGCTTGATATTGTTCCCTTTACCTGGGTGCCCGGTGTTGTCTGGTTCATTCTCAAATCCAGTCTGGTCTTTTTCATGTTTGCCATGGTGAAGGCCTTTGTTCCCCGCTATCGCTATGACCAGTTGATGCGTCTTGGCTGGAAGGTATTCCTGCCGATCTCTCTCTTCTATGTGGTGCTGGTGGCCGGTGTTTTGCAATTTGCCGGATGGGCACCTTGAGGGTCGGGCGGGCAAAAAGGGGCAGGTATGTTTGATTTGTCGTTGCCCGGCATGGTCGGGGCCCTGATTGGTGGGGTGATCGGCTGGGCCGATTTCAAGATGATTGGCGGTCTTGTTGGAGCCAAATGGATGAAGTCCCGTTCGGAAAGGGGTCTTGGCAACCATCCGAACACAAAAAGATATGGCGACTGGATTCAATTCGGAATCTGGTGTGGCACCCAGCTTCTGTTTCCCGTGATCGGCTATTGGGCCGGCGCGTCGCTGGCAGGATAATGGTGATAGGAGAGCAAATGGAACAGGCAGGTTTGATTGCTGGCAGTCTTGGGGCCTTCGTCGGATTGGCGATTGCTCTGATGGCCAATATTTTCGTTTTGCCTGCTGTTCTCAAGGCACAGGAAGACGGCTTTATTCTGGGGCGCAAGACAGCTCTTGGCACCATGAGCCAGGAGAGCGTGGCCCGGTTTACCCGCTTCATGTATCGCGTTCCTATGCCGCTGATGTTTGCTTTTGTTGGCTTTTTGGCCGGTTTGAAGGCGTTTGGAGGTTATTGATGGCACTAGAACAGGCTGCTAAATCGCTGATGCTGAAGGAGTTTGTTTCGGCCTTCTTTCTGTCGATGCGCTATTTCTTTGCGCCCAAATCGACAGTGAACTATCCGTTCGAGAAGGGGCCGGTCTCTCCGCGCTTTCGCGGTGAACATGCCCTGCGGCGCTATCCAAACGGGGAAGAGCGCTGCATTGCTTGCAAATTGTGTGAAGCCATTTGCCCGGCGCAGGCGATCACCATCGAGGCGGGGCCGCGCGGCAATGACGGAACGCGCCGGACGACCCGCTATGACATCGACATGACCAAATGCATCTATTGCGGCTATTGTCAGGAGGCATGCCCGGTCGAGGCCATCGTCGAGGGACCGAATTTTGAATTTGCAGCCGAAACGCGCGAGGAGCTTTTCTATAACAAGGAGAAGCTGCTTGAGAATGGCGCGCGCTGGGAGCAGGAACTGGCTCAGAATATCGCATTGGATGCGCCCTACCGCTAAGGCGGTATGGAAAGGATTTCAAGGAGAGATGCCTCCCGCAAGGGATGCAG
Organism: uncultured Cohaesibacter sp.; assembly: GCF_963676485.1. Classification (NCBI taxonomy): domain Bacteria; kingdom Pseudomonadati; phylum Pseudomonadota; class Alphaproteobacteria; order Hyphomicrobiales; family Cohaesibacteraceae; genus Cohaesibacter; species uncultured Cohaesibacter sp. Next base: position 4,029,994 of record NZ_OY781114.1, read on the forward strand.
GAAAGCAAAAGACATGATTCTTCAGAGCGTCTTCTTTTATCTGTTTTCAGCGGTGCTGCTGGTTTCGGCGCTGATGGTGATCGGTGCGCGCAATCCGGTGCATTCGGTGCTGTTTCTGATCCTGGCTTTTTTCAACGCTGCGGCGCTGTTTGTGCTGCTAGGGGCCGAGTTTCTGGCGATGCTGCTGGTGGTGGTCTATGTGGGTGCGGTCGCGGTGTTGTTCCTGTTTATCGTGATGATGCTTGATGTCGATTTTGTCGAGTTGCGGGCGGGTTTTCTGACCTATATGCCCATGGGGCTTGTCGTGGGTGTCGTGCTGTTGGCCGAGCTGCTGATTGCGCTGGGGGGCTGGGCTTTGAGCCCGGATCTGGTGGCGCATCTGGGTGAGCCTATGCCGGACTTGGCGCAGACTTCCAACATCGAAGCCATCGGAGCGTTGCTCTATACCAAATATGTTTTCTATTTCCAGACGGCGGCGCTGATCCTGTTTGTTGCGATGATCGGGGCTATCGTCTTGACTTTGCATCACCGTCGGGATGTGCAGCGCCAGAATATCGAGCGGCAGGTCGCGCGCAATGCCGAGAATTCAATCGAGATTGTTAAAGTGGAACCGGGCAGCGGCATCTAACCGCGCCGACATGCAGACACCGCTTATATGAATTGCCCGCCACTCAATGCGGGCGGGACCAAGAAGGGACAGACAGAGAGATGGAAATCGGGCTTAGCCATTATCTGACCGTTGCAGCGATCCTGTTCGTGATCGGGATGTTCGGTATTTTCATCAACCGGAAGAATGTCATCGTCATTCTTATGTCGATCGAGCTGATCCTCTTGGCGGTCAATATCAACTTTGTTGCCTTTTCCTCCTATCTGGGAGATCTGGCGGGGCAGATATTCGCACTGCTCATTCTCACTGTCGCGGCCGCTGAGGCGGCAATAGGGTTGGCCATTCTGGTCGTATTTTATCGCAATCGCGGCTCCATCGCGGTTGAAGACATCAATATGATGAAAGGCTGAGAGAGAACATGTATTCGGCCATTGTCTTCCTGCCGCTGATTGGCTTTTTGATTGCGGGTCTGTTTGGGCGTTCGCTCGGGCACAAGGCATCGGAAATCATAACCAGCACCCTGTTGGTCATCGCTGCATTCCTATCCTGGGTAGCCTTTCTGTCCGTGGGGATCGGACATGGTGAAAGCCAGACAGTCAATATCCTGACTTGGCTCAGCTCTGGCGATCTGGAGATCAACTGGTCCATCCGCGTGGATACATTGACCGTCGTGATGCTGGTGGTGGTCAATACGATTTCGGCGCTCGTGCATATCTATTCCATCGGCTACATGCATGCCGATCCGCATAGATCACGGTTTTTTGCCTATCTGTCGCTTTTCACCTTCGCGATGCTGTCGCTGGTTACTGCCGATAATTTGCTGCAAATGTTCTTTGGCTGGGAAGGTGTGGGACTGGCGTCCTATCTTCTGATCGGCTTCTGGTATCAGAAACCCTCTGCCAATGCTGCGGCGATGAAGGCCTTTATCGTCAACCGTGTGGGCGATTTCGGCTTCCTTCTGGGGCTATGCGGCATTTATGTGCTGTTTGACAGTGTAAGCTTTGACACCATATTCGCCAATGCTCCGGCGATGCAGGAGAAAACCATCCATTTCCTCGGGCAGGACTTCAATGCGCTGACGACGATTTGCCTACTGCTCTTCATGGGCGCCATGGGCAAGTCGGCGCAGTTCCTGTTGCATACATGGTTGCCAGACGCGATGGAGGGGCCCACGCCCGTTTCCGCCCTCATCCACGCCGCCACCATGGTCACGGCGGGCGTTTTCATGGTTGCCCGTCTGTCGCCGCTGTTCGAGCTTTCGCCAACCGCGCTTGAAGTGGTGACGTTTATCGGGGCCACAACTGCCTTCTTTGCCGCGACCGTTGGTCTGGTGCAGAACGATATCAAACGGGTCATTGCCTATTCAACATGCTCGCAGCTTGGCTACATGTTCGTTGCGCTGGGGATTGGCGCTTATGGTGCTGCCATTTTCCATCTCTTTACCCATGCCTTCTTCAAGGCTCTGTTGTTCCTTGGGGCAGGGTCTGTGATCCATGCTGTTTCCGATGAACAGGATATGCGGCGGATGGGCGGTTTGCGCAAGCATATCAAGCTGACCTATCTGATGATGCTGGTCGGCACCTTCGCGCTGACGGGCGTGGGCATTCCTGGCACCATTCTCGGCTTTGCCGGTTTCAATTCCAAGGATGCCATCATCGAATCCGCCTATGCGGCGCAAAATGGCATGGCCAATTACGCCTTTGCGATGACGGTGATTGCTGCGCTCTTTACCAGCTTCTATAGCTGGCGGCTGATTTTCCTGACCTTCCATGGCAGGGAGCGCCTGAGCGCCGATGTGAAAGCGCATATTCATGAAAGCCCGCCCGTGATGATCATACCGCTCATGGTTCTGGCTCTCGGGGCCGTGCTGACAGGCATGGTGTTTGCCGGATATTTCTATGGCCATCACTATGAAGAGTTCTGGAAGGGCGCTCTGTTCACGGGACCGGAAAATCATGTCATGCATGAGGCTCATGAGGTGCCAATGACAGTCAAGCTTGCTCCATTCGTCATGATGGTGGCCGGTTTTCTTGTCGCCTTTTTCTTCTATATTCTCTCGCCGAGCACACCCAAGAAGCTCGCCGAACAGCATAACTGGCTCTACAAATTCCTGCTCAACAAATGGTATTTCGACGAGCTCTATGACTTCCTCTTCATTCGGGGCGCCAAGGGGCTTGGCTCGCTGCTCTGGAAGGGCGTGGATGAAGGCGTGATTGATCGCTTCGGGCCGAATGGAATTGCTGCGCGGGTTCTTGCGCTAACCAGCCGGATCAATCGATTGCAGACCGGTTACGTCTATCACTATGCCTTTGCCATGATGATTGGTGTGGCGATCCTGATTACCTATTCCATGCTAAGCGGGGGAGCGCACTGATGAGCGATTGGCCATTACTTTCCACGGTCGTTTTCCTGCCACTGGTCGGGGCGATGATGATCCTGCTGGTTAAGGGTGATACGGCTATCGCCCGACGCAATATCACCAATGTTGCGCTTTGGACCACAGTGGTGACATTCCTTATTTCACTGCTGATCCTGAGCCAGTTTGATGCCTCTGATGCCGGCTTCCAGATGCAGGAGACCGCCGATTGGCTCGGCGCCTCCATCTCCTATCGCATGGGGGTCGATGGCATCTCCATCCTGTTTGTGATTCTGACAACGGCGTTGATGCCTGCGGCCATTTATGCCAGCCGCAATTCTATCCAGAAGCGGGTGAAGGAATATATGATTGCCTTCCTTGTTCTGGAAACCATGATGATCGGCGTGTTTTGTGCGCTGGACTTGGTACTGTTCTATCTGTTCTTTGAAGCGGGCCTTATTCCGATGTTTCTCATCATCGGCATCTGGGGCGGGCAGAACAGGGTTTATGCCAGCTTCAAATTCTTCCTTTACACGTTGGCAGGCTCGGTTTTGATGCTGCTGGCGGTTATGGCCATGTATTGGGATGCGGGCACAACGGACATCGTGGCGCTGCTTGCCCATCCATTCTCGCCGCAGATGCAGACGTGGCTTTGGCTGGCTTTCTTTGCGTCCTTTGCTGTCAAAATGCCCATGTGGCCGGTTCACACCTGGTTGCCGGATGCCCATGTTCAAGCGCCAACGGCCGGATCGGTCATTCTGGCCGGTGTGTTGTTGAAGATGGGGGGCTATGGGTTCCTGCGTTTCTCATTGCCCATGTTCCCGATCGCTTCGGATATGTTTGCGCCTCTGGTCTATACACTTTCGGTGATCGCGATCATCTACACCTCGCTGGTGGCGCTGGCCCAACAGGATATCAAGAAGCTGATCGCCTACTCGTCGGTTGCGCATATGGGCTATGTGACCATGGGTGTTTTCTCCATGACGCAGCAGGGCGTGCAGGGCGGTATCTTCCAGATGATCTCGCACGGTATCGTCTCCGGCGCATTGTTCCTGTGTGTTGGTGTTGTCTATGACCGGATGCATACCCGCGAAATTTCGGCTTATGGCGGTCTGGTCAACAGGATGCCGGTGTTTGCGACGTTGTTCATGATTTTCACCATGGCCAATGTCGGCTTGCCCGGAACATCCGGTTTCATTGGTGAATTCCTCACCATCATCGGCGTATTTCAGGTCAATACATGGGTTGCCCTGTTTGCAGCGACAGGGGTTATCCTGTCGGCCTCCTATGCTTTGTGGCTATATCGTCGGATCATTTTTGGCAAGCTGGAGAAGGAAAGCCTCAAGGGTATCCTTGATATGGATCTTCGCGAGAAAACCATATTGGTGCCGCTTGCCGTGTTGACCATCTTCTTCGGCTTTTATCCTGCACCCATTCAGAATGTGACGGCTGTGGCTGTCGAAAATCTGATCAACAATTATCAGGCAGCCCTCAGCGCTGCGGACAAGCTGGCGCTGCTTGCTCAATAGAGCGCGGTGTGAGCGAAACATGAAGTGAGTGAAAGATGACCACTGAGTTGGCTACGCTTCCCAATCTTATGCCCGCTTTGCCGGAGATCCTGCTGGCTGTCGGCGCCATGGTGTTGTTGATGCTTGGTGCGTTTGGCGGTTCGAAAACCTCTCAGGTGGTCAATGGCCTTGCTGTTGCCGTGCTGATTATCGCTGGTGCAATCTTGTTGTTAGCGTCGAGCGGAACTGTGAGCACTTTCAATGATGCCTTCATTCAGGATCCTTTTGCCCGCTTGATGAAACTTCTGGTGCTGATCGGATCTGGATTTTCGCTGGCTATGTCCGTGGGCTATACGCAGGCAGAGAAGTTTGACCGGTTTGAATATCCGGTACTTGTTCTGCTGGCGACAGTGGGCATGATGCTGATGCTCTCGGCCAATGACATGATCGCCGTCTATCTTGGGCTTGAGTTGCAGTCGCTGACCCTTTACGTGCTTTCTTCTTTCAAGCGCGATAGCGCCAAGGCAACGGAAGCGGGGCTTAAATATTTCGTTTTGGGCGCTTTGTCGTCGGGCATGCTGCTCTATGGCATGAGCCTTGTTTATGGCTTTACCGGCCAGACCTCTTTCGTCGGTATTGCCGAAGCGGTTCATGTGGATGGCGCTGGCATCGGGGTCATCTTCGGTCTGGTCTTCATTCTGGCTGGTTTGACCTTCAAGATTTCTGCCGTGCCGTTCCATATGTGGACACCCGATGTCTATGAAGGCGCTCCCACGCCCGTAACCGCCTTTTTGGCGGCGGCACCGAAGGTTGCAGCCATGGGGCTCATCGTGCGCGTTGTCATGACGGCCTTTGATCCAATGGACCTGCAGTGGCAGCAGGTCATCACCTTTGTTTCCATCCTGTCCATGGTGCTGGGCGCGTTTGCCGCCATTGGCCAGCGCAATATCAAGCGGCTGATGGCTTATTCCTCGATCAGCCATATGGGCTATGCTCTGGTCGGGCTTGCTGCGGGCAGTTCGGCAGGTGTGGTGGGCGTTATCGTCTATCTGACCACCTATCTTGCCATGACGCTGGGTACTTTTGCTGCCATCATGTCCATGCGCCGCCGCGACGGTATGGTCGAACGTATCGATGATCTGGCAGGGCTCTCGCGCAATGATCTGCCCATGGCTGTGCTGCTCGGGATCTTGATGTTCTCGCTGGCCGGTGTCCCCTGGATGGGGGGATTTATCGGGAAGTGGTTTGTCTTTTCTGCCGCAATCGAGGCGGGGCTTTATCCGCTTGCTATCATTGGGGTGTTGGCGTCTGTGGTGGGGGCGTTCTATTATTTGCGCATCGTCAAGATCATGTTTTTTGATGATCCGGCCCCGGTGTTCGAACGGCCATCCAACGAGTTGCGCATTGTGCTGGCAATAAGCGGACTTTTCATGGCATCGATGGTGTTCTATGTCAGTCCGATCCGCTCCATCGCTGAATTTGCGGCAAACAGCTTCTTCTGATCCGTGTGCTTTGCACCTGCTGAAACAAATGTGCGTCTTTTGCGAGACAGTGACAGACGGTTGTGATATGTAGACACTGCCCGGATCTTTTCGGGCAGTTTTTTGTTGGGCCATATCCGATCGAGGATAGATATCAATTCAGCCCTTCGGTTTTGCAGATTGAGCAATCGCATTGAATAAACTACCCGAACCCTTTCGCCTGATTTCTTTTGACACGATCGATTCCACCAATAAATACGCTCTGGATGTTGCCAAGCAAGGCGAAGAGGGCGGATTGTGGATCTGTGCCGGTGAACAGACCGCAGGGCGCGGTCGGCGCGGGCGGCAGTGGAGTTCTGAAAAGGGAAACCTGGCTGCTACCCTGTTATTGCTTAGCCCGGCACCGCCCAATCTGGTCGGGCAATTGCCGCTGCTGACAGCGACTGCCGTTCACCGTGCGATTTGTGATCTCATTCCGCCGCATATGCAGGCCGCCTTGCGTATCAAATGGCCCAACGATTTGCTGTGGGGTGACCAGAAGATTTGCGGCATTCTTCTTGAGAGCACATTTCTGGTTGATGGTCGTCAGGCGGTTGCCGTGGGTATCGGCGTGAATTGCCGGACGCATCCGGACAAGACCGATGGTCTCAAGGCCGCCGATATCGCACAGACAGGTTATGATGTCTCTCCAGAGCAAATGCTTGAAAAGCTGATCTGGCAAATGGCTGATCGCCTTTCTGTCTGGCAGCGAGGGGCAAATTTTGCTGCAATCCGCGATGATTGGCTTGCCTGCGCAAGAGGGCTTGGCCAGCATGTGGTTGCGCGCTTGCCCAATGAAACCGTCGAGGGCACTTTCGAGATGCTCGATGAAGACGGGGCCTTGATCATGCGACTGGCAAACGGTCAGACGCGAACGATTTATGCGGGCGATGTCTTTTTGCCCGGAATGCATCCAGAAATGCAAAAATGATGGCGCAGCGAAGCGCCACAATGAGAGAAAATATGACGTCTTCTGAACTGGTCTTTATGCCGCTTGGCGGCGTGGGCGAAATTGGCATGAACATGGCCCTTTATGGCGTTGGCCCAGAAGGGGACAAGCGCTGGTTGATTGTCGACTTCGGCGTGGCCTTTGCCAACGAAGCACATCCTGGCGCAGACCTGATTTTCGCTGACATCCGGTTCCTCGAGCAGGAAAGGGATCGTATCGATGGTATCGTTATCACCCATGGACATGAAGATCATTTTGGTGCGCTGTTTGCGCTTTGGCCGCGCTTGGAGATTCCGATCTATACGAGCGGATTTTTGGCTGATCTGATTGAAGCCAAGGCGGAAGCCGAGCCTGGCTCGCTTGAAATTCCGGTGAATCAGGTGGAGCAGGGCAGTCATGTGCAGCTTGGCCCGTTCAATGTAGAATTCGTGCCGGTTTCCCATTCCATACCCGAAGCCAACGCATTGGCGATTCGCACCGAGCACGGGCTCGTGTTGCATACCGGGGACTGGAAGCTGGATGCCACCCCGGGCATTGGCAAGGGCACCGACACTGCACGCATGGCTGAGTTGGGGCAAGAAGGCGTGCTTGCTCTTGTTTGCGATTCGACCAATGCGCTGTCGGAAGGATCTTCCATTTCTGAAAAAGAGGTGGAAGAGGAACTAACCAAACTGATCGCCAAGGCGCCGCATCGGGTGGCTGTTTCCACTTTTGCTTCCAATGTGGCCCGCGTGCAGGCTATTGCCAGAGCCGCAAAGGCCAACGATCGGCAATGCGTTGTGGTTGGCAGGGCCTTGTGGCGCTTCATCGAAGTGGCTCAGGAGCAAGGCTATCTGACCGATGTTCCCGAGTTTATCTCTGACGATGATTATGGCTATTTGCCCCGCGACAAGGTGGTTGCGATTCTGACCGGCTCGCAAGGGGAAAAGCGGGCAGCGCTGGCGCGGGTTGCCGCCAAGGAGCATCCTACGGTGCAACTTTCCAAGGGCGACCAGGTGATCTTCTCTTCGAAGGCGATTCCGGGCAATGAACGCGCGATCAACGAGGTGATCAATAATCTGGCGGCTCAGGATATTGATATCATCACCGAGAAGGATGCGCCGATCCATGTGTCTGGCCATCCGAAACGTGGCGATCTGCGCAAGCTTTACGAATGGATCCATCCGAAAATTGCGGTGCCGGTGCATGGTGAAGAGATGCATTTAAGGGCTCATGCCAAGCTGGCGCGCGAAATGGGCGTTGGAGAAGTCTTGTATGTGCGCAATGGCTGGATGGCTCGGCTTGCCGGAGGCATGGTCAAGAGTTGGGACGAGTATTTCGGCGGTCGTCTTTACAAGGACGGTTCGCTTGTTGGCACTTTCGAAGAAATGGGGATACAGGAGCGGCGCAAGCTCTCCTATGTGGGGCATATTTCTGTGGCACTTACCGTGAGCCGCAAGGGGGAAATTCTGGGGCATCCACAAATGTCCCTTGCCGGCATTCCTGAGAGAGATGCAAATGATCAGTTGTTTGTTGAAATCGTGGAAGCCGGGATTTTTGGCGCCCTGAAGGGGATGCCAGCCAAGAAACGCAAGGATGTGGAAGTACTGCGCGAGGCCGTTCGACGCTCTGTTCGCTCTGAGGTGAACCAAAAGTGGGCCAAAAAGCCAGTTGTCGCAGTGATGATCAACCTTGTATGACAGTGAGGAATATGTTTCCGGTAAGACTAAAGGCGTGTCGCGTTGACAGGCCATGACCGGTAAACACAATAGTGAAAAAAGGATGCATCGAAATGATTGGTCGTTTGAACCATGTGGCGATTGCCGTACCAAGTCTTGAAAGCGGCGTAGCCACCTATGGCGGCACTCTGGGTGCCAAATGCTCTGAACCACAGGAAGTCACCGAACATGGTGTGAAAGTGGTTTTTGTTGAACTGCCGAACACGAAAATCGAACTGCTTGAGCCAATTGGCGAGAACAGCCCTATCGCCAAGTTCCTTGAAAAGAACCCTGTTGGCGGTATTCACCATGTTTGCTACGAAGTTGACGATATCATCGCTGCTCGTGACAAACTGAAAGCCGAAGGCGCACGCGTTCTTGGAGATGGTGAGCCGAAAATCGGTGCCCATGGCAAACCTGTTATCTTCCTGCATCCGAAAGATTTCTGCGGAACTCTGACCGAGCTGGAACAGGTATAAGCCTTTCCTTTCAAAGGAAGACTTCATGAGTTTAGTCAGCGGCCTTGCTGTTTATTTCATTATCTGGTGGCTTTCCCTTTTCATTGTGCTTCCCTTCGGCGTGCGAACGCAGGCGGAAGAGCAGGATCAGAGATTGGGAACCACAGCCAGCGCTCCGGCAAAGGCGATGATGATCCGCAAGGCCGTTGCTACATCTATTCTGGCCACGGCGCTTTTCGCCGTTTTTTACTGGGCAGTCGTGATCAAGGGATATGGCTTTGATCTTCTCTCGTTCCTGCCCATGCCGGATAGCTTGAAATAGTGTCCATGCGGATGAATGTTCCGCTATTCTTTCTTTTCCAATAGTTGCTTATAGACGGCTGGAGCTGTGCGCCCCTAGGCCTGATTTGCGTTTCTGTGCGTGAAACGGACATGGGCAACGGTGGGCTGGCGTGCGCCCTTGTGCTGGATATTGGCGTTTGACGTGGGGAAGATTAGAAGGGCAGTGACACAAATTTAAGCAGTGATGAAAAATGTCACATGCCCGTCACTTGAAATCGATATCCATCGACACAACATATACCTCGGCGCATTGGAAAAAGAACAAAAAAAAACAAGGCCGCAAAGCCTTGCTTTTTAGTGATCGCGACGTGATCTCATTGCTCAGTTTGCATTTGTGGTTTTGCTAATACTGAGCGGCAGCAGCTAAAAAGCGCGCCAGAGATATGTATCCTCCCAAGACATTACTGCGCGAAGTGAGATAACGGTGGTGAGCGTATCTCTTATTATTATGGAGGGACATTAATCCCAATCGCCCAATTTGTCATCAATATTCTTATGCAATTGCGTATTTTTTCGCTTTTTTTTGAGAGTGAAAATCAACTGCACGGTTAATGTGAGATTGTTCTCCGCCTTTCGAATAAGAGAAAGGTAAATATTACCTGAAAATGCGAAGCAACCTGTGCAAAAAGTCGATCTGCAGGTTTCATTTTCATTAATTGCTGTCTCAGAATCTTTCTCGGTCTATAAAGGCCAGAAGTGATATGCGGTCAGTTTTCTAGGCTTTGAGTGGGCCTTTGACGCGCGTGCGTGTTCCGTTTTGAATTCTATTAGAAAGAGCCAGATCCATGCGTCTTTCCCGTTATTTTCTGCCAATCCTGAAGGAAACCCCCAAAGAGGCGGAAATTGTCTCCCATCGCTATATGCTCCGCGCTGGCATGATCCGGCAGCAGCAGGCCGGTATTTATAGCTGGTTGCCGCTCGGGCTGAAGGTATTGCGCAAGGTTGAGCAGATTGTGCGGGAAGAGCAGGACCGTTCCGGCGCTGTTGAGCTTCTGATGCCAACCATGCAGCCCGCCGAACTCTGGAAAGAGAGTGGCCGCTATGATGATTATGGCAAGGAAATGCTGCGAATCGTTGATCGCCATGAGCGCGATATGCTGTTTGGTCCGACCAACGAAGAGATGATCACGGATATTTTCCGCACCTTCGTCAAATCCTACAAGGATCTGCCGCTCAACCTTTATCATATCCAGTGGAAGTTCCGCGACGAGATCCGTCCACGCTTCGGTGTTATGCGTGGCCGTGAGTTTCTCATGAAAGACGCCTACAGCTTCGATATGGATGAAGCACGGGCGCGGGAAGCCTACTACCGCATGTTCGTTGCCTATTTGCGCACGTTCAAACGCCTTGGCATGACGGCAATCCCCATGAAGGCTGACACAGGCCCGATCGGTGGTGATTTGAGCCATGAGTTCATTATTCTGGCCGACACGGGCGAAAGTGAAGTCTTCTGCCACAGGAACTACCTTTCCAAGGAAGTGCCCGGTGATGACGTCGATTTCTCCGGCGACCTGTCTGGTTTCGTGGCCGATTGGACCAATGAATATGCTGCAACGGACGAAATGCATGATGAAGCTGCCTTCAATGCCATCCCCGAAGCGGACAGAATCGCTGCGCGTGGCATCGAGGTTGGGCACATCTTCTATTTTGGCACCAAATATTCCGACAAGATGGGGGCCAATGTGATGGCTGCCGATGGCAAGGACTATCCGGTCCATATGGGCTCCTATGGTGTTGGCGTTTCACGCCTGCTTGGCGGGATCATCGAGGCCAGCCACGATGAAAACGGCATTATCTGGCCCAAAGCCGTGGCTCCGTTTGATATCGGCCTGATCAATATGAAGGTTGAGAACGAAGAAACCTCAGCGGTCAGTGAGCAGCTTTATGAACGCCTTGGAAATGCCGGATTTGACGTTCTGTATGACGACCGCGCCGGTCAGGCTGGCGCCAAATTTGCCACGATGGATCTTATCGGTCTGCCGACCCAGATCATTGTCGGTCCGCGCGGCCTGAAGACGAATGAAGTGGAAATCAAGGACCGTGCCACGGGTGCGCGTGAAATGGTTTCCCTCGATGGGGTTGTAGATCGTATCATCGCCGGTAAATGATTCGATAAAACAAGAATATGTCGCCTGCATCGGCTTGTCCGGTCAGGCGGCTGTTCTGTCTGGAGAATTGTATGTCCGCGCCAAAGATCAAATCACCATTCGCTATGTTCGAGTGGATGATGGCGTTCCGTTATTTGCGTTCTCGTCGGCGGGATGCTTTCGTATCCGTAATTTCCTGGCTCTCGTTTTTTGGAATCATGCTGGGTGTGGCTACGCTCATCATCGTGATGGCCGTCATGAACGGATTTCGCTCGGAATTGCTCGACAAGATTCTCGGAATCAACGGCCACTTGGTGATCCAGCCTATGGATTCCGAGCTGACGGATTACAACGATATTATCAAACGCATTGAAGGCGTTGACGGGGTGAGCTTTGCTGTGCCTTTTGTTGAGGGGCAGATTTTGGCCTCCGCGTCCGGAGGGTCTGCCGGTGCGCTCGTGCGTGGCATGAACAAGGACAGCATCGACAAACTCCAGTTGGTCTCAAAGAATGTGCTGCAGGGCAGTTTTGACGATTTTGACAACTCCGATGGTGTGGCGCTTGGCTCCCGGCTTGCCCGCTCGCTTGGGGTCATTGCCGGAGATCGCGTAACTCTCATTTCACCCAAGGGAGCTGTGACGCCGATGGGTGTTGCTCCGCGCATCAAGTCCTATCCGGTGAAAGCCATTTTCGAGATCGGCATGAGCGAATATGACAGCACGTTCATATTTATGCCGCTAAAGGCTGCGCAAGCCTATTTCAATCAGGAAGGCAAGGTTTCGGCCATTGAGGTCTATCTGAATGATCCCGATAGAGTAGGCGAATTGCGCCCTGCGGTGGAAGACGCCGTCAATCGGCAGATCTTCATGACCGACTGGCGCTACCGCAATGTGACCTTCTTCTCGGCGCTCGAAGTAGAGCGCAATCTGATGTTCATCATCCTGACGCTGATCATTCTGGTGGCCGCGCTGAATATCATTTCCGGCCTGATCATGCTGGTCAAAGACAAGGGCAGCGATATTGCCATTCTCAGGACCATGGGGGCAACGCGCTCGTCCATCATGCGGATCTTCATGATTACCGGGGCTGCGATTGGTGTTGTGGGGACGTTTGCTGGCTTTATTCTTGGGCTTATCGTGTGCCTCAATATCGAATCCATCCGGCAGTTCGTTTCCTGGGTTACGCGTACGGAGCTGTTTTCGCCCGAGCTTTACTTCCTTTCGAAACTCCCCGCTGACATGAACCCGTCCGAGACGATTTCCGTTCTTATGATTGCCTTGGTGCTGTCATTCCTTGCCACGCTCTATCCTGCATGGCGTGCTGCCCGACTCGATCCGGTGGAGGCTCTTCGTTATGAGTAAGAAAAGCTTTTTCTGGCCGATCTTGAGCGACGAAGAACGCGCCAAGGCAGCTCGGCCCAAAGGTCAGGGCTATGAGCAAGAGAGCATGGCACCTTCGCAGGCTCCGCAACACTATGCCGAGCAAGATTTCTCTGGTGTCGAACAGATGGGCGCTATTCCTGCCATGCCGACGTCAACGGCTCCCGATGAGTTAGCCCTTGGCTCTCAGGATGTCGGGTCTGTACCCGGTGCAGCATCTTACGCCACATCCGGGCAGGGCGGCGGCGTTCGCGATTCCTTAGCAGAAGAGCATCTTCTGGTTCTGGACAATATTCAGCAGTCCTATGAGCAAGCTGACGAAGATCTGGTCGTCTTGAGCGGTGCCAATCTTCGGGTGCGGGCTGGCGAAATGGTGGCGCTTGTTGCGCCTTCCGGCGCAGGCAAGTCTACCCTGTTGCATATCGCAGGGTTGCTGGAACGCCCTTCTGCGGGGGAAGTCTATATTGCCAATGTGGCGCAAAGCCAGGCTGCTGACCGCACCCGTACGTTGGTTCGTCGCAATGAGATCGGATTCGTCTATCAGTTCCATCATCTGCTCGCTGAATTCTCGGCCCTAGAGAATGTCATGCTACCGCAGCTCATTCGCGGTGAAGTCCGCAAGGAAGCCGAGATTCGCGCCAAGGAATTGTTGGCCTATATGAAAATTGATCACCGGTCCGATCATCGGCCCAGTGAGCTGTCCGGCGGTGAAAAACAGCGTGTGGCCATCGCGCGTGCCATGGCCAATGCTCCGCGCGTATTGTTGGCGGACGAACCGACCGGTAACCTTGACCCCAACACGTCTGAATATGTTTTCAAGGCGCTCAATGCGTTGGTCAAACAGTCCGGCATCGCAGCGCTGGTTGCTACGCATAACCTGTTTCTGGCAGAGCGCATGGACCGACAGATTACGCTGGTTGATGGCAAGATCGTAGACCTTTAGGTCTTTTCCCTTTTCTTAATCAAATTGAACCCGTCTTCTCTTTTCGAGGGGGCGGGTTCTTTTTTGCTGTCTTGCGCTCTGAGTTTGTGCACATGTGCCTGTGAACAGGCTTTGGATAGGTGGGGATATCCTTTGCCCGTTTTGAGGGTGACTTGGATAGAATGTGGAAAGCCTGTTTGTAAGCGGAGGAAAAAGCCTGCTCTTGATAAGAGGTTCACCACATAGCCTTTCACCTGTGGGTGCTTTAGGGGCTGGGCAGGGATAGAATGGCGCTGTGTGAATAAAATTCTAACTGTTTCTTCTAACATTCTGAAAAATTGTAATAAAATCCAATTTTCATGATTAAGAGAATTCGCTTGCAATGAGAACAAAACGTATACATAATGAGGATATAACGCGAACAGTTTTGAGGTCTGGTAATGATTATTCGTGATGTTCTTGCGCTCGGTTCCCTTATCACCTTCATGTCCATGATTGGCGTGTGGATGCAGGTGCTGGTTTGATTTTGCTTCTGAATAGTGGGGATAAGGTCGGATAACTATGGGGACGTTTCGATGTTCCTTGATACGGTTTCCAAAGGTCTTGCCTCTTGTTGTGGAGAGTGACGTTCTCCCGGGTAAAGGCTCTTATCAGACTTTGCCATGCTGCCCGTCATTTTCTATTCTCGAAGTCTTGCGCGATCTGATTCTTGAGACCCATATCGGGCTCAGTCGTGATGATACGGGAAGGCTTTACTTCTATGAATGGGCTGTCGGACGATCTTAAATTTATCCATTTGCATGTGCATTCGGCTTATTCTCTTCTTGAAGGGGCGTTGCCCGTCGCCAAGGTGATCAAGAAGACCAAGGCCATGGATATGCCCGCAGTATCCATCACCGATACGCGCAACATGTTTGGTGGGCTGGAATTTTCCGAAAAGTCTGTTGGTGAAGGGCTGCAGCCGATTATGGGCTGTCAGGTCGAGATCTATTTTAATGACGGGGACTATCAGGGCAGTGGTCATACCGAATTGCCCTCCATTGTTCTGCTTGCTGCAACGGATCAGGGCTGGGCGAACCTGATGCTGCTTGTGTCCCGCTCTTATCTCGCGCCTGAAGACGATCAGGAGCCGCATGTTACGGTCGGGGATCTTGAAGAGCTTGGCGAAGGGATTATTTGCCTGACCGGTGGCGGCAATGGTCCTGTCGACCGGATGCTGGCGAGCAATCATGTGGCCAAAGGGCGCGAGCGTCTTGAAATATTGAAGCGCATTTTCGGGGATAGGGTCTATGTCGAAATCATGCGCCACGGTATGCCCCATGAAGCGATTGTGGAGCCTCAGATTATTGATCTGGCCTATGAATTCGAATTGCCACTGGTTGCCACCAATGATGTATATTTCGGCGAACGTGAAGACTTTGAGGCCCATGATGCGCTGCTCGCGATTGCGGAGAGTAAGGTTCTTATCCAGAGTGATCGTCGGCAGCTGACGCGTGAGCATTATTTCAAAAGTCAGGAAGAGATGGCAGAGCTCTTTGCGGATCTGCCCGAAGCTCTTGAGAATACAATAGAAATTGCACAGCGCTGTTCGACGCGTGTGCGCACGGTCAAACCACTTTTGCCTCGGTTCGCCGGTGCGGATGCAGACCCGGAAGAAGCCGAACAGCATGAGGCCGCCGAGCTGCGCAAACAGGCCGAAGAGGGGCTGCGTCGCCGCCTTGATATTCATGGCCTGGCTCCGGGGCTGACAGAAGAAGACTACTGGGAGCGCCTGGAGTTCGAGCTGGGCATCATCGTTTCAATGAAATTCCCCGGTTACTTCCTCATCGTTGCCGACTTCATCAAATGGGCCAAGGAACATGGGATTCCGGTGGGGCCGGGGCGTGGGTCCGGTGCTGGTTCGCTTGTGGCATGGTCCTTGACGATTACCGACCTTGATCCTTTGCGCTTTGCCCTTCTGTTCGAACGCTTCCTGAACCCGGAACGTGTGTCGATGCCCGACTTCGATATCGACTTCTGTCAGGATCGTCGTGAAGAAGTGGTGCATTATGTGCAGCGTAAATATGGCTGGAGCAATGTGGGCCAGATCATCACCTACGGTACCTTGCAGGCCCGCATGGTGTTGCGCGATGTGGGGCGTGTGTTGCAGATGCCCTTTGGTCAGGTCGACAAGCTCTGCAAGCTGGTGCCCATGAAGGGGGCGGTATCGGTTTCTTTGCCCGAGGCCCTTGAGCAGGAGCCGCGTCTGGTTGATGCCCGTAAGGAAGAGGAGATCGTCGATCGCCTCATTTCCATCTCGCTGAAGCTGGAGGGGCTTTATCGCCACACCTCGACCCATGCTGCCGGCGTTGTGATCGGGGACCGCTCTCTGGACAAGCTCGTGCCCATGTATCGAGACCCGCGCTCGGACATGCCGGTTACCCAGTTCAACATGAAGTTTGTCGAGAAGACCGGCCTTGTCAAATTCGACTTTCTTGGTCTTAAGACACTGACGGTTTTACAGACGGCGGTGCGGTTCGTAGAGCAGCGCGGCATCAAGATCAATCTGTCGGAAATTCCGATCGACGACCCCAAATCCTATGAAATTCTCTGCCGCGGCGAGACGGTTGGCGTGTTCCAGCTTGAAAGTATGGGCATGCGCAAGGCCCTGCTCGACATGAAGCCCGACCAGTTCGAGGATATCATCGCTATCGTGGCGCTCTATCGACCGGGGCCAATGGCCAACATTCCGGTTTATTGCGCGCGTAAACGTGGCGAGGAAAAACCGGACTATATGCATGAGTTGCTTGAACCGGTTCTGAAAGAGACCTACGGCATCATCATCTATCAGGAACAGGTGATGCAGATCGCGCAGATCCTTTCCGGCTATACCCTCGGCCAAGCTGATATGCTGCGCCGCGCCATGGGTAAGAAGATCCGTGAGGAGATGGAAAAGCAGCGGGTGTTCTTCTGCGATGGGGCTGAAGAGCGCGGCGTACCACGCGAGCAGGCCTCCGAGATTTATGACCTTGTTGCCAAGTTTGCGGACTATGGCTTCAACAAGTCGCACGCTGCTGCATATGCTCTGGTGGCCTACCAGACCGCCTATATGAAAGCCAACTATCCGGCGGAATTTCTTGCTGCCATCATGACGCTGGATATGAACAACACCGACAAGCTGTCGGAGTTCCGCCGTGATGCGATCCGGCTGGGCATTGAGGTGCGCCCGCCATCCATTAATGAATCCGGCGTTGAGTTTCTCGTCAAAGATGGCGCCATTATCTATTCCATGGCTGCGATCAAGGGCGTCGGGCAGCCTGCCGCCGAGCATATCATGGAGGTGCGGGGGGATAAGCCGTTCAAAGATCTGGCTGATTTTGCCAAGCGTATCAGCCCGCGCGTGATCAACAAGCGCACGATTGAAAATTTGGCTGCGGCAGGAACCTTCGATGTGCTCAATCCCAATCGGGCACAGGTTGTTGGTTCCATCGATATCATTATGGGCGAGGCAACCAGCCATTCGCGGGATGCATCATCGGGGCAGGGTGGCTTGTTTGGCGAAGAAGAAGCAGCGCCGCTGCCCTTGCCGGATGTAAGGCCATGGACGAGCCAGGAGAAGCTGCAGCGCGAATATAGCGCTATTGGCTTCTATCTTTCTGCTCATCCCCTTGATGAATATATCCCGCAGCTTGAAAAGATGCGCATTCAGCTTTGGCAGCAGTTCGAGCTGGCGGTCAAGCAGGGCGCGAGCGCGGGGCGTCTGGCTGGCACGATTACCGCAAAGCAGGAACGCAAGACCAAAACCGGCAACCGCATGGGGATCATCACCGTTTCCGACCCGACCGGACAATATGAGGCAGTGCTCTTTTCCGAAGCATTGGCACGGTTTCGTGATGCGCTGGAGCCGGGCAACACGGTGATTCTCGAGGTCGGAGCGGATGAAAGGCCTGAAGGGGTTTCTGTGCGCATCAATAATGTGCGGCCGCTTGTCAGTGATGGCATGCGGCAGGCCATGCGTGTGTTTGTCAATGATCCCAAACCTCTGGTATCTCTGCAAAAGCAGCTGGATGATCGAGGGGATGGCGAGGTGTCTGTCATCGTGATGCTGGATGAGGGCGAGTGCGAAGTCGAGATGCGCCTCAAGGGCAAATATTATGTCTCGCCGGAAGTGGGGCGCGCGTTGAAAGCCATTCCGGGGATTGTCGATGTGGAAGTCGGCGTGGCATAGGCTGGTGCCGTTTGAGGTGGGATTGGCGATGCCTAAGGACTGTATCCTGCTGGGTGCGGATTCTCAGGTCGTTGGTTTCTATTTGTAAAGGGGCCTCTCTCTACAAGACCGTCAAATGCCGCCGCAATGGGCGGGTGCGCATCGCACTTGAAAGGCGGTTGGAGAATATGGGAACTTTGTCAGCCTTTTGGAAAAGGAGCCGCGCATAGGCTTGAAGCCTTGTACGCGACTCCGGGTTCCGTTGGCTGCTGGTCGGAGCGTTGGGGCTAGGTTTTTTGCCTTAGCTTGCCGTTGTGGCGGCTTTGTCGAGCTCGAGCTTGGGTGAGCTCGGAGGCGAACCATCATGCTTGGTCTTCTTTGGCGCAAACATGACGATGTTGCCGGTCAGCGCCAGAACAAGCCCCAGTATGGAAGTCCAGTGCCACACATAGCCCTCGAACATGGTGGAGATGGCCAGCGCGATGATCGGAAACAGAACGGTCATGTAGGCAGCCTTGGCAGAACCAATGCGAGCGACCAGAATGAGATAGGTTGTAAAGGCGATGATGGAGCCGAAGATCGCCAGATAGAGCATGGCTCCCAGATAGATCGGGTCTGCTGGGGCAATGATCTCTGTGCCCGTGACTGTGATCAGGGCAAGAAGGATAAGAGCGCCGTAGCACATGCCCCATGCGTTGGCGGTAATCGGGGAGATGCCCATCTGACTATTGCGGCGGGAGACCATGTTGCCCAATGAGAAGAAGAGCGTGCCAAGCATGGCAAGGGCTACGCCGGTAAGCGCCCCCGTGCCGCCACTGGAAAAGATATCTCGCCCAAACAACAGGACGAGACCGCCGATGCCGAGGATGCTGGCAAGCACCACCTGTTTGGTGATCCTGTCGCCGTAGAAAATGCGGGCATTGATGGCATTGAAGATGGTTGCCATGGAAAAGATGACCGACTCCAACCCCGAGGGGATATAGCTGACCGCATAGTAGAAGCAGATGAAATTCAGGCTGAACAGGCAGAGCGCCTGAGCAATGAGCCATATTTGATGCTCCTTGCGGGGGAAGCGCAAGCGGCCGCACAGGGCCAGCCCGAACACAAACAGCACGCCAGCAACGCCGAAGCGATAGAAAACGGAAACGAGGGCCGGAACCGGTCCTGCTTGCAGGGCGATGGCGAACCAGGTCGTTCCCCATATCAATACGGTTGTGATGAAAAGAAACGGGATCATGAGCGAAACCTTTTGTTGTTTGAGTTTCGGTCTAGCGGTTTCAAACGGTTTGCTTTTGCATAATCTTGCGGTGAAGTGGCGCGCGCTGGGAATATGATGATTGTTGAAGGCGGAGGGCGGTGCTATAAATCGGCCCAACATCTCGGTTTTTGCTCTGTTTTTTCGGCTTTCATTTCCATGCGTTCCAAGGATCATTCCGTTTTCGGATTTCTGCAAGATAGTTCAACTGCGATCAGGCATGGCAGCCTTGATCTCGGTTTCGGGCGGTCTTGCGCGATCTGGAGTAACCATCAGGATCATGTGACTTATGATGAGCTACACGGCCATGCCTTCAGCATGTATGTGCGAAAGGGAGAGGATGTCTGGCGCGTGGATCAGAAGCCGGTGCGCGGCTGGCCTGGGGCTGTTTGCATTTTTCCGCAGGGGCAAAGCTCTGCATGGGAGGTCAATGGACCGCTTACCATGATGCATCTCTATTTGCCTGACGAAGAATTGCGGCGTTGCTATAGCGAGATGATGGATCGGGATGGACGCCAGATTGCGCTGGCCGATGTCACTTATGCCAAGCCGGAAGGCTTGATTGTGCCTTTTTCGCGTCTGTTTGGCGAAACCTGCGCCGGGAATGCACTGGGTGCCGAGGAAGCCATGGTTGATCTGATTGCCGAGGTGCTCTCGCAAAAGCGCTTTCACGGTGAGCAGGTCAAGGCGATCCGTGGTGGCCTTTCCATGCCTGTGAAGCGCAAGCTGACGGATTTCATCGAAGACAATCTTGATGAGGCGATACGGCTTCGGGATCTTGCGAATATTGCGGATTTGAGCGAGTTTCATCTGCAAAGAAGCTTTAAACAGACATGCGGGGTTTCGCCCAGTCTCTTTGTTGCGCATCGTCGTGTAGAGCGGGCAAAGATGCTTATGCGAGCAGGAGAGCCCTTGGTGCAAGTCGCCGATGCTTGTGGCTTTTCCAGTCAGAGCCACTTTACGCGCAGCTTCAAGGCTGGAACGGGGATGACGCCCACAGCTTTCCGGAAGGCTGTTGTTTAAGGCACGGGCTGTTCTTGTGGGGCTTTCACTGGTCGGCTCCAGCCGTCGCAAAGAGACTTGCGAAGAACCGGCTTCGCCAGATATCCTTCAGTCTGGTAAGGTGGTTGCGATTTTGTGCAAGTATCAAGACCCATGTCTTGTTTCTCTGTTGCTTGATAATGCACGCATTCCCCAGAAAAGGCGGCTTTGTCGCTTGCATTCCTGAAAGTGAGCGCCTATAAGCACCTTCGAATCCACATGCGGGAGCAGGGTGGCAGCATGGAGAAATGTGCTGACATCCATCCGGTGCCCATTTTGGCCACATCCCGCAGAGGTTAAACCGGTAAAGGAAATTTTACATGGCACTTCCTGAAGTATCCATGCGCTCACTGCTTGAAGCAGGTGTGCATTTTGGTCACCAGACCCACCGCTGGAACCCGAAAATGGGCAAATACATTTTCGGCGCTCGCAACAACATCCATATCATCGACCTGTCCCAGACCGTTCCTCTGATGAACGAAGCTCTGAAAGCTGTGTCTGATACCGTTGCTCGTGGCGGTCGCGTTCTGATCGTTGGCACCAAGCGCCAGGCTTCCGGCCCGGTTGCTGAAGCTGCAAAAGCTGCTGCCCAGTATTATGTGAACTCCCGTTGGCTCGGCGGCATGCTGACCAACTGGAAAACCATCACCCAGTCCATCCAGCGTCTGCGCAAGCTCGACGAGCTGCTTGACGGGGAAGCACAGGGCTTCACCAAGAAAGAACGCCTGACGCTTACTCGCGAACGCGATAAACTGGAGCGCGCTCTGGGTGGTATCAAGGATATGGGCGGCGTGCCTGACCTGATCTTCGTGATCGATACCAACAAAGAAGACATTGCCATTCACGAAGCCCGTCGTCTGGGTATTCCTGTTGCAGCTGTCGTTGATACCAACTGCGATCCTGATGGCATCGACTTCCCGGTTCCGGGTAACGATGACGCTTCCCGCGCTATCTCTCTTTACTGCGACATGATCGTTGCTGCTGCCATTGACGGTATCTCCCGTTCTGCTGGCGATGTTGGCATTGATCTTGGCGAATCTGAAGAGGGCTTGCTTGAAGCCGCTCTCGACGATGAAGCTACTGAAGAAGCTGCAGCTCCTGAAGCCGCTGCTGAAGAAAAAGCTGAATAGGCATCTGCCGAAAGGCGAAAGCGCTTACATATTCCTGTCTTGAAAGCCTGAAAGCTTTCTGGGAAGTCGAGTGCTTCTGAAATGCGATTCGAGGGCTTTGCTCTCATGTGATTGAAATGGCCGCCCGGGATCCTTCGGGCGGCTTCTGGCTTGTTTGATAAAGGACGTGAGGCTGCAATGGCGATTACAGCATCAATGGTTAAAGAGCTCCGCGAAGTTTCCGGCGCGGGCATGATGGACTGCAAAAAGGCCCTGGGTGAAACCGACGGTGATATGGAAGCCGCAATCGACTGGTTGCGCACCAAGGGGCTGGCGAAAGCTGCGAAGAAATCCGGTCGTGTTGCCGCTGAAGGGCTGATTGCTATTGCTGGTGAAGGCAATAAAGCTGCTCTTGCAGAGGTTAATGCCGAAACCGACTTCGTTTCCCGTAACGAACAGTTCCAGGAACTGGCACGCAACATCGCTTCTGTTGTTGTTGAGGCTGGCGACAAACTGGAAGACATTCTGGCTGCAGAATATCCTGGCGGTGGCACGGTTGAAGAAACCATCACCAACGCTGTTGCTACCATCGGCGAAAACATGAACCTGCGTCGCGGTCAAGTTCTGAGCGTAGACAAAGGCGTTGTTGCTTCCTACATGCACTCCGCAACGGCTCCTGGCCTTGGACGTCTCGGCGTTCTGGTGGCTCTGGAATCCGAAGGCGATGCAGAGAAGCTCGAAGCTCTTGGCAAGCAGATTGCTATGCATATTGCTGCGACCAACCCGCTGGCTGCAACCACCGAAGAAGTTGATCCTGCTGCTATCGAACGCGAAAAGGCTGTGTTCTCTGAACAGGCTAAAGCGTCTGGCAAGCCTGACAATATCATCGAAAAGATGGTTGAAGGTCGTATGCGCAAATTCTTCGAAGAAGTTGTTCTGCTCAAGCAGACCTTCGTTATCGATGGAGAAAACACCGTTGAGCAGGCTATTAAAAACGCTGAGAAAGAAGTCGGCGCGCCTATCAAGCTGGTTGCTTTCGCTCGCTTCGCTCTTGGCGAAGGCATCGAGAAGAAAGAAGAAGACTTCGCTGCTGAAGTTGCCGCTGCTGCTGGTAACTAATTTGCAAGTGAGCTTTTTTGCCTTGTAACAGGGTTGAAAAAGATGAAATTTGAAGGGCGCTGGGGATGACGAACCAGCGCCCTTCGTGTATGCAAAGACAGCTTTTCTTCCGGCCTGTAGATCCTGCTCGCCGGGTGCTCCTTTTTCAACGCGCAGTCAATGGCGTTTATCTTGTCTGCTGCCAGAGGAGTTTACTACGCGAGGTGTCTGACAAAATGGGTGATTTAAAATATAAGCGTGTCTTGCTGAAGGTATCCGGCGAAGCGCTGATGGGTGAACAATCCTTCGGGATCGATCAGGCAATGGTGGCTCGCGTCGCGCAGGAAATCGCAGATGTGCGGGCGCTTGGGACCGAGGTTGGCGTTGTTATTGGCGGCGGTAACATTTTTCGCGGTGTGTCTGTTGCCGCCAAGGGTGGCGATCGGGTGCGTGGCGACCATATGGGCATGCTGGCAACGGTTATGAATGTGTTGGCTATGGCCAACGCGCTGGAGAGCATTGATGTTCCTGTGGTTGCGATGTCTGCAATTGCGATGGATGAAATCTGCGAGCAGTTTACCCAACGCGCTGCCAAGGCCTATCTGGCTGAAGGCAAGATCGTGCTTTTTGCTGCCGGTACCGGCAATCCTTTCGTTACGACAGATTCGGGTGCAGCGTTGCGCGCGGCCGAAATGCAGTGTGATGCGGTATTTAAAGGCACTCAGGTTGACGGGGTTTACTCTGCTGATCCACTGAAAAACCCTGATGCTATCCGTTATGATGAGATCAGTTATACAGAAGTCCTCAAACAAGGGCTCAAGGTTATGGATGCAGCTGCGATTGCGCTTGCTCAAGAAGCAAATATCCCGATAATTGTTTATTCATTGCACGAACCGAACGGGATTGTCGAAATTCTGCAGGGCCGTGGGCGTGCTACGGTCGTTTCCGGCTAATGCAACCAGGCGCAATTCTTCAAGATTACGCCTGATGAGAGACTTTCGATCTGCGGGCTGAACGGGATGAAGACTGCAGATCACGCAAGGGGGAAACAGCTCAGGGGAGCCTCATTGAGGGGCGTGAGCTATAAATAGACCCGGAATGAAAACCGAACTAGAAAACAAGAGGCTTATACCATGTCTGCCGAAGAACTGGATCTTGATGACCTTGAACGCCGCATGAAGGGGGCAGTCGCTGTTCTTAAAACAGAATTGTCCGGGCTGAGAACCGGACGTGCATCTATGGCTCTTCTGGACCCGATCACGGTGGAAGCCTACGGGCAGACCATGCCGATCAATCAGGTTGGTACGGTTTCCGTGCCCGAGCCGCGCATGCTGTCGATCCAGGTATGGGACAAGGGAATGGTTGGCGCCGTTGAAAAGGCGATCCGTGAATCCAATATCGGCATCAATCCGGTAACGGATGGCCAGCTGCTTCGTCTTCCCATTCCTGAGCTTAATCAGGAACGCCGTCAGGAAATGGTCAAAATTGCCCATTCTTATGCTGAGAATGCAAAGGTGTCCGTGCGTCATGTGCGTCGTGATGGCATGGATATGTGCAAGAAGGCAGAAAAAGACGGTATGAGTGAGGATGATGCCCGTCTTTACAATGACGAGATTCAGGAACTGACCAACAAATATGTTGCAGAGATCGAAACGATGGCTTCGGGTAAGGAAGCCGAGATCATGCAGGTTTAGGGAATTCTAGCGGTCGTCGGTGCGTGCTCTTTTTGGGAAAGACTATCATGCGCTGGCGCTGTCGAATTCTGGCAGGGCGCCTTTTAAGGCTGTTAAAACCTCTGCGCCATATTGAAGGTCAAGAATCGGCCCGGCGATGCAATCATGATTCATGAAGCATGTCGGGCTGTTGTAAAACCAAGGGGACGGGAATTTATGGTTGGCCAAATGCGTTATGCGGACACTTCTGTTGCAGGAAATATGGCCATACCTCGCCATTTGGCAGTCATTATGGACGGGAATGGGCGTTGGGCAAAGGAGCGCAAGCTGACCCGCACGCATGGCCATCGCCAAGGTGTCGTCGCTGTTCGTGAAATTGTTTCCAATGCCATCGAACTCAATATCGAATATCTGACTCTATTCGCCTTCAGTTCGGAAAACTGGTCTCGCCCTCAATCTGAAGTTCGCGACCTGTTGGGGTTGCTTAAGCTCTTCATCAACAAGGATCTGGCTACCTTGCACAAACAGAATGTGCGGGTGCTGGTCATTGGCAGCCGACAAGGGCTTGAAAGGGACATTGCTGCGCTCCTGGAAAAGGCCCAGCTGCGCACGCGCGATAACACCGGCCTTACCCTACAAATTGCCTTCAATTACGGGGCTCGTCAGGAAATCGTGGATATGGTGAAATCTTTGGCCCGAGAGGTCGAAGAAGGGTGCTTGGCTGCTGATTCCATTGATGAAGCCCTTGTTTCTCGATCTCTATATACCGGTGAGGTGCCTGATCCTGACGTGATCTTGCGTACCAGTGGCGAGAAGCGGTTGAGTAATTTTCTCCTCTGGCAGGCTGCCTATTCGGAGTTTATTTTCGTGGATTGTTATTGGCCGGATTTTAATCGACAGCAGCTTGAACTGGCGCTCGTGGAATATGGTCGGCGCAATCGTCGTTTTGGTCAGGTCGCCGTTGACGATGTGGACCTCAATCAGACTGTGCTCGTCTCTGGCGGGTAGAACCATGCGTATTACGCAGGTTCATGAAATATACGGGAGAAGCTGTTCTGGACTCTTTAAAGAAACCCGCAGGGGAGGCTGAGAACAAGACGCAAAAAAAGAGCCTCTGGTCTGATCTGATGGTCAGGCTTGCGTCGGGTGTTGTTCTTGCAGCGGCTGCTTTCGCTGTCACTTGGTGGGGCGGCATTGCCTTTGCATTGTTTTTTGGTGCAGTTACCGTCTTGATCTATCGCGAATGGCTGGGCATGGTCGGCGAAGCGCCTTTCCAAACGCCCGCCATGACGGGATATATCGTGATCATAGGCTCTCTCTTCTGTTTCTATTTCAAGGATTGGGAGGCCGGACTGGCGATACCCGCCTTCGGGGCGGGGTATCTGTTTTTTGCACGCTGTTCTTATCGGATGGCGCGTTGGTGTGGTCTGGGCATCCTTTATGCGGCAGCGTTCGGCGGTGCCATTTTCCTCCTTCGTCAAGATCCCGACTATGGTTTGCACGCCATTCTGGTTTTGTTTGCGCTGGTTTGGGGCACGGACGTTTCGGCCTATTTCGTTGGCAAATATGTCGGCGGGCCGAAGCTCTGGAAGCGAGTCTCTCCCAAGAAGACATGGTCAGGCTCTGTGGGTGGCCTTGTTCTGGGGTCAGGATTTGCCGTTTTCGTGGCTGTTCTTCTTGGTATTGATCCGAATGTCAGGTTGATTGCAATGCTCGGTGGACTTTCTGTGCTCTCGCAATTGGGGGATCTTGCGGAGTCACAAATGAAGCGTATGTTTGACGTCAAGGATTCCGGTACTCTCATTCCCGGTCATGGCGGTGTCATGGATCGGGTGGATGGTTTGCTTTTTGCCGTTGTGGCTGCGGCCCTGATCGGTGTGGTTTTTGGTGATGTTCATTCTGTGGCAACCGGTTTTCTGATCCAGTAGGACATGGGCACGTTCCCGGTCCTAATCTTTATTTTGATCTAAATATGAGTAGGTTATGTCCAAGACTTCATCCGTTGGCTCCTCCGCGCAAGGCCATGAAGGCGCACCGAAAACCATTTCTGTGCTGGGGGCGAGCGGATCAGTTGGGGATTCTGCTCTCGATATCATTGCCGGCTCGCCTGATCGTTATCGTGTCAATGCGCTGACAGCCAACCGCAATGTTGACAAGCTTGCCCGTGCCGCCATCAAGGCCGGAGCTCGGTTTGCTGTTGTTGCTGATGAAGGTTTTTATGCCGATCTGAAGGATGCCTTGTCTGGTCACGACATCGAAGTTGGCGCAGGCCAGAGCGCCGTTGAGGAAGCTGCGGGCCGTCCGGCGGATATTGTTATCGGAGCCATCGTTGGCGCGGCAGGCATCTGCCCCACAATGGCGGCTCTGCAAGCGGGTAATCAGGTTGCTTTGGCCAATAAGGAAGCTCTGGTATGCGCTGGCGATCTGGTGATGGCGCAAGCTGAACGATTGGGTAAGCCGATTCTGCCGGTCGATTCAGAGCATAGCGCCGTGTTTCAGGTCTATGAGCGCGCTAACCGCGAAGAAATTGCCAAGATCGTGCTGACCGCTTCGGGCGGACCTTTTCGGACCTGGGATAAGGATGCCATTGCCAATGCGTCGATTGAGCAGGCTTTGGCCCATCCCAATTTCTCGATGGGCAATAAGATCACGATAGACAGTGCGTCGATGATGAATAAGGGGCTGGAATTGATCGAAGCTCATCATCTTTATGGCGTGTCTGCGGACAAACTGAAGGTCGTTGTGCATCCCCAACAGATCATTCATGGCATGGTGGCCTATAGCGACGGCTCTTTGTTGGCGCAGCTTGGGGCGCCTGACATGCGCATCCCCGTTGCGCATTGCCTCGCATGGCCAGAGCGGGCGCCTGCCAAGACGGACCGTATCTCTCTGGTTGAGATTGGGCAATTCACCTTTGAAGCCCCTGACTATGAACGCTTTCCCTGCTTGCGTCTTGCCAAAGAGGCGCTCGAAAGAGGGGATAGCCTGCCCAATATCCTGAATGCCGCAAACGAGATCGCTGTGGCGGCTTTTCTTGCCGGAGATATCGCGTTTGGCGGCATTGCCGAGCTTGTCGAAAAGGTCATGGCGGACTTTGTCCGGCGGGGTGAGGTTGGTGCTGCGCGTGACGTCAATGACGTGCTGGCGCTCGATCATGCGGCCCGGGGTGTTGCGCGGCAGATGTTGCGCTGATTGGTGCACTTTGCGTGTCGGCCGTGAGCCGACCTAGATTTTGCCTCAAGGCAAAGCTGTTTTGAAACGGATATTTCGTGTCTTCCCTATGGGACTATGCAAAAGACGGAGTCATTGTGATGGTTGGTAAACCCGATAAAGCCTTGCTGGATTATGTTGCGCGCTTTTCCTATATCCCTGACCCGGATGCCAATGAGCCTCTGGAGGTCATCCGCGAGAAATCCACCGAAGTGCGCCGATCGCTTGTTGGGCGCCATAACGATAAAGTCACGATTATCGATACTGACTTCGGTCGACGGTTTACCCCTGAAACGATCAAGGGCGGACCACGCAAGCTGATCCTCTATATTCATGGCGGAGGTTGGCGCAATTGCAATGTCATCACCCATTCAAGTGTTATGGCAGACATGGCTGTTCTTTCTGAGCGAGAAGTGTTTGGCCTCAGTTATCCGTTGGCGCCAGAACAAACGCATCCTGCGGCCATTGATGCAGTGTGCGCAAAGATCGAGAAGATTGCGGCTGAAGAGAAGTGCGAGATTGCCTTGGCCGGCGATAGCGCCGGAGCCAATCTGGCCTTGGCTGCAGCTCTGCGATTGCGAGACGAGAAGAAGCCTGTGCGCATTTTTGCGCTGCTTCTATATTATGGTTGCTACCGTCGCCTTTATGATACGCGTTCACATAATGCCTACGGCGATGGCAGCAACGGGCTTGCCACCGCATGGATGCGGGATTTGTGGAATTTCTATCTGCCGGATGATGTTGATCCTGCCTATGCGGATCTGAGTGAAGCCGAAATGTGGAATCTACCACCGGTCTATTTGTGCGAAGCAGAGTGCGATTGTCTGGCCGATGATAGCCGCTGGCTTGCGGGCAAGCTGATGGAAGCGGGTGTGAAGCACTATTACGATGTCTATGAAGGCGCCGTGCATGGCTTTATTCATTTCAGCCAATATTATGACCCCAGCTATAAGGCGCTAGGGTCCGCAGGGCGGTTTCTTGTAATGCTTGATGACCAAGAGCGTATGCTTCAGCCATGATAGTGAGAGACAGGTCTAGGCAGACCTGTTGATCTCTCCATATTTTCACCCTATTTAAGCCTTCTTTAGAAGATCACCGCTACGCTAGCGCCCAGGAAATGTGGAGACTTTAATGGAAATCTTTCAGAGCATCTTTTCTGCCGGTACAGGCTTGCTCGGCTATGTCATTCCTGCGCTTTTCGTGCTTATGATTGTCGTGTTCTTTCATGAGCTTGGCCACTTCATGGTGGCCCGTTGGTGTGGCGTTACCATCAGCGAGTTCTCAATTGGCTTTGGTAAAGAGCTGTTCGGTTTTTATGACAAGCACGGCACCCGCTGGAAGATTTCGGCGATCCCTTTGGGGGGATTCGTGAAATTTCTTGGTGACGAAAATGCGGCAAGCGTGCCGGATCAAGAGGCTATGGAGAATGGTGGCCAGGATGACAGGGAAGGCTCCCTGCATTCCAAATCCTTGTGGGCGCGGGCAGCCATCGTGGCGGCCGGGCCTTTCGCCAATTTCCTGCTCTCCATCGTTATCTTCGGAATGCTGCTGTTTCTTTATGGCAAACCCATTACCCCGGCGCGGGTGGATTCCATCGTACCGGAAAGCGCCGCGGCGGAAGCCGGGTTTGAAGTCGGCGATATCATGCTGTCCATTGATGGACAGAAGATCAAGTCTTTCGCTGATGTGCAGGGCATTGTGGCCATGAGCTCCGGTGACGCGCTCGATATTGTGGTTGATCGGAACGGGGAACGTGTTTCCCTGATGACGACACCGAGACGCACCGAAGTGACCGATCAATTTGGCAACAAGCAGAAAATCGGCGTTCTGGGTATCCGTCACGAAGCGCGCGCAGAAGATGTTGTGCGCAAGGAATATGGTCCCTTGCAGGCTGCCTGGGGTGGTGTCACCGAGACCTATTCAATTATTGATCGCACGCTTGGCTATGTCGGGCGGATCTTTGTTGGCAAGGAAGATGCAGACCAGTTGGGCGGTCCGATCCGCGTTGCGCAGGTTTCCGGACAGGTGGCAACCTTGGGAATCGTCGCCTTGTTCAATCTTGCCGCGATCCTTTCGGTCAGCATCGGATTGCTCAATTTGTTCCCGATCCCGATGTTGGACGGGGGGCATCTTGTCTACTATGCGCTGGAAGGTATTCGGGGCAAGCCACTGTCGCCAAAAAGTCAGGAGCTTGGGTTCCGTATCGGGCTGGCGCTGGTCTTCTCATTGATGATATTTGCCACCTTCAATGACATCACTCATATCTTCCTGTCGAATTAGGAATGTAGATAGTTTTCCTCGGGAAAAATAATTATAGTGATTTTCGCAGAAATTTGTGGCTTATGGGCAACTGAATGTTATCTTTATTGAAGTTAGGTGTGATCGGGGGTTGATCCTTAAACGATTCAAGGTAAAACCTTCTTAGGCATAAAGATTCCATTTCATGGGCAGTTTGTGTCCAGATCGAATTTGATGATTTAGAAAAGAGTGTTGGGGCTGATGAAGAAAATTAAGACCATCGCATGGAAAGCGGCACTAGCAACCGTTATGTGTGCGGGAGCGCAGCTCGGTCCTGTAGATATTTTTGCAATCAGTCCGGCCTTTGCACAAACGGTCAGTCAAGTCGTTGTAAGAGGCAATGCGCGCGTATCGGATGACACCATCCGGTCTTACGTCGTGATCAAGCCGGGGCAACGATCCAGCGCTTATGACATTGATGAATCGCTTAAAGCACTCTATCAGACAGGCCTTTTCAAAGACGTCGATATTCGCATGAGTGGTTCTTCGCTGGTTGTTGATGTCACGGAAAATGCGGTGATCAACCGCATTTCCTTTGAAGGCAACAAGCGCGTTAAAGACAAACAGCTAGAAACTGTCGTGACCTCCAAGAGCCGCGGCATTCTTAGCGAGAACCGTATTCAGACAGACGTTCAGCGTATTCTGGAAGCATATCGTCGCGCTGGGCGCTTTGGCGCTCGTGTCGAGCCCAAGGTTATTGATTTGGGGCGCAATCGCGCAGACCTTGTGTTCGAGATCACCGAAGGCGCAAAGACCTCCGTTGCCAAGGTTTCCATTCTTGGCAACAAGGCTTTTGGCGACTCCCGTTTGCAGAATGTTCTGACGACAAAAGAATCCGGCTGGCTGAGCTGGTTGCTGACCGACGACGTTTACGATGCTGATCGCCTGGCTGCCGACGAAGAGCGCCTGCGTCAGTTTTATCTCAATCATGGTTATGCGGACTTCCGCGTTGTTTCCTCGGTTGCCGATTTGGACCGTGAGCGGAACAAATTCTTTGTGACCATCACCGTCGACGAAGGCGAGCAGTATCGCATTGGTGACGTTGAAGTGGATAGCGCTGTTCCTGAAGTGGATGGTGAATCGCTGCGCAGTCAGGTTCATACTGATGCCGGTGATGTTTACAGCGTCGATGCTGTCTCCAAGTCTCTTGAAGACATGACAATCGAGATTTCCAAATCCGGTTATGCTTTCGCTCGTGTTACACCGCGCGCTGATCGCGACTATGAAAATAAGATCATCAATCTTGTTTATCAGGTTGATGAGGGCAATCGCGCTTATGTTGAGCGGATTAATATCCGTGGCAACACCCGTACGCGCGATTATGTCATTCGCCGTGAATTCGATATGGCAGAAGGGGATGCATTCAATCGCGTCCTTCTTGATCGTGCCAAGCGGCGTCTGGACGCTCTGGGATTCTTTGAAAAGGTCGCGATTACCACTTCTCCTGGCACAAGCGCTGACCGCGTTGTTCTCAATGTCGATGTGACCGAAAAGGGCACCGGCGCTGTTACCTTGGGTGGTGGTTATTCTACCAGCGATGGCTTCATTGCTGATGTGTCCGTGTCTGAAAAGAACTTCATGGGCCGTGGGCAGTATTTGAAAGTATCCGCTTCGGGCGGTGCTTCCAAGCAGTCTTACACATTGTCCTTCACCGAGCCATATTTCTTGGGTCGTCGGTTGGCAGCAGGCTTTGACCTGTTCCATTCAACCTATGAAGACAATGACTATCGCGATTATGATTATAAGCGTGATGGTGGTACCATCCGGTTTGGTTTGCCGATCACTGAAGAGATCTCCTTCAATCCATACTATACGTTTGAACAGAAAGAGATTTCGAATTACTCCGCTTATAGTTCTCCAACGGCTTCTCCCGGCATTAAACAGGCTCAGGATGAAGGCGCGACCATCAAGTCTGCAATCGGTTATAGCTTGGTCTATAATTCGCTTGACAGCATGACGGCTCCTACCAGCGGTATCTATGGCAAGTTTAGTCAGGAATTCGCTGGTTTGGGTGGTGATGTTCGCTTCATCAAGTCGACCGTTGATGCCCGTTACTATCACGAGCTTTACCCTGCATGGAGCCTTGTTGGCATGTTGCGCGTTGGCGCTGGTCATATTCAGGGCTTTGGTGGCGATGACGTTCGTCTGCTTGACTCCTTCAGTCAGGGCGGTGAAACGATCCGTGGTTTTGCTTCTTATGGCTTCGGTCCGCGTGATGCGACTTCCGGTGAAGGTTTGGGCGGTAAGACCTACTTTAACGCAACTGCCGAAATGCAGTTCCCGCTGCCTTATCTGGACAGCGTCGGGTTGAGTGGGGCGGTCTTTGCTGATGCAGGAACGCTGTTTGGATCTGATGCAACTGGTTCCATCAAAGATGAACGCAGCATCCGCTCTTCCATTGGCGCTGGCGTCATTTGGGCTAGCCCGTTCGGCAGACTGCGTCTTGACTATGGTTACGCTCTGACCAAAGAAGATTATGATGAAACGCAGATTATCCGCTTCGGCGCTGCGTCTTCCTTCTAAGACTGAATAGAAACACAGTATAAAGCCGCTGCTCTTATGGGCGGCGGCTTTTTTTTGAAAGCTACCATGACCGACGCTGCTTTTTTTTCCAAAGTTGAAACCCTTTCCCTTGGCGCAATCGCAAAGCTGATTGGGGCTGAATTGCCTGACGGTGCCGATGGCGAAATGCAAATTTGCGATGTTGCCCCGATCGACACAGCTGCCGAGGGGCATGTCACTTTTCTTGATAATCCCAAATATGTGGGACAGTTGGGAAAGACGACGGCAAGCGCTGTGATTTGCGCCAAGCGCTATCACGAGAGAGTGCCCGAAGGGGTTGTGGTGTTGGAGTCGAAAGATCCTTACAGAGCTTTCTCGGAAGTTTCAGCGGCTTTCTACCCGGAAGCTGCCGTGCCAATGGCCTATTTCGAAACGGACGGGGGCATTTCTCAGGCAGCGTATATCCATCCATCAGCCAAGGTTGAACCAGGTGTCTGTATCGAACCTGGCGTCAGCGTTGGGGCGAACGCCGAGATTGGGGCTGGCACCACAATTGGGGCTGGCGCCGTTGTCGGGCAGGGGGTTCGGGTTGGTCGCAATTGCCATATTGGCGCGAATTGTGTGCTGCAACATACGCTTGTCGGCGACAGTGTGATCATTCATCCGGGTGTTTGCAGTGGACAGGATGGCTTCGGCTTCTCCATGAGTGCGACCGGCCACCAAAAAGTGCCGCAAATCGGGCGTGTTATCATTCAGGATCGCGTTGAAATCGGTGCCAACAGCACGATCGATCGTGGAGCCAACCGCGATACCATCATCGGCGAAGGCACCAAGATCGACAATCAGGTCCAGATTGGGCACAATGTGGAAGTTGGTCGTCACTGTGTTCTTGTTTCACAGGTTGGCCTTTCCGGTTCTTCCAAACTTGAAGATTTTGTCGCCATTGGTGGACAAACCGGTGTTGCTGGTCATATCACCATTGGTATGGGGGCTCAAATTGCCGCTGTTAGTGTGGTTAAGGATGACGTACCGGCCGGTGGTCGCTATGGTGGCGTACCAGCAAAGCCGGTAAAACAGTGGTTCCGCGAAATGACGGCACTGAGCCGTCTCGCTGAGAAAAACAAATAGTTTCACGATTACAAAGCGAGCCGATCTTTATCCATATCGGGTGGAGTGTCAGGATCAGAGCTCTCGCAGAGGTCTTTCATCTTGGGCAAAAGATCTCATAAGGTGTTGAAGGGAAATGAATCATGAGTGAAAAACAGACCCTTGATAGTGCAGATATCATGCGCGTTCTGGAGCTGCTGCCGCATCGCTATCCGTTCTTGATGATTGATCGCATCATTGACATGGACGGTGACGACAGCTGTATTGGCGTGAAAAATGTCACCATCAATGAGCCACATTTTCAGGGGCATTTCCCTGTTCAGCCTGTTATGCCGGGTGTATTGATCATCGAAGCGATGGCCCAGACAGCTGGCGCGCTTTGTGTGAACAGCCGCAAAGATCTTGGCTCTCCCAGCCTTGTCTATTTCATGACGATCGAAAAGGCCAAATTCCGCAAGCCTGTCGTGCCGGGAGACGTTCTTCATATTCACGTCCAAAAGGTCAAGAACCGCGCCAATATCTGGAAATTTGCTTGTGTTGCCAAGGTAGATGACGCAAAAGTCGCTGAGGCAGAAGTGAGTGCGATGTTGATCGGAGAAGAACAGAAATAATGGCGAATATTCATCCAACCGCAATTGTTGCCGATGGTGCGCAACTCGCCGATGATATCGAAATCGGCCCTTATAGCGTCATCGGTGCGAATGTTGTCATTGGAGAAGGTGGCAAGGTACATTCTCATGTGGTGATCGAAGGGAATACCAAGATCGGCAAGAATGTCGAGATTTTCCCCTTTGCATCGGTTGGAACCATTCCCCAGGATCTGAAGTTTGAAGGCGAGAATGTCGGCTGCGAGATTGGCGACAATGTCAATATTCGCGAATATGTGACCATCAATCCCGGGACACAGGGCGGTGGTGGCCTGACCAGGGTGGGCAACAATTGTCACCTTATGGTCGGCGCACACATTGCCCATGACTGCATGATCGGCAATGACGTCATTCTGGTGAACCATGCGACCATTGCTGGCCATTGCGAAATTGGTGATCATGCGATTGTCGCCGGGCTTTCGGCGGTTATCCAGTTCGCGCGCGTCGGTGAGCATGCCTTTGTGGGCGGCATGTCCGGTGTCGAGAATGATGTGATCCCGTTTGGTTCGGTTATCGGCAATCGGGCGCATTTGGGGGGCTTGAATATTGTCGGCCTCAAGCGCCGTGGATTCTCGCGCGATACCATCCATAATCTGCGCCATGCCTACCAGATGTTGTTCGATGCTGAGGGTACATTGACTGAGCGCGTGGACAAGGTGGCTGTTGCCTTTGGTGAAGACGAGAATGTCATGAAGATCGTGGACTTCATTCGCAAGGATTCCAAGAAGTCTCTTTGCACCCCACGCAGCAACAAGGATTGATCGATGGTGTCTTGCGGTGATGGGCCGGTGGGCATCATCGCCGGCGGACAGGATCTTCCTTTTGAAGTGATCGATGCTCTGCAGGCAGCCGGGCGTCCGTATTTCATCTTCGGAATTGTCGGCGAAGCTGATGCGCGTATTGAGGACCATCCTCACCACTGGATCAAGTGGGGCGAAATCGGCCTGCTTTTCAAACTCATAGAACAGAATGCCATCCTAGAGCTGCTATGCATTGGCTCTATTCGGTCGCGTCCGGATTTCAGCAATATACGTCTTGATCTTGGCGCCATGAAGGCTCTGCCTGCAATTTTGCGCATCATGGCGGCAGGTGGTGATGAAGGTGTGTTGCAAGGGGTGGCTGGCTTCTTTGAAAAGCGCGGGGTTCGGCTGGTTTCCGTGCCCGAAGTAGCGCCGAGGCTTGTCGTTGGCTCGGAGCTCAGTGTCGGCGCGAAAGCTGCTGAGACCAACAGGTGCGATATTGCTCTTGCCGCACGGGCTGCCGGTGTCATCGGCGCACTGGATGCCGGGCAAGGGGTTGTCGTTGCAGCAGGGCGCATTCTGGCAATGGAAGGGCCGGAAGGGACCGACCAGATGTTGACCCGCGTTGTGCAGATCCGCCAGGAGAAACGCGCGCGTTGGAATGAGGGCAAACAGGGTGTGCTGCTCAAGCGCGCAAGGCCCGGTCAGGACCTGCGTTTTGATATGCCCACCATTGGCCCCCGGACGATTGAGAATGCCCGGAAAGCGGGGCTGGCGGGTATTGTTTGTGCGCAAGGGGAAGTGCTCTGCGCCAATCGGGAACAGAGCCTTGATGTGGCGCGCTCAACCGGACTTTTTCTCGTTTCTCGCAAGCTTGAAGACTTTTCTCTTTGAATATTTGATCATCCGCATCAAACGGCTTCCATGGAGTGCGTCATGAGTAAAGAAGTTCCTCTGATCTATATCGTTATTGGCGAAGAATCCGGCGATCAGCTTGGGGCACGTGCCATGAGGGCAATCAAACAGGCTTGTGGTGGCCATGTGCGCTTTGCCGGGCTAGCAGGTGCGCGGATGCAAGCCGAAGGGCTTACTTCCCTCTTTCCCCTCTCAGAGATCGCCGTGATGGGCATCATCAACATCATCAAGCAATATCCGTCGCTCTATCGTAGGGGCATGGAAGTGGTCGATGATGTGCTTGCCAAAAATCCCGACCTGCTGCTTATAATCGACAGTCCGGAATTCACCCATGCTGTTGCCAAACGGGTGCGCAAGAGGCGGCCGGATTTGCCCATCATTGACTATGTGTCTCCCAGCGTGTGGGCCTGGCGTCCCGGTCGGGCGCGCAAGATGGCGCGTTATGTGGATCATGTGCTGGCATTGCTGCCGTTCGAAGTGGAAGCACATAAGCGCTTGCAAGGGCCTCCTTGCAGCTATGTGGGCCATCCTCTTATCGAACGTCTGGATGTTCTGCGTCCCGCTGCAGGGGAGCGTGGGAGCCTGGATGCGCCGGTGCTGTTGGTTCTGCCGGGCTCGCGCCGCAGTGAAGTGTCGCGCTTGCTTGCTGAATTTGGTGCTGTTGTCAAACTGGCCAAGGAGGGACACCCGAATTTGCGGGTCATTCTGCCTGCCGTCGCGCATCTGAAAGAGCTGATTGATGAAGGGCTGAAGGATTGGCCTGTCCAGCCTGAGGTTGTTCTGGGGGAAGAGGCCAAATTCGCGGCCTTCAGACAAGCGCATGCTGCGCTGGCAGCATCAGGCACAGTGACACTGGAGATCGGTTTGGCGGGCATACCGATGGTTGTCGCCTACAAGGTTGATTGGATCGTGCGGCAGTTCAAATGGTTACTGACGGCCCATTCCATCGTACTGACCAATCTGGTGCTAGGTTACAATGCCATTCCGGAATTTCTGGATGAAGAGGCGAATGCACAGAATTTGGCCAATCATCTGCTGCCTTTGCTTGAGGCCAGTGCGGAGCGGGCGGCTCAGGAGGCTGCGTTGAGCGAGCTCGATGAAAAAATGACCTTGCCCGATGAAACCCCAAGCGAGCGGGTGGCGCGCATCGTGCTCAAGGCACTACCGTCGTCCTCATCTCTTGGCTAAGTGAATGGTCACTTGTTTGACGCAAGGCGCAGGTCGGAAAAAAAGGCTCCCATCGGGGAGCCTTTCTCGTATGTGAGCCAAATGATGGGTGCGATCTTAACGATCGTCCATTTCGACATAGTCGCGCATAGGGGCGCCATTGAACAGCTGACGCGGACGACCGATGCGCTGGGAGGGATCTTCCACCATTTCTTTCCACTGGGCAATCCAGCCAACACTACGGGCCATCGCGAAGAGCACAGTGAACATTTCAGCCGGGAAGCCCAATGCACGCAGGGTGATACCGGAATAGAAGTCGATGTTGGGATAGAGTTTCTTCTCGATGAAATACTCATCGTTAAGAGCAATCTTTTCCAGTTCCATCGCGACCTGAAGGGTCGGGTCGTCCCCATGGCCGAGCTCGTTGAGCACTTCATGACAGGTCTGCTGCATAATGCGCGCGCGCGGGTCATAGTTTTTATAAACGCGGTGACCGAAGCCCATCAGACGGAACGGATCATCCTTGTCTTTCGCTCTGGCAACATATTCTGCCACACGATCAACTGTGCCGATTTCATGCAGCATGTTGAGAGCTGCTTCGTTGGCACCACCATGAGCTGGGCCCCAGAGACAAGCGATACCGGCAGCAATACAGCCGAACGGGTTTGCCCCGGAAGAACCGGCAAGACGCACGGTGGAGGTCGATGCATTTTGTTCGTGG
The DNA here is from genome assembly GCF_963676485.1 of uncultured Cohaesibacter sp. Classification (NCBI taxonomy): domain Bacteria; kingdom Pseudomonadati; phylum Pseudomonadota; class Alphaproteobacteria; order Hyphomicrobiales; family Cohaesibacteraceae; genus Cohaesibacter; species uncultured Cohaesibacter sp. The sequence goes on from NZ_OY781114.1 coordinate 4,067,488, forward strand.
TCGGCATGGAGGATGAAGATGCGATCCATGGCGCGCGCCAGAACAGGGTTCACTTCATATGGCTCGGCAGGAACCGAGAAGCACATATGCAGGAAGTTTGCTGCATAGTCGAGGTCGTTGCGTGGATACACAAATGGCTGACCGATGGAGTATTTATAGGCCATAGCAGCCATGGTCGGCATCTTCGCGATCATGCGGAGGGACGCAACCATGCGCTGATGTGGGTCGGCAATATCGGTGGAGTCATGATAGAAGGCAGACAGACCACCAACGATGCCAACCATGACAGCCATAGGATGGGAGTCACGACGATAGCCGGTGTAGAATTTGCTCATCTGCTCGTGAACCATGGTATGGCGGGTCACGCGCGTGTCAAAATCGCGTTTTTCTTCAGGGGTAGGCAGGTGTCCATACAGCAGCAGATAACATGTTTCCAGAAAGTCTCCATGCTCAGCCAACTGTTCGATCGGGTAGCCACGATAAAGCAGCACACCTTTTTCGCCATCGATATAAGTGATTTCTGACTCACAAGATGCCGTAGAGGTAAAGCCAGGGTCGTAGGTGAACATTCCGGTTTCTTTATAGAGGGACCCGATGTCGATGACGTCAGGCCCGATAGACCCGCTTCGCACGGGAAACTCCCAGGTCTGGTCACCAACAGTCAAAGTTGCTTTTTTATCACTCATTCGGATACTCCCAATTTTTGAAAACGATTTGCTGTTGTTCACGGAGCCAGCGCCTCATGCGTGGGTACACAAAACGGTCCCTGACAACATAGGAATTGCGCTTTCGGTATCTGATTTTTTGCATTGCTGCAAGCAGTCTTAGGACTGAATATAAGGGTGCGATAGTAAAATATATAGGATTTTCAGTGCCTTATCCTACAAAAGTATGATCGCATCAGTCGAAAAACATTCATATTGCGCGAAACAATTATCGCGATAAGACTATGCTTATTCTACTGGAATTTGGCAAGGGTAGAATCACGTTTATGTTTGTTGCGCAATCGTGCGAAAATCTTGTCGATTATATTCAAGATACGTAAAAAGCCGGTCGTGAGACCGGCTTTTACTCAATTCTTCCTCAGAGCCTGTGTAAAAGCCCTATTGGGTCTGATCCTTAAGACGGGCGATCGATTCATCTTTGCCCAAAATGATCAAGACGTCGAAGATGCCCGGCGATGTGGCGCGGCCTGTCATCGCCGCCCGAAGGGGCTGTGCGACTTTGCCAAGCTTGAGGTCTTTCTCCTCGGCAAACGCCCTGATGAGCGCATCGGTGCTTTCAAGGCTCCATTCTTCCAGCGCTTCAAGGCGTGGCAGCAACTCGGAAAGCATGGCACGGGTTTCATCCGTCAGATGCTTGGCTGCTTTGTCTTCCATCGCTAGTGGGCGCGTATCGAACAGGAAGGCCAAACCCGCTTTCAGGTCGAGCAAGGTTTTGGCGCGTTCTTTCACGCTCGGCATCGCCAGCATGATCTGTGCCTTTTTGGCTTCATCGATCAGATCCAGCATTGCCTGACCATCTTCAAGGTGCGGCAGGAGCGTGACGAGCTGGTTATACAAATCGTCATCATCGGCATGGCGCATGTGCACGCCGTTCAGATTCTCCAGCTTCTTGAAGTCAAAGCGGGCGGCAGCCTTGTTCATGCCGTCGAAGCCGAACCACTCGATCATCTGTTCGGTGGTCATCACCTCGTCGTCACCATGGGCCCAGCCGAGGCGCACAAGATAGTTGCGCATGGCCACCGGCAGATAGCCCATGTCGCGGTAGGCTTCAACACCAAGTGCGCCATGGCGTTTGGAGAGCTTGGCGCCATCCGGACCATGAATCAGCGGAATGTGTGCCATGGTGGGAACATCCCAGCCCATAGCCTGATAGACAAGTGTCTGGCGGGCTGCATTGGTCAGATGGTCATCGCCGCGCATGATATGTGTCACGCCCATGTCATGGTCGTCCACAACCACAGCAAGATTGTAGGTCGGGTTGCCATCAGAGCGCATGATGATCATGTCATCGAGGTCTTTATTCGGGAATGTCACTGTGCCCTGAACCTGATCTTCGATCACGGTCGTGCCTTCCTGCGGCGCTTTCAGGCGGATGGCCGGCTTGACCCCTTCAGGCGCTTCAGACGGATCGCGATCCCGCCAGGTGCCATCATAGCGCGGCGGGCGCTTTTCTGCGCGCGCCTTTTCGCGCATTTCGGTCAATTCTTCCGGCGTGCAATAACAACGATAGGCTTTGCCAGTGGCAAGAAGCTGCTCAACCACTTCGCGATGACGGTCAACGCGCGAATATTGCGAGATCGGGTCACCGTCATAAGACAGCCCCATCCACTCCATTCCAGCGATAATCGCATCAATAGCGGCATCGGTGGAACGTTCGCGGTCCGTATCTTCGATGCGGAGCAGCATTTTGCCGCCATTGGCTTTGGCATAGAGCCAGTTGAAGAGAGCGGTGCGCGCCCCGCCGATATGGAGAAAACCTGTCGGGGAGGGGGCAAAGCGCGTTACGACCTGTGAACACATAATGCTATCAGTAACCTGTTATTCGGGATATAGTACACCGGAAGTTGAGGCAGCGTGTGTCTACGGATCCCATTAGGGACTCACAACATGCTCTGCTTCAGGAACCGGCGATTAAAGTTGCCAAGGATCTAGCACAGCTTGCGCCCAAGGCGAAAGACCTCATGACCGTCTGACAGTCGAAAAAGAGGTGCATAAGGACCAAATGTGATGGAAAGGGCATCCCATCCCGCAGATAGCACAGACCGGAGTGATCTCCCGGCTATGCCACGGGTCCATTCCGACACCTATGATTGGCAGGGGCTTGCCGATAATCCCGGCCTTTGGAAGCGCTTCGCCTTTCGGCTGGAAGCGCTGTGGCAGGTGATCGAAAAGAATTGGCAGGATGATTGTTCAGCCCAGAATGCCCGTTTTCTCTGGGTGGCTGTTTTCATGGGGTTTGGTGCCGCTCTTTATTACATTTTGCCCGATGAACCCAGTTTCTGGGGGCTTCTTGTCGCTTCGGTTGGGTTGTGTGGCTGGGCCTATCATCGCGCACGCAAGGGGCTTGTGGTTTTTCCGCTTCTGCTGGTAACTGCCGTTGTGGTCGGGGTGTGTGCTGCCAGTGAACATGGATATTTTTCAACGAGTCCGGTGTTGGCCAATAGCTTTTCCAGTCCGGTTGTCGGGCGCCTGGTGCGCGTGGAGCATAGAGGCTCCGCCAAAAGCCCGCAGGAGCGATGGACTGTTGCCGTTGAGACTATTGAAAAGCTCCGACCAGAGCGCACCCCTAAAAGGCTCTTGCTCATTCGTCGCGGCGCAGGGGAAAGCTTTCGCGTGGGAACAAGGCTCAAAATGTGGGTCCATCTGACGCCTTTGCAGCAACCGGTCTATCCGGGCGGTTTTGACTATGGGCGCTACCTGTGGTCTCGTTCTATCGGTGGCCAAGGCTATTTAAGCAATAGCATTGAGCGATTGCCAGAAAAGGCCCGGTCGGGGTGGCATGGGGTGCTGCATGATATGCGCGATAGTATCGAGCGCACCAGACAAGCCGTGGCTGCCTATATTCTTCATCGGGTGCATGGTAAGGCCGGAGGGCTTGCTGTCGCGCTTGCTGTGGGGAAGCGCGACTTTCTGGCAGATGATGTCGAAACCGCACTAAGACGCAGTGGGTTGGCACACATTCTGGCGATCTCAGGATTGCATATGGCGCTGGTCGCAATGGCGGTATTCTGGGGCGTGCGCGGACTTCTGGCCCTTTTGCCCCAATTGTCCTTGCACTATCCAATCAAACAATGGGCGGCAGGGATGGCTCTATTCTGCGCTGCGGCTTATCTGGTCTTTTCCGGTGCTTCGGTTGCCACCATCCGTGCCTTTTGCATGACGGCAATCTTTCTGGTGGCGATTCTGGCCGGTCGCCCTGCGGTAACCATGCATAATCTGGGGATCGTCATGGTGCTGCTTATTCTCATGCAGCCCTACGGGGTTGTTGAGGCGGGCATGCAAATGTCCTTTGCGGCGACGGCTGCTCTGATCGCCTCCTATGACCGTCTGACCCGCCTTCGCTTGCGCAAAAATGGTGCGCTAGATCCTTCTGAGTATGGATTTTTCGTTGACTCAGCGCTTCATGCGGGGCGATGGATTTTGGGGATAGGGCTCACATCGCTGATCGCAAGTTTGGCAGTGTTGCCCTTGTCTGTGGCGCATTTTCAGCAGATGGCTCCTTTCGGGCTTGTTACCAATCTGCTTGCCATGCCGGTGATCAGTCTGGTCGTGATGCCGATGGGACTGGTCTCTGTGTTCATGACGCCATTCGGTCTTCAATCCTGGCCGCTGCAACTGGCGGAATGGGGCCTCGACTGGGTCATTTCGATGGCGACAATGGTGTCTCATTGGGGGGATGCCGACTATCTTGTCGTCAAGGCAGGGGGAGATTTCCTACCCTTTGCTCTCGTGGCGCTCGCAGTCTATACCATTCACCGCAAGTGGCTCTCATGGTTGGCTATTGTTCCGTTGTCTCTTGCCATCGTCATCTGGTGGTTCGCGCCGCAGCCTGATATCTGGATTTCGCAGCAAGGAACCCGTATCGCTAGCCGCGATGGGCAAGGGCATTGGCAAAGGACCGGAGGCCGCAGGATGACGCTCGACTATCGTTCTGTCCTGAGAGCCGATGGGGACGCCCGTGCATTGGGAAATGAGACAAAAGAAGAGACGAAAGGAACTGGCCTCCCAGCAAGCCCTGTTCTGGCGCAAGCCAGGGCTTGCGACAAACAAGCCTGCTTCGTTACGCCTCTCTATTCTGTAACGGCAGGGCTTGGCGGAATGTCTCTGGCGATCGTCAATAAAGCCTCGGCTTTTGCTGAGGAATGTGCACTTAGGGATATCATTGTTTCACGCCTGCCTGTGCCACAAAGCTGCAAGGAGCCGAGAAACATAATCGGGGCCGACCGATTGGCGCAATACGGCGCGCAGTTTCTGTATCTTCACAAGGGGGATGAACAAGGTCTGTTTGGGCGACTGAAACAGTATTATTTTGACATTGTCGAGACTGTCGATACCGAAGCTGCATCCGGGCAGGGGGGAAATCCACAATGGTGGATTGAAGCGAATGCGGCTTTGCCTGTCGGCAAGCGGCCATGGATGCCAGAGCGCCGCTAGAAAAGGCTTGCCACGGGGAATCTGGCTTGGAGGACATTGGCTAGTGCCCTAGAGCCACAAATAAGGAGGTTCGGGAATCTGGAGCCGCTCTCTTAAGCCCCGCCCTCTAGCTGTCTCCACTTATGAAAAATGCGCCGTGAAGGCGCATTTCGCTGATTTGCCACCGCGTAAACGCTCACTGCATTCTCAATATTGACGCATAAGCCCAACAAGCTTGCCCTGTACACGCACTCTATCAGGGCCGAAAATGCGGGTCTCGTAGGCCGGATTGGCAGCTTCCAGTGCTATGGAGGCGCCCTTTTTGCGGATGCGCTTCAGCGTGGCTTCTTCATCATCGACCAGAGCGACAACAATATCGCCAGACACGGCATCATCGGACTTTTTGATCACCACAGTGTCGCCATCCAGGATGCCAGCTTCAATCATTGAGTCCCCACGCACTTCAAGCGCAAAATGTTCGCCGCCGCGCAGCATTTCCACGGGGACAGACACACTGTGGGATTGGTGCTGAATGGCAGAAATAGGAACACCGGCCGCAATGCGCCCCATAACCGGGATCGACACGCCGGAAACCTCGGTGGTCTTTTCCGCTTCAACGGGTTCGCTCGGGCGCGATTTGCCAAGGCCACCTTCTACAACACTGGGCGAAAAACCGCGCGTTGGTGTGTTGAGCGTGGGTTTGTGTGCTTCGGGGAGCTTGAGAACTTCCAGCGCTCTGGCGCGGTTGGGAAGACGGCGAATGAAACCGCGCTCTTCCAGCGCGGTGATCAAGCGATGAATGCCCGACTTGGAGCGCAAGTCCAAAGCATCTTTCATTTCGTCAAAGGAGGGGGGAACGCCGGATTCCTTGATGCGTTCATGGATGAACATTAGCAGCTCATGCTGTTTGCGTGTAAGCATTACCCTCTCCAAATTCCGCGTTCGCTTTGTTCTCGTAAGCGAAACAACAGTGGCACAAATCACGAACAAACTATACATGTTCTCGCTGTGTTCTGCAAGCGCGAAAAAGACCTGTTTTGTCAATGTGAAGGGGAGTTCGATGGATGCGCTGTGTCTTATAGCGCATGGGCATCGGTGTTTCGAATGGTCTGGTTTACGCCATGATTCTCCGCCTCCAGTCAAACGAAAGGCGCGGAGGAAATACTCTCCACGCCTTAGATCTGCATGTTCGCGCGTCGGCTGATCCGTGATCAGATTGGCAGAGGGATCGCAGCCCAGAAGCCAAGCGCGGTAAGACCATTCAAAACGAAGGTCATGATTGCAATGGCCGTTGCCGGTGGGTCGATATGCGTGTCGCCATGAACAAGGAACAAACGGGCACATAATTCACCCAGAAAGGCACAAATGATGCCGACAACCAGCGCCCAGAGCATACTGCCTGAAGCAAAGCCTGCAATGGCTGACGGAAGCGCAATGTGATGCGTTACAGGCACGGAAAGCCCCAGAGAGAGCAGGATCAGGCTGGCGGCTGCAAAACCGAATGCCAGCAATGTGCCGGTGCCGCCATATGTGATGCCGAGCCAACCGCCCAGAAGGCCCACGCCCGCGCCGATCAGGGCAATCTGTGCCTTGGTGCTCTGGAAGGGAAGCCACTTGATGGCATCGCTTGGATCGAAGAATGCGCGGCCTTCCTCTGCTTTGCCGAACAGGCCCGTTTTACCCCAGATGAGACGGGCAATGACGGCGGAAAGGAAAACACAAATGCCCGGATAGTCCGTCCAGGCGAGGCCCGGTCCGAAGTCTGGAATTAGCTGTATCAGGCTGCAGAGCAGATAGCCAACGACACCAAAGATGCCGCCAACGAGCAAGACGTCCGGTTTGTTGAGGCCCATGCCTGCTGTCACAATGTCACGCCCGTTTTCCATATAGCCCTTGTTGGCTGCATAAGCTGCGGCGGCAACGCCGGAAGCAAAACCACCCACATGCGGCCCAAAGGCGCCAAACGGCAGCCCGCCGAAATAGCCTGCAGCGCCTTGGGCAACGCTGGTTGCATCAGGGGCAATGCCCAATGTCAAGGCAACTCCGATCAGGGTTAGAAAACCGACAAATGCAAAGGCTGAAAGCGCGCCTAACGCTGCGCCGAAGATCCCGCCGCCGAAGGCGACAAGGAGACCGATTATTGTAGCCGTCATATTTTACTCCCTATAGCTTCCCTTAGTTGATGCCGACCAAGGGTCACCATCGCGCAGCGGATGTCCGCTTCCACCTCCTCGTTGAAAGAAGAAGGCCGATTGGCCTTCGTAATCTTGGGACTATTCAAAAGATCGGACATGCGCTGGCACATTTGGCCATTTGGAAGAATTCAAATAATGATGATTGAATTCATGTTTAATTACTTTGTATTTGTGATTTGAAATATACAAATACTTTTAAAGTCATATTTTTAGTTACGGGTTTTGGTCAATTCGATTATTTTTACAAAAGGAGGGAATTTTTTGTCACCGCTGTTTGGGCACGTGATAGGATTTTATGGGGCTTTTATTCATTTTAATTATAGTAATTGCAATTTGTTTAAATAACATATTTATATCATATAGTTACAAGATTTTTTCTGTCGAATTTTCGAGCGTCTCGGTCTGCTCATGCTGTTTGATGCTCGGGCCGAAATTTTTGCCAACCATTCTTTTCAAGGACTGTTGTTGATCGGTCTTAGGTTAAAAATTTACCTCGGAACACTCATTTACTATTTGACTTTTGACTTACGTAAAATCCTAAGTCATTGAATTTATGATGATATATTGTGCTGCAAAAAGCTTGTCAAACAATGTCAATTCTTTACCCCTCAATGACAAGCCTCTCCATTGATAGACGCTCGGGCAGAGGACTAATGTTTTGGCACAAGTCGGTTCTGGATCGGCGGGAGGCATTGGTTTTGTTTGGAGGGGCAGCCTGTAATGAAAAGTATACTCATTATAGCTGGTGACTATTCTGAAGATTATGAAGTCATAGTTCCTTACCAGGCACTGTTAATGCTTGGCTTTTCAGTTGATGTCGTTTGCCCGAACAAGCGCAAGGGCGACTTCATTCGCACGGCAATTCATGATTTCGAGGGGGATCAGACCTACTCGGAAAAACCGGGCCATCTGTTTTGTCTCAATGCCTCTTTTTCGTTGATCGAACCGGACCGTTATGACGGGCTTTATCTGGCCGGAGGAAGAGCATGCGAGTATCTGCGACTGGATGAGCAGATCCTTTCCATTTGCCGCAGCTTCATGCAGCGCAACGCGCCGCTGGCCGCCATTTGCCATGGCATTCAGATTTTAACCGCCGCCGACCTTGTTCGCGGACGCAAGCTGACGGCCTATCGGGCGGTTGCGCCGGAAGTCGTTATGGCTGGCGGAGAATTTATCAAAGTTGAACCGGATGAATCCGTAGTGGACGGAAATCTCGTGACCTCGCCAGCCTGGCCCGGCCACCCCGCCTTGCTGCGCAGCTTTGTCAGTTTAATCGGTTCTCAAACATAGCACTAAGGAAAAGGCGATGCCGTTTGCGACAGAAAATGCAAGCGCGGTCGTATCCTGCAGCCTGGAGGAAGTAATGATAGAGAAGGGCTTTTCTCAACCAACCGAACGAATTGTGCGGTTGAAAAACCAGATTCTGAACGCGACGCCTTATGTTGAGTCCGAGCGTGCAGTTCTGGCTACTGAGGCCTACAAGGAAAGTGAACATCTTTCCCCGATCATGCGTCGCGCCAAGGTGGCCGAAAAGATTTTCAATAATCTGCCGGTTACCATCCGTGATGACGAACTGATCGTCGGTGCCATCACCAAAAATCCGCGTTCAACGGAAATCTGCCCGGAATTCTCCTATGACTGGGTAGAAGCCGAATTTGAAACCATGGCAACCCGCATGGCTGACCCTTTCGAAATTCCGAAAGAAACAGCTGCCGAGCTGCATGAAGCCTTCAAATACTGGCCGAACAAAACCACTAGTTCCTATGCTGACTCCCTGATGTCATCGGAGACCAAGGACTGCATCTCCAACGGCGTCTTCACCGTTGGCAACTATTTCTATGGCGGTGTTGGTCACGTTTGTGTCGACTATGGCAAGATCATGAAGATCGGCTTCCGCGGCATCATCGAAGAAGCCGTCAAAGCCATGGATGCGATGGACAAGAATGATCCATCCTACATCAAAAAACGCCAGTTCTACGAAGCCATCATCATTACCTACAATGCTGCGATCAACTTCGCACATCGGTATGCTGACAAGGCTTTGGAACTCTCCAGGGCGGAAAGCAACCCGACCCGCAAGGCCGAGTTGGAACAGATTGCCAAAAACTGCGCACGCGTTCCAGAATATCCTGCTTCCAACTTCTGGGAAGCTTGCCAGATCTTCTGGTTCATCCAGTCTCTGATGCAGATTGAATCCTCTGGCCACTCCATTTCTCCGGGCCGCTTCGACCAGTATATGAACGACTATCTGCAGGCCGATACGTCCATCGACCGTGCTTTCGCTCAGGAGCTGATCGACTGCATCTGGATCAAGCTGAACGACGTTAACAAGACCCGCGATGAAGTGTCCGCTCAGGCCTTTGCCGGCTATGCCGTTTTCCAGAATCTGTGCGTTGGTGGCCAGACTTCTGACGGTCTGGATGCAACGAATGACGTGTCCTACATGTGCATGGAAGCTGTCTCTCACGTTCGTTTGCCAGCGCCTTCCTTCTCCATTCGTGTGTGGCAGGGTACGCCTGATGAATTCCTCTTCCGTGCTACGGAAGTTGTTCGTCTGGGTCTTGGTGTTCCGGCCATGTATAATGATGAAGTGATCGTGCCGGCGCTTCAGAACCGCGGTGTTTCGCTTGCGGATGCTCGTGACTACGGCATTGTCGGGTGCGTTGAACCGCAGCCAATCCATAAAGCGGAAGGCTGGCACGACGCTGCCTTCTTCAACGTTGCCAAGATCCTCGAAATCACGCTTCACGGCGGCAAGGTTGGCGAAACCCCGGGGACCATTGGCAACAAGCAGCTTGGTCCGGTTACCCCAGATGTATCGCAGTGGAAGTCTCTTGATGATTTCTACGATGCTTTCGAAAAACAGATGGCTTATTTCGTCTATCATCTGGTGGAAGCTGACAACTGCGTTGACATTGCACACGCCGAAATGGCTCCGCTGCCGTTCCAGTCTGCAATGGTTGATGATTGCCTTGGTCGCGGCATGTCCGTGCAGGAAGGCGGCGCATTGTACAACTTCACCGGCCCGCAGGCCTTCGGCGTAGCGGATACCGGCGACTCTGTCTATGCGATGAAGAAATTCGTCTTTGACGAAAAGAAAATCAGCCCGGCAGAACTCAAGGAAGCTCTGGTCAACAACTTCGGTCAGCCGGTTGGCGGTGCAGCTCCTGCTACTGCTGAACTGTCTGAAGATCAGGTTTACGCTGCTGTTCGCAAGGTTCTTGCCAACAACAACTCCATGGATGTTTCCGCTCTGAAAGATCAGGTCTATCAGACCCTTGGATCTTCCAACGCTGCACCGAGCGGCAAATATGCTGACATTCACCGCATGCTCGACAGCGCTGAATGCTTCGGTAACGACATCGATGAAGTCGATCTGATCGCTCGCAAATGCGCTGAGATCTATTGCAAGGAAGTCGAAAAATACACCAACCCGCGCGGCGGTCAGTTCCAGGCTGGTATCTATCCTGTGTCTGCCAACGTGCTGTTCGGTAAAGATGTTGCTGCGTTGCCTGACGGACGTCTGGCCAAAGCACCTCTTGCAGACGGAGTATCACCTCGTCAGGGCAAGGACGTCAATGGTCCGACCGCTGCGGCAAACTCGGTTGCCAAGCTCAACCACTTCATTGCCTCCAACGGCACCCTTTATAACCAGAAGTTCCTGCCATCCGCCCTTGCTGGTGACAATGGCATCCTGAACTTCACTTCGGTTGTTCGTTCCTACTTCGATCACAAGGGCATGCATGTCCAGTTCAACGTCGTGGACAGAAAGGTCTTGCTCGAAGCCCAGCGTGAGCCGGAAAAACACAAGGATCTCGTGGTCCGCGTGGCTGGTTATAGCGCCCAGTGGGTCGTGCTCGCCAAGGAAGTGCAGGACGACATCATCAGCCGTACCGAGCAAAGCCTCTAGGAGATTGGCCGACCTGCCAAGGCCTATGGCTCTGGCAGGTCAGCTAGGTGCGAAAGGCTGTCGGGGGCTTTTGAGGTTTCTCTCTCCGGCAGCTCACAATTGCTCTAAGTGTCAAGGATTTCTGTTTTATGTCTCGTTATCAGAGCTTCTTTTCAAAAACTGAAGTTGTTTTTGGAACCGGGATGCTGGACCGGCTGAACGCCTATCGCGGTCAGAAGGTTGCCATCGTCACCGATGCCTTTATGGCAAAATCCGGTGCTCTGGACAGGGTGCGGGCGCATCTCAGTGGATCTGATTGTTTTGTCTATGATGAAGCGATCCCGGAGCCACCTATTGAAACAGTGTCCAAGGGAGCTGGCCTTCTTGCCGATTTCGAGCCGGATGCGATCGTTGCGCTGGGTGGCGGTTCTGCCATTGATGCTGCGAAAGCCATTCTGGCTGTCGTTCGAGAAGTCAAACCCCAACTCACTATCCAGTTTGTCGCCATTCCCACCACTTCGGGAACCGGATCAGAGGTAACGTCTTATGCCGTGATCTCCGACCCGGCAAGCAATCGCAAATTTCCATTGGTGTCCAACTCGCTGATACCGGATGTTGCGATCCTTGATCCCGAATTTGTCCGCACGGCTCCGGCCAATGTAACCGCGGATACCGGAATGGACGTCATAACCCATGCCATCGAGGCGCTCGCCTCTTCACGCTCTTCCTATTGCTCCGACGCTTTGGCTGCCAAGGCCTTGACTTTGGCTTTTGAAAGCTTGCCGGTTGCCTTCAGGAATGGCGATGATCTGGAGGCCCGTGCTGAGATGCATCAGGCTTCTTGTATGGCGGGCATAGCGTTCAACTCGGCAGGTCTTGGTCTGAACCACGGAATGGCCCATGCCATCGGCGGACAGTTTCATGTTGCCCACGGTCGTCTCAATGCCATGCTGCTGCCTCTGGTCATTGAATATAACGCCGGCCTTAGCGAAGGCGCTGCCTTCTGCGAAAAGACGGCGGACGTCTATGCCAAGGCTGCGACCAGCCTGGGCCTGCGATTCCCGAGCATAAAGATGGGTGTCTGGGCGCTCATTCACGCGATCGAACGCCTGAATGCGCAGTTCAATATTCCCGCAACGCTCCGCGGGCAGGGGATCGACATGAATGCATATTCCCACAGTGAACAAACCCTTGTGAAAGCGATTTTTTCGGATGCGTGCACGGCCACCAATCCCAGAAAACCGGTCGCGCAGGATCTGGTCCGTTTGCTGCGGCGCCTTGGTGGATAGGAGATGAGGGAGGACACCAATCAAACTACTTAAAAACTTGACGCCTCGAAAGGGCACATTCTGAACATCAAGAAAACTGGAGAGAAAAATGCAACAAGAAGCATTGGGTATGGTTGAAACCAAAGGCCTCGTAGGCGCAATCGAAGCAGCTGATGCGATGGTCAAATCCGCAAATGTCGGCCTGATCGGCTACGAAAAAATCGGATCCGGCTTCGTGACTGTCATGGTTCGTGGTGATGTTGGTGCAGTGAAGGCTGCTACCGATGCGGGCGCAGTGGCTGCCGAGAAAGTTGGCACCGTGGTTTCCGTCCATGTCATCCCGCGCCCACATACCGAAGTTGAAAAAATCCTGCCGAAAAGCGCGGAATAACCCCTGATCAAAAGGAGTATCGACAATGAATAACGATCTTGTCGAACAGATCATGGGCGAGGTTATGCGCAAAATGGGATCGGAAGCATCTTCCGCTCCCGCACAACCTGCAGCCCCTGCAGCCCAAAGCTGCGCAGCCAAACTGCCTGCAGCTTGCGGCCTGACCGAGTTTGTCGGAACTGCAATCGGCCACACTATCGGTCTGGTGATTGCAAACGTAGACTCTTCCCTGCATGAGCAGATGAAAATCGACAAGAAATACCGCTCCATTGGTATTCTTGGTGCTCGTACCGGTGCTGGTCCGCACATCTTTGCTGCTGACGAAGCCGTCAAGGCAACCAACAGTGAAATTATCCTGATCGAACTGCCTCGCGATACTGAAGGTGGCGCTGGTCATGGTTCTTTGATCTTGTTCGGTGCTGAAGATGTTTCCGATGCCCGCCGCGCAGTTGAAGTCGCCTTGAGCGAAGTGGAACGCACCTTTGGTGATGTCTATGGCAACTCTGCCGGTCATCTGGAATTCCAGTATACCGCTCGTGCCAGCACGGCTCTTCAAAAAGCCTTTGGCGCACCGCTTGGTCAATCGTTCGGTATCACCGTCGGTGGCCCGGCTGCCATTGGCGTTCTTCTGGCTGATACGGCTGCCAAAGCGGCAACCGTCGATGCGGTTGGCTATTCTTCACCAGGCAATGGCGGAACCAGCTTCTCGAACGAAGTCATCTTCGCTTTCAGCGGTGACTCTGGCGCTGTGCGTCAGGCGATCATTGCTGCACGTGAAGTGGGCAAGCAGGTTCTCAAAGCCATGGAACCTGATGAAGATCTTCCTTCCAGCTCAACCCCTTACATTTGATCGTAGGAAAGGAGGATCGTCATGTCGCAGAAAAGCCTCGGTTTGATTGAAACGACAGGGCTGACTGCTGCCATTGAAGCGGCGGACGCTGCCGTGAAATCCGCAAATGTCGAGCTTGTCGGCTACGAACTGGCCAAGGGAGGTGGCATGACGGTTGTCAAGCTCTATGGCGAAGTCGGTGCAGTCAATGCTGCCGTGGCAGCGGCAACCGCCGCTGCTGCCAAAATCAACGCGGTTGTGTCCACGAAAGTGATCGCACGGCCTGCTGATGGCATGGAATGCATGGTCATCTCCGAAGAAACGGTTGGTGCTGACCTCCCAAAGCCACCTGAGCCTCCTGAACCGACACCACCAACAGGTGGGGGAGACGGACCGAAATCCGGTCCTGACGATTCCGGTAATGGCGGCTCGGAAAAAGGTTCTGAAGCCACTGGCAACGAGACCGGGGCGGATGCTCCGGTCCCCGAGCAGACTGAAGGCAAGGCCAATGCTGCTCCCGAAGAAGCGAAATCTGAGGAACTGGATCTCCAACCGGTTTCTGAGGTCAAGCCCATCGAGAGCGCCAAACCTGCAGAGTCTGCCACCAAGCCAGCTACGACACGGAAGACCGGCCGAGGTAGACGCAGACGCGCCTGACCGGTTTGCCTTCCGACCCCGACAGACTTTCATCCCGCGGCTTGTCTGAGCTGCGGGGTGACAAAGAGAGAGCAAAGAAAAGAGCCATGCAACTGACTGAGCAAATGATCGAAAAGGTTGTCGCCGATATTCTGGCAAAGGCAACAAGCGGTGCAGCGTTACAGAGCGATCCTGCCTTGGTTCCGGTTGGTGTGTCGAACCGCCATATCCACCTGTCCAGAGAAGACATGGAGATGCTGTTTGGCCCGGGGCAAAATCTGACCCGCATGAAGGCCATGAAGCAGCCCGGACAATATGCGGCGGAAGAAACAGTTACATTGAAAGGCCCCAAAGGCGAGCTACGGCGCGTTCGGGTTCTTGGGCCATTTCGCAAGCAAACACAGGTCGAGATCTCCGTATCAGATGGTTTTGCGCTGGGCATCAAGGCCCCGATGCGCATGTCCGGTGATCTGGACGAGAGCGCGGGTCTGGAAATCCTCGGCCCGCTTGGTTCGGTCAAGCTGGAGCAGGGCGTAATCGTTGCGCAGCGTCACATCCATATGCATCCAGAGGACGCCAAGAAGGCGGGTGTCAGCAATGGCGACATCGTCAATGTGGAAGCGCAAGGAATGCGCGGTGGCATTCTCAAGAATGTCGCGGTGCGCGTGTCCGAGGCTTCCGCTCTGGAAATTCATATCGATGTCGAAGAAGCCAACGCTCTTGGCCTCAAAAACAATGATCAGGTGCGGATTTGCAAATCCTGACGTCGCAAATCTGTCTCAAACCCGAATGTCAAAAGCCAACTGAAGAATAGTCACCATGCGCAGTCCCGACGAACTATTGCACGACTTTGCAGACCTGATCAGACAGGAGGCAATTCTGCCCAAATCTGAATGGGCAGAAGGCCCGCTGAAGGTCGGTGTCGATCTGGGTACGGCCAATATCGTGCTGTCTGTTGTTGATGCGCAAAACCGGCCCGTTGCAGGGGCAAGCTATCGCTCGACGGTCGTTCGCGATGGCATTGTGGTTGACTATGTTGGTGCTGTTCAGGCTGTCCGGTCTCTCAAGACGACCATTGAGGAGCGTCTGGGCCAGCGGCTTGTTCGGGCTGCAACTGCCATTCCCCCGGGTATCCATGCCGGCAACGCCAAGGCCATTGGCAATGTGGTTGAGGCTGCCGACATGGAGCTTGTTGAGATTGTCGATGAACCGACAGCTGCATCGCGCGTATTGATGGTGAGCGATGGTGCCGTCGTTGACGTGGGCGGCGGCACCACTGGCATCAGCATTCTCAAAGACGGCAAGGTGCTGGGCTCCTTTGATGAAGCAACCGGCGGAACGCACATGACGCTTGTTCTGGCCGGTGCCTATGGCATGAGCTTTGATGAAGCCGAGGACCATAAGCTCAATGTTGCCAATGACAAGGATGTATTTCCTGTCGTACGGCCGGTGGTCGATAAGATGGCGAGTATCGTATCCAGATTTCTGGATGGCCGAGATGTTGATGACATCTATGTGGTCGGTGGCGCTTGCACTTTTTCCGGGTTCGAAAAAGCCTTTGAAAAGCAGACGGGCAAGAGAGTGATCAAACCTGCCGAACCCTTGCTGGTGACGCCCCTTGGCATTGCCATGTATGAGCAAGACGCCGGCCAGACTGCAAAGGCAGGGAGAGTGCAATGACGCCAGATATCTCCCGTATCATTCAGACTGTTCTGGTAGAGATTATTTCAGACAAGATTGTCGAGCGACTGGAAGCAACGAAGCGCAAAGCGCTGGTTTTGCTGGATATGTCGGACGCCGGGATTGGAGATGCCTTTCAGGAACTGAACAAGCTGTATCGCGACAGTTGGTCACTTGATGTCGCCGCCTCGCGCGAAGTGTTTGACGCCAGACCCTCCATCTTCCCTGGTCAGGCACTCGCGATACCCCAAACGGCTTGGACCATTCTTGATGTGGCATCTCCAATGACCGGCATCTCGTCGCTTCTGGCCGATAAAAGCATGCTCATTGTGCCCAATATGAGCATGGCGCTGGCAGGCAAGGTGGCTTATGGCATCAGCGATGATACCCCTTCCAGACTTATGGCAGCGGCGCTGGAAACAGGCAAACTGGTTGTGGCGGTGAAAGATGCCTGCTGCCCGGTCTGTCGCGATCAGGATGAACGGCTCTTTGTGGCCAATGATGCCTATCGGGCGATGATGATCGCCAATCTTGCAGCGCTGGACAGCTTCGGGGTTCGCCTATGTCGCGCGCCAAAGCTTTCGCAGGCCGTATCGCGGGCTTTGCAGCCATTTGTGCCGGACAATGGCACGCCCAAGCCAAGACAGAATACGGCTTTCATCACACCTCACGCCCTGACAAGTCTCTCCGCCGATAGCAAAGGCGTATTCGGCTGGCAAGACGCCAAGCTTGCCAGCGGCTCAACAGTTAACATCGCCAAGGGTGTTGTGGTCACGCCACTCGCTCTTGAAGAACTGAGGGCACGCAATATCAGCGTCATCAGGCATTGAAAGGTCAGGATCATGTATTTGGCTAAAGTCATCGGAACCGTTGTTTCCACCAGCAAGGATCCGTCCCTGTCCGGATCCAAGCTGCTGATCGTGGCGAAGCTCAACGAAAAGCAGGAACCGATCGGAGAGACGGAGATTGCTGTCGATACGGTCGGGGCAGGCAATGACGAGGTGGTGATCGTTACCCGCAACAGTTCGGCGCGAAAGGCGGCGACGCAGGAAAACTCGGTCACTGATGCTGCCATCGTTGGCATCGTGGATGCCGTTGAGACCAAGCATAACTGGTAAGGACATGGTCGATGCTGACAGCAGAAAACAGGGAGCAGATTTCAGAGCTGATCAATCGCGAGATCGCGCGATTGAACCCTGGTTACCTGAACCAGACCCTGAGCTTGAAGGAAGCCAAGCGCCTGGCGGACCTTGCGCAGAGGGAGGCTTTGAGGATTGGTGTGCCAATTGCTGTTTCGATTGCCGATCCGCATGGGCAGCAGATCCTGTTTCATCGGATGGAAAACAGTCTTCCGGTAAGCGCACAGCTGGCAACCGACAAGGCGCAGACAGCTGCGACATTTCGCATGACGACCGAAGACCTGGGCAAGCTGGCTCAGCCGGGTGAAATGCTTTTTGGCGTGCAGGCCAATATGGGCGGGCACGTCGTGATTTTCGGCGGCGGCATTCCATGCTGTCGCGATGGCGCGGTTATCGGCGCCATCGGAGTGAGTGGAGGCACTGCGTATCAAGACGCGCAAATTGCCGAACGCGCTCTAGACCTTTTTTCGGAAAAACCAGAGCCAGTCTCTGAGGAAGGAAGAAACCGTGAATGATCAACAGATCTCCGAAGCTGTGACAAGAGTTCTCAGCAGCTTTGGCGGAGCAAGCGCCGCGCCTGCGGTTCCCGCTCCGGTCAAGAATAAAGCGGTGGCAAAAAACACCCCTGCAGAGGATCAAGTGGCCAGTCTCGTGTCCCAGATCCTTGGTGAAAGCAAATCCGGTCGTTCCAAGGCAAAGCCAGACTATGTACCCAGCCCGACCAAATGCGGCTGGGAACGTGCGCAAAAGGGTGCTGCGTGTGATGATGCCATGGTCTCCGATGTCATCGCTAGGGTGCTTTCGGAATCCATGGGGAGAGCCCCCTCAACACCTTCAAAGCCTGCGTCTTCCTGTGCCTCCATTGACGTTTCTGATGCAGAAGCAACGGAACTGGGGGATGGTGTCTTTGCTACCATGGATGAGGCGGTTGAGGCTGCGGCTGCGGCGCAACGCCAGTATCTCTTCTGTTCCATGGAAGAACGGCAGTCCTTTGTCGATGGCATTCGCGAAGTGATCTTGCAGCCTCAGACGCTGGACCGGATTTCCCATATGGGTGCCGAGCAGACCGGCATGGGCAAGTATGAACACAAGATCATCAAGAACCGTCTGGCTGCGGAAAAAACGCCGGGTACCGAAGACCTGACGACAGAAGCCTGCAGCGGCGACGGCGGCCTGACACTGGTGGAATATTCCGCTTATGGCGTTATTGGCTCCATCACGCCGACGACGAACCCGACTGAGACCATCATCTGCAATTCCATCGGAATGCTGGCTGCTGGCAACTCGGTGGTCTATAGCCCTCATCCGCGCGCGCGCGTCGTCTCCCTTTTGACCATCAAGCTGATCAACCGCAAGCTGGCTACGCTTGGAGCGCCTGCCAACCTGATCACCACGGTGCAGGAGCCGTCCATCGACAATACCAACGCCATGATGCAGCATCCGAAGATCCGCATGCTGGTAGCAACCGGCGGCCCAGGTATCGTCAAGACGGTCATGTCTACCGGCAAGAAAGCCATCGGGGCAGGGGCTGGTAATCCGCCGGTGGTTGTTGATGAAACCGCCGACATTGAAAAGGCTGCCGTTGATATCATCAATGGCTGCAGCTTCGACAACAATCTGCCGTGCATCGCCGAGAAGGAAATCGTCGCTGTCAACCAGATTGCGGACTATCTCATTTCCTGCATGAACAAATGTGGCGCCTATCTGGTAGAAGATCCAGCTGTCGTTAAGAAGCTCGAAGCGCTGGTGATCAACGACAAGGGCGGGCCGCAGACCTCTTGCGTTGGCAAAAGCGCGGTCTATCTGCTCGACAAGGTCGGCATCAAGGTCGGGGATGATATCAAGGTTATCCTGATCGATTTGCCCAAAGACCATGTCTTCGTTCAGGAAGAGCTGATGATGCCGATCCTGCCGCTGGTTCGTGTTCCTGATGTTGATGAGGCCATCGATTTCGCCGTTGAGGTCGAGCATGGCAACCGTCACACGGCAATGATGCATTCCACGAATGTGCGCAAACTGACCAAGATGGCCAAGCTCATCCAGACGACCATTTTCGTCAAGAATGGCCCATCCTATGCGGGCATTGGTGTTGGCGGTGAAGGCTATACCACCTTCACGATTGCTGGTCCGACTGGCGAAGGGCTCACAGGCCCGAAAGCCTTTGCGCGCAAACGCAGATGCGTGATGGTTGAGTCGCTGAATGTGAGATAGAGCGGCATCCCCTTTGCTGCTCTCCAAGGGTCAGGCGCTTGCGCCTGGCCTCCCTGAACAAAGGCTCTGTTTTCTCCAACGGCAGAGCGAAAATCAGAATGAAATCTGAGGGAGGGACCGCGTAATGAATGCAAGGATCATCAATGCTCCGCAACCGGATGTGTTGCTGATGCTCCAACGTCGCATGCCCCCGCATGGCCGAACATGGGTCAAGGACCATAGTGTCGGATCTATCGGTCTTATACAGGCAAGTGTGACGGACCTGTTCTTCTTCTCGGATCTTGCCTTGAAGGCTGCCGACGTATTCACCGTCGAGATCTATGGCACATGCCCTCAGCATGTAACGACATTGGCAATTCTGGGTGAAACCTCCGCGGTAAAAGCGGCTATGGAATCGATCGAGATTGCAGGACAAAACAGCTTCTGACCGGGATCGAGGCACAAAAGGACTAAGCGGGAAAGAAAAATGGCCCCAATTAAATACGATCAGGAAGGTGTCGTCTTCGACATCCAGCGCTACTCAATCCATGATGGCCCCGGCGTGAGGACAATTGTCTTTCTCAAGGGATGTCCGTTGCGGTGCCGGTGGTGCAGCAATCCAGAATCCCAAGACCCCAAGCCCGAGCTTTTCTACAAGGATTCCAGCTGCATCCACTGTGGCAAATGCCTTCCGGTTTGTCCGGTGTCTGCCTTGTCTCGTGACAATCCGGGATTTGTAGATCGAGACAAATGCATCCGCTGTGGCGCCTGTGCCGAGATTTGTCCGACCGATGCCCTGACCCGCTCGGGCAAGCTGATGACTGTCAATCAGGTCATTCAGGAGGTCCGCAAGGATGCGACCCATTATCGCCGGTCTGGCGGCGGGATCACACTCTCCGGTGGTGAGCCTTTGATGCAGAGTGATTTTGCGCGTGAGTTGCTCAAGGCCTGTCATGAACAGGGCTGGAATACAGCAATGGAGACCACGGGCTTTACGACGCCTGAAGTCATTGCCGATGTCATGCCTCACGTCGATCATGCGCTGCTGGATATCAAGTCGATTGATCCCGCAGTGCATATGGCCAACACCGGCGTTGATAACCGCATCATTCTTGAAAATGCCATCCGAACCGCCATGACGAGCAAGTCTGTTGTCGTGCGTGTCCCTGTTGTGCCCGGCGTCAATGACAGTGAACAGGTGATTGCAGATATCGGCAATTTTGCAAAGATGTTGCCCGGTGTCGAGACGGTTCATTTGCTGGGCTATCACTCCTATGGTGAAAATAAATACGGGCTGTTGAACAGGGACTATCCCATGGGCAATACGCCTGATCTGCCCAAGGATGCTTTGCCACCGCTGGTAAAGGTCATAGAGTCTCTTGGTTTGAAATGCATGATCGGCGGCTAGGCCGGGATCAACAAGACGAAAGAAGGGCAGGGTAACGCCATGCGTAAAAGTCTCGTCAGCGCGGAATCGGTAACAGAGGGGCATCCGGATAAAGTATGTGACCAGATCTCGGATGCCATTCTCGATGCCTATCTGAGCGTCGACAAGGATGCCCGCGTTGCCGCCGAGACCGTCGTTGCCGGAGATACCGTGTTTCTGGCTGGCGAGATCACATCCAGACAGCGGCTCAATGTCGAGCCGACTGTTCGGCAAACCATTCGCGAGATCGGCTATACCGACCCGGCGCTTGGCTTTGATGCTGATAATTGCTTCCTGATCACGGATCTGCGCGAACAGTCGCCAGATATCGCGCAAGGGGTTTCTCGCGCAGGTGAACTCGGGGCCGGTGATCAGGGCGTTTTCTACGGTTTTGCCACAGATGAAACGCCAAGTTATATGCCTGCTCCGATCCATTTTGCCCATAAGCTCACCAAGGCTTTGGCAGATGCACGCCATAACGGCGTGCTGGATTGGCTGCGCCCAGATGGCAAGGCTCAAGTGACCTTCGTCTATGATGAAGATGGCTTGCCAAAACAGCTCAGCAGCATAGTTGTTTCGACTCAGCACGCCCCTGAAGTTGATCAAAAAATGCTGGTTCGCGGGGTGCTGGAGCAGGTGATTTGTCCACATTTGCAGCAATGGATACGATCCGATACCCGGGTGCACATAAATCCCACTGGACGTTTTGTGGAAGGTGGACCAAAAGCCGATACAGGCTTGACCGGACGTAAGCTGATGGTTGATACTTACGGTGGAATTGCCAGACACGGAGGCGGTGCATTCTCTGGCAAAGATCCAACTAAAGTTGATAGGTCAGCCGCCTATTATGCCCGTTATATCGCAAAGAATATTGTGGCTGCTGGCCTGGCAAAAAAATGCGAAGTTTCTCTAGCTTTTGCTATTGGGCAGACAGAGCCTGAGATGGTTGATGTGAACACATTCGAAACATCAACCGTCGATCCGGACAAACTGGTTCACGCCGTAAGGGAGCTCTTTCCGCTGACGGTGTCGGGAATGATCGACACGCTTAATTTGCGTCGACCAATTTATAAGCAAACTGCTGCCTATGGCCATTTTGGCAGGGAAACTGGTGTGTTTCCATGGGAGGGAATGGAACGTGCAGCAATCTTACGAAGGTTCTGCCAATAAGGAGATAATCGGTTGGGGAGGAAGGCAAGAAAAACCTTCAGGGAAGAATAGTAGAGACGCGCATGTCGCTCGCAAGAAATTGTCCGATCTGATCAGTGTGGAGGTGCTGCAGAAGGTTCAGGATGATTTCAGCGCAGCTGTTGGTGTTGCGATTGTTATTGTTGATCCTGACGGGGTTCCCGTTACTCAGCCAAGTGGTTTTACTCCTTTTTGCAAGACTGTTCGCCAAATGGACAAATTGCGCGAACGGTGTTTTCACTGTGATGCCGTAGGTGGGCGCATTGCGCTATCAACCGGCGAACCGTCCATTTATAAATGTCATTGTGGGCTTGTGGATTTTGCCGCACCTATCATCATGAAAGATCAGTATCTTGGCGCAGTTGTCGGTGGACAGGTGCATCTGACGGATCTGCGTGAAGGCGCGGATCTGGAAGACATGTCCAACCTGTTTGCGTCGGGGGATTCCTGGGACGTCGACAAGCAACTGGTCGAGCTGCATGAAGGCGCCTGGCAATTGCCTTACGACCGCCTAAAGAGCGCGGCCTATTCACTGCTCAATATTGCTTCGCATCTGGCAGAGGAAAGCTATTCCAATACGGTTTCCCAGGAGCTCTATGTGAAGAATATGCGCCTGATGGAGGAATCCAAAAAGCGGGCCGAGTTGGAGCGTTCCCTGCGGGAAGCCGAATTGCAGGCCTTGTCCTATCAGGTCAATCCGCATTTTCTTTTCAATGTCCTCAATACGATTTCCCGTTTGGCGCTGATCGAAGATGCAGGCGAGACGGAAAAGACAGTCCACGCCTTTGCTGACATGATGCGCTACATCCTGAAGAAGAGCGGAAACCAGTTTGCGCCCATGGGTACTGAAGTGGAGCATGTGAAAAACTATCTTTATCTTCAGAAGCTCCGGTTGGGAGACCGGTTTGATGTGTCGCTCGACGTGCCCGAAGAATTCAATGAAGTTCTTTGTCCTTTCATGATCTTGCAGCCCATCGTCGAGAATTGCATCAACTACGCTGTTGAACCCAGAGAAAGCGATGGTTTCATCAAGATCAATGCCTACTCGGATGGGCAGGACCTGATCGTCGATATCGAGGATAATGGCGAAGGCATTTCGCAAAAACGAAAGCAGTCGGTTCTCAAAGGGGAATCTGAACATGGGTCCCGTAAAAGCATAGGCATTTTCAATGTCGGTAGTCGCTTGCAGCATTTCTTCGGTGAAGAATATGCTCTGGAGATTGTGAGCCCTTATCGTCAGGGAAAGGGAACCCTTGTGCGCATCAGGCTACCACTGGAGTTTGATCCTTGCTCTTTCCAGATCAAGTAAGGGGCCTGTTTTCGAGGCGGTTGAGGAGTTTGAAACATGTATGATGTTGCTATCGTGGAAGACGAAGAATTGGAGCGGCGAGCCTTGCGCACCATTCTCAGCAACAAGGTTGACGGCATCAATATCGTTGGTGAGGCCCGCAATGGCGTAGAAGCCATGGATCTGATCAATAACAATGCTATCGATCTCATCCTTGTCGACATCAACATACCCAAACCCAACGGCCTTGAAATCATCCAGTCTTTGAGACAGAAGAATATGAAGACCAAGGTCGTTATTCTCACTGCCTATGACTATTTTGAAATCATGCAGAAAGCGATCCATCTCAAGGCGGACAGCTTTCTGCTAAAGCCTGTAAAAACAGAAGAATTACTCCGTGTCGTCAATGAGTGTCTGGGGGATTTGGGGGCAAGCCGTACCCACAACGAGATTGCCGACCAGATCTGGACATTGCTGGAGAAGCGTTCTTACAGGGAATGTCTGTCGCTGGTGCGTAAGCATCTTGAGGGCATTTATGCCAGCAAGGACAAGGTGCCCCGGCAGGCCATTCTGGAATTTTCCGATGAGCTTTTCGCGCTGTCCGAGAAGCGCAAGGTTGCGATGCCTGATGATATTCTGGAGCAGATCGTTAATTTGCGAAAGGAGCGGTTGGATGCGCGTAGCCGAAACCGGATACATGGACTATTTTGTCAGATCGTGGATGCCCTGTTTCAGGTGACAGAGGAGCATTTCGGCCGGTCGCCGGAGCGCATGCAGAATGTGTTGAATTATATCGAGCGCAATCTGAATAAGGAAATTACGCTGGAAGATGCAGCCAACTGCGCCAGCGTCAGCCCATGCTATTTCTCGCGTTTGTTTAAAAAGTCGATGGGGGAAACCTTCGTGGCTTATGTCAAGCACAGGCGCATCAATCATGCGAAAGATCTGCTTGAGGGCAGCGATTTGCCGATCATGAATATTGCGCTTGATCTCTCCTTCAACGACATCAACTATTTTGCCAAGGTATTCAAGAAGGAGGTCGGCGTGACGCCAAGTGAGTTCAGGCGTCAATGCCGCTCCTGATTTTTCGTAAAGTCAGTTACCTACCCAATGCATTTGATGGGCAAGAAGCCTTCGCTGCACTCTTGCGGGATAGTCCGAGATGATGGCATCGACGCCCAGATCGATCATCCGGTCGATGTCTTCTGTCTCGTTGACGGTCCAGGTATAAAGGCCGATACCGAGGGCTCTTGCTTCGGAGACGGTCTCATCGCTGAGATCTCTATAAAAACTGGACCAATTGTCGCCACCGGCCTTCTTGATCAGTGCGGGGATGCTTTCATCATCCGAAAGACATTGGGTTCTTCCAAGCCATGGGGAGCCCTTATAGACAGTGGCATTTTCTCCATTCTTGGCGGCGATCGTCAGATACGAGCGCTTCAAATGGAAGGCCTTGTCTTGCACAAAGTCAAGGATGGCCCAGTCGAAGGACTGGATGATGACTTTGTCGGCATAGGCGTGCTTTTCTATGAGGGCCAGCAGGACATCGACAGTCTTTTCTGCCCGCTCGCTATGGCGCGGACGGGTCGGATCTGATTTAACTTCAATATTAAGCGTAGCAGCCTTTGAGGCCGTGTTGGCCTCATGATCGCGGCATAAGATCATGACCTCTTCAAGGGTCGGGATCGTTACGCCATCAAGGAAGGCCTGATCGGGAAATTTCGCGCCATATGAGCAGCCCGCCTTCAGTCCGCCAATGTCATAGCGTTTCAGTTCAGCTGCGGTGAGCTCTATGACTTCTGGCCCGGTATCGGTCAGCCAGTTGCCATCCCCGTCTCTTGTCTGCGCAGTGGAGAGCGTGAAGTCATGGGTTGCGACGAGTATGTCATCGGCTGTCAGCTGGACATCCAGCTCCAGCGCGTGGATGCCCGTGGACAGGGCGTAGGCATAGCCTTCAAGCGTATTCTCGGGGAAGAGTCCTCTCGCCCCGCGGTGGCCATGAATGTCGATCACGCGGCTCTGCAAGCGCGATTGTGTAGTAGGCATTGAATTCCTCTTGGTCTAGTTGATGCGCTTTCCGCTTTCGGGGGCAAAAACATGCAGATTCTCGGGGTCGATGGCAAAGCTGAATTGTGTTCCGCTGCGCACGCGGTGGATTCCGTCCAGTCGCACGGCCATACTGCTGGTGGCTTGGTCAAAGTCGGCATGAATGATCGTATCGGCGCCCAGTTCCTCGATGACATCGGATGTGAGGGAGAATTGGGCGTTTCCATTGTTGGCCAAACGAATATGCTCCGGCCGCATGCCGAGCTTGACCGGCGCACCCGGTTGCGCGTTAAGGCGCAGGCCCAGCGGGATGACTTCGCCCATGGGCAGAACCACCGAAGAGGCGTCTTCGCTTAGGGTACCGTTGAGAATATTCATGGCCGGAGAGCCGATGAAGGTGGCCACAAACAGGGTGGCCGGCTTGTCATAAAGGTCGATCGGCGTGCCGAATTGCTCGACATTGCCCGCATTGAGCACCATCAGCCGATGGCCCAGCGTCATGGCCTCAACCTGATCATGGGTGACATAGACTGAGGTGATGCCGAGCCGCTCCTGCAGTTTCTTGATTTCCAGCCGCATTTGAACGCGCAATTTGGCATCCAGATTGGAAAGCGGTTCGTCGAACAGGAAGACGTCAGGCTCACGGACGATGGCACGTCCCATGGCAACGCGCTGACGCTGTCCGCCGGAAAGCTGGCGGGGCGAACGCGTGAGGTAAGGCGTGAGTTCGAGAATTTCGGCGGTTTCTTCCACGCGGCGGCGAATTTCCTCTTTGGGCACTTTCCTGATCTTAAGCCCGTAGGACATGTTGTCGAACACGCTCATATGGGGATAGAGCGCATAGTTCTGAAAAACCATGGCGATATTGCGTTGGGCCGGTTCCAGCTTGTTGACGACGCGTTTGCCGATCTGGATTTCGCCGCCAGAAATGCTTTCCAGCCCGGCAATCATACGCAGCAATGTTGATTTTCCGCAGCCAGAAGGGCCGACGATGACGACAAACTCGCCCTGATTGATGGAGCCGCTGATGCCGTGAATGACTTCATTGGGACCATAGGATTTGCGGACATAGTCAAGAGAAATATTGGACATGATTTTACCTGTCGATCCCGTTATTTGTCTGTTTCCGTCAAACCTTTGACGAAGAGATTCTGCATGCTGACGATGACCAGAATGGGAGGCAGCATGGCGAGCAATGCGGTCATCATGATGGTGTTCCATTCAGGGGTACGCTCAGCGGAGTCCAGCATTTCCTTGATGCTGACAACAACCGTTGAAAGCGAAGAATCCGTTGTGATCAGGAGAGGCCACATATATTGGTTCCAGCCATAAATGAAGAGAATGACGAATAGCGCTGCAATGTTGGTGCGTGAGAGCGGCAGCAGCATGTCAAAGAAGAAACGCACGGGGCCAGCGCCATCGATGCGTGCGCTCTCGAGCATTTCGTCGGGAATGGTCAGGAATACCTGCCTGAACATGAAAGTTGCCGTCGCTGAAGCAATGAGTGGCACCGTCAGGCCCAGATAGCTGTTGAGCATGCCAAGAGACGCAACCACCTCGAAGGTGGGCAGAATGCGCACTTCCACCGGCAGCATGAGCGTAATGAAAATCATCCAGAAAAAGCCCATGCGGAAAGGGAAATCGAAATAGACGATGGCATAGGCCGAGAGGATCGAGATGAAGATTTTGCCGATGGCGATCATCAGAGCCATGACCAGCGAATTGACCATCATCTTCCAGACCGGGAGAATGTCTACGCCCGCAACGACCTTGCCTTCCAGCGCCAGCTTGAGATTTTCAAAAAAATGGGTGCCCGGCCAAATGGGGATTGGCGCCTGAGACATGCGGGCGAGATCGTGAGTGGCTGCGACAAAGGTAATCCATATCGGAAAAGCGATGAGGATGATGCCAAGGATCAGGACGATATGCGTGAGCGTATCGAAAAAGGGACGGTTCTCAACCATTAGTATTCAACCCTTCTCTCGACGAAGCGGAACTGGATGACCGTGAGTGTGATAACCATGACCATCAGGATGACGGACTGAGCAGCTGAGCCACCTAGGTCCAGCCCGATGAAGCCATCGCTATAAACCTTGTAAACAAGCGTCACAGTCGAGTTGGCCGGGCCGCCCTCGGTAACGGCATGGATGATGCCGAAGGTATCGAAGAAGGCGTAGACGATGTTGATGATCAGTAGGAAAAATGTGGTCGGGGAGACCAGCGGAAAGATGATGGTCCAGAAACGTCTGGCCGGGCCAGCGCCATCAATGGCAGCCGCTTCGATCATCGATTTGGGGATCGCCTGCATGGCTGCCAGATAGAACAGGAAATTATAGGCGATTTGCTTCCAGCTGGCCGCGAATATGATTAGCGCCATGGCTTGGCCACCATTAAGCAGATGGTTCCACTCCACGCCGACAAGATCCAGCCAATAGGCGATGATGCCGACGGATGGATTGAACATGAAGACCCAGAGGGCGCCTGCAAGCACGGGTGCGACAGCATAGGGCCAGATGAGCAGCGTTCGATAAATGGTTGCCCCCCTGACAACGCGGTCTGCAAAACCGGCGAGAATGAGAGACAAGACCATCGACAGTGCGGCCACCATGGCCGAGAAGAAAATTGTCCGCCCAAAGGCCTCCAGATAGAGGGGATCTTCCCAAAGCATCTGGAAATTCTCGAACCAGACGAATTCACGGCCAAAGCCAAACGCATCCTCGATAAGAAAGGATTGATACATCGCCTGACCGGCAGGCCAGATGAAGAAGACAATCGTGATGGCTATTTGTGGCGCTACCAGAAGGTAAGGCAGGGGGGAAGCTGGAAAATGAACACGCTTGATCATGTCATCGGGGTCCTCGGGGCTTGCCGTAAAGCCATGCCGCCCGGTAGGCGGCATGGAAATTGGTTTCTTCAAGCCAAAGGCTTTATTTGGCGCTGCGTTCAAACTTGCGCAGGAGTGTGTTGCCGCGTTTCACAGCATCGTCCATTGCGGTCTTGGCGTCTTTTTCGCCAGCCCACAAAGCTTCCATTTCTTCGTTGATCACGTCACGCACCTGAACCATGTTGCCATAGCGAATGCCGCGAGAATTCGGGGTAGGGGTGTTCAGGCTGAGCTGCTTGATGGCGGTGTCTGTGCCCGGGTTCTCTTTGTAGTAACCCTGTTCTTTGGAGAGCTCATATGCGGCAGTTGTGATTGGCACATAGCCTGTGGTCTGGTGCCATTTGGCCTGAATTTCCGGAGTGGAGATATATTTCAGGAATTTGGCAACGCCTTTATATTGTTCGCTCTTATGGCCCCGAAGAACCCAGAGGGTCGCGCCGCCGATAATGGAGTTCTGGGGTTTGTCAGCAACATCAGTATCCAGTGGCAGCATGGTCTGGCCGAAGTTGAATTTGACGTCCTTGACGAAGCCACCATAGTAAGCCGAAGAGTTCATCCAGAGGCCACATTCGCCATTGACGAACATAGGGCGAGATGCGCCAGTGCGGCCGCCATATTTGAACAGGCCTTTTTTACCATCGTCCGCGATCCTCTGCAGGCGATTGATGACAGCGTCATTGTTGAACGTGAATTCGGTGTCGAAACCGCCAAAGCCGTTTTCTTTGGTGCCTGATGGAATATTGTGCCATGCGGAATAGTTCTCGATCATGACCCAGGATTGCCAACCGAAGGAATAGCCACAATCCATACCGCTATCGACCAGTTTCTGCGCGGCTTCTTCCACTTCGTTCCAAGTGGTCGGAACCTTGGCGCCAGCCTTGTCCAGAGCGTCTTTGTTGTACCACATAACAGGAGAGGAGCTGTTGAATGGCAAGGAGAGCAGATCGCCTTCAGGAGACTGGTAGTAGGAGATGACAGCTGGCAGGTAAGCGGACTGGTCGAACTCTTCGCCGGTGTCTTTCATCAGCTGGCTAACCGGATAGATGGCGCCTTTGGCTGCCATCATGGTGGCGGTACCAACTTCATAAACCTGAACGATGGCTGGCTGCTCTTTCGCGCGGAATGCTGCGATAGCGGCCGTCATGGTATCGGCATAGCCACCCTTATAGACAGGAACGACTTTATAATCGGACTGGGAAGCGTTGAACTTCTCGGCCATTTCATTGACGAGTTCACCGTTGACACCACCCATGGCGTGCCACCACTGAATTTCCGTTGCAGCCATTGCCGGTGCAGTCAGACCAGCAATGATTGTTGCCGCCAAAAGGGCTTTGCGTGACAGTTTCATTTGAGTTTTCCCTTGCTCAAAATAGAGACAATATGAATTCGTTCCTCCAAGTCCTCAGCTTCCTATGCAAGGAAGTGGCTTCTTCTTCTCTTATGGAGGAGGGAAGCCGTCCGGCCTTTTGGTCGCCCCGACGCCAAAGCGTTATGCGGCCTGACCGGTCCGTTTGGACTTGAGCAAAATGAGACGTGCGAGGGGATAATTCAAATGAAGTTTTTTCTTAAATGTCATAACATGATGTTATGATATTCAGTGGCAGGCATGGTGGGTCATGCCTGAGGCACAGAAAGAACGAGACGCAAATGATACAGTTGAGACAATTGGAAGCTTTTCGGGCTGTTGCGACCACCGGGACTGTAACAAGCGCAGCAAAGATGCTGAATGTTTCGCAGCCGGCAGTTTCCCGATTGATCGCGAGTTTGACCCAGCGCGTGGGCTTTGAGATTTTCATGCGCGACGGCGGGCGGCTCGTTCCAACGCAGGAGGCACGGTTCCTTTTGGGGGAGGTGGATCGAGTGCTGGCAGGCCTTGGCAATATCGAAAAGCTCGTTGAAGAAATACATGATTTGCAGGTCGGGCATTTGCGCATTACCTGCCTGCCGGGCTTTGCCACGACCCATTTGCCGAGAGTTGTTGCCGATTTTGTGAAGGAGCGCCCCGGGGTGACAATGGCCATCGAGCCGGATAGACCGGAGCATATTCTGGACTGGATCATCTCGCATCAATATGATGTGGGCATCTCTTCTCACCATGAGCCGCATCCCGCGCTTGAGATCATTCCGATCATGATGCGCAGCGTGTGCATTTTGCCGCAGGGGCATCGCCTCAAGGATAAGGATCATATCACGCCGCAGGATCTGGACAATGAGCCCTTTATTCATACCAGACGTGGCAGTGATTATTTCAATTTGGTGAATGCAGCCTTCGAGGCGAGCGGCGCACGGCTCAATCCGCTTATAGAATCACGCCAGTTCGGCCTGGCATGCCGCATTGTGGCTGGTGGTGTTGGCGTGAGTGTCGTGAGCATCATCGATGCGTTGGAATATGAGAAAGATGGCTTGATCATCAAGCCCTTCAAGCCTGTGGTGCCGCACAGGCTCAGCATTCTCTTTCCAACCCATACGCCCAGATCCGTCATCACGATGGAGTTTATCGACAAATTCATGAAGAGTTTGGAGCCATATCAGATGAAAAGTCGAGCGCAGGCTTACGGATAGGCAGAATGCACCGCAATTGTGAAGAACCTCTCCCGCCTGTTGCCGCAAGCGTCGGTGGCGGGAGGGCTCTTTGTCATTCACTTTGACCACTTTGTTACTTGGCCAGTTCTGAGATTTTCTCAGGAGCATCCATTCTTGAAGGTGATGATGGGCCACCGCTGCTGGCGTACCGTCTGCTTCTTGATCCATGCATCGCCATTTTCGGTTTTGACCTTACACCAAAGGCCATCGGATGCCACGGTGCAGACTATAGCGCTGACACAGGCTTTGGGCTTCAAAACCGTCTGTATTGTCGCGTTGTTGCGTGGTTCTATTCTGGCATTGAGATTGACCAGAATTTGCACCGGAGATGGCGAGCTGATGCTGGCGGCCGGAGGCGCAAAATCGCGCGGAGAGGCGCATTTCTGGCTATAGCCAATGTAGGAGCATTGGATCGATTTTCGCGCTTTCTCGATCTTCTGGGCGATTTCCAGTCTTTCAATAATGATCGGGAGTTTGCTCTGAAGGATTGTTCCGCTCAATCGCTCCTGATTGCCTCCGACCAGAGCGATTGCGCTATTGGCGTTGGACATGAACACCAGTTGGTTGTTCTGAATGCGCCAGCCTGCAATATCCGCCAAGGCGCCGCTGCAGCCTTTTTTCGTTATGGGATAAAGGTCACCTGTCTTTTGGGCCGAAAAGGATAGCACGCAGCTTTTCTCGTCTGCGAAATTTCTATCATAAGTAATCCAGCGGCCAGCGAAGGCCTTGGCAACCGCTTCGTTAGACTGGGCTTGGGCAGAATTTTGAGCGAAAAGGCCCAGACAAAATATACTTGATAGAAATAGAGCAAATAATCTGATCATGGAAGTCACCGGTATAAGATATTGATCATAAATGATTATGTGTGTCCGGCGCAGGCGCGTCGAACGTATAGTTGCGGGTGGTGGTCACCAACAGACTGTCTTTGGAGAAGAGGCTGAGCTTTGCTTCGATATGGTCTCCATGGCCAAGAACCAGATGCATGTGGCTGGTCTGGTAGACATGGTCTGCCTCGCCCTTGATGCTGTTGCCCTGATGGGTGGTGGCTCTGCCGCTTTTCCCCGTTTTGCGCACTTCGAGCTGGACCTTGTAATCGCCATCTTCCGGTATCCAAATCTCATCTTCGATTGAAAGATGATTGCCTATCAAATGCAGGATTATGTCTGCCTTTGGAGGTTGGGCTTGAGCCATGGTCGAGGTGCCAATCAAGAGTGGGAGAGCCAGAGCAGCCAAGCGCTTTAATAAGGATATCAGGTGCGGCATGGCCGTCTCCAAGGCAGTCGCGTGGCCGGTGAGCCACCAAGGGCTTGTGAAGCTAGAATTGGGTTTGCGAAATGCTCACCGAGGCGCCGTTGGTTGTCACCGTCACTGGCTGTGTCGTAGTCACGCCATTGGCGTAGAGCGTATAGCTCACGTTGGCTCCATCAACGCCGGTGGCTGAAGTGGATGATCCTTGCGCAACCAACTGGCTGTCATTGTCCGAACCAACCTGCGTCAGCGATGCGGTAACATTGTTGCCATCCACATTGATCGAGCCCTGATTGTTCGATCCATTCTGCAAGATTGTGCCATTGGACAGGCTGCCGTTGATGCTGACGGCTGCGTTATTCCCCGCACCGTTTTGCACGACGGCCGCAAAGGAAGGGGCAGCCGTGCCCGAATTGACATAAATGTCAGCATTGTTGCCCGTCGCTTGCCCCTGACTATTCTGGTTGAGATAGGCCACATCGTCATCCCCTTCTATGGTGATGGCGGCGCTGTTTCCGTCCCCTTGCTGCAAAACCGGGTTTTGAAGCCCTTCGGTGATTTGCAAGGGATTAGACATGTCCATCACCTCGAATTCGGATGCTTCAAGCGGGGTGGCTTCTATGAAATTGACGCCACCGACCTGACTGCCTGTTGCCTTCTGTTGGTCGATTGAAATCGTATTGGCCGCACCGTCCTGTTGCAAAAACAGAATATTCTGATCTCCCGCCTGTGCTGTCGAGAGAGAAGATCCCGCCAATGCCATAGCGAGAAGTCCCAAGGGTAAAGCTTTGTTCATGTGCCAGTCTCCTCATTCATTGGCACAGAATAATCCTAGAAAGACCGTTGCGAGATGCTGATGCTGTTATTGCTTCCCATCTGGCTAAAGCTGACGTGATTATTCTGTCCATATTGCTGCACAGCGGCCTGATTACCTGTGCCCTCAATTGAGGCTTGGAGCGTGTTTTGGCTCCCGTTTTGCAGGAAGGCAAACAGATTGCTTGTGCCGCTTACATTGACAATCATGCTGTTGTTAAACCCTTCCTGAACCAAATTTCCCGGTTGCAGACCGCTTTCAAGCGCAGCGCCTGTGAAGCTTGCCCCTTCCGGCCCACCGTTGTTATTGCCATCTATTGAGATATCCATCAGGTTCTGGCCGTCGGCCCCAAAAGCGTAGCTTTGAGAGATATTGAGACCGTTGCCGTTGCCCGTGATATTCAACTCGATGAAGTTTCCTTCTGTGTCTGCGTCATCCAGTAATTCGATGACGTTGGTGTCTGCTTTTGCCTGTGATGCTGCGCTCATCAAAAGGATCGCAGCGATAGCTGTTAGGTGTTTTTGCATGTCCCTGTTCCTTTGCTTTGGTTTAAAGCGATTAGAACAGGGATTTCTTTAATCAGATTTTATGGCGCCCTATCAAATGGCTGATTGAAGCCATTTCTTGAGATTGAAGTGAATCTTGAGTTAAATCCTATGGTAGAGTGATTAAAAAAATACAACCTAATTCTACTGCAGGATGATAAGTTGGTTGTAATTCCCCGTTTGCCGGAAATATGCGTAATTTTCACCGTTGGCCTGTGTGACGGCAGATTGGTTCGATATTCCGGCTATGGCACCGTCAATCATGTTTTGATCTCCCGCTTGCGAGAAGGCGAATTTGTTGAAACTGCCGCCATGAACACGGATAGAGGCAACGTTAAGGTCACCGGTCTGAATGGCCTGTCCGGGCGTCAGGGTGCCAGATGAAGCGAGCACAAGATCTGTGAAGCCGCCAAGAGCCGCATCGTTGGTTTGGTCGCTGCGGGAGAGGGGGGTGACATCCCCGTCAAAAGAGACGGTCATGCTATTCTCATCCCCGGTCTGTTTCGCATTCAGCTCGTTGTCCTTGCCCTTATAGGTCACGGCCATGCTATTGCGATCACCCATTTGCACGAAGTTGAGCCGGTTGCCGTCGCCGATCTGGGAAGAGGCTACCTCATTTTCGATTCCGTCTGTGGTGCCGCTTAGCCAGTTGCCGTCCCCATCTTGCACAAAGCCGAAAGCTGTCATTGTAGAAGCATCGGTGGTTACCATGTTGAGCGTATTGTGGTCGCCCAACTGTTTGACCTCACCTTGCGATACCTGCAGCTGCTTGGTGTTTTCCTTGGTGAACTGGCCCAAGCCGCCGAACCCGTCGCCTCCATTGTCATCACCTTCAAGGGTAATGGTGGCAAGGTTGCCCGTTACGCTGACAAGGTCGTTATTCTGGATCAGAGACCAGAGCATGTTGCGCGAGCCAATCATGGCAACAGATGATCTGTTGAAGCTGCCAGCCTGGTCAAACTGCGCTATGCGGTTTTCCGTTCCGGAATGCTGGAAGATTGTCGCCTCGTTGGATTGGCCATATTGGCGGAAGGTGTTGAGAATATTGCCGCGATATTGTTGCGTCACGTTGGCAATGTTGCCGCTGCCATTTTGAAGGAGCCAGCCAATCCTGTTGCCATCATACGCATCCTCTGCGCCGTCAAATTGCCTCAGGACAGCAATGTTTCTGGCGCCATTGGCATTCGTCTGGATCTGTCGGACCTCGCCAATCGTGTGGTTGCCTTGTCCGTCTCCGGAGCCAGCTGTTCCATCGATCGCATTCTGAGACTGGATGATCGTAAGGCTGTTGCTCACACTGGCTGCATAGGTGGCTGGCGACTCTTGCGAGATGGCACCAATGCGGTTCATTCCAAGGGCATTGTCATTTTGCTGGGTTATGTCGAGTATATTCTGGCTACCTGTCTGGTAAAGTCCCTGAAGCCCCAAGGCTCCTGTTGGAGCGCTTGCTCCGGCTTCGTTGGCATAGCCTGTCTGTGCAATGGCTATCTCATTGCTTGTGCCCAGCTGAGAGATGAATATCGCGGTATCGTTTGCGCCAACCTTGTTCGAATTGCCTACCTGATCGATATCGATGACGTTGGTAACACCGGTCTGTCCGAGATAGATCTCGTTTTCATCAGCCAGCGCCGATGGTCCATAAGCAGCCATGATCAGGGTCAGAACAGGCGCCAGCGAATAGGAACTGAAATGTTTCATGAGACTGCCTTTTGGCTATCAATTTGCTTTTGAACCGATGATGAATGGGCGAGTGCTCGCCCATTCTAGCTATGTGTTCCCATCAGGTTGCATCAAGCGCTTTACTGTCTGATGCCAACGATGTTGGAAGAGCCAACCTGATTGACGACCGAGATGTTGCCATTGCCTTGCTGGCTGATGGCCACTTCGTTGAAGCTGCCGTCAGAGATGCTGACATCAATAGAGTTGCCATCGCCATTCTGCAGGGCAGCAACGAGGTTGTTGGAGCTGTCCAGCGATGCCGACCCGATGGAGATATCCATCATGTTGTTCGATCCGGACTGCTCCAGCTCACCACTGGTAAGGCCAACATCTGCGGCTGCGCTGCCCAGAGACCACGCGCCCTTGCCATTGTTGTCACCATAGATGGTGACCATCATCATGTCGGAGTTGCTTGCCAACTGAGTGGTATCGAATTGGTTGCCATCACCGAAAGCTTTGACGTCAATCAAACTGGCGGTTGAGCCTCGCTGGACTGATTTGAAAATGTTGCTATCGCCTTCCATATAGAAGGTGGCATCGTTATAGCCAGAGCGAATACCGGTTTGATGGCTATCGACACGGTTCTGGTTGCCCAAAATAGTGACTGTTTCGGTGTTGTTGGTGCTGAATGAGTTCTGGTTGGTTTTATTGTAGTTGTTATCGCCGGTGATGGTGATGGTGGCTTCGTTATAGTTGGCTGCCTGATTGACATAGGAAGTGTTATAGTCACCAACCACTGTTGTCTTGGCGACATCGCCGTTATTGGCCTGACGAATGGACAGAACGTTGTTTGTTGCCACAGCATTAGAAGAAGTGACTGTGATTTCTGCGTTGTTGTCGACCGTGGAAGCCCCACTCTGGCCGATCGTCATGCGGTTGAAATCACCTGTGGTAATGGTCATCTTGGCGGTCGCGCCATTTTTCTGGGTCAGGCGCGCCCAGTTGTTATCGCTGTCAGCGCCCAGGTCAATCGTGCCAGTGTTGCTGCCAAAGCCCTCTTGGCGGACGCCTATCTTATTGCTGTTGCCGATGACTTTCTCAATGGTGAGGTCGTTGGTATCAGTGGCAGAGTGAGCCGTTTGGGAAACGCCGATTTCGTTCAGGTCGCCAACCACGTCCAGCGTTTTCAGGATATTGGTTCCGCCGGTATCGTTGGTCTGGGCCACACCGAACTGGTTGCTATTGCCCGTGATGGTTAGCTCGATGGTGTTGTCCGTGCCCGACTGACTGATTTCACTGCTGCTGACATCTGCGTTGGAGGCATAATAGGTCAGTCTGTCGGCCGTGCCATTGTCGTCACCGGTGATAGAAACCGTAATCGCGTTGGTGCCTGCACCATTGTTGAATTGGCTAAGGGATTTCAGGCGGTTGCCCGCACCATTCTGCGTGATATCGGAGCTATTGGTACCATTGGCCGTGGTTTCCTGAGACACTGCGGTTACAAGGTTCGAGGCTCCACCCTTTTGGGTGATGGTGAGCGCATTTGTACCGGTCGCGCCCGCTGCGGTGCTTTCCGCCTGCTGAACGGAGCCTATGATATTGCTGCTAGAAGATTGAAGGGCTTCAAAATCGTTGCCATCGCCCAGCTGATCCACGCCGCTATCCTGCAGGCCGATCTGGTTGCCGTCTCCGCTCTGGATGACGTCCAGCGTGTTCTGGCTTCCATCCTGCAGAACAACATTGGTGTTGCTGCCCAGCTTGTTGTCTTGTGTTTCAGCGCTGGCATTTGTCTGGTTTACTGAAGCGGTGTTGCTATTGCCGTTTTGTTCAACAAAGGCATCGTTGTTGGCTGCGAAAGCCAGACCTGTGGCGGCAATTGCACCGGTTGCGGCGGTTGCAAGCAATGCCAAACGGACTTTATGCATTTTGCTCTCTCCAAAAAGAATGACTTCGAACGGTTGTCACTGATACACGTTTGCTGGCTCGTTTGGTGACATAAGAAATGGACTTGCGGATCGGGCCACATTGGGTTGGAGGGGCGGGAGCCGTCCCTCCAGTATGTATCCTTTTGGAATGCGCCTTACTGAGCGATACCAACCACGTTGGAAGAACCGGTCTGGGTAACGCTTGAATGGTTTGCATTGCCACTCTGTAGTACGGCTACCTGATTGTCATTGCCGCCAGAAACGGAGATGGTTGCTTCGTTGAGATTGCCCAACTGGCTCAGTGCGAAGGAGTTGTTGTTGCTGTCAGCGGATGAGTCCCCAACGGAAATGGTTGCGTTGTTGCCATATCCCGTCTGGATGAGTTCTCCAGCTGTCAGGCCAGTGGCGGCCGCTGCATTCGGTGTCGAGAAATCAGACTGGTTGTTGCTTGAACCGAAGATATCGACAGACAGAATATTTTCGGTGCCAGTTGCAGATGCGGTCTGCATGGTCTTCAGGATGTTGGAACTGCCGGTTGCCGTGATGGTCAACTGGTTGTTGTCTTCCTGCAAAGCATCAAAATCGTTACTGTCACCTGACGTGATGGTGATGGTGGCCGTGTTGTCCCGGTCTGGGAAAGGCCGATCAGGTTGCTGTTGCTGGTTGATTTCAGATCGATGAGGCCATAGTTGCCGCCAATCTGCTTCACACCAATATTGTTGCTGGAGCCATCAATTTCGCTGATTGTCAGCTGATTGTGGTTGCCTGTGCCACGATCTGCATCCTGCAAGACGCCCAATTCGTTATCGCTGCCGGTGATCTTCAGAGCCGAGAGCGTATTGCTTCCGCCCCCAAAGTTGTTTTGGGTCACACCGAAGGCGTTGGCGTTGCCATCAATATTAAGGGTAATGCTGTTGTCTTCGCCCATCTGGTTCAATTCGCTGGTTTTAGCGCCAGAGGCCAAAGCTTTGCCAGACAGAGCGGCGGTGCCGTTGCTGTCGCCGTTGATGGTGGCCGTGATGCTATTCACATTGCTTGAAGAGCTTGGGACATTGAGGCCAATCTGGTTGACAGCATTGATCACGTTGCCAGACCCATTCTGGGTGATGGTGGCCGTGTTTTCCGATCCCTGAGCAACCGCCTGCAAGGCCTGTTTGACTTGGTTGCCAGTCCCGCCATCCTGTTTGATTTCAAGTACGTTCTTCTGCGTCGGGGTTGCGCCACGGCTAGAGCTGAACTGAACCACACCACCGACGACGTTTGATCTAAATGTCTGGATTACGTCGAAGCTGTTATTGTCACCGATTTGAGCGACACCACTTGTTGCATCTGTGTCATAGTCAACGGCTGGTACGCCCCAGGCACCGCGATTAACGCCAGTATGACCGATTGCCATGGTAACGGCACCGATCGTATTGAACTGGTTGTCGGTAAGGCCGACTGCGTTCCCTGATCCGCTCTGTACTGCGGTGATGGAGTTGCTGTTGCCATCCTGGAAAGCAGCGCTTGTGTCTCCCGGGCCAGTGTTGTTGAACTGGTTGTCGGTGCCTGCACTCTGATTGATAGAGGCTACGTTAGCGTCGCCATTCTGTCGAATAGCGGCGTCGTTGCCGCCTGCTGCATA
This sequence comes from uncultured Cohaesibacter sp., assembly GCF_963676485.1. NCBI lineage: Bacteria > Pseudomonadati > Pseudomonadota > Alphaproteobacteria > Hyphomicrobiales > Cohaesibacteraceae > Cohaesibacter > uncultured Cohaesibacter sp. The sequence continues at coordinate 4,106,073 of NZ_OY781114.1, forward strand.
TGCGTATCCGCCGCCGATAACACCGGAAGCTACTGCGGCTAGAAGTGCCAAACGAATTTTGGTCATTTGATGTCTCCAATATGAATCACGTTTTTTTAAACTTGCCACCACCTGAGCAACTGATGCTCGCCCCCATGCATGGGTGTCATGCAACTTGTGATGATATATTGGCGGCAGTACAACCTATTTACCTCTTCTTAACTTTGGAAGTCAATATGGAATAATGAATTTAATTAAAAGTGTAATTGATTTGTAATTCTATGTTTAATTCAGATGGTTAATCAGTAAAGGACAATAAAAATAGAGCTGAAAACTATGGATGTTTTCAGCTCTATACAACTCAATACAACTTTTAAGGATATTTTAACCCAAAGGATCTTCATTATTAGAATAGGGCGGCGGTAGTCTTCTTGTCGTTTGCCGTACTTCCGGCTTGGGCCGAACAGCTCTGCTTACAACCAGTTTGGGCACTGTAGCCGAAATCGCGGTCGCATTTTTTGTTTCCGGTGCGGCCATGGGCGTAGGAGCCGCTTTGTCGGCTGCCTTATATTGTTCGGATTGCAGGGTCTGCACATATGAAGAACCATATTGCGGATCTTTGAACTGCCAGATATCCAGCTCAACCCCTTCGACAATCAACGCCTCAACCGCTTTTTCGACGGCTGACTCCAGAGCAATCTGACTTGGTTCATTGTTGGTGAAGCCGCCTTCTGCCTGAAGTAGCTCATCCAGTTTCACGTAGCGGAAGACAGATGCTTGCAGTCCGACGGAAACAACCGTCTTTCTGGCTGTGACTGTGGTGAGCACTTCGCCCGTTTTGGTCGAGATTGCACGCAAGGAAACCGTGATCTCGTCCTTGGAATACTTGCTGTCGCCCGTTATGCCCAGATAGGAGGCGCCCAAGCCACCGGTCTGCACATTGTGGTTATAGCCGATGATCCCGCCTTCAATGATGATGGCTGCATGTTTAAGTGGGGGCAGGGCCTTGGCGTTGATCTTTTCTTCGCCGCGATAAAGACGGCGCATTTCCGTGATGATCTGGCGTTCCTTGAGCAGGTTGGCCAGCTTGTTACGTTCCATCACGGTAAACCAGCGACGATTGCCAGCATCCTGCAAGGCCTTGATGAGAATGGATACGCCGCCTTGCGTCACTGCGCGTGAAAGCTGCTGGTAATTCTGGGCTTCGCGATATTGTCCGGTTTCATCGCGGAAGTCATAGACTGCAACAGGGATGCGGTGTTTCGGTGCCGGAATATTTCTGAGGCGCAAGTTGACTTTGCTGACCTCTGCCACCCGTGGTGCCTCGGTCATCAGGGTTTTGTTGGTGGCGCATCCCGCCAGCGTCATCAGGGAGATCAAGAGAGGAGCAGCCAGGGTGCGCCGGGATGCTATTCTTGCTCTGGAACGGAGTTGGATAGAATTATTCATTGTGATCGCCAGAAATCAGTCGGTTACTAATTGAGGAACTTCAATATGAGTCACGGTTCCGTCGGTGAAATCGGTGATGGTCAGCGCGATGGAATTTCCCGTCTGATCAAATGTGATTTCTGTATCGCCAAAAGTAATGGTTCCGCTGTCTTGCGGATCGTCTCCAAAGATTGCCTCAGTAACCTGACTTGCCAGAGCGGATAGCAATCGGCTTTGCAACTGACTGACGAAAAGGTCTGCAGTTGTGTTGTCATTTGTTGTGCCGCTGCCGCTCCCCGTCGCGCCGCTGCTTTTGGCGTCGGATGCTGTGGCGGATCTCTGCGTGCTCGCAATGGACAAAAGGTGAGATGAGTTATACGGGCTGCCGCCAAAAGTGGGGTTTACCGGCGTATAGACAAGTTCTGATGCATGGGCCGCACTTGCTACGAGCATCAGGCTGGCCAGTGTAATCGCTATTCTCAATTCAATCTCTCCTGAGCCATGGCCTGGCACCACAAGTGTCGTGTGACGACAAACAGTAGCCAAGCGGAAAGCAACCAATGAGTGTTTTGATCTATATATTGCAATCAATGATTTATTATTGAATAAGATTGTAATAGTCAATACCGCAACAAGAGGTTGTAATTGGTTGTAGCACTGACGGTTCCGTTTGGAGAATGTGGATCTATTTTAGAGGGAAATTGCTATGACTTTGAAATATTTCGCTTTTCTGGAGCCCATGGGCGGTGATTAACCAGCAATATCTCTTTGATGACCAAGTTTGCTGATAATGGCCTTGTCAGGTTTGACAGGACGCCTAGCCAACTCTTGGAAGTGAAAGGCCCGAAGAGTCGCAAAATTGCGTGTTTTCGTTTGGAGATTTAACTGGCAGTCTTCTGTATAACATATTGAAATAGTTTATAATCAGAGGTGTTTATCTATGAGGCTGATGTCGCTCTGGAGATTCAGTAAAGATCTTCAATTAAGTTGTGTTGTAAAATTACAACATCTTAAAATTGAATCGAATTTATCCAAAAATCAGTGGAAACCCTCTTGGTTGAAACCGTTTGTGGTTAACACTGGGCCTTGCAATAGGCCGGATAGGTTTGAAGCAAGGATAATGCCGGGCGCTGTGCATGGCTCTTGATCCCAGCTCTTGCGCTCTCTGGCAAAGATCTCACTTTAGAAAGTCCTGATAGCGGAAAAGGATTGCAGCAACGGCCTCACAGTCTTACGCATCATGAATGTTCAAAACTGGGTCATGTTGCACCAATTTTGAAAATGTCAGGGTGACGGGGCAGATGAATAGTCGTTAGAATGGCCCTAATTGCGTAGACAGCCCTTGAATGGCCTTTTGTTTTCAGATCGACATGATATAAAAGCCTGATTTCGTCTTGAGCCGGTTTTCATAGGAAGCGGTTCGCGTAGGGGATCGCTAGGGCAAGGCCTGTCCTGTATCTTGTTGGGATATGGCCGGAATAACTTGAAGGAGTAAGCAATGACGCAGCCAAATGAGACTTCTCAAGCTAGCGCCAGTGCCGCCAGTAAATCGGCCTTTCCGATTCCGGCGAATGTGTTTGCAGAAACCGTAACAGAAGTGAAGCATTATACGGATCGGCTGTTCAAGTTCAGAATCACTCGCCCGGCAAGTTTCCGTTTTCGTTCTGGTGAATTTGTGATGATCGGCCTGCCCAATGCCGAGCGCCCAGTGTTTCGTGCCTATTCCGTGGCTAGCCCTTCCTGGGATGAAGAGGTCGAATTCTATTCGATCAAGGTGCCGGATGGTCCGCTGACAGAGCATCTTCAGAAGATCAAGGTAGGCGACACCATTCTTATGCGCAAAAAGCCGACCGGAACGCTGGTCAATGATGCGCTTATTCCGGGCAAGCGGGTCTATATGTTTTCTACGGGCACCGGCATTGCACCTTTTGCGTCGCTTATTCGTGACCCGGAAACATATGAAAAATTCGATCAGGTGATTCTGACCCATACCTGTCGTGAGATTGACGAGCTTAAATATGGCGAGGAGCTTGTCGAGATTTGTAACAATGACCCGCTGGTGGGCGAGTTCGCCAAGGGGCGGCTCATTCATTATACGTCGGTTACCCGCGAGGATTTCCCGCGTATGGGGCGCATCACCGATCTGATGGAGTCAGGCAAGCTGTTCGAGGATCTCGGTGTGCCGCCGATCAATCCGGAAGAAGACCGCGCCATGATTTGCGGTTCCATGGCAATGCTCAATGACACCAAGGATATGTTGGAAAAATTCAATCTTGTCGAAGGGTCCAATGCGCGCCCGGCAAGCTATGTTGTCGAGCGGGCGTTTGTTGACTGACCGCTTACACAGTTGGATGCAACATACCAAGCAGAAAGCTTAAAAAGCCTGCTCCCCAAAGGGAGCAGGCTTTTGTTTTTAAAGCGTGATGATCTTGCAGAGGGCTCCGGCCTCACTGGCTGGCGTATTGGGTGGGCGAACGATCACGCAATCAGCCTGAGCAAAGCTGGCCAGTTTGGAGCTATCCTGATCGGAATAAGTCGAAGCCACCGTGCGGCCCTTCTCATCGATATGTGTTTGGGCACGCATATAGCTTTGGCGATAGTCATTTTCTGGCAGTGCATTGCCCAGCACTGCATCCATGATTTGGTATGGTCCCTTTTTGCCAAGCATCTTGCGGATGATCGGCTGCAGGAAGAGCAGGGCACATGTCATGGATGATACCGGGTTCCCCGGTAGGCCCAGCACCTGCGTTTTGCCAAGTTTGCCAGCCAGAAGGGGCTTGCCTGGGCGCATGGCGATACGCCAGAATTTAAGCTCCATGCCTGCGCCCTTCAGTGCCTCTTGAACCAGATCATGATCGCCTACGGAGACGCCACCAATGGTGATGAGGCAGTCGACTTCGGCAGCGACGGCTTTCTTTATGGTGGTCGAGATCTCTGTCATGTCATCGCGGGCAATGCCCAGATCCATGATGTCGGCGCCGATGGTTTGGGCTAGGGATGCAATGGCGAAGTTGTTGGCGGCGATGATCTGGCTTTCTGTCGGCGTTTCGCCCGGCAGCACCAGCTCGTCACCGGTTGCCAGAATGGCAATGACGGGGCGCTTGTAGACAGGAAGAACAGCGTGGTTCATGGCGGCGGCAAGCGCCAGATGACGGTAGGTAAGCTCCGTGCCCTTTTTGAGCAGAGTGTCGCCCTTACCAAAATCCTGACCAGCTTCACGGATGTTGGAGCCTTTTTTTATCTCTTGCTGGATAGAGACAAATGCACCATCGCGTTCGGTCTTTTCCTGCATCACGACAGTGTCCGCGCCTTCCGGCACAGGGGCGCCTGTAAAGATGCGCACCGCTTCCCAATCGTGCAGGACATCAGAGAAATGATGCCCGGCGGGCACTTCGCCGATGACCTGCAGCTTGGTAGGCAGCTCCTTTACATTGTCTGCCCTAATGGCATAGCCATCCATCGCAGAGGCCCTAAAGGGAGGCTGGTCGCGGTTTGCGACAAGATCTGCTGCAAGAACACGCGCGGTTGCGTTATGGAGGGAAACATTTTCGATTTCCGAAACAGAGATATCGGAAAGAAGCTGCTCCAGCGCATCATCGACATTCAAAAGGGCCATTCCATTCGCTCCTAATTTTCGTTTGTATCGGCTTGCCAATGGCCGGATTTACCGCCCTGTTTTTCCAAAAGGCGCACATCGGATATGACCATGCCCTTATCAACGGCCTTGGCCATGTCATAAATCGTGAGACCGGCGATGGAGGCTGCCGTCAGGGCTTCCATTTCCACACCTGTCTGGCCGGTCAATTTGGCCGTGGCCGTAATCATGAGGCCGGGCAGGTCTTCGTCTGCTTCAATGTCTACGGCAACCTTGGACAAAGCCAGAGGATGGCACAGGGGGATCAGCTCATGAGTGCGTTTCGCTGCCATGATGCCGGCAATGCGGGCGGTTGCCAGCACATCGCCCTTCTTGGTATTGCCAGAGAGGATCAAGTCCAATGTTTCGCGCTTCATGCGGACATTGGCAGACGCCACTGCAATCCGCACGGTTGGCGTCTTGGCTGAGACATCGACCATATTGGCGGCGCCGGTGTCATCAAGGTGGGTTAGTTTCGCGTCGCTCATATAATTTACTTCCTCAGCAAGGTCAGCAAGGCTGGTTTTTCGAAACAGGCAGCTCTCAGTGCGCGAGCAGATCTCGCGTTGCGGCGGCAACATCATCCTGACGCATAAGGCTTTCGCCGATCAGGAAAGTATGGATGTTGGCCTTGGTGGCCATAAGTGCAAGATCTTGCGGTGTAAACAAACCGCTCTCACCGACCAGCAATTTATCGTCGGGCACCATGGGAGCCAGATCTATTGAGGTTTGTAGAGTGGTTTCGAAGGTTTTCAGATTACGGTTATTGATGCCCAGCAGCGGCGAGGTGAGATGCTCAAGGGCGCGTTCGAGTTCTTCCTTGTTATGTATCTCCACAAGCACATCGAGCCCCAGCGCGAGAGCTGTTTCTTCCAGCTCCTTGGCTTCGTCATCTGAAACCGCTGCCATGATGATCAGAATGCAATCTGCACCCCAGGCGCGCGCTTCATAGACCTGATAGGGTTCAAACAGAAAGTCCTTGCGCAGAACGGGCAGGGAAACTGCGTTGCGCGCCGCAACCAGAAATTCCGGATGCCCCTGAAAGGACGGGCTGTCTGTGAGTACCGAGAGACAGGCCGCGCCGCCATCTTCATAGGCCTTGGCAAGCTTGGGCGGATCGAAATCCTCGCGGATGAGGCCTTTGGAGGGGCTGGCTTTTTTAACTTCTGCAATGAGGCCATAGTGGCCGTTATCGACCTTGGCCTTCAGGGCATTATAAAAGCCGCGGACGGGGGCTTGGTCCGCAATGCGGGTCTTCAGATCGGCAACCGTGGTATGAAGCTTTGCAGCTGCGATTTCTTCGCGCTTGTAAGCTTCGATCTTTTTGAGAATGTCTGCCATTGTCTTGCCGGGCCTTACTCTGAGCTTTGGTTGGAGACGTCTATCAGCTTTTTCAGGATAGCCAGTGCCTTGCCGCTATCAATCAGCTCGGCCGCCAGTTCAATGCCATCCTTATAATGAGCCACCTTGTCGCCAAGCAGCAGCCCAGCGGCGGCATTCATCAAGACAATGTCTCGATAGGGGCCTTTTTCGCCTTCCAGAACAGCGGTGAGAGCCTTGGCATTATGCTGGCAGTCGCCACCGCGCACGTCCTCGATGGTTACGCGCTTGATGCCATAGTCCTCAGGGACAAGCGTGAATTCGGTGATCTTGCCATCCTTGAGCTGGGCGACCTGAGTTTCGCCCAGTGTCGAAATCTCGTCAAGGCCACCGGCGCCATACACTGCCCAGATGAACTTGCCATCGAGATTGCGCAGTGTTTCGGCAAATGGCACCAGCCACTTGGGATCATAGACACCAAGCACCTGCCGGGTTGCGCCTGCCGGATTGGAAAGCGGGCCGATCAGGTTGAAGATGGTGCGGATGCCCAGTTCGACGCGGGTCGGGCCGACAAAGCGCATGGCGGTGTGATGGTTTGGGGCGAACATGAAACCGATGCCAGATTCTTCGATGCAACGGGTCACACCAGCGCTATCCTGCTGGAGGTTGACGCCGAGGGTCGAGAGGACATCGCCAGAGCCGGAGAGGGACGAGACAGCCCGGTTGCCGTGCTTGGCAACCTTGACGCCGCCCGCTGCCATGACAACGGCCGAGCAGGAGGAAATATTGTATTTCTTGGTGCCAGTGCCACCAGTTCCGACGATATCGACAACGTCCTCGGGGGCGTCAACGCGCAGCATCTTTTCGCGCATTTTCGATACGGCCCCGGTGATTTCCTCAACCGTTTCGCCACGCAGGCGCAGGCCCATCAAAAGGGCAGCCATTTGCGCCGGGGAGGCTTCGCCGCTCAGGATGATGTCAAAGGCGTCCGCGGCCTCCTGCTGGCTGAGACACTTGCCGTCAGCCACCTTCGCGAGAAGGGGTTTCATTTCTTCCATTGAATTGCTCCCGACTGTCTACTGCGGCCCGGTCGGAGAACGGCTGGGTCGACGGTATGTGATTTTGAAACCGGGGCGCCGCGTTGAGCAGTTTGCCTGCCTCTTTGCGATGACGCCCCGGATTTAGGTCTTCAAGTGAACCTAGCGTGTGCCGCTGACAACCTGTTTCATCATGGCGTCATTCACGGTGTAGCCGAGATTGCTCAGAATGGTCGCGCTTAGCTGCGAAAGCAGGTCTGTGCTGGCATTCTGGTTGAGACGTTTCTTGATGGTTTCAAGCTGGAGCGCATCCGGGTCGAATTCAGGAGCCGTTACCTTGGCAACTTCGAGCACATATTGTGTATCGCCATCCAGTGCGGTCGCCTTGTGGTGAAGCGGGCCTCCAAAGGCTTGCTGCACAGCAGAGGTGGGCAGATCCCCATGGACCTGACGGGTGATGTCCGTTGCAGTTGTAACGCTGAGGCCTTGTTCTTCAGCCACGGCTTCAAGGCTCTTGCCGCCTTCGATTTCCTTGAGGATCTCTCCGGCCAGCTCGGCGTTGCGGCTCTGGCGTTCGTCTTGCTTCCAGGCAGCGACCACATCATCACGCACTTCATCAAGTGCACGCTCATGGCTTGCCTCGATATCGGTGACGCGGAACCATGCATAACCGGAGTGGCCGATATCAATAGGATCGGCTTCATAGTCGATGTCCGTATCGAAAACGGAAGTCAGCAAGGTTTCCTGTTCTGGCAGATCTGTCACGGTGCCGCCCTGTTCCAGCTTGCCAGCCTTGGAAATGCTTGTCACGGTGCGCAATGGCAGATTGAGTTTTTTGGAGACTTCTTCGAGTGTGGCTCCGCCTGCGCGCATGTCTTCGACATTGTCAAACATGTCGAGCACTTCGCCATTGGCCCGTTCCGCAGCAATCTCGGCTTTCATCTTATCCTTGACGTCTTCAAACGGAGTGGCATGCGCAGGTACGGTCTTGGCATTGCGCAGAAGCAGGAAGCCGAACTGGCCATCAACCACACCAGACACAGCGCCTTCATCCAGCGAGTAGATGGCTTCGGCGGCTGCAGGATCCGTAATTTCGTTCTTGGCAAGCAATCCGAAGTCAACATCGGCTTCGGTCAGATTGCGTTCTGCCATGATGTCGTCGAAGGTTGCTCCTGCCTTGATTTTTGCAAGCGCGGCTTCTGCATCTTCCTTTGAGCCGAAGAGAATCTGCTGCATCTGGCGTTTTTCCGGCAACTGGAAGCGGTCTGAGACGCTTTCATAGTAGGTCTTGGCGTCTGCGTCAGACACTGCGGAAGGATCCATGATGTCGCCCGGCTCGAGCTTCAACACCACAAAGGAGCGATATTCAGGAGCGCGAAAGGCGACCTTGTTCTGATCATAGTAGCTTTTAAGGGTGTCTTCGCTTGGATCTTCAATCGTGTCCAGAGCGGCTTCTTTGAGCGCGATGTAATCCACGTCACGTTTTTCAAAGCTGAAATCGTTGAAGACCCTCAGGGTTTCTTCCGGAAGGGTCGAGTTGCCAGTGAGCCCCTGCGCCAATTGGCGGCGGATTTCCAGTTTTTCCCGGTTCGTCACATAGCGGTCTTCGGTCGTGCCCGCATTGCGCAGCACCAGAGCCATCTGGTTGCGATTGAATTTGCCTGCGGTCTGGAAGGCTGGTTCCTCGGCGATACCCTTGGCAAGCTCTTCAGAGGAAAGCCCCATGTTGAAGGTGCTGGCCAGATCATTCAGGGTTGCTTCGTTGATCATGCGTCCGAGAACCTGATTGGGTAGCCCGAATGCTTGGGTCTGGGCTGCCGTCAGGCGCTGTCCGAGGCGACTCGACAGACTGTTGACTTCAAGGAGCAGTTCACTTTGGAAGTCTCGGGCGTCAATCTCGGTGTCACCGACAGTGGCAACGGCGCTTTGGCCGAAGCGACCGAACACATCGGCGATGCCCCAGACTGCAAAACTCAAAACCAAAAGAAGCATCAGGAGCTTCGCGACAATTCCTGAAGCCATCGAACGCATAAATTCCATCATGGGATGGTGTGTCCTTCTTTCATACAGAAAGAATGCTCAGTGTTTGCCGTTACAACGCCATCAGCATTCTATTCTGCCTTTTCAAAATGTTTGGCCGGATCATAGAAAGCTCGATCCATCGCTGCAACCCAATCAGTCCAGAAAAGGAGGCAGAAATGGGGATGGGAAGGCACTTGTTCGCAAAAAGATGGTCTTCTGGTGCCATTGGCTTTTCAATTGGCTGAAAAATAGGGGGTAACTGATCAACTCTTGGCTAGGTGCAGTGCAATTTGTTACAAGGCAGGGTAAAAGCTGCAATGCTAAAGTTGAATGTGCGGTGGGGCGATGATGTCGCCAATCATTGACTTATTCAACAGAACCCATTCTATTGCCGATATCTGAAAATATTGGAAGGAGCAGATTAATGAGCATCAAACCGCTTGTAGCCGGAAACTGGAAGATGAACGGGCTGAAAGCCTCCGCTGCGGAACTGGACGCGCTGATCGAAGGCTTCGATGCCGATCTGGCTGCAAAGGCAGAAACGATGATTTGCCCTCCATTCACGCTCGTTGCTTCCTTTGCCGAAAAGGCCGCTGATAGCGCCGTTGCCATCGGGGCACAGGATTGCCATTTCAACGTATCGGGCGCACATACCGGTGATACCTCTGCCGAAATGCTCAAGGATGCCGGTGCTTCTGCCGTTATCGTTGGCCATTCCGAGCGTCGTGCCGACCATGCCGAATCCAACGAAGTGGTCAATGCCAAGGCCAAAGCCGCTTGGGATCAGGGGCTGGTTGCCATTATCTGCGTTGGTGAAACCGAAGCAGAGCGCAAGTCCGGCGAAACCCTCAGCGTTGTTGGCTTCCAGCTGGAAGGCTCCATTCCTGAAGGGGCAACTGCCGCCAACACTGTGATCGCCTATGAGCCAGTATGGGCAATTGGTACCGGCCTGACGCCAACCGCTGAAGATGTTGCTGAAGTTCACAAATTCATGCGCGACGAATTGGTCAAGGCTTTTGGTGCTGAAGGCGCTAACATGCGTTTGCTCTATGGTGGTTCTGTAAAGCCGAACAATGCCAAGGAACTGATGGGCGTGCCTAATGTGGATGGTGCTCTGGTTGGCGGAGCCAGCCTGAAAGCGTCTGACTTCCTGGGCATTCTTGCTGCTTATAAATAAACTCGCGGTTTGAAGCCAGCGGATAGAATAAGCCCCGAATTGACCATGGCTTTGTGTCTCGGGGCTTGTTTCTTGTGTTCCTTGTGCCCAAATGAAGGCAAGAGCCAAGGAAAAAATGACGTTGGCACTGGAATTGCGGCTAGTCTTGTTGTAGAAGACCACCCAGATTATGTGAACCTTATGCGTCGGGCCGCACTTGCTGCTGGCCCGATTGACTGTTTTAGAGACGGCCCAGACGATGGAATCAGTATTAATTGTCATTCACCTGCTGCTAGTTGGCGCGCTTGTTGTTGTGGTGCTGTTGCAGCGCTCTGAAGGCGGCGCACTCGGAATTGGCGGCGGTGGCGGCGGCGGTTTTATGTCCGGTCGCAGCGCAGCCAACCTCCTGACCAGAACAACCGCGATTCTGGCAACCGGGTTCTTCCTGACCTCTTTGGGCCTCACCATTCTGGCGGGTATGAAAAGCAAGCCATCTGATGTTCTCGATCAGGTGCCTGTTGTCGAACAGAATCAGGCCGCTCCGGCTTCTGATGCTGATGGCGCCCCTAAGGGCGGTGTTCTTGATGAATTGAACAAGATCAAGGAAAACACCACGGGCAACAAGCCTAGCGGGCCTCAGGTGCCGACCTCCCAGTAGGAGCGAAGCGGGATTGTCGATGCATCGACATAATAGATCAATTCCAACCGGCCCTTGCCGATTATGCGAGGGCCGGTTTCTTTTATGTATGGCGCAAGTGCGCCAATCATGAAATATTAGGGGCGGAACCTAAACCAAAAGAATAGCATAAGAAAAAGTTCAACTTTAAGAACAGGGCTGTTCTGAAAAATGGATGAGCGATGCTCACCTTTGTTTAACGGTGGGCGGCGCTTTAGTTGTTGGAACCGAGACGATTTGCTTGGCGAATCGGTACAAAGGGAAGTAACTTAAAGTTCCATGGCGCGATATATTTTCATTACTGGCGGTGTGGTGTCCTCGCTCGGCAAAGGGCTTGCGTCTGCGGCTCTTGGGGCGGCTCTACAAGCGCGTGGCTATTCAGTTCGGCTACGCAAACTCGACCCTTATCTCAATGTCGATCCCGGCACGATGTCTCCCTACCAACATGGGGAATGCTTCGTAACCGACGATGGTGCGGAAACGGACCTGGATCTTGGGCATTATGAACGGTTTACCGGCCGTCCTTCCAACAAGAAGGACAACATTACGACCGGTCAGATCTATCAGAATATCATCACAAAGGAACGCCGCGGGGACTACCTGGGCGGGACCGTGCAGGTCATTCCTCATGTGACTGATGAGATCAAGGCTTTCATTCTGGATGGCAACGAAGACTATGATTTCGTGTTGTGCGAAATCGGCGGCACGGTAGGCGACATCGAAGCAACGCCATTCTTCGAGGGTATTCGCCAGTTGGGCAATGAATTGCCTCGCGGGCAGGCCATCTATATCCATCTGACCCTTCTTCCCTATATTCCAAGCGCTGGTGAGCTCAAGACCAAGCCGACTCAGCACTCGGTCAAGGAACTGCGTTCAATCGGCATTCAGCCCAATATCCTTATGGTGCGGTGTGATCGTCCTGTTCCAGAATCAGAGCGTCGTAAATTGTCGCTCTTCTGCAACGTGCGGCCCGAAGCGGTTATTCAGGCGCTTGACGTCAAGAATATCTATGAAGTGCCGCTTTCCTATCATGAGCAAGGGCTGGACCGCGAAGTTCTGGCAGCCTTTGGTATTGACGGGGCTCCAAAGCCTAATTTCGAGGTCTGGAAGAATATCCTTGATCGGGTTCATAATCCCGAAGGCGAAGTCACGATTGCGGTCGTGGGAAAATATACATCGCTTCTGGATGCCTACAAGTCTCTGATGGAAGCCCTGACCCATGGCGGCATCGCCAACAAGGTCAAGGTGAAAATCGACTGGATCGAATCCGATATTTTCGAAGAAGGCAGTGATCCGACCTCGCGCCTGGAAGGTGTGCATGGCATTCTTGTGCCCGGCGGCTTTGGCGAGCGCGGGTCTGAAGGCAAGATTGCTGCAGCCAAATATGCCCGTGAAAACAAGATCCCGTATTTCGGTATTTGTTTTGGCATGCAGATGGCTGTTATCGAAGCTGCGCGCAATCTGGCAGGCATCGAGGATGCCACTTCTTCGGAATTTACGTCGGAAGGCCACCATGTCGTTGGTCTGATGACCGAATGGAGCAAGGGCAACGCCAAGGAAGTCCGCTCTCAGGATGGCGATCTGGGGGGCACCATGCGTCTTGGCTCTTACGAGGCGCATCTGGCAGAAGGCTCCAAGATTGCCCAGATCTATGGTGACCGTATCATTCACGAACGGCATCGCCATCGCTATGAAGTCAATATCGACTATAAGGAAAAGCTGGAAGATTGCGGTTTGACTTTCGCCGGCCTTTCTCCTGATGGAGTATTGCCTGAAACGGTTGAAATCGAAGATCATCCTTGGTTCATCGCGGTTCAGTATCATCCTGAGCTAAAATCCCGTCCGTTTGCTCCGCATCCGCTGTTCAAGTCCTTTATTGAAGCGGCCGTTGAGCAGAGCCGACTGGTTTAAAGAAAACTGCGAGGCGTGGTCAAAGTCGATCGCGCCTCGTTCCTGTTCAGTCAGCAACAGAAGACATTTCCGGGAGGGCTGGCCATGCTACGCGGCGTGGATCATATCGTAGTGGCAGTCAGGGATCTTGAAGCTGCACGCGCGCTCTATGCCGCGCTGGGCTTTACCGTTACTCCCACTTTCCATCATCCTTTCGGAACCCAGAGTGCTCATGTTCAGCTCGCAGACACCTTTCTGGAGCTTTTGGCGATTGAAGATGAGACGCTTATGCCGCCACAAGGCGAGGGCGAGTTTTCCTTTGCACGTTTCAATCTGGGCTTTCTGGAAAAACGGCAGGGTGCCTCCATGCTCGTGCTTCGCTCATGCGACAGAGCTGCGGATCTGGAAGCCTTCAAGGCGCTAGGTCTGCGCACTTTTCCTCCGTTTGATTTTGGCCGCAAGGCGGCATGGCCAGATGGTCGAGAAGCAGAGGTCGGGTTCGCGCTTGGATTAGTTCAGAATCCATTGATGATGGAGACCGGCTTTTTCGTCTGTCAGCATAAGCATCCGCCCGAGCTGTTTTGGAAAAAGCAGTTCCAGACCCATCGCAATGGGGCCCGCAATTTGGCTTCCGTTCTTTTCGTTGCACATAATCCATCTGATCATCATGAATTTCTTGGTGGCTTTTCCGGTCAGCGCGTCATGCGCTCTTCCAGTGCCGGGGTTATGATGGATATCGATGGAAGCGATTTACAGCTGCTTACCCCTTCTGCCTGCAAGGCTTTTTATGATCTTGAGGTTCCGAATGATCTGCCAGAAGAAGGCGGCATTCTGGGGCTGAGAATCGCGCTCGATATGGCGCGGGCCAAGGCGGTGCTTGACGAGGCTCAAATTCCCTATTCTATCCATAATGGTCAGTATATTCTGCAAGCAGAAACAACGAATGGCGTTGGTCTTGTGCTGTGTGAAGCGTCTGGCTGATCGCCCTTAGTGAGAGTGAGAAAAATCGATGACTGTACCCAATCCTGTTGTGTCCGCTGGTGCTGTGCAATTTGGCAATCATCTGCCATTGGCCGTCATGGCAGGTCCTTGCCAGATGGAAAGTCGCGATCACGCGCTGGAGATGGCTGCCGCGCTGAAAGAGATTTCTGACAATCTCAATATTGGCATCGTCTACAAGTCGTCTTTCGACAAGGCCAACCGCACAAGTCTTAAATCCCAACGCGGGATAGGGCTTGAGAAGGCCTTACCGATTTTCGCTGAGATCAAGGAGACTTATGGCCTGCCCATTGTCACCGATATCCACGAGACGGATCAGTGCGCGAAAGTTGCGGAAGTCGTTGATATTCTGCAAATTCCTGCCTTCCTGTGTCGCCAGACGGATCTTCTTATCGCAGCGGCAAAAACCGGCGCTGTGGTAAATGTCAAAAAGGGTCAGTTTCTTGCGCCCTGGGATATGCGCAATGTTGCAGCCAAGATCGTGGACAGTGGCAATGCTAATGTCTTGCTGACGGATCGTGGTACCTCTTTTGGCTATAACACGCTGATAACTGACATGCGTGGTTTGCCTATTATGGCGCAAACTGGCGCACCGGTGATCTTCGATGCGACCCATTCGGTGCAACAGCCGGGTGGGCAGGGTGAAACGTCCGGTGGTCAACGTGAGTTTGTGCCGGTTCTGGCAAGAGCCGCTGTTGCTGTGGGGGTTGCCGGTCTGTTTATCGAGACGCATGAAGACCCTGATCGCGCACCAAGCGATGGACCGAATATGGTTCCGATCAAGGAGTTGGAAAAGCTGTTGGCGCAGCTGCAGAAGTTCGACGCAATCGCAAAGGCCTGACCGCCTCTGTTGTTTCTTGCGTCACATAGATCGAATTTAGCAAGGCCGGGGCAGTTGCTCCGGCCTTTTTGTATGTAGGGCTTGGGTGAAATTCTCTTCGCAGCAGGAGGCGAAAGGACATGTGATTTGATATGCGTCAAATTGCCTCATGTCTTTTACGGATCTGGACGCCTACGTATTAATTCATATATACGCTTCAAGAAGAGACTGCGTAGAGCGTCAAAAGGACTGAAAATTCAGGGCAAACGGGCCTTGGCAATGTTTTTGGAGGGATTTTATGAGCGAAGTAAAAACGTCAGATACCAAGCTGAGCATTATTCTGCTGCTGGGCATTATCCTGTTGCTCGTTGCTTGGGGATTCGCGATTGCTTCGTGGGGATATGCCGCGATTATTATGCCCGCGCTATTCCTGACTTTCTCGTCCCTTGTTGCCTTGGTCTTTGTGACCCGAGGCTGATTTCCAAGACCAAACGGTGGTGAGAAAAGGTGTCGGGACGATGTCCCGGCGCCTTTTTCTGTGTTTGGTCTCGAAATCTCGGAAACGCTAAGCCGCGCGGTGATGGCTGAGGATTTCGCCTTCATCCTGCCAACGCCAGTGATCAGCTGTAGTCAGCTCCGTTCCGCCCCACCAGCGATGCAGCGCGTTTTCGGAAATGAAGTCGGCCTTGCCATCAAGCAGGCGCTTGCCAAACTCGGTGATATGAAGCTGTGCCGTGATGAATTCCTTGCGCTGGTCACCATCTTCGAAAATGCGTGGTTGAAACTCCTGAGGCAGGCCGGTGAGGGCCGGTCGTGAGCTGAATTGCAAAGCCGACAGGATGCGAAAGAAGCTCCAGTCTCCCAGAAAAGCGGCTTCTTCCATATTGAGCACTTGGGCAAACAACATGCCGGGGCGATTGACGCCGCGATTAAGGCGATAGAGGATCTGACGCTCGGTGCGCGAGAGGCCATCCGGGCCGGGTAACTCCTGCAACAGACGTAACAATGCCTGCCCCATGAAAGGGAAACCGGGAATGGCGTCGCGCCTGATTTCGTCAATGGCTTCCGGTCCGCCTGATACATAGGCCTTCCATGTGCGAGAGGCGAAGGCGAACATGCGGTCGAGGACCGGCAGTGAAAGCTCCTGCAGTTTGCTGATTCTGTCTACCGTCTGCATGCCCAGATATGCGGGTGACTGGACAATTGTGACATTGTTGATGCGGCCAAAGCGGCTCAGCATGTCGAGGATCTGCAATATCTGGAGTTGATCATAAAGGTCATGTTCGAACCAGAGTTCAATCTTTTCATATTGTTGATGATTGCGCAGAATCTCCAGACGTGTCTTGAAATCTTCCTGCACCATTTTGCTCGTTATGACATGACCGTCGGCAAGTGTCTGGGCGCGCAGGGTTGCAAAGATCGTATCGTCTGCGTCAGGGACAGGGCCTTCATGCAAAACATCACGCCATGGCAAAACGGTATCGCCAATGCCCGCCTCTGTGAGGAGATCCGCGGCCTGATCGCCGTTGGTGATTATCAATTGGGTCACTGGGGGCCTCATTTGCTGGCTGATTGGGGTGTCTTTTGTCCTGCTTCTTGATTGCGTAACCATTCTTTTCATTCTGGCCGCATATGGGAAGGGACTTACAAGAATTGTCCATAAAAAACGCACAATCGGGGATTAGTTATCTCATACGCATGAATGAGACCGGAGACGTTGTCTGATTGCATTCGAGGTGTTTGTTGTATTGCTATGCTTACGCAACTCCTAAAATACACAGGTACGATTCGTAGATGCGAGAATTTGCGCAATTTCGCTTAATACTAAAGCCTAATTTTACACAGATCAAAGCACCGGATCGCAAATGACTGTAATCGGACTGACAAAATGCTCCCATAGGGTTCATTTGTGCATAAAAGCTGTTTCTTGCTCTATGATTCTATCTCGAATTTCGATAGATAAACGAGCATCTGACTTTAACCAAATCATGCAAATTGAGGTACGATCATGACCGCAATTATTGACATCGTGGGTCGCGAGATCCTTGACAGCCGCGGTAACCCTACCGTCGAAGTGGACGTTGTTCTCGAAGATGGCTCCATGGGCCGCGCTGCCGTCCCATCAGGTGCGTCTACCGGCGTTCACGAAGCGCACGAACTGCGCGATGGCGAAGAACGTTACGGCGGCAAGGGTGTCTCCAAAGCTGTCGAAGCCGTCAATGACGAAATCTTTGACGCTCTGGTAGGTCTGGACGCTGAAAACCAGATCCAGCTCGACCAGGTCATGATCGAGCTCGACGGCACCGAAAACAAAGGCCGCATTGGCGCAAACGCTATTCTGGGCACTTCCATGGCTGTTGCCAAGGCTGCTGCTGCTGCTGCTGGCCTGCCGCTCTACCGCTATGTTGGCGGCATGAACGCTTGCACCCTGCCAGTTCCGATGATGAACATCATCAACGGTGGTGAGCATGCTGACAACCCAATCGATGTTCAGGAATTCATGATCATGCCGGTTGGCGCTGACAGCATCAAAGAAGCTGTTCGCATGGGCGCAGAAGTTTTCCACGCTCTGAAAAAGAACCTCTCCAAAGCTGGCCACAACACAGCTGTTGGTGACGAAGGCGGTTTCGCACCGAACCTTGAATCCACCAAAGCTGCTCTGGACTTCATCATGCAGTCCATCAAAGACGCTGGCTTCAAACCGGGCGAAGATGTTTATCTGGCTCTGGACTGTGCTTCTTCCGAATTCTATGAAGATGGCAAATACAACCTCAAAGGCGAAGGCAAGGTTCTCGATTCAGCTGGCATGGCTGACTATCTTGCTGACCTGGTTGACAGCTATCCGATCATCTCCATCGAAGATGGCATGGACGAAGACGATTGGGAAGGCTGGAAACTGCTGACCGCCAAGATCGGCGACAAATGCCAGCTGGTTGGCGACGACCTGTTCGTAACCAACACCGCTCGCCTCAAAGATGGTATCAAAATGGGCGTTGGCAACTCCATCCTCGTTAAGGTGAACCAGATCGGTTCTCTGACCGAGACCATGGAAGCTGTCGAAATGGCACATAAAGCATCCTACACCGCTGTTATGTCTCACCGTTCCGGCGAAACCGAAGATGCAACCATTGCTGACCTTGCTGTTGCTACCAACTGTGGTCAGATCAAAACCGGTTCTCTTTCCCGTTCCGACCGTCTGGCAAAATACAACCAGCTGATCCGTATCGAAGAAGAGCTTGGCCCGATGGCTAAGTTTGCTGGTCGTTCTATTTTGAAAAGCTAATATCAGGTTGTACGAACCTCCGGTTCGAACTTGAGTTCTTGACCGGCGCGTCCTTAGGGCGCGCCGGTTTTTGTTTGCTATGACATGGAGTTAATCGAAGAAAGTGCGCCTTTACTATAAGTTGTGCAATTATGAGTAAGTGTGTTTAAATTTGCTTCATTCCTGTTGTGTTTGGCGTTCGCGAAATGCCGACCTATTTTGAGTGTCGCTCGATTTAAATATAAGGATTTTGATAAATGAGTGGTTTCAAATGTGAGTTTCAATTGTTGGAGGCTCTGGGACTGATCCTTCTCTGGATTTTTCTCAGTATTATTACGTTTGGGTTTGGGGCCGTTATTGCTCCTTACTATCTGGCAAAAGCACCGCTGAACCAGACATTTCTCGTTGACCAACATGGTGGCAAACTGGCGCGCGTGCATGTGGACTTCAATCTCGGGCAGATTATCGGTCACGCAGTGGTCTGGTTCATTCTGAGCATCTTCACCTTTGGCATTGCCTATATCTTCTATTGGTTCGCCGTAGTCCGCAAGTTGATCAATTCCTCGGTCTTCCTGCCGGTCAATACCAGTTCTGTGCCTGCAGAATAGGGGCAAGACTGGGTGTCTTTGCCCTGTCTCTCTTTCGTTACCGTCAGATCTTACGTCTTGGTTGTTTCGGGGGAATGTGCCTTGAGAAAAGGCCCGACCAAGCTGCGTATCTCGTTGAGATGCGTAAATAGTGCCGCATGCTCTGCGTTCGTCATGGTGTGAAGTTCAGCATTCTTGATTGCCTGTTGCGCGATCAAGGCATGGCCCATTGGCACGATAGGATCTTTGTCTCCATGAATAATCAGGGTGGGACACTGGATACGGCCAAAGGGTACGTTTCTTTCTTTGCTAAACTGTTTTGTGTCATTCATGGTGCCGGGAAGCCTGAGAGGCATTCTGTCAAACAGGCTGCTTTGCAAGGTCTGCAGTAGGGGCCATGCTTCCGCGTCAGCTACAAGGCGTTCGAGAGCTTCTGGATCCGAGATGGAACGGCGCGCCGTTTTTATCGGGTCTTGTTCTGCGCGTTTTCTCATCCAGTCTACCATCTTGGGAGCGCGTGCCATGAGGTTCATCAAAGCAAGGCGCATGCGAACGGCGCGTTTGATTGGCAAGAGCGTTGTGCAGCATGAAATCAGAATGAGCGCGGCGCATCTGTCTTGATGGCGGGCGGCGAACGCGATTGCGGATGGGCCTCCTGCTGAAATGGCTATGACCGCGGTTTTCTCAATCTGCAATTCGTCCAGCAGGTGCGCAAAGAGGTCTGCCTGCTTTTCCGGAGACTGGCCGCTTGATAGAGGTGTGCCGAGATATCCCGGTCTGGATAGTGCGATTTTTCTAAATGAAAGGGCAGGCGCAATTGCTGCTGTTCCGAGTAGGGCGCTTTGGTCAATTCCGCCCATGCCGCCGTGAATAAGTAAGCAGGCGGGGGCTTTGGCATCTCCATCGATGGTGATTTCAATGGGGCCCTTTCGGGTGGAAATGGTTTGGCGGTTGGCCATGATGTCTTGCAGTAAAGCAGGCATGATGTTTCGCTTTCTTGTGGAGCCAGCTTTGCCATTATATGACGCGCTGGAGCCAGCCCCACGATGGATTTCAGTCAAAATAGGAATGGTCGGTCGAACTGGCTATGGGCCAATAGAATTCAGGATAACGAGCCTGTCTGCTGCTGGCGCGCTTTCATCAGCTCGATGAAGGCTCTGGCCGTTGCTGACGGCTGCATTTCCTTGCGCCGATACTCGGCACCGTTCGCCGTGCGCGTGACATATTGCATGTCAACCAGCGCTCGGCGCAGGATCGCATGATCATCAAAGCTGTTCAGGCTTTTTAACAACTCGTTGACTTCAGACTCTGCAAGCGAAACCCGGGCGGGAAACAGAGACCAGAGCCACCAGAGGCATAATGTTCGTTGCGCGTTTCGGCTTGGCCAGCGGAGAAGCGTTTCGTGAGGGCCGACGTGACGCAGGGTTTGCTCGATGAGGCTGTGGTCAATCGCCCCAGTTTCTTTGGCTGGCGTTGCCAAGCGTTGTTCTGCCGCATGACTGGCTTTGAAATGCTGAAAATTCATATATCCGGCAGCCCGCGAAAGGATGTTGAGCCATTCGACATGACCGGGTGGTAGGTCTGCTTGCCCGGCGGCCTTTTTGAGAGACTTTGCAAGCGCACATATATCTTCGACTTGAAAGGGAAGGGGGTGTTTAGACATGACTTATCCTCGACTTGTGCCGATCATATTGTCAGTCGTGGTCACTCTTGCGACGCGGCACTGGGATAAGTGTCGGTCCGTTATAGTGGCAGGTTTAGCTCTTCAGAGAAGCAGTGACGCCTTGGTGAACTGCCGACCGAGGCCTTATTTATCCCGAAAGCGTGTTTAGATCAAGAACAATCTCACGTTGAGTTTTTGTTATATTTCATATGTAACGAAATTAAATAGTTTCATTGTATATGTAATAATATTTATTGATAAGTGTGGTTTTACTGGGTGCTAGACGGCTTTGGCCGCGGCGCAGCTTATGCGGACACAGTTGGGAGTGCGTGCGTAGTGTGGGGCCACAAACAGCGGGGGAAAGGTGTTCTTGAGGTCTGGATGTGAAGGGGATTTGGGTTAGCGTGTGCTTTTGCGAAAGAGGAAAAGCCAGCTGCTTTCAATAAGCATCCAGGCGAGACGTCCGAAAAGAACATAGAGCGCAAATGAGAGCTTATCGTCTATCTTTAGGAGCTCGAACCATTTGGCATAGGCCAGGATATAAGGCTGGTGGTCGATCCAGTCGATCGTGATGCGCGATAGGGCATGCACGGTCGTGTATATTTGCTCCTGATAGAGGAAACAGTAAATATAGAGGATCGTACCCAGAATAATGCCAATGATAAGGCGCCAGAAGCCAACCAACGTTACCCCGAATAAACGCAAAAGCAGCATTTTGTCCCCCTGTGATTGCGTTTGCCCTAAGCCACCTTAGCCAAAGGGGTGCCGTCTGTCAGGTCTCTTGCTGCTTTTGTTCAGTATTTATCCCGATTGGTGCTGCCGGTTGATGACGAGCTAGGTATCTAGCTCCAGCGCTGCAAAATGGAAGATACATCCATATCGAGCTGCGAGAGCAGGCGTGCGGCGCTTTGTTCGAGCATGGTTTCGATGCTTTCCGGCTTAAGATAGAAGGCCGGAACCGGGGGAGCGATAATGCCGCCCATGCGGGTTACTTGTTCCATGGCCTGAATATGCCCTAGATGCAGCGGAGTTTCCCGGACTGCAAGGACAAGCTTGCGGCGCTCTTTCAGCATGACGTCTGCGGCGCGGATGCACAACCGGTCGGTTTGGCAATAGGCAATGGCGGCAAGACTGCGTATGGAGCAGGGCGCAAAGAGCAAACCGTCCAGCGGATTGGACCCGGACGCGATGGATGCTGCAAGATTGTGGTCATCGTGGCAGTGATCTGCGCAGGCTTTGAGCTCATTGAATTGCGCTTCGGTAAGTTCAAGCTTCGCAGTGGTCTCTCCGCCAGCGGTCACGAGCAAGTGGATTTCCAGCGGTTGGCCGCTTTCTTTTAGTGCTTGCATGAGCTTCATGGCGTGGAGGCCCAATAGAGAGCCGGATGCGCCGGTAACAACAAGGCCGATCTTTTTCCTGTCTTGCATGATGAAGGGTATCCTGCCTTCTGGCTTTAGAGTTTGAGCTTGGCGACCAGATCGTCGACCTCGTGAATGGTTTTCGGGTCCATTTTCAACTCACGCCCCCATTCGCGGCTTGTTTCCGATCCGATCTTGTCGGTTGCATCGATCCCCAGTTTGCCGCCTAACCCTTCAAGGGGAGAAGCAAAGTCGAGATAGTCGATGGGGGTGTTGTCAATCTGCAAGAGATCGCGTGCGGGGTCCGCTTTGGTGGCCACTGCCCACATGACGTCTTCCCAGCTGCGGGCATTGATGTGGGAATCAACGATGATGATTAATTTGGTCATGTTGAATTGCGGGAGCATAGACCACATGCCCATCATGACGCGGCGGGCCTGTCCGGCGTAGCGTTTGTCAATGGAAATGACGGCGACGCGATAGGAGGCTGTTTCTGGTGGTAGCCAACAATCAACAACCTCTGGAAAGGCCTGACGCACCAGCGGCATGAAGACATCGTTGAGCGCTTCGGAAATGACCGACGGTTCGTCGGGTGCACGGCCGGTGTAGGTCGATAGATAGATAGGATCCTTACGGTGGGTTATGCCGGTGACTGTGACTTTGGGGAATTGCTCCACCGCATTATAATAGCCGGTGTGGTCGCCATACGGTCCTTCGGGTAAGGTCTCTGTGGCGGACACAGTGCCCTCAATGACGATCTCGGCGTTGGCTGGCACGAGGAGTGGCTGGGTTTTGGCTTTGACCAGTTGAGTCGGTTTGCCCCGGAACAGGCCTGAAAATTGCGCTTCACTCAAGGTTTCGGGAATGGGCGTTACCGCTCCCATGATGGTGGCCGGGTCGCTGCCAATAGCGATGGCGATGGGCATGTCTTTGCCTTGTGCTTTCCATTGCCGGAAATGCGCCGCTCCGCCTCGATTTTCCAACCAGCGCATAATGAGCGCGTTCTTGCTGGCCTGCTGAATGCGATAAACTCCCCAATTATAGCTTTTGATTTCATCACTTGCCGCAGGTTTGGTTATGACAATAGGCCATGTGATGAGTGGGGCGGGTTCTTCTGGCCAGCATGTCTGGATTGGAAGGGCGTCAAGATCGATATCTTCGCCAGTATGCACCACTTGCTGACATTGGGCCTTGCTTTGCACTTTGCCCCTGAGGCTTGTGGCTGCCTTGAGCAATGGGCCGATAGCTGGCAGAATTTCCGAGCGCTCGGGGGGCTGTGGCTGGCGCAAATAGGCAAGGAATTCGCCAAAGGCTATAAGTTCATCCTCGTTGCAGCCAAGAGACCAGGCTACCCGCTTGACTGTGCCGAACAGGTTGATGAGTGCGGGCATGGAGCTGAGAGTGCCGTCTGATTTGATCGGATTCTCGATGAGCAGGGCAGGGCCATTCTTGCTCATAACGCGGCGCTGCAATTCCGTAGCCTGAAGTTTCATGCTGACGGGCTCAGAAATGCGGATCAGCTCGCCCTTTTCCTCGCAGAATTTTATGAAATCGCGCAGGTCGGTAAAAACTGGAAGGCGTCTGCTGTGAATGTGCATGTGTTGGCCCCGAATGTTGACTTGGCTGGCTGCAAGCATGAGAGAGGCGTGAGGCAATAGGGTCTCACGCCAATTTCCTTCCAGCATAGGCTGTTGTTACTTGTGGGCTGATCCTGTCCCATGATCAAGATCAAATGCTTGTTATTCCTTTCCTAAAAATCGGGTTGCTTCATTTTGGCACTATCAAGGAATTATACGAGTCTGACAGGATGTTTTTGTAAGTAAATTATTAACCCATTGAATTAATTAACTTTTTATATACCAAAAAAATATGCGAATTTCCTTTTGTGCGTGGATTTGGAAAGCGTTTGTTAACGCTAAGGGGGCTAAATAGGTAGCGTGTCAGGCAGAAAAGGTTTTGCGTACTGCCTGATAACCGAGTTGTGTAGGGTGTACGGTATGGCAACACGCCAGCGAAAAAATTCTGTATTGCGCCAGTTGGTGCTCCCCTTCTTTTTTCTGTTCGTTATCGCTTATTTCGTGTATCATACGCTGCATGGCAGCTATGGCGTGTATGCGCTTGCGGGCATGAAGGTACAGGCTGACGCCTTGGAGGCTGATTTGCTTTCATTGCGCTATCAGCGTGAGGCCGCCGAACATCGTATTGCCTTGTTCCGTAAGGATACTCTTGATCCTGACATGATGGACGAACGGGCCCGCGCTTATCTTGATCTTGCCGACCCCAATGAGATCGTTATATTCAATAATTAACCGGAATTTGGATGACAGATTTTTTTTAACTGAAATTCGGTTAAGTGTATTTTTGTTATATAAATCAAAATCTTAATTATTATTTTCCGGTGGATTACTCGCGCGATCTTCAATTGCAGATTAGAGCTCCCTAAATTATCTTACATACATGGAAACGCTTTAGGGAGCAGCAACATGGCAGCATCCGCGTCTAGCGCCGCCAAGAAGGCGGCGAAGGGGGCATCCCGCACCCCGGTTAATCGCACAATTGTTGAATTTGATAAGGACCAGGAACTTCACGCATATCGTGAAATGCTTTTGATCCGTCGTTTTGAAGAGAAAGCCGGCCAGCTCTATGGCATGGGCATGATCGGCGGCTTCTGTCACCTTTATATCGGACAGGAAGCGGTTGTGGTCGGGATGCAGATGGCATCCAAGGACGGTGATCAGGTCGTGACCTCTTATCGTGACCACGGGCATATGTTGGCCTGTGACATGGACCCCAAAGGGGTGATGGCCGAGCTGACTGGCCGTAAGGACGGCTACTCCAAAGGTAAGGGCGGCTCGATGCATATGTTCAGCCGCGAGAAGAATTTCTTCGGCGGCCACGGCATCGTAGGGGCTCAGGTCTCCATCGGCACTGGTCTTGCTTTTGCCAACAAGTATCGTGGCAATGACAATGTCTCCTTCATCTATATGGGCGACGGCGCATCCAACCAGGGTCAGGTCTATGAAAGCTTCAATATGGCGAAGCTCTGGAACCTGCCTGCGATCTATGTGATCGAAAACAACAAATATGGTATGGGCACCTCGGTTGAGCGGTCTTCATCCAACACGGATCTTTCCCAGCGCGGTATTTCTTTTGGCATCCCTGGTGAACAGGTTGATGGTATGGACGTGCGCGCCGTTATGGCTGCAGCCGAACGCGCTATTGAATGGGCACGCGAAGGCAAGGGGCCTTACATTCTGGAAATGATCACCTATCGCTATCGTGGGCATTCCATGTCTGACCCTGCGAAATATCGTTCCAAGGAAGAAGTGCAGAAAATGCGCAACGAGCATGACCCGATCGAACAGGTGCGTCAGCGTCTGATCGAAGGCGGTTTTGCTTCTGAAGACGAGCTGAAGTCCATCGACAAGGACATTCGTGCGATCGTTTCCGATGCTGCCGACTTTGCGCAGACCAATCCCGAGCCGGATGAATCCGAACTCTGGACCGATATTTATATGCCTCTGTAAGGTGAAGGGATTGAATTATGCCAATTAAAGTACTTATGCCGGCCCTCTCCCCAACCATGGAAGAAGGCAATCTGGCCAAATGGGTCAAGCAAGAAGGTGACAAGATCGAGATCGGCGATGTAATTGCTGAAATCGAAACCGATAAAGCCACCATGGAAGTCGAATCTGTTGAAGAGGGAACTCTTGGCAAGATCGTCGTTGCTGAAGGCACGCAGGGTGTCAAGGTCAACGAACTGATCGCCTTGATCCTTGAAGAAGGGGAAGACGCTTCAGCGCTTGATAATGTTTCCACGGATGCTGCTCCAGCTGCCGAAGAAGCGCCTGCCGCTCCGGCTTCTGTTCCTGCCGAACCAAAATCCGAAGCGCCAGTGACTCTGCCGGATGTGGAAGATGAACCGGAAGTGCCAGAAGGCACGCCAATGAAAACCCAGACCGTTCGTGAAGCTTTGCGTGACGGTATGGTCGAGGAAATGCGTCGCGATGAAGACGTCTTCCTGATGGGTGAAGAGGTGGCTCAGTATCAGGGCGCCTACAAGATCTCACAGGGCATGCTGGACGAGTTCGGCGAGCGCCGTGTGATTGATACGCCAATCACCGAGCATGGCTTTACCGGTCTTGCCGCCGGTGCTGCTATGGCTGGTCTGCGTCCGATCGTCGAGTTCATGACCTTCAACTTTGCCATGCAGGCGATTGACCATATCATCAACTCTTCTGCCAAGACGCTTTATATGTCCGGCGGTCAGATCCATAACCCGATCGTGTTCCGTGGTCCGAACGGTGCCGCTGCCCGCGTGGCTGCCCAGCACTCGCAGGATTACACCGCATGGTATAGCCAGGTTCCGGGTCTTGTTGTTGTGCATCCCTACAGCGCTTCTGACTATAAGGGTCTTATCAAGTCTGCAATCCGCTCCAATAACCCGGTTGTCTTCCTTGAGAACGAAATCCTTTACGGTCACAGCTTCGATGTGCCTGATATCGACGATTTCACCGTTCCTCTCGGTAAGGCCAAGGTTGCTCGCAAGGGTAAGGATGTCACCATCGTTTCCTTTGGCATGGGTATGCAGCATTCACTCAATGCAGCCGAAGAACTGGCCAAAGAGGGGATCGAAGCCGAGGTCATCGACCTGCGCACGATCCGTCCGCTGGATACCGAAACAATCATCCGCTCGGTTATCAAGACCGGTCGCTGCGTTGTTGTTGAAGAAGGCTGGCCACAGGCATCCACCGCTTCGGAAGTTGCTTTCCGCGTGATGGATCAGGCGTTTGACTATCTGGATGCTCCGGTTGCTCGCGTTTGCGGCAAGGATGTTCCGATGCCTTACGCTGCAAACCTCGAAAAGCTGGCCCTGCCAACTGTTGCCGAGGTCATTGGTGCTGTCAAAGCTGTCACCTATACCGCTTAAAGGAGAGAGATTATGCCTGTAACAATTACGATGCCGGCCCTTTCTCCAACCATGGAGAGCGGCACGCTTGCCAAATGGCTGGTGAAAGAAGGCGACGAGATCACCTCCGGGGATGTCATCGCTGAAATCGAAACCGACAAGGCAACCATGGAAGTGGAAGCTGTTGACGAAGGCACCATCGGCAAGATTCTTGTCGAATCGGGAACCGCCGACGTTGCAGTGAACGCTCCGATTGCCCTGCTTTTGGAAGAAGGCGAAGACGCTTCCGCTTTGGAAGGCTTCGACGCTGGTACTCCGGCTGCTGCCCCTGCGGCTGATGCCGCTCCGGCCAAGGAAGAAGCTGCTCCTGCGGCGGCTGCTCCTGAAGCCAATGTGGCTGCTGGCCCTGCACCAACAAGCGCTGACGGTAATCGCATCTTCTCTTCGCCGCTTGCTCGCCGCTTGGCCAAGCTAAATGATCTGGATCTGTCCAAGATCTCCGGTACTGGCCCGCGTGGTCGTATCGTCAAGCGCGATGTGGATGCTGCGATTGAAGCTGGGACTGCCAAAGCCGGGGCTCCGGCTGCTGCAGAAGCCCCGAAAGCGGAAGCTGCTCCGGCACCTGCCGCTGCTGCGTCTGCCGGTCCGTCCGACGAACAGGTTCTCAAGAATTTCGCAGAAGGCTCTTACGAACTGGTTCCGCACGACGGCATGCGCAAGACCATTGCAAAGCGTCTGACCGAAGCCAAGCAGACCATTCCGCACTTCTATGTGTCGGTTGACTGCAAATTGGATGATCTGCTTGCCCTGCGTAGCCAGCTCAACAATTCAGCGCCGCGTAAAGATGACAAACCGTCTTACAAGCTGTCCGTCAACGACATGGTGATCAAGGCTCTGGCTCTTGCTCTGCGTGATGTGCCTGATGCCAACGTCTCCTGGACGTCTGACAATATGGTCAAGCACAAGCATGTTGACGTGGGTGTTGCTGTCTCCATTGACGGTGGGCTGATCACGCCAATCATCCGCAAGGCGGAAGAGAAGGCCCTGTCGACCATCTCCAACGAG
The DNA here is from genome assembly GCF_963676485.1 of uncultured Cohaesibacter sp. Classification (NCBI taxonomy): domain Bacteria; kingdom Pseudomonadati; phylum Pseudomonadota; class Alphaproteobacteria; order Hyphomicrobiales; family Cohaesibacteraceae; genus Cohaesibacter; species uncultured Cohaesibacter sp. The sequence goes on from NZ_OY781114.1 coordinate 4,133,878, forward strand.
ATGAAAGACATGGGCAAACGCGCCAAGGAGCGCAAGCTCAAACCTGAAGAATATCAGGGTGGCACAACCGCCGTGTCCAACATGGGCATGATGGGCGTCAAGAGCTTCTCTGCCGTCGTGAACCCGCCGCATTCGACCATTCTGGCCGTGGGTGCTGGTGAGAAACGTCCGGTGATTGACGGTGACGAAATCAAGGTTGCGACCGTGATGACCGTTACCCTGTCTACTGACCACCGCACCGTCGATGGTGCTCTGGGCGCGGAGTTGCTCAAGGCATTCAAGGGTTACATCGAAAACCCGATGAGCATGTTGGTCTAATCCCGACGTCCTCTTGATTTCTCCGGTCGCGCTCTATGCGCGATCGGGCCCTCCTTTCAGAGAACAGAGTGCGCGTGGGTTTGGCATGTGATGGCAAACCCTTGACGTTGCCGCTGGCTGTAAGGACGTATCGAGAGGTGATTTAGAGGAATTTTCAAAATGGCACAGACTGAATTTGACGTACTCGTAGTCGGTTCTGGACCCGGTGGTTATGTGACTGCCATTCGTTCGGCGCAGCTTGGTCTCAAAACGGCAATCGTTGAAAAGGGCGACCTGGGTGGCATCTGCCTTAACTGGGGTTGTATCCCGACCAAGGCACTGCTTCGTTCCGCTGAAATTTATCACTTCATGCAGAATGCCAAGGACTATGGCCTTTCCGCGGAAGGTGTAAGCTTTGACCTTCAGAAGGTTGTCGAGCGCTCCCGTGGCGTTTCCAAACAGCTGAATTCCGGCGTTGGCTTCTTGATGAAGAAGAACAAGATCGCCGTGATCAAGGGTGAAGCTGTTCTTGAGGGCAAAGGCTCGATCACCGTTTCCGGTGATGATTCTGGCACCTACAAGGCCAAGCACATCATTCTGGCAACCGGTGCCCGTCCGCGCGTTCTGCCGGGTCTTGAGCCGGATCAGAAACTGATCTGGACCTATTTCAACGCTCTGAAACCGGACATCATGCCCAAGAGCCTGTTGGTTGTCGGTTCCGGCGCTATCGGTATCGAATTTGCCAGCTTCTTCAACACAATGGGTGCTGATGTAACCGTTGTTGAAATGATGCCGAAGATCCTTCCGGTCGAAGATGATGAAATTTCCGGCATGGCGCGCAAGTCCCTTGAAAAGCAGGGTATCAAGATCCTGACCGAAGCCAAGGTGACGAACGTCAAGAAGGGCGGCAATGCTGTTGAGGCTACCGTCGAGAAAAAGGGCGGCAAGACCGAAGTCATCAAGGCCGACCGTATCATTTCTGCTGTTGGTGTTCAGGGCAATATCGAGAATCTGGGCCTTGAAAAGCTTGGCATCAAAACCGACCGTGGCTGCATCGTTATTGACGAATATGGTCGCACCAATGTCGAAGGTGTCTATGCGATTGGCGACGTTGCCGGTCCTCCTATGTTGGCCCATAAAGCCGAGCATGAAGGCACCATTTGTGTTGAGAAGATTGCCGGCCTCAAGCCGCATCCGATGGATAAGGTCAAAATTCCGGGCTGTACCTATTGCCATCCGCAGGTTTCCTCTGTTGGTCTCACCGAACAGGCCTGCAAGGAAAAAGGGCTTGAAGTTCGCATTGGTCGCTTCCCGTTCATCGCCAACGGCAAGGCCATTGCGCTGGGTGAACCGGAAGGCATGGTCAAAACCATTTTTGACAAGAAGACCGGCCAGTTGCTCGGTGCCCATATGATTGGTGCTGAAGTGACCGAGCTTATTCAGGGCTTCGTTGTTGCGATGGGGCTGGAGACCACCGAGGAAGAACTGATGGAAACCATCTTCCCGCATCCGACCCTTTCGGAAATGATGCCGGAATCGGTTCGTGACGCCTATGATCGTATGATCCAGGCGTGATCATGGGCCGTATAGCCTAAATGATCCTCCAATTTGAAGCTACGTGGTGAGCGTTGCGGGGCAGGCGTTTTGTCGTCTGCCCCGCTTAGAGAACTTGATTGACCTCCCACAGATGTTATGTATGTAAGAGAACGGATATGGGGTCCGCTTGCATATTGTAATCAAGAGGTAGGAACATGGGTTTTATCGGTTGGATAATTGTTGGCATCATTGCCGGTTTTATTGCTGAGAAGGTGACGGATTCCAATCATGGCTTGCTCACAAACCTTGTTGTGGGGCTTATTGGCGCCTTCGTTGGTGGTTTTATCGCTGGAAAATTTGGCATCCATTTCGTGAATAACGCGTTTCTGGATACCACGATCATTGCGACACTCGGCGCAATTCTGGTGCTGTTTATCTACCAGAAAGTTCGATCCTGATCAGCTTGACCGCCTCTTGGAGGTTGGATAGTGCTGATCAACCAGACTTCATTGGGATGACGAGGAACCTGAATGGTCACGATCATTGACACCGTTTCAAACAAGGCTGACATCGCGAGCAAGGTGGCAGTCAAGCCTCGCCATCCCGAAAAGGCCCATAGGCCTGATAATCCTATTCAGAGGAAACCGGACTGGATCCGCGTTAAAGCGCCGGGCTCCAAGGCCTACAAGGAAACCCTCGATATTGTGCGCGGGAACAAGCTTGTAACTGTCTGTGAGGAAGCCGGTTGCCCGAATATGGGCGAATGCTGGTCGCACAAGCATGCCAGCTTCATGATTATGGGTGAGATCTGCACCCGTGCCTGCGCATTCTGTAATGTTTCTACTGGTATGCCCAATGCGCTTGATCCCGATGAGCCGGAGAATACAGGTCGTGCAGTGGCCCAGATGGGGCTCAAGCATGTGGTGATCACTTCCGTTGATCGGGACGATCTGGAAGATGGTGGGGCTCAGCATTTTGCCGATGTCATTCACGCCATCCGCAAGGCTTCGCCACAGACCACCATTGAGGTTCTGACGCCGGATTTTCTGCGTAAGGAAGGCGCCTTGGAAACCGTTGTGGCTGCAAAGCCTGATGTGTTTAATCACAATTTGGAAACGGTGCCGTCCAACTATCTCAAGGTACGCCCGGGTGCTCGCTATTTCCATTCCATCCGTTTGCTTCAGCGCGTCAAGGAACTGGACCCAAGCATGTTCACCAAATCCGGCATCATGGTCGGGCTTGGCGAAGAGCGCAACGAAGTGCTCCAGCTGATGGACGATTTGCGCGTTGCTGACGTGGACTTTCTGACAATCGGCCAATATCTGCAGCCGAGCAAGAAGCATCATCCAGTGATCAAGTTTGTTACGCCGCAGGAATTCAAGGGCTATGAAACCATCGCCTATACAAAGGGATTCTTGATGGTTTCGGCCAATCCTCTGACGCGTTCATCCCATCATGCCGGAGAAGATTTCGAGAAGCTGAAAGAGGCTCGCCGCACCAAACTCGGTCAATGATTGGAGAGAAGCGACCATATGCCAAAATTCCAGAGCCGTCATAAAGTGAAGCATTCTGCTGAAGCGATGTTCAAGCTTGTGGCCGATGTCGAGCGTTATCCTGAGTTTGTGCCGCTTTGCAAATCGCTCCATATCCGCGGGCGCAAGGAAACGCCGCAAGGGACCATATTGGTTGCGGACATGGTTGTGGCCTACAAAATGATAAGCGAGAGCTTTACTTCCAAGGTTACGCTTTTGCCTGAGCAAAACCAGATCGTTGCGGAATATCTGGATGGCCCCTTCAAGCATATGGAAAACCGCTGGACCTTCGAACCTATTGAAGCAGAGCCCGAGGCTTGCCATGTGGTCTTTTACATCGATTATGAATTCAAAAGCCGGATGCTGTCCGGATTGATGGGGGCGATGTTTGACAAGGCTTTCAAGAAATTCTCAACGGCGTTTGAACAACGCGCCGATCTCATTTACGGATCAGCCGCCTAGAGATTGGGTGGGGATGCAAAAGGCCGCGTGAAGCGGCCTTTGTTATATTGGGGCCTATCGTCTGCTTGCATTGCAAGCTCATTCTGTCGGGCTGAGGCTCTTGCCCAGAATATGCTCGTCATTACCGATGACTTGTCCCGAGCTGCCAACGATCAGCGGGTCTGGGCCATGGACGATATGGCGGTCCTTGTTGGGGTAGGGCAGAGAAGCGAGAAAATGCTGCATGCAGTTGAGGCGTGCACGCTTCTTGTCGTTGGACTTGATGATGGTCCATGGAGCGTCGGCGGTATCGGTGTAGAAGAACATGGCTTCCTTGGCCTCGGTATAATCGTCCCATTTGTCCAGAGATGCCTTGTCGACCGGAGAGAGCTTCCACTGCTTGAGCGGGTCTGTTTCTCGCGCTGCAAATCTGCGGCGCTGTTCTTCCCGTGTTACCGAGAACCAATATTTGAACAGGCGCACGCCCGAACGGCGGATCATGCGTTCGAATTCCGGTGTCTGGCGCATGAATTCGAGATATTCGCTTGGTGAGCAAAAGCCCATGACGCGTTCAACGCCTGCGCGGTTATACCATGAGCGGTCAAAGAGAACCATTTCGCCTGCGGCAGGCAGATGTTCCACATAGCGTTGATAATACCATTGGGTCCGCTCCCGATCTGTTGGCTTGTTCAGCGCCACGACGCTTACCGTGCGTGGATTGAGATGCTCCATGAACCGCTTGATGGTTCCGCCTTTGCCCGCCGCGTCGCGTCCTTCAAATAGAATGACGATCTTCTCGCCGGATGCTTCGACCCATTTTTGCGCTTTGAGAAGCTCCACCTGTAGGAGGTTCTTTTGCTTCTCGTAGGATTGGCGCTTCATTTTGGTCTTGTAGGGGTAGACACCATGCTCAAAAACCCGCCGGATTTCGCTTGGATCGTGGCGCATTTCATAGATGGAAGGGCGCTGCTTCTGCTCTTCTGGCTGGGGGGTGGAGGATGGATCTGCCGCCGCAAGCCGTTCATCCGGTTGGCTTTGGATGAGCACCTGTTCCAGTTTTTCCAGATCTTCGGCTTTGCCACTGGCCTCATCAAGAGAGGCATCCTTGGCTTTTTCGGCTGGTTTCGGCATTTTTCCCTCCCTTGGTTGCATTCGTTTCAAACTATACCAATTAGATTAACCCCAAATGGGCAGGCTGAATAGAAATTTGAATTATAGTTAAAATTACCTATGCTTCTTGACTGCGCGGGGTTTTTGAGGCTTATGGCGTTGCAGAAAAGACACGTCACTTTGAAAAAGGTTTTGTTAACTATTGCGCTTAACGCCTGATGCCCGTCTTCAGCCACATTATGGAGTCAGATTAGAACCAGTTGAACGGGCAGCTATAAAAGTTAATGAAAACCCGTCACAGAAGTGACATTTTTGAGGTTTTGATAGCATTCAAGAAACCTCTTTAGAATAATTGTCACTCAGGGAAGAGCGATAACAAATGAAGCCCGGCTCTTGGAAGCGATGCTGCCGGGTGAACAGGAGACTGTGCTGCAAGGCATTGAACAGCAATGTTCTTGATGCCGAGCAGGCAAGTGGTATGTCATGAAGCGTCAAACAAGTTTTGCGGTAAATCTATTGCAGACTTTGACTCTTGTCGGTTTGCTTGGTGCAGCGGCGAGTCTGCCTGCCTATGCTTTCGATCCTCGCACGATCGAAGAGGGACAGGCCAGCCCTGATGAAGCGTTTCGCTTCGGCGCGCAAGCCTATAAATTTGGCAACAAGTCAACAGCCGTGCAGGCGTTGACCTACGCAGCGCACAATGGCCATATGGCGTCACAGTGGAAGCTGGGGCGGATGTATGAAGAAGGCGATGGTGTCGTTAAAGACCCGAGCGCAGCTTTTGATCTCTTCAATGGTATTGTGCGGCGGTATGGTGATGTGCAGCCGGGGTCTGTTGAAGCGCGTTATGTTTCAAACGCCATTGTGAAGCTGAGCGCATTCGTGCGCACCGGCATCAAGGGCAAGTTGGCACCGAACCCGAGCAAGGCCCGCGATTTTCTGCAATATGCAGCGTCCTACTTCCGTGATCCTGACGCGCAATATCATCTGGCGATGTCTTATCTGGACAAGTCTGACGGAAAGATCGAACCCAAAATGGCAGCCCGCTGGCTGAGCAAAGCCGCCCGCAAGGGGCATATCGGTGCGCAGCTTGAGCTGGGTGAGTTGCTTCTGGAAGGAAGCATTCTGCCGCAGCAACCAGTCAACGGGCTCAAGTGGTTGACGATTGCGCGGATACTGGATTCAACCAACCCTGAAGTGCTGGATCGTCAGGAAGCGGCTTTCGCGCTGGCAGATGAGTCAACGCGGCAAAAGGCCGTGTCTCTGGCCAATCAATGGCTGGATAGCGGCGGAAACTAACTGTCCGCCGCTCTTGCTTTGTTTGTGATTCAAATTAAACTTTTATGGCTGAGTGCAGTTGAGCGTCATCATGACCGGCACATGGTCTGATGGCTTCTCCCAATCTCGTGTTTCTTTCTGGATTTCGCACGCCTTGAGCATGTCTGCAGCCTCTGGCGACAGCAGATGATGGTCAATGCGAATGCCATGATTGCGCGGCCAGGCGCCGGCCTGATAGTCCCAGAAGGAATATTGGTGCGGGGTTGCATTGCAAGCACGAAATGCTTCTGTGAGGCCGAAGGCCTTCAATTCCCTGAACAGATCAAGCGTTTCTGTGCGATAAAGGGCATCGCCCCACCAGGCATCATGATCATGAACGTCGTCGGCGCTCGGGATTACATTGTAATCGCCTGAAAGCACAAACGCTTCCTCAAGGGCGAGACGCTCTTTTGACCAAGCAATGAGCCTGCGCATCCATTTCAGCTTATAGGGATATTTTTCGGTCTCCACCGGATTGCCGTTGGGCAAATAAAGGCTCACAACCCGCAATGGCCCTTTGTCGGTTGAGAAGACGCCTTCTATAAAGCGGGCCTGCTCGTCTTCATCATCGCCTGAGAGGCCGCGATTGACCTCTTCAAAAGGCAGGAGAGAGAGCAATGCCACGCCATTGAAGCTCTTCTGTCCGTGGGTCTCGACATTGTAGCCCAAAGCCTCAATGTCAGCGCGAGGAAATGCTTCATCGACCGATTTGATTTCCTGCAGGCAGGCAATATCCGGCTTTTCTTCTTCCAGCCACCTCAGCAAGTTGGGATGACGGGCCTTGATGCCGTTGATGTTCCAGGTGGCGATGCGCATGTTGGGCCTCTTTACTGATGGGCATTTTTGGTCAAATGAGAGTTGTTCCGCCCACGATGCGTGGGCCTGTCTTTCAGATCGAGAAGCTTGTACCGCAGCCGCAAGACGCGCTGGCAATCGGATTCTTGATCTGGAAGGACTGACCCATCAGGTCGCTGACGAAATCAACTTCAGCTCCTTCCATATATTGCAAAGAGAGCTGATCGAAAAGGATCGTTGCGCCATCTTTGTTGATGA